>NZ_CEXZKX010000005.1:0-341618 GCF_982776155.1 Robiginitalea sp.
GTCCTTGAGACGGGTTTCCGCCTGGGCGGGGGGCCGGTTCGGGCGCGCATCGGGGGGGAACTCTATCGGGACGAGTACTCCTGGGGGACCTACGAAAACCGCTATGAGGAAAACAACGGGCAGGGCAGCCTGCAGGGCGAGCAACTCAGCGACAACAAGGAATTCCGCCGTCAGGACTTCCTGTTCGGCAGCCTGGACTGGCAGGCTACCGGGGCCCTGGGGATCCGGGTGGGCCTGGGCCTGAACGATACGCGGTACGATTTCCGGGACCTGTCCGGGGAGGGTCCCGACAACCGTTCGGCTGCCCGCGACTTCCACCCCGTATTGCTGCCCAGTTTGGACCTCAGGTATTCGTGGCGGGAGGCGTTCTTCACCTACCTGAACGTGAGCCGGGGCTTCAGCAACCCAAGCCTGGAGGAATCCCTCAGCCCGGAAGGGCAGATCAACCCGGATATCGGGCAGGAAAAAGGGTGGAATTACGAAGCGGGGGTGCATTGGACCTCCCGGGACACCCGTATGCAGCTGACGGCGGCCGCCTATACGATGGACATCCGGGACCTGCTGGTTGCACAGCGCGTGGGCCAGGACCAGTACATTGGGAGGAATGCGGGGAGTACCCGGCACAACGGCCTGGAAGTGAGTTGGGAGTACCGTGTCCGACCGGGGGCCGGCTACTCGGTAACCCCTTTTCTTTCCTACACGCTGAATGCGCATAATTTCCGGGATTTTACGGACCAGGATGAGGATTATTCGGGAAACCGCCTGACGGGAGTCCCCAGAAACCGGGTATACGCCGGGGTGCGTCTGGCCGGGGATGCCGGCTGGTATGTAAACGGGAGCTACCAGTATGTGGATCCCATCCCGCTGACGGATAGCAATTCGCTTTTCAGCGATCCCTATGGGCTGGTCAATTTGCAGACGGGGTACACGCTGCCCCTGGGGCGGCAAATCCGGGCGGGCCTGGAATTCGGGGTGAACAACCTGACCAACACCCGCTATGCGAGTTCCGTCCTGATCAACGCCACGGGCTTCGGGGGGTCCGCCCCCCGCTACTACTACCCCGGGAACGACCGCAACTACTATATGGGGATATTGCTCGCCGCCAGTTTGTGAATTATGTGCAACCCCGGGTTTTCAGCGCCCTATGCCCCGGATAGCTTCCGGAGCCACTCCTTCATATCTACTTCCCGTCCGATAAGCGATCCGAGTTGGTCGATGGGCACGCGCTCCTGTTCCATGGAGTCGCGGTGCCGGAGCGTGACCGTCCGGTCTTCGAGCGACTGGTGGTCTACCGTGATGCAAATGGGCGTGCCGGCGGCGTCCTGGCGCCGATAGCGCCGCCCAACCGCATCCTTTTCGTCGTATTGCACGTTGAAATCCCATTTCAGATCGTCCAGGATTTCCCGGGCGAGTTCCGGCAGGCCGTCCCGTTTGATCAACGGCAGGATGGCCGCCTTGGTTGGCGCCAACACCCCCGGGAGCCTCAAGACCGTCCGCGTATTCCCGTCCCCGAGGTCTTCCTCCTGGAGGCAGTGCGAAAATACGGCCAGGAACATCCGGTCCAGGCCGATGGAGGTTTCCACCACGTAGGGCGTATAGTGTTCGTTCAGCTCCGGATCAAAGTACTGGAGCTTCTTTCCCGAATATTTTTCGTGGTTGGCCAGGTCAAAATCCGTGCGGGAGTGGATCCCTTCGAGCTCCTTGAAACCAAAGGGGAACCGGAATTCGATATCGGCGGCCGCGTCGGCGTAGTGGGCCAGTTTCTCGTGATCGTGGAAGCGGTAATTCTCCTCACCCAGCCCCAGGGAAAGGTGCCACTGCATCCGGGCCGCCTTCCAGTGCTCGTACCATTTCTTCTGCTCGCCCGGCCGGATAAAGAATTGCATCTCCATCTGTTCGAATTCCCGCATGCGGAAGATAAACTGCCGGGCGACGATTTCATTTCGGAAGGCCTTCCCCACCTGGGCGATCCCGAAGGGAATTTTCATCCGCCCGGATTTCTGGACATTCAGGAAATTGACAAAAATCCCCTGCGCGGTTTCCGGGCGGAGGTACAGGTCCATGGCGGAATCCGCGCTGGCCCCGAGCTTTGTGCCAAACATCAGGTTGAACTGCTTGACGTCCGTCCAGTTGCGGGAGCCGGATACCGGGCAGGTGATTTCGAGTTCCTCGATCAGCGCCTTTACATCCGCCAGGTCTTCCTGCTCCAGGGAACGCGCCATCCGCTTGATTATCGTATCGGCCTGTTCCAGGTACTTCACTACCCGGGGGTGCGTGGAGACGAATTGTTCCCGGTCGAAGGCGTCTCCAAACCGTTTAGCGGCCTTATCCACCTCCTTTTCCACTTTCGCTTCCAGTTTGGCCACATAATCTTCGATCAGGACATCGGCCCGGTAGCGTTTCTTGGAATCCTTGTTGTCTATGAGCGGGTCATTGAACGCATCCACGTGCCCGGAGGCCTTCCAGGTAGTGGGGTGCATAAAGATGGCCGCGTCGATGCCCACGATATTCTCGTGCAGCTGCACCATGGCCCGCCACCAGTATTCCCGGATGTTCTTCTTGAGTTCGGCCCCGTTCTGCGCATAGTCGTATACGGCGCTGAGCCCGTCGTATATTTCACTCGACTGGACCACGTACCCATACTCCTTGGCATGGGAAATGACCCGTTTAAAGTCGTCTTCTTGTTTTGCCATTGGGCAAAAATAGAATATTCAGGGGAAAATGCGGCCGAATTACTTCAGCTGAAATTCGGTAGTGCTGAGCAGTTTCTCGTCTTCAAAGACATTGAGGGTGTAGATGCCCTCCCGAAGGGACCCCTCGGGCACGGTGATGAAGTCGCAAACATTCAATTCCTCCCCCACGTAAATCAGCTCCACCCGCTTGCTGTAGATATTCCCGTTGACGGAAACGATATTGGCGTTGTCTTCAATAACCCCCATGTCCGGCCCCAGGAACTGGAAGTAGAGGACTTTCTCCTCGGCCCCGGCATTCGGGTCGGCCACAATGGTGACGCAGCCCCGCAATTTCTCGATGGTGGAGGCCTTGTTCGTTTTGATGGGGCGGTTGTTCCGCAGGCGGAACCCGCTGCCTTCCGGGTTTTCCAGAACCAGGTAACTCTTGCGGCGGAGCTCCTGGCTGAGTTGCCGGTTTCGCTCCCGCAAGAGGGCTTCCGCTTCGGCCAGGCTGCTGCTGCGCCCGCGGAGCTCTTCGATCTGCCTCCGGGTTTCCTCGTATTTTTCGGTTATCTGCAGGTTGGTATACTGCAGGTAGTTGTTGCGCAATTTGATGCTGTCAAAACGTGCTTCCAGATTGCGGAGTTCCTTGCGATATTCGCGAAGCTTGGCGATGTCGTAATTCAGGCGACCCACCGAGTCCAGAAGGGTCTGTACGCGTGCGCGGCTGTCCGACAGCTCAATTTCATTGACCTCGTTCAGGGCGGAAAGCCGGTCTACCTCCGTCTGCATGAGCGTCAGGTCCTTAACCAGGAGGTTTTTCTCCTGTTCCAGGTAGTTGATTTCGGTCTGGGATTGCGCATAGCTGTAGTAGAACGCGATCAGGATCCCGACAATAACGGCCACAAGGGCCGCGAATATGATTTTGTAGTTAAATGTCTTCTCCTGGAGGTTCATTCAGAGCGGGCTACAGTAGGTTAACGTTTGACCGGGTTAAAATGTTTGCCAAAGTATCAAAAATAGTAAATGACCTAGAGACCTTCCTGGTACCCTGCCGGTGTTTTGGATGTAATGCGCACTTATATCGGGGAGAGTCCCACCTGTGTGCATTTTGTCGGGATGAATTGCCGCTGACCGAGTACGATTTCCAGTCCGAAAACCCCGTAGACCGGCTATTTTTCGGACAAAGAACCGTTGAAAAAACCTCGGCTTTCCTGTTTTACAGCCCGGGCGGGCTCGTCCAAAAACTCATCCACCAGCTCAAATACCAGGGGAGGGAACAACTCGGGGACCTGTTCGGGGACTGGTACGGGATGCAACTCCGGGCGGAACCGGCCCTGCAACACCTGGATTTTGTCATGCCTGTCCCGCTTCACCCGAGAAAACGACGCCAACGGGGCTACAACCAATGTTCCCGGTTTGCCCGCCGGATTGCCGCCCACCTGGGGGCCCGGTACTCGGAGGGACACCTGGTCCGAACAGCCCATTCCCGGACACAGACCGCCCGGAACCGATGGAATCGCTGGGAGGGAATCCGGGGGGCTTTCTCCCTGCGAAATCCGGAGGAGCTGGAAGGGCACCGCATCCTGCTGGTAGACGATGTAATCACTACGGGGTCTACACTGGAAGCCTGTGCGGAAGCCTTTGCCCCCCTATCCCGGACAACCCTGCTGCTCGCCGCCCTGGCCACGGTTCCCTAGTTTCCCGTTTCGGCATTAAGTTGTTTCTTTGTGGCTGAATAACCCCTGTTTATGGAGATGCTCCGTCGCCTTTCGGCAGCCCTTTTCGCCCTATTCCTGGTCCTGGCGCTTATTCAGTGCGGCCGGCGCGGCACCCCCAGCGGCGGGCCCAAGGACGTTACCCCCCCGGTGCTGGAGCGGGCCGACCCCCCAAACCGCACCACGAATTTTGACGCGGAACGCATCCGGCTGTATTTTGACGAGTATATCCGCGTGGTAGACCTCGATAAACAGCTGATTATCTCCCCTCCCCTGAAATACCCGCCGGAGATTACCCCCCTGGGGAATACGGCCAAATACCTGCAGGTGAAGATCACCGATACGCTCCTGCCCAACACCACCTACACGCTGAACTTTGGCCAAAGCGTGGTGGACAACAACGAACAGAACCCCTACAACCTGCTCACCTATGTGTTTTCCACCGGCGATTACATCGACTCCCTGAGCCTGACCGGGGTGGTGAGCGATGCCTACAATCTGGAGCCGGATCCGTTTATCAGCGTGATGCTCTATGAACTGGACAGCGCCTACACAGATTCCACCATTTATAAAAAACCCCCGTACTACCTCACCAATACGCTGGACAGCGCGGTAATCTTCCGCCTGGAAAACCTCAAGGCGGGCCGGTACAAATTGTTTGCCATCCGAGACGAAGCCAAGAACAATGTCTTTAACCCGAATGCGGATAAAATCGGCTTTGTGGAAGACACCATCACCCTGCCCACGGATTCCACCTATGTGCTGACGCTCTTTCGGGAAACCCCGGCCTACAGCGCCCGGAAACCCACCTATGCAGCAGACAACCGCATCCTGTTCCCCTATACGGGCGGGGAGGCCCCGGAACTCCGGCTGCTGACCCCCGTGCCGGACAGTGTGCGCACGCTCCTTGCCCGGGTACCCGACAAGGACAGCCTGAATTTCTGGTTTACCCCCTGGGAACCGGATTCCATGGTCTTTACCCTGCGCCACCCGCGCCTGGAGGAGCGCATCGACACCTTTTCCGTAAAACCCCTGGACGTCCCCCGGGATTCCCTGCGGGTATCCTGGTCCGGGCGGGGTCAGCTGACCCCGCTGGACTCGGTGTACCTGGAATCCAACCTGCCCTTGGTGGCCACCGATACAAGCCGGCTGGAGCTGGTAGATCAGGACACCGTACCCGTGCCGTTCAGCGCCCGGCTGGACACCGTATACAACCGGCTGTACCTGGCCTTTGAAAAACAACGGGAAAAGACCTACAGCATCCGGGCAAACCCCGGGGCGCTTACAGACTTTTTCGGGGACACGAACGATACGCTGGTGAACCGGTATACCATGGGCAGCCCAACGGAATTCGGGACGCTTCGCCTCCAGCTTGCCGGGGCCACCGCCTACCCGATGCTCGTGGAGATTACCGACAGGTCCGGGAATGTCATCCGCAGCCGGGCGGTGCAGGAAGCGGGGGAGTTGAGCTTCCCCTGGCTCCGGCCGGACACCTACCGGATTCGCGTGGTCTTTGATACGAATGGCAATGGGAAATGGGATACGGGCAGTTACCTGGAACGACGGCAGCCGGAGCGCGTTGCGCACTATCCCGCCCCAGTGGAACTGCGTGCAAACTGGGAAAAAGTAGAAACTTTCACCATCCGGGAGTAAAGGAATCCCGGTCTGCCAGGAAACGCAGTTGCTTCCGGGAAGCCACGAGTTCCTCCCGGTCTATGCGGACCCTGACGATTTCTTCACGCTCCGAGTAGGCCAGCTGCTTGCCAAGCGGATCGTAAGCGACCGAATGCCCCACATAGCTCAGGCCGTTCGGGTCCGAGCCCACCCGGTTTACCCCGATTACAAAGGCCATGTTTTCGATGGCTCGGGCCCTGAGCAGGGTATCCCAGGCGGCTATGCGCGCCTCGGGCCAGTTGGCTACATAGACCAGCATGTCGTAGTCGTCCGTATTGCGGCTCCACACAGGGAAACGCAGGTCGTAACACACCTGGGGCCGGATGGCAAACCCGCGGTAGGAAATTCGGATATTTTTCGTACCCCGTGCGTAGACCTTGTCTTCCCCGGCGAGGGTGAACGTGTGGCGTTTGTCGTAGGTGTGGTACTTCCCATCGGGCTCCACGAAAATGAACCGGTTGGTAAACCGGTCTTCCTGCGGCCATACCAGACTGCCGCACAGGGCGGCCCCGGCTGCGGCAGCTTCTTCCCGCATCCAGTCCAGGGTTTTTGCCGCCTCGCCTTCCTCCATGTGCCTGGGATCCATCGTAAAGCCGCTGCTGAACATTTCGGGCAGGACAATCAGGTCTGTGTTTCCCCTTAAGGGAAGGAGCAACTCCCCGAGCCGTGCCCGGTTCCCGGGCGGGTCTTCCCAGAGGAGGGAGGTTTGTACCAGGGCGATGTCCAATTCCATTTCCGGCAAATCAGCTGTGGGATTCCAGGAATTCCACCAGGCCTTCCCGGCCCTGGTTCCGGGCGTGGTCCAAAGCGGATTCGCCCCGGGCGTCGATGGCGTTGACATCCGCCCCGTTTTCCACCAAAAGGCGTGCAATCCCCTCCTGGTTGAAGGTCACAGCAAAGATCAGGCAGGTCATCCCCATACCGTTGCGCGCATTCACGTCTGCCCCCGAATCTATAAGCAGTTTAGCCGTGTCCGTATAACCCTTGAAACAAACCCCCATCAGGGCCGTATTCCCCGAGCCGTCTTTTTCGTCTATGGGAGCCCCCTTTTCCAGCAGGCAAGCCACCACCTCGTTCTGGTTGTAGTAGGCCGCAAGGACCAGGGGCGTGGAACCCCGCTGGTCCCGGGCGTTGAGCAACTGTGGGTCGGCAGCCAGGGCGCTTTTGACCTCATCGAGGTTGCCCTCCCGGATTTTTTCAAAGAATTGCGTCGTGTCCATAGCTTCAAAAATACAGAATATTGGATAGCCTGATACGCGCTTTCAGGCATTATTCCCAAATCGCAGCTACTGCCCGATTGCATCGTTTTACGTCCTTGGGTAGATCCCCGTGAAGTTTCCCTCCTCGGTTCAGGTTGTGGGAACCGGGTGTGAAGTCTTCCGGTGCCTGCAGTGGCCTCTTTTCCGTGCCATGGCCGCCGCTGTCGTTGTATATCTCCCATTCCCCCGGATTGAACTCCGGATTGGCCCGAAATACCTCGCCCCGGCGGAATGCCCCACCATCCTCGAATTCGTGGGATGTCCCGGACCCGTCCTCCCCCGGGACTCCAAAAATATCCACCCGGTTGCCGAACGGGTCAATAAGGACCAGGTTATCGTCCCCGTTGGAATCGGCAGGTCCATTGGAAGATAACACCGCGTCGGCCGAAAAGCCGTACACGGCCTCAAAAGTTTCGGGATCCGCCGTGCATACAAGCGTGCCCCCGGGTTCTATCCTGAAACCGTCCAGGTTGAACGGGTTCCCGGGTTCCGGATTGGAATTCGTGTACCGCTGCAGGCTCCAGCCCTTGAGGTCGATCGGCTGGTCGCCCGCATTGTACAATTCCAGGAACCGGGCACCTGTTTCATTGTCGGGATCTGCAAGCTCGGAGATAAACAGGCGATCCGAGCTCACGGGTGGGTAACGGTCCGGACACGCAGGGGCCTCCATCTCCAGATCGGATGCGAAACGAAGCAACAAACGGTATTCGGGCGCTTCCCCCAGGAGAATCCCCGTCGCCGTCCCGCTACCCGCGGGCAATTCTTCATCGCGAAATTCGGAATACCCGCTATTGACCAGGCCCAGTCGGGACCCTGTGCAGCTCAGCAGTGGGACCAGGGTTTCTTCTTCCGTTTCGGCAAAGGGCCGTGATTTAAACTCCGGATCGACCTCCACGTCCTGGATTCGGACCAGCGTATGGACCAGGGTTGAATCGAGGCTTTCTGCCCGGACCGCAGTGGGTTGGATCCCCTCGAAATCCCCGCAATCGGGGGCCAGGCGTTCTGCAGTTGCCAAAGCCGGTAAACGATCCATGAAGATATTCCCGAAAACTTCCCTGGGGGTCCCCAGGGCATACCCGGAATCCTGAAGCCCGAGATACAGCCCGGGCAACCAGAGCCTCACGCGGGTTCCCGGCGGGAACAGCGCATCGGAACCCACCAGATCCGTCTTCAGGGCAATGCCTGAACGGGGGTTCTCCGCCAGGTCCTGGATATAGATGGTGCCAAAAATATTGCCTTCCCGGTCGGAGGATGCCACCACGCCGGTCAGGTACCCCTCGACGGTAATTTCCGTTGGGGTCCCCGTATACATTCGAAACAGCTCCGGGAAACCGACAGATGCCTCATTCACGTCCTCGCAATCCGACCCTGTCCCCGGATTCGGATCCGAGGGTTCGCAACCTGTGGATTGGACCAGGGCAAAGATTAACACTACCCTTCCCGATAAATTCCAGATTCGATTTAAAAACTCCATGTCACATTTAAATAATACGTTCTACCATACCCATACCAGTAGCGACTCCCGAAAGAAGGGTGGCCGCTTTGGCGGTCTTCTAGATAATCTGCATAAGTAGCCAGGCGACCCTGCTGGTATCCGCCAGTGAGGTGTCTCGTGTCAAAGGCATTGTTTACCCCGACAAATGCCCCGATATAATGCCCTTCGAACAACCAGGACTTTCCCAGGCTGATATTCAGGAGGTAATATCCCGGAAGCGGCCGTTGCTCCCATATTCTCTGTATTACGGGGTCATCTTCCGATAGAGGGGCTGCGACTCCCTCCGGGTCCCGGCGGAAATCCGGTACATACCGCAGCAGAGCCAGGCTTTCGTACTGGCGCCCCAGGTAATTGGCCCGGACGTCCAGCCACCAGTAGCCCGGGTCCCGGTATCGAACCCCCAGTGAACCCGCCACTGTAGGTCCGCCGGAAATCTGCAGGCCTTCCAGCCGGGCGTTCCCCGCATCCCAGACTCCCGCTCCGGGCAGGTTTGTGGGTTCCCGGGGATCCGGGAAATAGTACATCCGCAATCGCGGCCGGCCCGAATAGGTGAAGGTGCCGAATGCTGAGGCGAAAGTTGCCGTTACGGCCGGCCCCAACTGATACTCCAGGCCGGTTTCAACGCCCCGGTGCAGAGCTGCCAAGCCGGCGGTAATTTCCCGGAAAAAGGCCGAACCAAGGGCTGTTTCGGCATAGTAGGACCGGGCAGACCGCTGGTCGGAAAACCGGGAATAATAGGCGGTAACCCGTCCCTTGATCCTGGGGTACCGCATCCAGTACGTTAGGGCTCCCCCCAGGATTTTCCCGGTCGCTTCCGAGGGAAACGGGCGGTTGTTCTCCCTCGGGTCCACATAGGCTTCGGATAAGAATGGCGGGCGGCGGGACAGGCCGAAAACCCCGTGCATCCCATGTCTCCCCGAAAACCGGTAGCCGGCCCCTGCCCGAACGGACAAGGACTTAAAATCCAGGTTATCTCCTCGGCCCAGTGAAGATTGGGGATACCGACCGTTTTGATAAAGGCCTTCGCGGCGGTACCGGGTAGTCCCTCCCTGGATTCCCCCCCAGGCCTCCCAACGGCCCACAGCCGCATGAAACTGGGCAAAGCCCCGAATGGACCGCGCCCCGAGGGAATACGAGTATCCGGCAGTCATTCCCTCTGTTTTTTGTTCCGGCCCCAGGAGGTTGTTCCCCGTACCACTGAAAGGGTCAGAATCCACATGGTATTCCGCCCCCAGCAAATCCACGAGCCGCTGGCCAAAGTGCAGGTT
Organism: Robiginitalea sp.; assembly: GCF_982776155.1. NCBI lineage: Bacteria > Pseudomonadati > Bacteroidota > Flavobacteriia > Flavobacteriales > Flavobacteriaceae > Robiginitalea > Robiginitalea sp. The sequence continues at coordinate 10,087 of NZ_CEXZKX010000005.1, forward strand.
GGCGTCGGAATATTCCAGGCCGGCGCCCGCCCGGAGATTCCGGCTGATCCGGAAAGTTCCCCGGCTCCCGATATACAAACGGCCGCCCTGCCGGAAATCCCCTGTGACGGCATAGCGGGCACGGCCCTGGTGCTCCGGGTTTCGGTTCGCCGCATAGACGGCATCCCAATTGAGCTGCGGGTTAGAAACGAAAGCTTTCCGGGCAAGATTCGAATTCGAATAATTCGCCCCGATGGGGCTGTTGTAATAAAAAGACGGAAGGTTTCGATAATACACAGGGTCCGGGTTTGCTGCATCGAAATAACTCAACCGTGTTCGGGTTTGATTCTGAACCTGGTAACCGATAGCGGTCTCCCACCGGGTGCCCCTGGCCCGAAATTCGTGGTTGAAAAATATCAGGGGCTCGGATTCCAGGCGCTGGCGCGCGTTTCGGATGACTCCCCCGGACAGGCCCCACCCCGGGTTGTAGCGAGTTCCCATCAGGCCGGCTACCTCAGGGGTCAGGGCCGTGGAAAGACCCCTGCGCGTATTTGCATACACCCCCCCCAGACGGAAGGCATGCTGCGCGTTCGGCGTCCAGTTCATACAGGCATAGACCGCATGGGAATGATAGGGCGTTCCGCGAACGTAACCGGAGGCCCCGTACCTCCACCCGGCGGAAACCATATAGGATAGGCCTGCCTTGCCCGGATGGGAAACGTAGGTAGCCATCAGGCGGTATCGATAGCTCCGGTTACTCGAGGATGCCGTCAACCGCATCCCTTTACGGAGATGGGGGGGATATGCCCGGATATCCGTGAGTCCGAGGGTCCGGCCAAAACCGGCCGGATTGTAATTCCGCCCGGCACTCGACACCCGGTTCCGCGCAATATCCGTAAGCCCTCCCAGGCTGCTCCATGCCGGCCGACCGTCGTATACAGCGTTTAAAGGGACCCCGTTGAACCTCAGGGACACTTCCCGGTTGTCCATCCCGCGCAACCGGAAGAAACCCGCACTAAAATCGAAGGAAGCGCGATTCAGGAACACATCCTGCCGGGCGTGCAGCAGGGGGCTGGAAACCGCTGCGTCCTCCGGGGCGTCCAACTGTTCCCGGGACAGGAGCACCACCTCCGCCTCGTCATCCCAGGTAATTTCCGGCCGCATATACAGGATGCCAAGGTCCGTAATTCCCTGGTCACGGACAGAAACGGTAATTTCCCGGGCGACATAGCCCGCGCAAACCAGGGAAATAATCAAACTGTCCCGGACGGTTTTCAGGGTAAAACGACCGTCTGTCCCGCTCCATACCGCCCGGACGGATCCGCTCGTCCCGGAAGGTTCCACTACCTCAACCCGAACATCCGGCAGGGCTTCCCGGCTCCGGTCGTCCCGCACCTGCCCCCGAACGAGATACTCCTGGGCGCACAAGGCCCGGGGGGCTGCCACCCATAAAAGGAATAGAATATAAACGCCCGCTACTTTTCGCATTTTCCCTGCCGGTTCTGGTTCCGGGATGCAATAGTAGCACGGGGGCCTGCAGGTTCCCTGCGTGGCCGCGTAGTACATTTGTCCGCAGATGAATTGGTATAACGCCAGAAGAGGGATTGCCTGTGTTTTACTGGGCCTGCTGCTCCGGGGATGTTTCCCGCCGGGCCTTCCCGCGCCGGAATCCGACCCTGCACCAGGTTTATCCCCTGGGAATGCTAGGGAGCAAGAGGGATTAACCCCCGGGCACTACCGCATCCGGACCCTTGCTTTTTACAATGTGGAAAACCTCTTCGACACGCGGGACGATTCGCTTACGGCAGATGATTCCAGGACCCCGGAAGGGGAGGATCGATGGACTGAGGAGCGGTATCGGGTGAAACTCCGCCGTATTGCAGGGGTATTGTCGGACATCGGACGGGAAACAGCCATGCGTTCGCCGGATTTGATCGGTTTGTGCGAAGTGGAGAACCGGGCGGTGCTGGAAGACCTCCTGGGGCAAGAAGCCCTGCGCACCAAAGGATACGGGGTCGTTCATTACGATTCCCCGGACCGGAGAGGGATTGACGTGGCTTTTCTGTATAAAAAAGCCTGTTTTACCCCCATCGAAAGTGCCAGTCGGCGACTGTTGCTATACGATACCCGGAACCGGCGCCGGTTTACGCGCGATCAATTGCTGGTGTACGGGGTGTTGGACGGAGAGCCCGTCTATCTGTCGGTAAACCACTGGCCCTCCCGCAGTGGCGGGGTTGCGGCGACGGAAGCTTACCGCAGGGCAGCGGCATCGCTGCAGCGGGACATCCTGGATTCCGTCCTCCGGCTGGATCCGAATGCCCGCTTCGTCTCGATGGGAGATTATAACGACGACCCCACGGATGCCAGCATCCGGTTCACCCTGGGTTCCGGCAGCAGCCGGGACAGCCTGGCATCGCGGGAATTTTTCAATCCCATGGAACCGCTCTTCCTGGCAGGCAGCGGCTCCCTCGCCTACGGGGATCGCTGGAATTTATTCGACCAGCTCATGTTTAACGGAAACTGGTTCCGGGATACAACCGGGTATCGTTTCTGGAAAGCGCGGGTTTTCCGCCCGGACTACCTGCTCACCTCCTCGGGCCCCTACAAGGGCTATCCGTTCCGCACCTATGCAGGCGGTTCCTACCAGGGCGGTTACAGCGACCACCTGCCGGTCTATGCCTTCCTGATACGTAAAGAAATAGCGGCAAACTCCGGTGGGGTCCCGGAAAATCCCGAATAACGGAACCCCGCAGATGAATCAATACGGGGTAACTACGGCCTACTTCGAGCTTGTGCCTACTGCGGCTCGGTAACGACGATGTTCCGCCATTTTACCTTGATGCCGCCCCCGTCGTGGATCTGCAGGGCAATGGAGCCTTCGCCCTGGCCGATTTTCTCGTCGGTGAGCGTAATCATTTCCGTGCCGTTCAGCCAGGAGGTGATGGTGTCTCCGGAGACCATGATTTTCATCGTGTTCCACTCGCCCATCTTTACATCGGGTTTCCCCGCCTCGGGCTTGATGAGCCAGCCGCGGCCATAAGATTCGTAGACCCCGCCCGTATCGTGCCCCGGGGGTGCCACCTCCACCTGCCAGCCGGACACCTTGGTGCCGTCTACTGTGGAGCGGATAAAGACCCCGCTGTTGCCGTCGGACTCCTGCAGGAATTCCAGGGTCAGCACAAAATCCTTGTAGTGCTTATCCGTGGCCAGGTAGCCGTACCCTTTGTCCGGGCCGCTCTCGCACAGCAACAACCCGTCTTCCACATACCACTTTTCGGTGCCGTAGACCGTCCAGCCGGACAGGTCCTCGCCATTGAACAATTCCGTTTCCTGGGCCGCCAGGGGCGCGCATACCAGGGCCAGTATCAGGCAATACATGTATTTCATCACAAGTTGTTTTAAATGGGTTATAGTTGTTTGCAGAAGGAGAATCAGTTAAACCAGTTGGCCCAGGGGATGCGGCTGAGGATCAAAAGGAGCCCCAGGCCGTAAAAGATGGCAATACTCTTGAATTTGCCCTTCCCGTCCAGGAACTTTTTATGGCGCGACCAGCCCACGGTGACCAGAGCAATGGCAACAATATTGATCAGGGGGTGTTCCACGGCCAGTAACCGGGCCGCCGCATTCATCCCGCCCATGCCGAGTTCGCTCAGGGCTTTGTAGCCATTGGTGGACACAAAGTAGAGCACGAGCCCCACCAGGAGCTGGATATGGCAGATAATCAATGTAAATAGGCTCAGCCGCAAGTCCTTCTCCATGGTGAATATCCTGTTTTTAGCCAGGCCTGTGAGGGCATTGGCAACGGCCAGGAACAAAAGTGCCAGGGCCACATAGGCCAGGTAGGAGTGGACAGTTTGTAAGATTTCCATGCAGTCGGTTTTCCCGTAAAGGTATTACTTTTTGGCATAAAAAAACCCCGGCGATACCGCCGGGGTTTTCCCTTGAAATCCGGGAGGGTTGACCTCCCGGAAATTCCCGATTATTAAAAGTTGAAGCGCAGGCTGGCGTTCCAGGTACGGCCGAAGCCAAAGAATACCCGGTTGGCCGTGTTGATCCCCTGAAAGGTATCGTCGCCCGGCTCGGCAAAAATGTTTGTATCCGCTTCGGCGATGTACACTTTGTCAAAGACGTTGTTGACGTTCAGCCGGAAACTCATGGTCTTCTCCAGGAAAGGCATGCTGAAGGTCAGGCCGGCATCCATCAGGCCAAAGGACGGCAGTTTCAGGGCGCCTTCCTCCCCGACGTCCGTGGCGTCAAACTGGGCGTACAGGTTGTCGGCATAGCGGTAGCCGGCGTCCACGCTCAGGTTGTCGAGGATGTTGTAGTCGGCCCCGATAAAGGCGGTGAACTGGGCGGCATCGCCCACCTTAACACCATCGAGCGGCAGGATCTCCTGCTGCTCTACCCCGTCGATGACGATCGGGTTGTTCTCCGCGTCGAAGTACGTGGCACTTACATCGTCCTGATATTGCCAGTTTCCGACAGAAAGCATCCCGGTGAGGGTCAGGGCGTCGGCAACCCGCAGTTGCGCATCCACCTCTACCCCGGTGTGTACCTGGGTAATCCCGAGCAGGTTGGCGCTGCCTCGGATCTCATCCGGCTCCCCGGCATTGAACGTGGCGGAAACAGACTCAAAGCGGTCTTTCCAGCTGGTGCGGTACAGGTTCACGTTCGCGCGGAACATGGAGCTGCGGTAACCGTACCCGAGTTCAAACCCAGTAATCTTCTCGTTGGTGAGGTTCGGGTTGAGCGTGTTGGAGAAGTTGATGTAAACCGCGTCGAACAACGGCTGCTTGCTGTAATAGCCCGCATTGGCGAAGATGTTGTGGTTCGCGTCGATGTTCCAGTTAACACCCCCCTTGACGTTTCCGCCGAGGATGTTCTCGTAATCGGTTTGCTCCGGAGGTACCTCGTTGAAGAATTCCTCCCGGGCAAAGCCCTGGTTGGAAAGCGATCCCTGGACAAAGCCCACGATGTCTTCCGTAAAGCGGTACTCCGCCTGTCCGAAAACACCCATCCAGTTTACGAGGCCCGTATTGTAGTAGTCAATTTTCTCCTCCTCGTCGATATCTCCGAATACCCACCACGGCTGGTTGGCATTGTAGGTTTCAAAGAACAGCGGGTTCGGGTCGTTGTTCTGGTTATCGGTTTGCAGGTAGGCATCCCCCCCGAGCAAGTTGTTCACCCGGCGGTAGTGGTATCCGGTGTAGCGACGCAGGTCGATACCGAAATCGACGGTCAGCTGGTCTGAGAACTGGTTGGTCAGGTTGGCAAGCACCCCGTACCAGTTGTGGGAGTTGATGGAAGCCCGACGGGAAATCCCGTTCGCATCCGAGCGGTCGCCGCTTCCCTGGTTCACATACAGGCCGTTGGTTTGCTCGCGCTGTACGATGGAGCCGTCGAACATGACGGGTGCCCCGCTGTTGTACGCGAAGATCCGGTCTACGTCTACGAGCCCGTTGGCGGTTTTCCAGCGGCCGTCAAATTGGCGGGCACCGGCAGAACGCCCGATCTCCCCGGTTCCACCACCCCGGCCGAAAGAGGCGTAGGTGGAAGTTTCCAGCGTGGAGACCTCGTTGATGTCCCAGGTCCAGTTCAGGCTGATCACCGGCTTGTGGTAGAAGTTCCGGCGGAAGCTGAACTCCTTTCCGTTCAGGTAGCCCCAGTCGCTGTTGTAGCGGCGGTCCGGGTCTACCCCGTTGTCGCTGTACTGGATGTAATCGGCAATCGAGGGGGCAAAGCTCCGCTGGTGGTGCCATTGGGGCGCGCCGGTTACCATGAATTCCAGGTTGTGGTCCCCGGAAGTGTACCCGAGGCCGAGGAAAAAGTTATAGCCTTCAAACTGGGTCCCGTCGGCATACATGCTGCCCGCCGTGCGGCTCAGCAGCAGGGAGGCGGAAAACCCGTTCTCCAGAATCCCGGAAGAATAGGAAGCGATGGATTTAAAGTATTCGTTGTTCCCTACGGTGGCGCCGAAGGACCCGCCCTCGGTTTGCTTGGAACTCTTGGTGATTACGTTGATCGTACCCCCGACAGAGGAAATAGCGAGTTTGGAAGAACCCAGACCCCGCTGTACCTGGATGGCCGAAGTCACGTCCGAAAGTCCGGCCCAGTTACTCCAGTATACCTGCCCGTTTTCCATGTCGTTGACCGGGATACCGTTGATCATCACGGCCGAGTTGTTGGTGTCAAAACCCCGGATGTTCACCCGGGCGTCCCCGAATCCACCTCCGCTCTTGGTAGCGTAGATAGAAGGGGTTGTGTTTAGGATTTCCGGGAATTCCTGGGATCCCAACTTAAGCTGGATCTCCTCGGCCCGTACGGTGGAAACTGCCACCGGTGTTTCCCGGTCCCTGGCGATATCCTGTACCCCGGTTACGATTACGCCTTCCAGCACTTCCACATTGGGCATCAGCTGGATGGTTCCCAGGCTTGCAGACCCGGAGAAAGAAACCTCCTGGGGCATAAACCCGATATAGGTGACCACGAGCACCCCGCTATCCGTACTGGCTTCAAGGGTAAAGTTTCCGTCAAAATCGGTAGTTGTTCCGTTGGTTGTCCCTTTAACGACAACCGAAGCTCCGGGCAGCGGACCACCCATCTCCCCGTCGGTGACGGTCCCGGTCAGCGTCGCCTGAGCATGGCTGGCCATAGCTGCAAAAACCAGGATAAAGGTTAAGGCTAATTTTTTCATGTTCTGTGTTATTTTGGTTTTGAAATGTGGTGCAAAAGTGGCGCAGATTGCGCACTTAAGCATTAAGGGAATGTTAAATTCCCCGGGGCAAATTTAACACAAAATTTGTCTAAACTATGCTGATCCGCAACAAGTTATCCAATACCGTTAACAGTTGCGACTTCGGTAAGTTAACTCTTAAAATATTGCAAAAGTTGCAATGTGGAGGTGTCGTGATTGCCAACTTGCCCGCTGGTGAGTTCCGAGAGGATCGTCGAGGCCAGCTGCTTGCCGAGCTCCACCCCCCACTGATCGTAACTGAAGATGTTCCAGATAACCCCCTGGACAAAGATTTTGTGCTCGTAGAGCGCTACCAGGGCGCCCAGGCTTTCCGGGCTCAGCCGGTCTATCAGGATCGTGTTGGTGGGCTTGTTCCCTTCAAACACCTTAAAGGGCAGCAGGTTTTCCAGGGCGTCGTCACCGAGGCCCTGACCGCTGAGTTCGTCGCGCACTGCTTCCGGGGTCTTCCCGTTCATCAGCGCCTCGGTCTGTGCAAAGAAATTAGCCATCAGTTTCAGATGGTGCTCCCTGTCTCCGTGGAGGGAATGCCGGAAACCGATAAAATCGGCCGGGATGAGCTTGGTGCCCTGGTGGATGAGCTGGAAAAAGGCGTGTTGGGAATTGGTGCCCGGCTCCCCCCAGATAATTGTCCCGGTTTGGTAGGCCACGGGTACGCCGTTGCGGTCCACGCTTTTGCCGTTGCTTTCCATAATCCCCTGCTGCAGGTAGGCAGGCAGCCGGTGGAGGTACTGCGAATAGGGGATCACCGCTTCGGTTTCCGCCCCGTGGAAATTGTTGTACCAGATACTCAGCAGGCCCAGGATCACCGGGATATTCTCCTTCCAGGGCGCTTCCCGGAAATGCCGGTCCATCGACCGGGCCCCGGAAAGCAGGGCTTCAAACTGGTCAAAGCCTATGGAAAGCGCTATGGACAACCCCACGGCGCTCCAGAGCGAAAACCGGCCGCCCACCCAGTCCCACATGGGAAAGACGTTCGCATCCGCGATGCCGAATTCCTCAATTTTTGCGGTGTTGGTCGATACGGCGGCAAAGTGTTTGGCAATGTCGGCCTGCGTGGCGTACTCCAGGAACCATTTCTTTATCGTCAGGGCATTGCTGAGGGTCTCCTGGGTGGTAAAGCTCTTGGAGACGATGACAAACAGGGTGGTTTCCGGATTGAGCTTCCGGAGCGTTTCGTGTACGTGGTCCCCGTCTACATTGCTCACAAAATGCGTGCGGAGGTGGTTGCTGTAAAACTGCAGGGCCTCGGTTACCATCACCGGGCCCAAATCCGACCCGCCAATCCCGACGTTTACCACGTCGGTAAAAGGTTTTCCGGTATATCCTTTTTTGTCCCCGCTAATCACGGCCTCACAGAAAGCCCGCATGTGTTCCCTTACCCTGCCGACTTCCTTTTCCACCGGTTCCCCGTCAATTTCCAGGCCGGAATCCGATCCGTTCCTCAGGGCCGTATGCAAAACAGCACGGCCCTCGGTCTGGTTGATGGCCTCTCCGCCGAAATAGGCATCCATGGCCTTCTCCAGATCGCAAGCCTCGGCCAGGGACAACAGCAGTTCCAGGGTTTCGTCATCAACGCGGTTCTTGGAGTAATCCACGAAAAAATCATTCCACCGGAGGCTCATCCGGGAGGCGCGCTCCGGGTCCGAGGTAAAAAGTTCTTTAATGTGGCGGTTGTGTGTTCTCTCGTAATGGGCTCTGAGCTGGTTCCATGCCTGGGTGGTACTCGGATTAATTTTCGGAAAGGGCATGTTCGGGTTGGTTGAAAGTTAGGAGTTCATCGGAATCAGGAGCCGGCTCGTGCAGTTCCAGGGGGATACAGTCGAGCTGTTCCTTCAGCGGGTTGATATAATCGAAATATTCGGGCTGCCTGGCCTCAGCGAGCGGTTCGGCTTTTGGCAGTTCCTCCCGCAGGGGGTCTACCTGGCGGCCATTTTTCCAGAAGCGGTAGCAAACGTGCGGGCCTCCCGTATTCCCGGTCATCCCGATCCAGCCAATCACGTCGCCCTGTCGCACATAATCGCCCCGCTTTACATTCTGGGCCTTCATGTGCAGGTATTGCGTGCTGTAAGTGCCGTTGTGGCGAATCTTCACGTATTTGCCGTTCCCGCCCCGACGGGTGGATTCCGTAACGACGCCGTCAGCTGTCGCCAGGATGGGCGTGCCAATCGGTGCCGCATAGTCGGTACCCCGGTGGGGCCGTACCTTGTATCCGTAATACCGGATCCGTCGCTTGAGGTTATACCGGGACGACAGCCTGCCAAACCGGATGGGCATGCTCAGGAAGGTCCGCCGCAGGTTTTCGGCCTGGTCGTCGTAGTATTCCATTATGTCCAGGGAATCATTGTGGTAGGCAAAGGCGTATAGCGGTTTCCCCCCGTGCTCAAAATACGCCGCCTTGATGGGCCCGGCCCCGGCATAGAGGCTGTCCTGTATATATTTTTCATCAAAGATGATCCGGAATTTATCCCCGGCATCCAGTTTCGAAAAGTCTACCGTCCAGGCATAGACCTGCGACAGGTCCAGGGTCACCTGGTAATCCACCCCCAGCTGGTCGATGACCAGGGACAGCGAACCCCCTTCCGGGATTACCCCGGCTACTTCCCGTTCCCTGAAGGAAACCGGGCGTTTTTCCTTATAGGCTACCGCCGAGTCCCGAAAATCCACCACGGTGTAATTGACCCGGTCGTTCTGATAGATAAAAACCTGGGCGGCCTGGGCGGTGTCTTTGGATTTAAGGATCATGTAGGGCTTCCCGACCCGTATCTTCCGCACGTCGAAGGTGTCGCGGTATTTCTCGGATATCTGTGCGATTTTCGGATAATCCACCTTGTTGGCGAGCATCAGCTCCCCAAAGCTGTCCCCGCGGCGGATCGTATCCTGGACCACCTCGAATTCCCTGAGGTCGAAACCGTATTCGAGCCTCGGGGCCAGTTCGGCAACCAAAGGCTCTTCAGGTTTCGATTCGGGTAAGGCCGTTTCGGACGGCCGGTCCTTGCAGGAAGCCAGCACCAGCGCCAGCCCCAGAATGCCCCAGAATATTCGCATACGTTTCAGGTCTGTTTTTCAGGGTTCAGGTGGTGCTCCACCCACTCTTTACCCCAGTTTTCCAATGTTTTCTCGTCGTGGGCTTCCGGAAAGAAGACAATCTTCTGGAAACTCGGAGGCAGAAAGGTCTTCCAGTTGGTCCCCCCCGTAGCCTCGATGGTCTCCTTTTCCTTATTTAGGTACCGGTAAGCGGACCCCATGTGCATCAACGGCCAGTTAACGTTTGCGTTGATGTCCATTTGTTGTAACGCACGGGTGAGCCCTTTATTATTCCGAAGCCCCGTGGGCAAATTTAAGTATTTATGATAAATGGTATTCCCTTTCACCTCGTTGGCGATCCGGATAAAGCGCGGCGTGTACCGGTATTCGAATTGTTTGAGGGTCAGGGTCTTCTCTCCGGTATCCTTGTCTGTGGCCCCTTTTTTCCAGTAAATTTTCTCGTATAGCTCCTCGATCTCCGCATCCGGGTCCAGGCCTTCCCGCTGGGAATGGTGTACCAGGTTCTCCAGGGGGGTCGCATACAATTCAATCATCCGGTACTGGGCAGACTGAAACCCGCTGGCCGGCAACAGCGCCATCCGGTAGCGGAGGAACTGCTCCCGCTCCATCCCGCGAATCATGATGCTGAATGAGGAAATCAGCGCTTTGTAATAATTGTTAATCCGGTTGACCTTTTCGGTGAAGAATCCGATATCCTGGGATTTGTCGTCCACGATCTGCCGCTCTTCGTGCAGGATGAGCTTAAAGTACAACTCGGTAATCTGGTGGTACATGATGAAAATCTCCTCGTCCGGGAAGTGGGTACGGGGAACCTGCAGGCTCAGCAGCGTATCCAGGTGGATGTAGTCCCAGTAGGTCAGGTACCGCTGGTATAACAGGCCGTCGAGGTAGGAGGAGAGGTCCTGGCCGGAATCCCTGTACTTGGCTTCCAGTTTCCGGATCTGGGATTCGGTGCGCTCTTTGTTCTCCATGGATGGGCCTTAATCCATAATGATCCGGAACTGGTTCCTCAGGGCATTGTACCCGTCGAGGTCCGCCTTGATTGAGCCCACCGCCAGGTCTGCTTCAATCCGGATCGGGATCTTGTTCCGGTCGTCGGACACCCACAAAGATAAGCTTTCCTGTTCTTTAAACACACGACCGGACTGTACATAAGGCCGGAACTTCAGGCAGCGGACCTTGCCGAATTTCGTTTTCACGGTCTCCCGCCCGAGGAATTTCAACCGGAAGGGGAAGATCCCGTCGTCGTCGTAAAGCATGTTGAGCTCAATGCTCTCCCCCACCACCAGGCTTTTGGAATCGTAGTTGTTCCTCAGGTAATAAAAGGCCGAAATCAGGTCCTGGATGGAGGTGCCGATATCGAACTTAAACTTCTTTTCGTTCTTCTTGTCATGGAGGAGCGCGGTGCCTTTGCGGTAGTCGAAGTTGATCTCCATGTCCTTGGTATACCCCCCTTCATCCACCTTGCGGATAAACCGGTAGGGCCGGCCGTCCTCTTGCCCGAAATAGCTTTCGTACGTGTCGTCCACCTTGAAGAAAATACTGGCAAAACCTGTGGTCCGGCCCCGTCCCACCACGTGGTAGACCGGGATGCCGCGAATGGTGTCGGTAGTGATGTGCAGGGTGGCGTAACTGGCGTTGAGGAAACCGTAGTGGATGCGGAATTTCAACCACTCCCCGGCCTTGAAGGCGGGGTACTCCAGAGGTGCCGGCCGGACATCGCCCAGATAGGAGGTGCCCGCGTCTGTCTGCGTCCCGGCCGCGTCTGCCTGGGACCTGCCGGCATCCGCACAGAAGAATATCAGGAGGACTATGAGAGTCAGGGATTTCATCAGGGCAAATTTCATTAAAAATACAATACCATGGGCGGTTCATTCCGCCACATAACACTTATATAAACAAGATTTGTTCCAAAGTATTGCGGGAAATTTCCAGCCGGATTCCCGGGAAGTGCTGCCTTTCCGCCGTAAGAAGCGCTGCCTTTCCGCCGTAAGAAGGGCTGCCTCACGCCAAAATGGGCTGCATTGGCGCCGAAAAAGGCACGCATAAAAAAAGCCCCAATCGAGCGATCGGGGCTTTTCCTAAATAACCAACCAAACTTTAAATTATGAAAAACCAATACTTAAAGTTTATAAGGGAACCACCCCTTATGCCACCAAAAATACAATATGGAGCAGACCCCGCCGACATATTTAACGCTCTTTAACTCGGAACTTAACAATACTTTATAAGTTTCGTCCCGAATTTTAAGAAATCAGGGGCCTGGCGCCTGATTTTCCCGGCTCCGGGAACCGGTTTCAGGCGTAGGGCGAATTACAGGGTCCCCCGGGATTCCTGCTCGCGTTCAATGGCCTCAAAAAGCGCCTTGAAGTTGCCTTTCCCGAAGGAACGTGCGCCCTTGCGCTGGATGATTTCAATAAATAGCGTTGGCCGGTCCAGGATGGGCTTCGTAAAGATCTGCAACAGGTAACCCTCCTCATCCCGGTCGATCAGGATGCCCAGGTCTCGCAGCGGCTCCAGTTTCTCGTCGATCTCCCCCACCCGGTCCAGTACGTCTTCGTAGTAGGTGGCCGGGACCCGGAGGAATTCCACCCCCCGGTCGCGCAGGTCGGATACCGTCTTGATGATGTTGTCCGTGGCCAGGGCCATATGCTGCACCCCGGCCCCGTTGTAAAATTCGATGTACTCCTCGATCTGGGATTTCTTCCGGCCTTCGGCGGGCTCGTTGATCGGGAATTTGATCCGGCCGTTCCCGTTGCTCATCACCTTGCTCATCAGGGCGGTGTACTCCGTGGAAATATCTTTGTCGTCAAAGGAGATCAGCTGGGCAAACCCCATCACTTTGGCGTAGAATTCACACCACTTGTTCATCTCGTTCCAACCGACATTCCCCACCATGTGGTCGATGTATTTCAGGCCGGTGGGTTCCGCCCGGTAATGCGGCTCCCAGGCCCGGTATCCGGGCATGAAGGGGCCGTCGTAACCCGAGCGCTCCACAAAGATATGCACGGTCTCCCCGTAGGTATGGATACCGGAAAGCGTCACTTTCCCGTTGTCATCTTCGCGGATTTCAGGCTCCAAATAGGGTTCAGCCCCGCGTTTGACGGTTTCCTCAAAGCTCTTGCGAGCATCGTCCACCCACAGGGCAATGGCCTTGACCCCATCCCCGTGGCGTTCGATATGCCGGTTGATATCGCCACCCGGTTTCAGGGGCGAAGTAAGCACCAGCCGGATCTTGTCCTGCCGGAGCACGTAGGAGACCCGGTCTTTGAGGCCGGTTTCCAGGCCTGCATAGGCTTCCGGCTGGAATCCCCAGGCAGACATATAGTAATGGGCCGCCTGTTTGGCATTCCCGACATAGAGTTCGACGTGGTCCGTACCCAACAGGGGCAGGAAATCCTCTGCCTCGGGATTTTCCACCGGCAGATTCAGGGAAGTATTATCTTTTGTTGACATGGTATTTTGGTATAAGATTAGCACTTGCGGGCCGGGCGGCCCATCAGGATCGCAGGGTAGGCAGTTCCATCACCACATGGCCCGCAGGTGGGAGCTGATATCGATCCGTTTGCCCTTCATTTTGTGCTTTTTGCAAATATCGTAAAAAAGACGCTGCGTTTCAACCGCACGGCTGGCCGGCCACCGGATTCAGAACCAGTAACCGATGCTCACAAAGAACAAATTGTCCTTGCCTTCCGGCGACCAGGAATAAAGCACCTGCACCGGGCCGAAAAAAGATTCCCAGGCATACCCGAGGCCGTAACCCGAATAATCCGGTGCCGTAAACCAATCGCCCGTGCGGAAGAGGTCGTCGGCTACGTTCGAGTAGTTGGCGGCAAACAGCAGGTGGTTTTTCTGTGTGAATTCCCAGTCGGCGCGTGCATAGGCCTTCACGTAGCTGTTGCCCGGCAGGCTCAGAAAGTCATAGCCCAGAAAGGGTGTGAAATTGTTGATCAGGCTGCTCCCGTATCCCCCGAGGACAAAATCGAAGGTAGAAACATTGGAGGTCCCCAGTTTAAAGCCGCCTTCGGTCTCCAGGTTCAGGCTCAGGTTCCCCGCCAGCGGAAAGGCCGTTCCCATCCGGGCCTTGGCGATGGAAAACTCCTTGAAATTGCCCGTAAAGTCCGAAGAGAGGATATAGAAGTGGAAATCCCCGTCAAAGTACAGGCCGCGTGTGGGGAAATACCGGTCGTCGTAGGTGTCCAGGGTCAGTTTGCCGTAGGTGCTGAAATAATTGCTGTTTTCAAAATAAACCCGCCCGCCGCGAGGCGCCGGGGGGTTCTCCCCGGGCTCCTGAACCCGGTTCAGGGTCTCCGTGGAATATTTTAAAAGCTTGTGCTCCAACCCCAGGCTAAAGGCAAATTCCTCCCGCAGCACCGTTTGCAGGTACAACTGGTTGGTCAGGTCGACCACCTCCAGGTTGATGTTGTTGATGTTCTCGTCGTCCGGCACGTCAAAGTTGCTGCGGATCAGGTCGTAGTTGATCTCCTGGTCGAACCCGTTAAAGCGGGAGTTCAGCCCGAAGCTCCAGTAGGTGCCCTTGTCCACGTAGTACTCGGCGTTGTACCGGATGTTGTCTCCCAGGATCACGTCCAGGGAACCCACGTCATCATCCAACAGGAAGCTCTTCCGGGTCAGGTTGATCAGGGCAGCGCTCTGGTAGAGGTCGTCGTAGTGCGCCCCGATACGGATAAAGGTCTTGGTCGGGTTTTCCTGCAACTGCAGGATCAGGTCCTGGCCCAGGCCGTTGGACACCAGTTTGTAGCGGATCGTCTTGAAGTTTCCGGTGGCGGAAAGGTTGCTGATCCCCTGTTGCAGTTTCTCAAAGGGGATGGGCTCGGCCAGGTCAAAGCGGAGTTTTCCCTTGACGTATCCCCTGGTGTAGTTGTTGTTCCCCGTAATGAGCAGGCGGTTGATGACGATGGAATCCGCAACAGGCAGGTTCGGGCGGCGACTGGGTTTCCGGGTTTGGCGGGCCGCCACCCGGCGGAGTTCGTCGAATTGTTTCTTGGCGGCTTTTACCCCGGAGGCGATGATCGTGTCGCGCAGGCCGAAATCGATTACGGAATACGACTGGATATCCGGCTTGATGTAGATGTCCGTGCGCGCCCTTTTTTCCTCCATGTTCCCGACCGTCCGGTAATTGTTGATTTGCAGGAGGATCTCCGTGGCCGACAAAAGCGCCTCCCGGTCGCGGAGCCCGTGTTGCACATCCACCCCGATTACCACCTGGGCCCCACGTTCCCGGACCTCGTCCACCGGGTAGTTGTTGAGCACGCCCCCATCGATTAAGATCCGCCCGTCTACCTCCGTAGGTTCAAAGAGGGAGGGAAAGGTGCCGCTGGCCATGATCGCTTCCGGCAGGTAACCGCTGTCCAGCAGGATTTCCTCCCCGGTTTCCACGTCGGTGGCGATGCAAAAGAAGGGGATCGGCAGGCGGCTGAAATCCTCCACGTCCTTTACGTGATAGAGCGCCTGCACCAATTCGTTGTAGATGTTCTGACCCCCCGAAATCGCCGGAGGAAAAGACACTTTAAAGCCCGTGAATGGCAGGGTGAGGGCGTACCGCTCCGTATCCTCTTTTTCGTAAAAGGATTTGGCGCTTCGCGGCAGGTTGTCCTGGATGAGGTTGGTAAAATCCGTATTTGTGAAAAGGGAGTCCAGTTCCCGGGCCGAGTACCCGGAGGCATATAGCGCCCCGACAATCGCCCCCATGCTCGTACCGCCGATATAGTCAATCCGGACACCCGCCTCCTCGATCATCCGCAGCGCCCCGATATGGGCGAGCCCCTTGGCCCCGCCCCCGCTGAGGACCAACCCGACCTTCAGGTCTCCATCCAGAGTATTTTCCTGGGCGTATCCGGTGACCAAACCCAGCAGTAAGAGGCAGATAATAGGCAGAGGGCGCATGGTGTGAAGGTACTTCATTCGCGCAAACTTTCATAGATTTTCCGGGCTTTTGAAGGCCCTACTTCGGCTGCGAGTTCCGCCTCGGAAGCCGCCCGTATCCGCTTTACGGATTTGAATTTTCTCAGGAGCTGCCGGGCCGTTTTTTCGCCCACCCCGTCAATCTGTTCAAGGGCCGAGCTGATGGCCGCCTTACTGCGCTTCTTGCGGTGGTGGGTGATCCCGAACCGGTGCGCCTCGTTGCGCAGTTGCTGGATAACGCGGAGGGTTTCCGATTTTTTGTCCAGATAGAGCGGGATCGGATCCTTCGGGAAATAGATCTCCTCGAGCCGTTTGGCGATCCCGATGATGGCAATGGTCCCCCGCAACCCGAGTACGTCGAGGCTCTTCAGCGCGGCGGACAGCTGGCCCTTTCCCCCGTCGACCACGATGAGTTGCGGCAGGGTGTCCCCCTGGTCGAGCATCCGCCGGTACCGGCGATGGACCACTTCAGTCATCGATGCGAAATCGTCCGGTCCCTCCACGGTCCGGATATTGAAGTGCCGGTATTCCTTTTTCGAGGGCTTTCCGTCCCGGAACACCACGCAGGCCGCCACGGGATTGCTCCCCTGGATATTCGAGTTGTCGAAACACTCAATATGCCGGGGCTCCTCCGATAGGCGCAGGTCCTTCTTCATCTGTTCCATCAGCCGGTTCACGTGCCGGTCCGGGTCCGTAATCCGGATCTGCTTAAAGCGTTCCTGCCGGAAGAACTTCGCGTTGCGCAGGGATAGCTCCACGATCTTGCGCTTGTCGCCCCGGCTGGGCACCGTAATCCGCACCGGGCCGGCCACCGGCACTTCAAAGGGCAGGTAGACTTCCCCGGAATCCGAACCGAAGCGCTCCCGGAGTGTGACGATTGCAAGGGCCAGCAGGTCCTCGTCGGACTCCTCGAGCTTTTTCTTTATCTCGATGGTGTGGGATCGGACCACCAGGCCGTGGGCGATTTGCATGTAGTTCACATAGGCATGGGTGGGGTCCGACACAATCGAAAACACATCGACATCCGTGATCTTGGGGTGGACCACCGTGGACTTTGACTGGTAATTCTCCAGGATTTCCACCTTCTCCTTGATCTGCTGGGCCTCTTCAAACCGCGTCTCCCCGGCCAGCTGCTTCATCCTGCGCCGGAAATACTGAAGGGACGAACCGAAATTCCCCCGGATAATCTGCCGGATATCGTCTACCTGCCGCATGTAGGAGGCCTCGTCCTGCAACCCTTCGCAGGGTCCCAGGCAATTCCCCAGGTGGTATTCCAGGCATACCTTGTATTTTCCGTCCCGGATCTTCTCCGCGGCCAGGTCGTAGTTGCAGGTGCGCAGGGGGTAGACGCTCCGGATGAGCTCCAGGAGTGCCCGCACCGTTTTCATGGAAGTATACGGCCCGAAATATTCAGACCCGTCTTCGATCCGGTTCCGCGTTGGGAAAATCCTGGGGAAGCGTTCGTTTTTGATACAGAGCCAGGGATAGGACTTATCATCCCGGAGGAGCACGTTGTACCGGGGCTGGTGTTCCTTGATCAGGTTGTTTTCGAGCAGCAGCGCATCCGATTCGGTGGGCACAACGATATGCCGGATCGAACGGATTTTTTTCACGAGTACCCGGGTCTTCCCGCTGTCGTGCTTCTTGGTAAAGTAGGAGCCGACCCGTTTCTTCAGGTTCTTGGCTTTCCCGACGTAGAGCATTCGCTGGTTTGCGTCATAGAATTGATACACCCCCGGGCTTTCGGGCAGCGTTTTCAATTGGATTTCCAGCGGGGTTTGGCTCATTGCTCGGCTTTCCTTACAAAGATACGCTTCCGGCAATTTTAGATGGATACGGTTCGGCCAATTCACAGCTCCTTAGGTTTCGCCGGGATACCGGGGCCTGGAATCGGGCTGGCGGAAATTCCGGCCCCGCATTCCCGGGCAGGGGCATGGGAAGGTCTGCATGGAGTTTGCACAGGGCATGAATATATTCAGGATAAACAGCCGGTATGGCTTCAGGATCAGAGAATTGAATGGCGCACGGCCTTAAAAGTGTTGTTTTACACACATAAAAGTTAAAATAATGACAAAATTGTGCATTTCATCGATAAATTATTACCGTTTAAAGTTTCCCTGATGATTTTTTTACTTATTTTTAAAGCGTCAAAATCGGGCATTTATATGGATAATTACCTCGTTACGCTGGGGATGTACCTCATATTGATGCTGTTTTTCAAGATCTACCTTGCGGTTTCCGCTAAGGACTAGTTGTATTAAATGCTCCCCCACCCCACAACAGGCGTTTAATCGACGGGCGATGTTGAAAAATGAGCTTCGATTGAACTTTTTGCAACTCCGGCAAAATCTAGCAGACACTACCTATCAAGCCGCCAGCAAGGCAATTGCTGAGCGGGTTTTTCATTTGCCTGTCTCCGGGAAAACCCGGTTTCACCTCTTCCTGCCGATCCGGTCGAAAAAGGAAATCGACACGACTTACCTGCAAGCGGAACTCCGGAAACGGGGCAAGGAGATCGTCATCCCCCGGGTTGTCGGCAAGGGGGAACTCAAGCACTACCTGACCACCCCGGAAACCCGCTTTATAACGAGCCCCTGGGGGATTCCGGAACCCGAAGGCGCGGAAGAAGTTCCTCCGGAGTCCCTGGACGTGGTTTTTATCCCCCTGCTCGCATTTGACGCCGGCGGGCATCGGGTGGGTTACGGCGGGGGATACTACGACCGTTTCCTGCAGCATTGCCGGGAAGATGCCCTGCGGATCGGCTTGTCGTTCTTTGGCCCGGTACCTGCCATCGAAGACCTGCACGACGGCGACCTGCAGATGCACTATGCCGTTACCCCGGAAACTATTTATGAATTCTGATTGCGCGGGCTGAAGCAGGTTCGAATCTCGGCTTTCTTACGATTAGATCGATTCCTGCCGTTTCATACGCTTCCTCTTAACCCCCCGCCTTATTGCACCTCCCGGGCCGTAGCATCCCCGGCAGGGGAAAACGCTTTTTTGTTGAAGACAAGCAGGATGCCGACACCGGTGCTGATGGCTGTATCGGCGATATTGAACACAGGGGCAAAAAAGCGGAAGGAATCGCCGCCCAGCCAGGGGACCCATTCGGGCCACCGGCTGTCGATGATCGGGAAATAAAGCATGTCCACCACCTTGCCGTAGAACAGGCTGTCGTAGTTATCCTCTGCCAGAAAGGTGGCCACCTGCCCGTAGCTGTGGTCGAAGAGCACCCCGTAGAAAACCGAATCGATGATATTGCCCACGGCCCCGGCGAAAATAAGGCTGACGGCCAGGACCAGGGTCCGGTTGGCCTGCTTCTTCAGGAGGTCCCACAACCAGTAGCCAATTCCCGCGATGGCCAGTAAGCGGAATAGTGTCAGGAAGAGTTTGGCTTTCCGTTCGGAAACGGGGAATATGTCACTGAGTTTGGTCCCCCAGGCGGCTCCCTCGTTTTCGATGAAGTAAATTTTGAACCACGAAAACACCTCCACGGATTCTTCCAGGTGGAAATGGGTTTTTACGTAGATTTTGCTGATCTGATCGACGATCAGGACCGCCGCGACCAGGAAGAGGGATTTTTTCAGGTGCATCCTGCCTAATTGATAGGGGCAAAAATAGGGATTAAATGGAAACCCCGGGGAATTTGGCAGGAAGGTTTACCCGCCGGCATGCACCCGGATATCCCCGAGGTGGCTCTTTAAGTCATAGCTCGGGATGCCATCGGGGATCGTGTCCATGCGGACCCTGCCGTGGCGGGATTCCGCTGAGACTTCTCCTTCGTCGATCCGGGCAGTGATCGGGGCCGAGACCGTCAGTACCCGGGTAGTCGTGGCCCGGTGGTCCATACGGCACCCCCCCGACTCGATATGCACGTCGAGCAATTCGTACCTGCCGGAGGCCTCCACCTGGCACCTGCCGGCGGAAAGCCGTACCCGCTGTCCTTCGGGCAGGACCACCCGGAGGCGTACGGAGAGCACCTTATGGGCGCCGAGTTTGTCGTTGGGGTAGTCAAAACCGGGGGTGAAACCCGTCCGGATCATCAGCGTGCTCCCGGCATTTTCCGTCTGGACAACTACCTCGCTCTGGTACTCCCCCTCCATGCTCGCCTCCACGGTGACCCGGTCGGTGCGGGCGGTTTCCAGGGAGATGGCAAAACACTGGCTGCCGTCTATTGCGATGTCCCGGATTTCCGGTTCCAGGAGCGTTTTAATTACGCGTTTCTGTGCCAGGGCACCCGGCATCCCGGCTCCCCCCAGCAGGATCAAAACCAGGAGCAGGTAGCCAAAAAAACGCCCCAGAGGGCGTTTGCGGTTATTTCTGCATGTTCTTCGCTTCGATACTGAGCGTGGCATGGGGTACGAGTTTTAGCCGTTCCTTATTGATGAGCTTGCCCGTAACCCGGCAAATGCCATAGGTCTTGTTCTCGATGCGCAACAGGGCGTTTTTCAGGTCCCGGATAAATTTCTCCTGCCGGATGGCTAGCTGGGTGTTGGCTTCCTTGCTCATGGTTTCCGACCCTTCCTCAAACGCCTTGAAGGTGGGCGACGTATCGTCCGTCCCGTTGTTGCCGTCATTCATATAGGAACTCCTGAGGAGCTCCAGGTGGCTCTTGGCCTTTTCGATCTTTTGCTCAATGAGCACGCGGAATTCCTCCAGGTCCTTATCCGAGTAGCGAACTTTGATATCTTCTTGTGCCATAATCTCAGTGTTTTTGGATGTGCAATTTCGTGTTGATTTCATCAAAGGCAATCGCCGTACCCTCATCCAGCTGTTCCTCGAACTGCAGGTGGGCAGTGAGGGTCTCGGATTTGATGTACTGCAGGTTGCTCCTTACGGCATTCTCAACGGTTTCGTCTTTTAAAATTTTTATGTCAATCCGGTCCGTCACCTCAAAGCCGGACTCTTTCCGGAGGTTCTGGATCCGGTTGACCAGCTCCCTCGCAATACCTTCCTTCCGGAGTTGTTCGTCGATGGTGATATCGAGGGCCACCGTAATCGGGCCCGAGGAGGCCACAAGCCAGCCTTCGATATCCTGGGAACTGATCTCAACATCTTGTAACTGTAATATAATGTTTTTATTTTCCAGTTCAAGCACAATTTCGCCTTCCCGTTCAATTTTCTGGATATCCTCCTGCCCGAGACGGGATACCGCCCCGGCGATGGCTTTCATGTCCTTGCCGAACCGGGGGCCCAGGGTTTTAAAGTTCGGTTTGATCCGTTTCACCAGGATTCCCGAGGCGTCGTCCAGCAATTCTACTTCCTTGACATTTACCTCGGACCGGATCAGGTCGGATACGGCCTCGATGGCCTGGCGCTGCGCCTGATCCAACACGGGGATCATCACTTTCTGAAGCGGTTGCCGCACCTTGATCTTCTCCTTCTGCCGGATAGAAAGCACCAGGGAGGAAATGGTCTGGGCCTTCTCCATCCGGTCTTCCAGGGCCTTGTCGATCAGGCCGGTATCCGCCTCGGGGAATCGGGCCAGGTGGACGCTTTCCGCCGCCTCCCGGGAGGTTCCCCCGGTAAGGTCCTGGTAGAGCCGGTCCGAGTAGAACGGGGCAATGGGGGCCATCAGGGCCGCGACAGTTTCCAGGCAGGTATACAGGGTCTGGTAGGCGGAAATCTTATCCGGGCCGTATTCCCCCTTCCAGAACCTGCGCCGGCAGAGGCGAACGTACCAGTTACTGAGGTTTTCCTGGACAAAGTCCGAAATGGCCCGGGCTGCCCGGGTGGGTTCGTACTGGGAGTAAGCCTCGTCAACCTTCAGGATAAGCGAGTTGAGTTCCGAGAGGATCCAGCGGTCGATTTCCGGGCGTTCCACGTAGGGCACCTCGGGTTCCCCGTAGGTAAACCGGTCGATGTTTGCATAGAGCGCAAAGAAGGAATACGTGTTGTAGAGCGTCCCGAAAAACTTGCGTTTTACCTCCAGGATGCCGTCCATGTCGAATTTCAGGTTGTCCCAGGGGTTCGCATTGGCAATCATGTACCAACGGGTCGCATCCGGCCCGTGGTCGTCCATGGTTTGGAACGGGTCTACGGCATTGCCGAGGCGTTTGGACATTTTCTTGCCTTCTTTGTCCAGGACCAGGCCGTTGGACAGCACGTTCCGATAAGCGATGGAATCGAATACGAGCGTGCCGATAGCGTGGAGCGTGTAAAACCAGCCGCGGGTCTGGTCTACGCCCTCGGCGATAAAGTCCGCCGGGAAGCAGGCCCCCTGGTCGATCAGGTCGGCGTTCTCAAACGGGTAATGCCACTGGGCATAGGGCATGGAGCCGCTGTCGAACCACACGTCGATCAGGTCCGCTTCGCGCCGCATGGGTTTCCCGGAGGAGGACACCAGCACAATCGGATCTACCTTGTTCTTGTGCAGGTCGATGTGTTCGTAATTCTCCTCGGACAAGTCCCCGGGGGTAAAATCCGGGAAGGGGTCGGCCTCCATAATACCGGCTGCCACAGCCTCCCCGATCGCTTCCTTCAGCTCGGCCGCCGAGCCGATGATGCGCTGCTCTTTCCCGTCTTCCGTCCGCCAGATGGGCAGCGGAATCCCCCAGTACCGGGAGCGGGACAGGTTCCAGTCGTTGGCGGATGCCAGCCAGTTGCCAAACCGGCCTTCCCCGGTGGCCCGGGGTTTCCAGTTGATTTCCTGGTTCAGTTCGTACATCCGGTCGCGAACCTCGGTGATCCGGATAAACCAGGAGTCCAGCGGGTAATAGAGTATCGGCTTGTCCGTACGCCAGCAATTCGGGTAGCTGTGCGTGTATTTTTCCACCTTGAAGGCCTTGTTCTCCTCCTTCAGGCGGATGGCGATTTCCACGTCCACAGAGCGGTCCGGGGCCTCCCCGTCGTCGTAGTATTCGTTTTTTACGTATTTCCCGGCAAGGTCCCCCATCTCCGGGCGGAACCGCCCCTGTAGGTCCACAAGCGGCACCGGGTTCCCCTGCTCGTCCAACACGAGCATCGGGGGAATGGGCGGATTCGCTTCGCGGGCCACCTGCATGTCGTCTGCCCCAAAAGTCGGGGCCGTATGGACGATCCCCGTTCCGTCCTCGGTAGTGACAAAGTCCCCGCTGATCACCCGGAAAGCATCTTCCGGGTTCTGATAGGGCTGGGCGTAGTCGAGCAATTGCTCGTAACGGATTCCCAACAGCTCCTTCCCCTTGAACGACTTCAACACCCTGTACGGGACTTTTTTTGAGCTGCCGTCGTAAGCGGGCAGGTCTTCCCCGGCCTCCTGCGCCTCGAATTTCGGTCCAAACTGCTTGCTTACCAGGGCTTCTGCCAACACCACCCGCGTCGGCTCAAAGGTGTACTGGTTGTACGTGTCCACCAGGACGTAATCGATATCGGCGCCCACGGTGAGGGCCGTATTCGAAGGCAACGTCCACGGGGTAGTGGTCCAGGCCAGCAGATAAACCGGTTTCCCCGCTTCCTTAAGGAAATCCGGCAGGGTTTCGGGTACCGTCAGGAACTGTGCCGTCACCGTGGTATCCGTCACATCCTGGTAGGTCCCCGGCTGGTTCAGTTCGTGCGAACTCAGGCCCGTTCCGGCCTTGGGGGAATACGGCTGGATGGTGTAGCCTTTGTAGATCAGCCCCTTATCGTAGATTTGCTTTAGCAGCCACCATACGGTTTCCATGTATTTGGACTTGTAGGTGACATAGGGATCTTCCATGTCCACCCAGTAGCCGAGCTGCTCGGTCAGGTTATTCCAGACATCCGTATACCGCATCACGGCCTTTTTACAGGCTTCGTTATATGCCTCAACGGAGATTTTGGTGCCGATATCCTCCTTGGTGATGCCCAGCTCCTTCTCCACGCCCAGTTCCACCGGGAGGCCGTGCGTATCCCAGCCGGCCTTCCGCTTTACCTGGAAACCCTTCATGGTTTTATACCGCGGGAAGATATCCTTGATGGTCCGCGCCATCACATGGTGGATTCCCGGCATCCCGTTGGCGGAAGGGGGGCCCTCGTAGAAAATAAACGGTTTCCCATTGGCCCGGGTGGACACGCTTTTTTCAAAGATGTCGTGTTGCTTCCAGAAGCGGCGGATTTCCGCGGCTTCCCGGGGCAGGTCCAGTTGTTTGTGCTCGTTGAACTTCTTCATATCCGGAGCGCTGTATCGTGCGGTTAAAGTGCGCAAAATTAGTGAATTTAGCCGTAAGGACGGCTCCTGCACCGGCTGAAAATGGATGCGGGCCGGGGCCGGGCAACCACAGCGCATCCAAATACGGGCCCGGAACCGTATATAGTAGCAGGAACCATAAACACTAAAATCATGAAAAAGTTACTGATACCATTTGCGATAGTTGCCCTGGCCGGGGGTCTGATGACCGGTTGCCGCGACACCCCCGAGAAGGCAGGGGAAGCTGCCGAGTCCGTGGGTGAATCCCTGGAAGAAGCCGGCAAAAACCTCAAGGAGAACAGCGATGAAATCCGCGAAGGCCTGGAGAACACCATGGATACCATGGAAAAAGCCGGCGAAGAGCTGAAAGAAGGCGCCGAGGAGGTTGGTGAAGGCATGAAGGAGGGCGCCCAAAAAGTAGGCGAAGGCATCCGGAAAGCCGGCGAGGAACTGGAAGACGCGGTGGACGACAACTAATTGTATGTCGGCCGAAGCCAACGCCATTTAAATACCCCGGGAACCTTCAGGTCCCGGGTTTTTTTTAGAACCGCATGGACAACCCGGCAATGACGTTGATGCCGGCCGCTGCGATCCCGGAGGAATACGGCCGGTAGCGCTGGTCTGTGATGTTTTCTACCGCGAGGGTCAGGCGGTAATCGCCCGGAAAGGTATAGGAAGACCGGAAATTCAGCGTATACCAGGCCGGGCTGAAGGGATTGCCCCCGGCATCCGACGCGTAAATAAAGGTTTTGCTGCGTTCGGAAAAGGCCAGGTCCTCGAAGGGTACTTCCCCGTTGTAATTCAGGAAGAAGGACGCCTTAAGCGGGTATTTGCTATAGACCAGGTGCAAGTCTGCAAAATCCGGGGCTGCATGCCGCGCGGGCGACTCGCTGCCGTCCTCCTCTTCCTCAACCCCTTCGGTAATCGTGTAGTTGCCCAGCAGGCTCCAGTGTTCCGCCAGGGAGGCGTCGAAACCGAGTTCCACCCCGTATACATAGGCTTTGGCCGCATTCTGGATGGCCTGTACATTACTGGGTTCCCCGTTGTAGGGGATGGTGCGTTCCCCGTTAAAGGTGAAATCCCGCCGTACCAGCGCGTCTACCAGATAAGTGTAGTAAACCGAGCCTTTGACAACCAGCCGGTCCCGGATATTCTGCCGCACCCCCAATTCGGCGTTGTAGGCGTACTCGGGTTCCAGGTCCGGGTTCGGCACTACAACCGAACCGGGCTCCGAATCGAATATCTTCCCGATATCGTCGATGTTCGGCGCCCGGAAACCCGTAGAACCGTTCAGGGTGACCTGGGTATTCCTCCCGGGGAACCAACTGATTCCCAGGCTGCCGGTGAGCGCCCCGTTGTCCAGGTTTGCATCCTCAAAAGGGAAGTCGTAATAGGTCGGGTCAAATTCCGCATCGATCCAGACGTGACTGTAACGCATCCCAGCCAGCAGCGTCAGGTTGGGCTTGAACCGGTACGACCCGTTGACGTAGGCCGCCACCGTTTGCCAGGAGGAACCATCCGGGTAGCGGGAAGCACCGCCATCCCGCACACCGGACTGCACGTTGGTCTCCGATCCGTCGGACCGGACGGAATTCCCGATATACTCGGCCCCGTAGTACAACCGCAGGTCGCCGACCTTACGGGTTTCAAAATCCAGGTTCAGGGAGTAGGCCCCCACGCGTTCCCGGGTGGAATACAGGATGTCTTCCCCGAAATCCCGGTCGTTGCGGCTCTCTTCAAAAAACTGGTAGGCCGCGCTGAGTTTCATGCCTTCGTAAAACTTGTTCCCCCCCGTATGGGCCATGCGGATATTCCCCATAAACCATTTCTGGGGGCCGTAATACCACTCGGCAGACCGGAGGCCGTCCCCGTCGGAATCCGGGCGGATCAGGCGGTCGTACCGGGCATAGTCCGAGGTTTCGCTATAGTGCACCCCCAGGTTCAAGTCCCATTGGCGGGCCGGCTTATACCGGAATTTTTGCATCAGGCTTACCTGATCGTATCCGCTGGGTACCTGGCGAAGCGGGTTCGGGTTGTCTTCCAGGCGATCCGTACCCCCTTCCGTAACCACGTAGCGGCGCCTCAGGTAAGAATCCGGCCCGTGGCTGCCCATCCGCAGGTCGCCGAAATGGTTGTATGTAAGGCTTGTGAGCATCCCCCAGTTTTCGAACCCGAGGTTGACCCGGCCATGGGCCGTATGTTCGCCGGAGGCCGTGGCGGTCCGGTATTCCAGGCTGCCGGCCACCATCAGGGAATCCCCCGGGGAAAGCAGCGCATCCCGGGTGTAGAAATTCATGACGCCCCCAATTGCATCGCTGCCGTAAATCACCGACCCCGGTCCAAACAGCACCTCGGTTTTCCGAACCGCGAAGGGGTCGATGGACAGGACATTCTGGAGGTTGCCCCCGCGAAAAATCGCATTGTTCATGCGCACCCCGTCCACGGCAAGCAGCACCCGGTTGGTGGCAAACCCCCGGATCATGGGGCTCCCGCCCCCGTACTGGCTTTTCTGGACGAATATTTTACCGGATTGCTGCAACAGGTCTGCAGCGGTCTGGGGGTTCCCGAAAGCGACGTCTGCCGCCCCGATCGTTTCGATTTTCTGGGGGACTTCCCGCTTCTGCTGCTGCCATTTGGAAACGGACATGACCACTTCCTGTAACTGTTCGGCCTGTATTTCCAGATACACCCGGTTCCCCTGGTTCTCGATTGCCCTCCGGGTAAGGTTCAGGGGCTGGTAGCCGATATGCCTGAAAAAGATGCGTTCCCGCATCCCGAATCCCGAAATCGGCACCTGCCCGGAGGCATCCGAGATGGCAGACGTGCTGCGCTGGGCGTTAAACACCGCAACATCCGCAACCGGTTCGCCGGTTTCGCGATCCAGGATGGTAATTTGCTGGGCGCCCATAAACAGGGGTGCCCAAAGAAAAAGGAGCCAGATTGGAATGGGTCGGTTAGGAAAAAACTTCATCGAGTACCGTTAACGAACGTGGTTTTTTGAATCCCTGAAGGTGAATCTCATAGTACAGGATCAGTGAATTCAGCAATTCGCGCCGCTCCGCCTGTGTCAATTCAACCGTGTGAATTGCATCAAAATTTGTGCCTAAAATATTCCGGAATGCTTCCAGGTTCCGGTCTGCCAGAACGGGGTTCAGGCCGGGCTTGCTGCAGTAGGCTCCTTCTGAGAGGTCAAAATACGGGGCATGGCTGTCCGTCTGGTCCGGATAGAACCCGAGGTACCGCGTCAGGCCCATCAGAAAACGGATGTGGAAATTGGCTATACGTTGGTGCTGGTCGAGCCACTGGAGCGTGTGTTCCAGATAGCTGAAGAGCTCCGGGTTGGTCTCCTCTTCCCGGATGCATTCGGAGAGTACTTCGGAAAGGAAAAGGGCTATGGCCCCTTTGCGGATGTCGCTGTGGACTGTGGCATACGGGTAGGCGATCAACGCCTCCCGGAGGTAGCCCAGCCTGCCGGGACGCACCGTTCCCGACACGATTTCCAGTTGGGTCAGCGGTTGGAAAAACCCGGGTCGCAACCCGCCCTTGCGCCGCTTGAGGATCCCCTTCAGCATATAGGTTTGCCGGCCGGAGGCCTCCGTATACATCCTGACGATCAGGCTGGATTCCCCGTACTTCAGGGAACTCAGGACGATGGCTTTGGTCGAGGTTGGCATGGGTATCGCTATGGAGGCGTAAATATAGGGACCCCCTTCCAGAGAAAAAACGCCTTCCCGGCACTGGGCCGGAAAGGCGTTTGTGAGTTCCGTTTTCCAGGTCCGGTCAGATTACCCCCTGGGCGAGCATGGCATCGGCAACTTTGACAAAGCCGGCGATATTGGCCCCTTTCACATAGTTGCAGTATCCGTCGTCTTCTCTGCCGTATTCAATGCAGGAGTCGTGGATATCCGACATGATCCCTTTCAGGCGCTGGTCCACCTCTTCACGCGTCCAACTGATGCGGAGGGAGTTCTGACTCATTTCCAGACCGGACGTTGCCACCCCGCCGGCATTCGAAGCCTTCCCGGGTGCAAAGAGGATACGGGCGTCGTGGAAAGCGTGGATCGCTTCCGGGGTCGAGGGCATGTTGGCGCCCTCTGCCACGCAGATACATCCGTTTTCAATCAGCGTTTTGGCGTCCTCCCCGTTCAGCTCATTCTGTGTGGCACACGGCAGGGCTACCTGGCAGGCTACATGCCAGGGTGCCTTCCCTTTGTGGTAGCTTGCCCCCGGATATTGTTTTACATATTCGGAGATGCGGCCGCGCCGGTTGTTCTTCAAATCCATCACCCAGGCGAGTTTCTCCGCATCGATCCCGTCCGGATCGTGGATGTGCCCCCCGGAATCCGAAAGGGTTACCACCTTGCCGCCGAGTTGCAATACCTTCTCGGCTGCGTATTGCGCCACATTCCCGGAGCCCGAAACCGCAACCGTTTTACCCTCGATGCTGTCGTTTCGGGTTTCGAGCATGTTTTGTGCAAAATACACCGTGCCGTAGCCCGTGGCTTCCGGCCGGATCTTGGAGCCGCCCCAGGAGAGCCCTTTCCCGGTGAGGACACCGGTAAATTCGTTGCGGATTTTCTTATACATTCCAAACAGGAAGCCGATTTCCCGCGCACCTACCCCGATATCCCCCGCGGGGACGTCAGTATTCGGGCCGATGTGCCGGCAAAGCTCCGTCATGAAGGCGTGGCAGAAGCGCATCACCTCATCGTCCGACTTGCCTTTGGGGTCAAAATCCGAGCCCCCCTTGCCCCCGCCCATCGGGAGCGTGGTGAGACTGTTCTTGAATACCTGTTCAAAGGCGAGGAATTTCAGGATGCTGGCGTTAACGGAAGGGTGGAAACGCAGGCCCCCCTTATACGGGCCAATGGCCGAGTTCATCTGGATCCGGTAGCCGCGGTTCACGTGGATTTCCCCGTCGTCGTCCACCCAGGCTACCCGGAAGGAAATCAACCGCTCGGGTTCCACCATGCGCAGCAGGATGTTCTTCCCGCTGTAAATTTCCTGTTCGGCGATGTAGGGAATAACCGTTTCGGCTACTTCCTGAACGGCCTGGATGAATTCCGGCTCGTGCCCGTTCCGGGAGGTAACCTCCTCCATAAAGGCATCAATTTTGTCTTTATAATCAGCCATATGATTAATTTCTGAGATTGTTGAATCAAAAATATACGCGCAAAATTATGGGTTTTTCATAATCTGACCCATATATTTTTACAAAATCGTCAATCGAAGCGCGTCACAGCGGCTTCAATTACAAATCTTTCAATCCCGATTCATGGCCGCCAGCGCCCTTTCCAGATCTTCCGTCAGGTCGGCCGCATCCTCGATCCCCACACTGAGCCGGATCAGCGAATCGGTTACCCCGCTTTTCTCGCGTTCCTCCTTGGGGATGCTGGCGTGCGTCATGCTGGCCGGATGACCCGCCAGGCTCTCCACTCCGCCCAGCGACTCCGCCAGGGTGAAAACCCGGAGGTTTTCGACAATCCGGACCGCATCCTCAAAACGGGCTCCCCGTGGCACAAAGGAAATCATCCCGCCAAACCCGGTCATCTGTTTTGCGGCAATATCGTGATTCGGGTGGTCGGGGAAACCCGGCCAGTAGACCCGTTCCACCCCGGGGTGTCCCGCCAGGAATTCGGCCACGGCCCGGCCGTTCTCGCAGTGGCGCTGCATCCGCACATGCAGGGTCTTGATCCCCCGTAACACCAGGAAGCTGTCCATCGGACCGCAGACGGCCCCGCTGGCATTCTGGATAAAATACAACCGGTCTGCCAGTTCTTTGTCTTTAACCACCAGGCCGCCGGCCACCACATCGCTGTGCCCCCCCAGATATTTGGTCGCGGAATGCATGACAATGTCCGCCCCGAGCTCCAGCGGGCGCTGTAAATAGGGGGTGGCAAAGGTATTGTCCACCGCCAGAAGAACGCCCCGGGAACGGCAGCTTTCCGCCACGGCCGCGATATCGATCACCTGCATCATCGGATTGGTCGGGGTTTCCACCCAAACCAAACGGGTTTCAGGCCCAATTGCCGAAGCGACGGCTTCGGCATCCTGCATGCCCAGGAAGCGGAAACGGATGCCCAGGGGCTCGAAGACTTTGCGGAACAACCGGTAACTGCCGCCGTACAAATCATTTGTCGCCAGGACTTCGTCGCCCGGCTTTAAGAGTTTCACCACGGCATCCATGGCCGCCAGCCCACTGGCAAAAGCCAGCCCGAACCGGCCGTTTTCAATACTCGCCAGGGATTCCTCCAGGGCATGGCGCGTTGGGTTGCCGCTGCGGGAGTACTCGTAGCCCTGGTGCTGTCCGGGGGACGATTGGGCATAGGTGGAAGTCTGGTAAATGGGTGGCATTACCGCACCGTAAGCTTTGTCCGGATGCTGTCCGCCGTGGATGGTTCGCGAATTGAAACGAAGGTCTTTTTTCATGAATTTCTGGCTCTTGAGGCAAAGCTAGCACTTCCTGCCAGCGAAAACAACTGCGTCAGGCGGCGAATGGCACGTTAACGATGGGGAAATCGTATTTTTGTGGGAACAACCGGATAACCGATATGAAAACAACCCTCGCCCCAATACGGGAAAGGCCTGTCCGCCTGCTTGCCCGGGTATTTACAGCCCTCTTACTGATCCTCGTCCCCGCCGGTTGCCAGGAGCCGGAAACACTCGGGTTTACCCCCCGGGAATACCTCGGGCAGGTGTGCGCCGACTGTCCTTCGGTCCGGGTGTACGTGCCGGAGGCATCGGAGGATAAAGCCCTGGGCCGGGCCGTTAACCGGAGCGTTCGGGAAGAGGTTATCGAATGGCTGGACTACGACGAGGTATCCGGGGCCAGCGATATCCCGGAAGCCATCCGCGCTTTCGGGGCCGGTTACCGAAATCTCAGGGAACAATTCCCGGACGAGGCTATCGGGTGGGAGGCAACCGTGGAAGGCGTCGTGGCCCTGGAAAGCGACGAATTGCTGAGCCTGAAACTCGACGGTTACATCTTTACCGGGGGTGCCCACGGGTTTACCCGCACCCGGTACCTGAATTTTGACAAGAAGTCCGCCCGGGAGCTCGACAACCGCGATTTGTTCCGGGACCTGCCGGGTTTGGAGGCCCTGGCGGAGGCTGCCTTCCGGGATTCCCAGGGAATCGCATCCGATGCGGAGATCAATAGTACGGGTTTTATGTTCGAAGACAACCAGTTCCGCCTGCCGGATACTATCGGCTTTGAAGCGGAGGGGCTCGTGCTGCTGTACAACCCCTATGAAGTAGCCTCCTATGCAGACGGGCCGGTTCGGGTGGTGATCCCCTATGCAGATGCGAACCCCTATCTGGCCCTGTCGGCCGGCATGCAGCCACCTGCCTGACCGGGGCGCCCTATGATATAGAATTGCCGAAGCAATCCATTACAACAAGCACCGATGATTAAAATCTACTACCTGAGCACCTGCGATACCTGCAAAAAGATCCTCCGACAGCTCGACCCGCCGGAAACTGCGGTTTTGCAGGACATCAAAACCGAACCGATTACCGCATCGCAACTCGAAGAACTCCGCCGGGCCGCCGGCAGCTACGAAGCGCTTTTCAGCAAACGCGCCCGCCTTTACCGGGAGCGCAACCTGAAGGAAGCCGCGCTTGGCGAAACGGATTTCCGCGACCTGATCCTGGAACACTATACCTTCCTGAAGCGGCCCGTTATCCTGGCCGGCGGCCGGGTATTTATCGGCAACGCCGCCAAAACCACAGCGGCAGCCGCACAAGCCCTCCATCCTTGAGCCAGCGGACGCTGGCCATATGGGCGGCCATAGGGGCCACAACCATCTACGCCCTGAACCACACCATCGCAAAGGGTGTCATGCCGCATTATGTACAACCTTTTGCATTTATCCTGCTGCGGGTAACCGGGGCCGCCGCGCTGTTCTGGATGATCTCCTTTGCCGGCCCCCGCCAGTCTGTCGAGAAACGGGACTGGGGGCGGCTGTTGCTCTGCGCCCTCCTCGGCATGGTAATCAACATGCTGTCGTTCTTCAAGGGGCTCGAACTTTCCACGCCCGTCAACAGTTCCGTCCTGGTTACGGTGACCCCGATCATCGTCGCGATCTTTTCGTATTTCCTCATCCGCGAACGGCTGACACGCCTCCGGGGCCTGGGGATTCTGTTGGGGCTTGCCGGCGCCCTGGCCCTGATTTTCCTGAATGAAACCACCGGGATGAACGCCCCGAACATCCCCCTCGGGAATTTCCTGTTCATCGTCAATGCGAGCAGTTACGGGCTCTACCTGATCCTTGTCAAAAAACTCATCGAGAAGTACCACCCGTTTGTTTTGATGCGCTGGTTGTTTACCCTGGCGGTTTTCATCAACCTGCCCATCACGCTGCCGGAATTCCTGGAAATCGACTGGCCGTCCATCCCGGCCTGGGGGCTGGCCTCGATCGCATTTGTGGTTATCGGCACCACGTTCCTCACCTACTTGTTCAACGTGTTTGCCCTGACCCAGCTCAAAGCCTCCACGGTAAGCGCCTTTATCTACGGGCAACCCGTAATCGGTATAGGGTTTGCCCTCCTCACCGGCAAGGATACCCTGAGCGCTTTGGACGTGCTGGCCATGCTGCTGGTAATGAGCGGCGTGTACCTGGTGAGCAGGCGTACTATTCCAGGTCCCTGACGGGCACGGCGTGGCGGCGTGTGTCTGCCCGGGTGAGTTCCTTGAAACCTTCGGCCTTTTCCGTGCGGCTGAGCGCATCCAGGTATTTTTGAGGCAGCCCGGTGAGCTTCCGTCGGTGCAGATCGATCCAACCTCCCATCATCTTGCAATGTGCCAGGTGCTTCCCCCGGTGGTCGTAGAAGTTGTGGTGGAATTCAAAAAACATCCCATCCCGGCTCAGGCCGGCTACCTCCACCGAGACCCTCACCCCGGTTCCCGGCAGTACTTCCCTGAGGTAGTGCATGTGCTCGAAAAAGACCACCGGGCCCAGGTTTTGCTCCACCATTTCCGGGAGGTCCAGGCCGGATTCGATCAGGAAGGACATACGGGCGTGGCTCATAAAATTCGTGTAGGCGCTGTTTGCCAGGTGCCGGTTGGCATCCAGGTCGCTCCAACGGACTTCGAACGCTTTCATGTACATAAATTGACGAGTTTTGGGTTACATGTCGGGGTTTTCAGTTTGAGTTGCTGCCAACCCGGTTGCAAAATTAACGGATTTCCTCCCCGCTTCCCGGAGCCCTGCATTTTTATCGTACTTTTAACTTAGAACTTTTCTTTTATCCATCAACCTGTTCCAATGCCCGAAAAAGCGCGTTTTATCGATAGCCTTTGCCTGCCGGTTGTGGCGGCACCCATGTTTCTGATTTCCAACCCCGAGCTTGTCATCGCCTGCTGCAAACGAGGCATCGTCGGCACATTCCCGGCCCTCAACCAGCGCAGCAGCGAAGGTTTCGAAGAGTGGCTCAGGGAAATCACCGGGGCCCTGGAGGCCTATGAAAGGGAAACCGGCAAGAAGCCCGCCCCGTTTGGGGTCAACCTGATTGTTCACCCGACAAACCCGAGGCTGCGTGCCGACCTGGAACTCTGTGTCCGCTACCGCGTCCCATTGGTAATCACCTCCCTGGGCGCCGTCTCCGATGTGGTGGATGCCGTTCACAGTTATGGAGGCCTCGTATTCCACGACATCATCAAGAAACGCCATGCCGAGAAGGCAGCGGAAGCCGGGGTAGACGGACTGATCCTGGTTGCCGCGGGCGCCGGGGGGCATGCCGGAACGCTCAACCCGATGTCCCTGATTGCCGAGGTCCGGAAGGTCTTTGACAAAACGCTGCTGCTCTCCGGTTGTATCAGCACGGGACGGGACGTGGCAGCCGCGCTGCAAATGGGGGCCGACCTGGCCTATATGGGGACGCGTTTTATCAATACGGAAGAAAGCCGGGCCCCGGAGGCCTACCGGCAGATGATCGTGAAGGCCGGCGCATCCGATATTGTCTATACAGCAGCCGTGTCCGGAGTGCCCGCAAATTTCCTGGGGCCCAGCCTGGAGGCCGCCGGCCTCACCGAAGAAGACCTGAAACGGGATACGAAGATCGACTTTGGCAAAGAATTGGATACGGAGGCCAAGGCCTGGAAGACCATCTGGTCGGCCGGGCAAGGGGTTACCAGTATCGGGGACGTCCTCCCGGTTTCCGAACTGATCGACCGGCTCCGCCTGGAATTCCGGGAAGCCCTGACCGAACAAGCCGAATTGCTGGACCGCTATTGCCACGGCGTCTGACCGATGCCCCTGGAACCGTCTGCATATCATCCCCCGGCGTACTGGCGCAACGGCCACCTGTCCACCATCTATTCCGCCCTCTTCCGGCGGGTCCCCAACCCGGGCTACCGTCGGGAACGCCTGGAACTCCCGGACGGGGATTTCCTGGACCTGGACTGGCTGGGACGCAATGGTGAGAACAAAGCGAAGCACCCGGGTAAGATAGTGGTCCTGGTTCACGGCCTGGAAGGCGATACGCGCCGCCCGTATATGGTCGGGAGCGCCGTTGCATTTGCCGGGGAAGGCTACGCAGTCTGTGCGGTGAACCTACGGGGGTGCAGCGGGGAGCCCAACCGGCTGTTCCGCTCCTACCATTCCGGGGCTACGGAAGACCTGCAGGCCGTGGTTCAACACCTGACAACCGCACAACCGGAAGCCCGCATCTACCTCAAGGGGTTCAGCCTGGGCGGGAACCTGATCCTGAAATACCTCGGGGAAGACCCCGGCAGGGCCCGGAGCATCCAGGCTGCAGCGGCCATTTCCGTCCCTGTAGACCTGCGCGATTCCCTCATGCAGCTCCAGCAACCGAGGAACCGTTTGTATTCCCGGCGATTCCTCAGGAACCTCCGGGAGAAAATGCGTCAGAAACACCGCCTTTTCCCGGACCGGATACCCCTGGAAACCCTCCGGGCTATCCGGACCCTCAAGGATTTCGACGACCTGTATACCAGCCGGGCGCACGGGTTCCGGGACGCCCTGGATTACTACGCCCGGTGCAGCAGCCTGCCGGTTTTGGAAAACATCCGGGTCCCCACCCTCCTGCTCAATGCCCGCAACGACAGTTTCCTGGGGCCCGCCTGCTATCCCGGGGCACTCAGTGAGCGGCATCCCCGCTTGTTTTACGAATCCCCGGCCTATGGCGGGCATGTCGGGTTTATCTTGCCGGGCGGCACCTACTACAACGAACTCCGCGCAATTCGATTTTTCAGGCAGCATTCATAAGCACCGAATTTGTATATTAGTCGCTCATAAGAATCTGTATCATGAAAAAATTCTTGGCTATATGCACCGTTGCAGCTTTTGTGACGGGTTGCGGCGAAAAAAAGGAGGAGAAAAAAGACGACGGTTTTGAAATGAGTCGTACCAAGCAGGAAGCCCCGGCTGCCGAAAAAGCCGATTCGGGAGGCGTCCCCGTAGACCTTTCCAACAAAGGCGTGGGACCCGTGGAATCCCTGGATCTTCCCGATGAAATCGACCAGGAACTCGCCGCAACCGGAGAAGCCAAATTCAACCAGATCTGCGTCGCCTGCCACCAGGTGGAAAAACGCATGATCGGCCCGGCCATGGCGGGCGTAATGGAGCGCCGCAGCCCGGAATGGGTGATGAATATGATGTTGAACCCCGACGGGATGCTCAAGGAAGACCCCATTGCCAAGGCGTTGCTCAAGGAGTACAACAACATGATCATGACCAACCAGAACCTGTCCGAAGAAGACGCGCGGGCACTGCTGGAATACCTGAGGACCCTATAGGCATTCCGCCTACCGGGACCCTCCCACCCTTCAGATCTTGTCGGTAAGCACCTTGTAGGTCGGATCTTCCAACACGTTGATCTCGATGATGTCGTCGGCATCTTTGAGCAGGCGGCGGCAGTCCCTGCTCAGGTGCTTTAAGTGGACCTTTTTGCCCACCCGTTCGTAGCGTTCGGTGAGTTTGTTAAGCGCTTCGATGGCGGACATGTCCACCACGCGGCTCTCCCTGAAGTCGATTACGATTTCTTCCGGGTCGCCCATTACATCGAACTTTTCGTTGAACAATGTCGTCGATCCGAAAAAGAGCGGGCCGTAGATTTCATAGTACTTGACCCCTTCTGAGTCGATGTGCTTCCTGGCCCGGATGCGCTTGGCATTGTCCCAGGCAAAAACCAGGGCGGAGATGATCACCCCCACGAGTACGGCCAGGGCCAGGTTGTGCAGGAAGACCGTTACCAGTGTAACCAGCACCATGACCAGGACGTCCGATTTGGGCATCCGGCGAAAAGTCCGCAGACTCGCCCATTCAAAGGTGCCCAGGGCCACCATAATCATCAGCCCGGTAAGAGCCGCCATCGGCACGCGCTCAATCAACCCGGAGCCGTAAACCACGAACACCAGGAGCATCAGGGATGCCACAATCCCCGAAAGCCGGGCCCGGGCACCGTTGGAGGTATTGATCAGGCTCTGGCCGATCATCGCACACCCGCCCATCCCGGAAAACAAGCCGGAGAGGATATTCCCGGCCCCCTGGGCCACTGCCTCCTTGTTGCCACGGCCGCGGGTTTCCGTGATTTCATCGACGATATTCAGGGTCAGCAGGCTTTCGATAAGCCCCACCCCGGCCACGATGGCGGCATAGGGGAAGATGATGCGCAGTGTTTCCAGGGTCCACGGCAGTTCCGGGATATGGAATGGCGGGAAGCCCCCGCTGATGGAGGCAATATCCCCGATGCTGCGGGTGGGGATATCCAGTGCCAGGACCAGGCCAAAGATGACCAGGATGGCCACCAGGGAGGCGGGCACGGCCTTGCTCAGCCTGGGCAGGCCCCAGATAATAGCCATGGTAAGAAGAACGAGCCCGCTAAAGGTCCAAAGGGCCGGACCCTGCATCCAATCCCCTTCCGGGGTCTTGAATTGGGCGAGTTGCGACATAAAGATGATGATGGCCAGGCCGTTTACAAACCCGAAGATCACGGGGTGGGGCACCAGCCGCATGAATTTACCGAGGCGGAACACCCCGGCCGTTACCTGCAGCAGGCCGGCTAAAATTACCGTGGCAAAGACATATTCCACTCCGTAGTCGGCTACCAGGGAAACGATGACCACCGCTACGGCCCCGGTGGCCCCGGAGATCATGCCCGGCCTTCCGCCAAGGACGGAGGTTACCAGACCCAATACAAAGGCTGCATAGAGCCCGGTGAGCGGGGACAACCCGGCAATCAGGGCAAATGCAATCGCCTCGGGCACAAGTGCCAGGGCTACGGTAAGCCCGGAAAGGATCTCCGTGCGGTAATTGACTTCCTGTGAAAAATCGAATAGGTTCAGATACTTCTTCAAAATCCTGATTTAAGCCGGCAAAATTACCCAATATTTCCGAGTGGCCCGGCCTGGAGGAAGGAATTCGGGAATCTTCAGAATTCGCGGGGATCTCTCAGGATTTTGCAACAATTCCGGGGAGTCATTGAGGTACCCGCAATGGCCCCTTGCTGCCGGGCCCCGTCCCCTAAAAAGAGAAACCGCCCGGGATCTTACAGGATCCGGACGGTTTCCAACTAACCAACCAACCAAAATTTTAAAGGCTTACCCCGGGCGCTTCCTGCTCACGTGCATGTCCGGGAGCGTTTCCGCCCGGCGTTTGCGCAGGTCTGTGCCCGCATCCTTGAGGAATTGCCGGTAGCCCCGGCCCGAGAACTCGTACAACGTCCCGCTGTCCGGGTGGTAGAGTTCAATCGTTCCGTCATCAATAACGTATAATTCAAAATAGTCATTGCCCATAAATTCATAATCCAGTGTTAAAGTTTTCAGGCTGGGGTCGCCGGGCACATTGTACACGGTATACCGTCCCTGGTAATCCCATACTAGCGCCTGGATGGGCGTGCCCGGAAGGTCTTCGGACGAACGGAATTCATCCCGGTTGCCCAGGGCCGGGAATGACAGGAAGTGTTCCCGGTCAAAATCGTTCAGGGCCCCGGCATCGCTGGCAAACGTTTTTTCCCAGGCGCTGTATTCCTGCAGGAAATAATGGATGTTATCGTAAAACAGCCCGTCGTAATCGAACTGGCCGCGCTGGTAGCCGTGGAGAAAATACGAGGTATCCGTTTGCGGGTCGTAGAGTTCCACCCGGGCATTGCCCAGGACATAGACATCCAGGTCCCAGAGCCCGTCGATGTCGTGGTCGATGGCCACAATCCCGCCGGCTGTATCGTACCAGCCCACCTGGATGCCCAGGCCGTTCCCCGTCTTCCCGATCCCCACCAGGTTGTTGTTTGCGAGCAGGGCACCCCGGTCAAAAGAGACCGTAAAGGCGTGCTGCAGGAATGGGACCTCACCGCTGCCCCGGGTGGCGTGGATATCCACATACCAGAGGTCATAGGCTTCCAGCACCTGCCGGGCGCTGACCGGGACGTCTGCTACCGGGGCGGGTTCCTCCACCCACAATTCGGTGTAACAGGAATGGAGCAGAAAAGTGAGCAGCAGAAGCGGAAGGATCGTAATTTTCGTTCTCATATCGCGTGACTTTGATTCCGATTACCAAGTTGCAATCGGCGTGCCAAAGTTTCTTGGCGC
Organism: Robiginitalea sp.; assembly: GCF_982776155.1. Taxonomy (NCBI): domain Bacteria; kingdom Pseudomonadati; phylum Bacteroidota; class Flavobacteriia; order Flavobacteriales; family Flavobacteriaceae; genus Robiginitalea; species Robiginitalea sp. The sequence goes on from NZ_CEXZKX010000005.1 coordinate 48,466, forward strand.
TGATAGTCAACGTTTTAATGGGTTTTATCCGCATTTCCGACCGAATTAATTTTAAGTAATTTTGGACGAAAGAACACAGGAGTGAAAGCAAATATGCGGTTTGCCGTACTGGGCGGCGGGAGTTGGGCTACAGCCATCGTAAAAATGTTGTGCGAGAACCTGGACCAGGTAACCTGGTACATGCGGAATCCGGACGCCATCGAACACATTCGCAGGGAAGGGCATAACCCGAATTACCTGAGCTCCGTGGAGTTCAACACGGACCAACTCCGTTTGACGGACACCATCGACGAGGCGGTCCGGGACGCAGACCTGTTGATTTTTGCCATCCCGTCTGCCTTCCTGGTCCGCGAGCTCAAACAGCTCAGCGTCCCCCTCGGCGGCAAAACCCTTTTCTCGGCCATTAAGGGGATCGTGCCCGAGACGGGTAAAATCGTCGGGGAACACCTGCACGAAACCTACGACATTGCCTATGACGACATCGGCGTGATCACCGGCCCCTGCCACGCAGAAGAGGTGGCCCTGGAGCGGCTGTCCTACCTGACCATCGCCTGTTCCGATAAAAAGAAGGCGCGGATGGTGGCCCGGGCCCTGAGCAGTAGTTATATCAAGACGAAGGTTACCAAAGACATCATCGGCACGGAATACGCGGCCATGTTGAAGAACATCTACGCGATTGCCGCGGGGATTGCCCATGGGCTGGGATATGGCGACAATTTTCAATCCGTGCTCATGAGCAATGCCATCCGGGAGATGAAGCGCTACACGAAGCGCCTGTACAACATCGACCGGAATATCAACCATTCGGCCTACCTGGGCGACCTGCTGGTAACCGGGTATTCCACCTTCAGCCGGAACCGGATGTTCGGGAACATGATCGGGAAAGGGTACACGGTAAAAAGCGCCATGATGGAGATGAGTATGGTGGCTGAAGGCTATTACGCTGTGAAAAGCGCCCACGCCATCAAGGAGGACTTCCCCAAGAAGGTCAAGACCCCGATCATCGACGCCGTTTACAAAGTGTTGTACGAACAAAAGAATGCCAAGAAAACCTTCGCTGCCCTGGCCGACCGGATGAGTTGATCCCGGGGTACCCCGGGACGCTATACCGGTTCCAGGCTGAACGTGCTGTGCAGGTGGATTTCCCGTTCGAGGGTTTCCTTCCAGGCCTCGGCCTTCCGGGCATCCGCCCCCAGCAACCGGGCGCACTCGGCAACGGCCTCCTCAAGGTATTCCCGTACCGAATCGATATCGAAGTAAAGCCGGCCGGTACGCCGGATGAAAAAGTCCATGGGGCTCTGCACCATCTCATAGGCCACGCCAAACTGCAATTCGGCCTGCATCAGGCGCCACTTGGGGTCCTTCCCCTCAGAGGCCTCAAAACCCGACAGGATCGTTTCCGTCTGGTCCCCGTAGGTGGTGACCAATTGCCAGGCCACATGCCGGTCCAGTCCGTGAGGCTTCAGGCGGCGGGCTATTTGGTCGATGTACTCCCGCACCGCTTTGGAATTCTTAAAGCCGTTCCCGCAGAGCGGCAGCTTCTCGGTCCGGCAGGGCCCCAGCTCCTTCCCGGCTTCCTCCAGGCGATGCGCTACCCGGTTGACAGCCCGTTCGGCCATTTTCCGGTACCCGGTCAGCTTGCCCCCGGCCATGCTGATCAGGCCGCTCTCCGAAGTAAAAATCTCATCCTTGCGCGATAATTCGGAGGCGGATTTGCCTTCCTCGTGGATCAGTGGCCGCAGTCCTGCCCAGGACGATTCGATATCTGCCATTTCCAGCTCGATGGACGGAAACATATTGTTCACCGCGGAAATCAGGTAGATGGCGTCGGCCAAATCCGTGCGCACGTCATCCTTGTCCCCGTTGAAATTCGTATCCGTAGTGCCCACGTAGGTGACCTTCCCCCTGGGAATCGCAAAAATCATCCGCCCGTCCGGCACGTCGAAGTAAACGGACTGCCGAACCGGGAGTTTCTCATGGGGGAAAACCAGGTGGACCCCCTTGGTCAGGTGCAGCCGTTTGCCCTGCCGGCTGCGGTTTACGCCCCGCAACTCATCTACCCAGGGGCCCGCCGCATTGATGATATGGTCGGCGCGGACTTCCATCTTGCCGCCCCCCAGGAGGTCTTCGGCCACCACGCCGTCCACGCGGCCTTCCTCGTAAAGGAAGTCGTCCACCCGCATGTAGTTCAGGGCCTTGGTCCCGAATTCCAGGCTGCTCTTGATGATTTCGAGTGTCAGTCGGGCGTCGTCGGTGCGGTATTCCGCGTAATATCCGGCACCTTTTAATTTCTTTTTCGGCAGGAGCGGCTCTTTCTTCAGCGCCTGTTTCTTTTCCAGCATCTTCCGCTTGTCGTCCCCTCCTACCTGGGCGAGGATATCGTATACCTTCAGGCCGATGGATGTGAGCCATTTTCCGTACGACCCCCCTTCGATGAGCGGCAAGAGCATTTTCTCGGGCAGGACCAGGTGCGGGGCCAGTTTGTGTACGATGGCGCGCTCCGAACCGACCTCCTTCACCAGCCAGAAGTCGAACTGTTTCAGGTACCGCAAGCCCCCGTGGATGAGTTTGGTGGATTTGCTGCTGGTCCCGGAGGCAAAGTCCCCCTTTTCCAGCAAGACGGTGCGAAGCCCGCGGGATGCGGCGTCCAGGGCAATCCCCGCCCCGGTGATTCCCCCGCCGATAACCAGCAGGTCGGCTCGGGAGGCTTGCAGTTCCCTGAGGTCGGATGACCGGCTCTTCGTGGTAAATGGGTTCGGTTTTTTCATAGCAATTGGGGTTTGGTGCAGGGTATCGCGGCCGGGTTGCGACGTGAGCGTTATTCCGGGACCGCGATGGTATGCGATAAAAATACGAGGAATTTCAGGTTTCGCCAATGGGCACGCGGGGTTTCAGTTCCCCGGAAGGAGCTTCAACGAGGAGGGTTGCCGTTCCCCTGCTGGGGGCGTCATTCAGCAGATCCTTCCCGGTTAAACCCGTATTCCTTCTCCACCCGGCAAATCCGAATCCGGTACTCGCTGTACCATTTTTCGCGTCCGTACCGCTGGGCCAGTGCGTGGTCGGCCTGGGCCTTCCAGCCCGCGATAGCCTCCAGGGATTCCCAGTAACTGACGGTTATCCCGACTTCTTCCCGGGCGTGGTCCACCCCCAGATAACCCGGCTGGCGTGCGGCCAGCTCCATCATACGAGCCGAAGTTTCCGCATACCCGGCCTGCTCTTCGGTCCGGCGGGAAGTGAAAATCACGGCGTAATAGGGGAATTTTGCCTTCATAGCGGATAATCGTTTTCCAGGAAATAGGTAACGATGGCTTCCTTCATCAGGACGGATTGCTCCCCGGCCTTCAGCACCGGCAGCGGTTCCAGCAGCCGGTAATGCGGCCATCCCTCATCGTCAAAATATTCGAACTCGTAATACCCATAAGGCTCCAGCAGGCGGCAGATGCCGATATGCATCAGGTCGAGTTTTTCGTCTTTTTTAAACCGGCGGTGGAACTGCCCGAGTTCCTGGACGCCGATCAGGTAGATAATCGCGTCCAGATCCAGGGTGTCCCCGTCGGCGAACCGTTCGGAAAGGTCTGCCTGCAGCTTCTCCCAACGCGCTTTCAATTCTGTATCTCTTGCCATAAGCCAGCCGGATCGGGGCGCCATTTAACGCGCCTTAAAGGTACGAATCAATGCGCTATATTTGCGGGTAACCGCCATGGGATTTATCGATGTCATTCTGGGATTATTACTCGTTTACGGACTCTATAAGGGGTTTCGCAACGGGCTGATCCTTGAGATTGCCTCCATCGCCGCGCTGATAGCAGGGATCTACGGGGCCATCCACTTTTCATACATCGCGGCCGGCTACCTGAGTCAGCGCCTGGACTGGAGTCCCTACTACCTGAAACTAACCGCATTCCTGATCACCTTCCTGGCCATCGTCATTGCTGTGCACCTGTTGGGCAAGCTGCTTACCCGCGTGGCGGAAATGACCCTGGTGGGCTTCCTAAACCGGCTGGGGGGCGCCGTTTTCGGGGTGGTTAAAGTAGCCGTTATCCTCGGGGCCGTGCTGATCTTTTTTGAACGGGCCAACCGGACCCTGGGCGTGGGCGACTCGGATGCAGTCCGCGAGTCCGTACTCTACGGGCCGGTACGGGAAGTCGGCGCCTTTGTTTTCAGCCGGGTCCTGGAGCCGGCACCCCGGGAAACCGAAGTTCCCGCCTCCCGTTAACCGCCCGAAGAATTAGAAGCTGTTTGCCGGTGTACGAGGATTCCCGACACTTTATCGAAATTTAAGCCCCTCCCGGGCGGTTCGCCGGAAAAATGTGTATTATTATCCTCCGGCCCCGCGCCGGGTATGAAAAGAACCCCCATTCTTTCTACTGGCCTACTTACAGAATAGAACACTGTATGAAAATGAGAATGCAAAGTGCATTCTTGGTTTTCTTCGCGCTGGCAATCGCTTCCTGCTCCAAGGATTCAACAATGCCTGCTAACCCGATAGAAGCCGAGAATGTCCAGGCTGTAGAGGGTGCCATACTCGAACTTGTCAACCAGCACCGGCAGGCCATAGGGGCCGACCCCCTGGCCTTTAGCGAATTGGCGTATTCCTACGCCAACCAGCACACGGATTATATGATTGCCACCGGGAACACGAGTCACGACGACTTCAATGCCCGCGCTTCCAAAATCGCGGAGGCCACGGACGCCAAGTCCGTAGCCGAGAATGTCGCCAGGAATTACGACACCGCCCAGGAAGCCTTTGATGCCTGGATGGGGAGCGCCTCCCACAAGAGTACCCTGGAGGGCAGCTTCAGCCACACGGCCGTCAGCGTCAAACGCGCTCCCGACGGGAAATTGTACTTCACCCAGTTGTTTTACCTGCAATAGCACACGTGCCGGCCTGAACTCCGGACCGGCCCGATATCGCTTCCATTTTCGTATCTTTCGGGGACGCTACATGCGATAAACGAAACAATACGAAAATGGCAATCGCCCCCCCTTTCAATCTGACGCAATGGCTCGAAAACCACCGGGAAGAACTCAAGCCCCCGGTGGGAAACAGGAACCTCTACAAGGAGGCCGGGGACTATATTGTCATGGTGGTGGCCGGGCCCAATGCGCGTAAGGATTACCACTACAACGAAACCGAAGAACTCTTTTACCAGCTCGAAGGGACGATCGAGGTGCACGTACAGGAGGACGGGGAGAAAAAAACCTTCACCCTCGGCCCGGGGGACATGTACCTGCACCCGGCCAGGGTGCCCCATTCGCCGGTCAGGCACCCGGATTCCATCGGCCTGGTGGTGGAGCGCAAGCGCAGCGATACGGATGCCCGGGACGGGCTGCTCTGGTACTGCGACAATTGCAACAACAAGCTCTACGAAGCCTATTTCAAATTAGAGGATATCGAAAAAGACTTCCTGGCGCATTTTAAGGTGTTCTACGGGTCGGAGGCCCTGCGGACCTGCGATCAATGCGGGACCGTGATGGAAGCCGATCCCCGCTTTGTCGGGGATTCGTCCGACTAGGCCCCTGCCGGTGCCCCCCCCGACAAATCCGGGAACTCACGCTGATAAAGTTGGCCGGCCGGTCATGGAAATGCCCCGGGAATTTGTAGTTTTGTCATAAATATAACATCTCAGCATAAAAAAGTTACAAAATGACGGAAGTTGCCCTGGATTTTGGTATAGAAAAAGCCCTGAAAGCATTGGGAGTCGAAGACGTAAACCCCGGAAGCTCCACCGGGATGGAACACTTTGGTTCCGGGGAGGAAATCGCCTCCGTATCGCCGGTTGACGGCGCAACCATTGCCAGGGTCCGGGCCACCACCCAGGACGATTACCGGCGTGTTGCGGAAACCGCAGCCAGCGCCTTTACCTCCTGGCGCATGGTACCCGCCCCCCAGCGCGGGGAAATCGTCCGGCAGTTTTCGGACCGGCTCCGGGAGCTCAAAGAACCCCTGGGCAAGCTCGTATCTTATGAAATGGGCAAGTCCTACCAGGAAGGCCTGGGCGAAGTGCAGGAGATGATCGATATCTGCGATTTTGCCGTGGGCCTCTCCCGCCAGCTTCACGGCCTGACCATGCATTCCGAACGACCGGGACACCGCATGTACGAACAATATCACCCGTTGGGTGTGGTGGGGATCATCTCCGCCTTTAACTTCCCGGTGGCCGTTTGGGCATGGAATACGGCCCTGGCCTGGGTTTGCGGCGATGTGTGTATCTGGAAGCCCTCCGAAAAAACGCCGCTCTGCGGTATCGCCTGCCAGAAGATCGCCGCCGAGGTATTCCACCGCAACGGGATGCCGGAAGGAATAACCTGCCTGATCAACGGGGATTACCGGGTGGGTGAAATGTTGACCGGTGACACCGGCGTACCGCTTGTCTCGGCAACCGGTTCCATCCGGATGGGCAAAATCGTCGCGCAGGCAGTTGCCGCCCGGCTCGGACGGTCGTTGCTCGAACTCGGCGGGAACAACGCCATCATCGTCACCCCGGACGCAGACATAAAAATGACTGTTATCGGCGCAGTCTTCGGAGCCGTCGGTACCTGTGGCCAGCGCTGCACCTCCACCCGGAGGCTGATCGTCCACGAAGACGTATATGACGAGGTAAAATCGGCCCTGAAACAGGCCTATGGACAACTCCGAATCGGCAACCCGCTGGACGAGGAAAACCACGTTGGCCCGCTGATTGACCGGGAGGCTGTGGATATGTACCGGAAAGCCCTGGAGCAGGTGGTTGCCGAAGGGGGCGAGATACTGGTGCCCGGGGGCGTCCTGGACGGCCCGGGGTATGAGAGCGGCTGTTATGTGAAGCCGGCTATTGCCGAGGCCGAAAACCACTTTGAAATTGTACAGGAAGAAACTTTTGCACCCGTATTGTACCTGATCCGGTACTCCGGGGACGTCCACGATGCGATTGCACTTCAAAACGGCGTCAAGCAAGGGCTTTCATCGGCCATTATGACGACCAACCTGCGGGAATCGGAAGCCTTCCTCTCCGCCGCGGGGAGCGATTGCGGAATCGCCAACGTAAACATCGGCACCTCCGGCGCCGAAATAGGCGGCGCCTTTGGGGGTGAAAAAGAAACCGGCGGCGGCCGGGAGTCCGGCTCGGACGCCTGGAAAATCTATATGAGGCGGCAGACAAACACCATTAACTACAGCGACAATCTCCCCCTGGCGCAGGGGATTCGATTTGACCTTTGACGGTTTGCCGGACCATCCGGATGCACCCATGGGTGTTGGCGGATCCCGAGGGCCCCGGCCACATTTGGGCCTTCAGGCCGTTTTTGGGAAAACAGACGGCCTGAGGGCATCATACACTTAACCCGTATTGGGGGTGTCGGACCGCCATGCGCCTTCGAGCAGGTGCTGGATACTGAGGAGCAGTACCATGGCTACCCATCGGGCGGCCGCGCGGAGCCGGCGGTATGCGCTTTTCATTTTCATCGGATCTCGAACAAATATTACCCCGGGAACCGCAATTACCCTTCAGCGGAAGCTGTTCCCGGATACTCACAGGCGGCAGGGGGCCTGTACCCAAAGAAAAAAACCCGCCCCGACGGCTTAGCACGTACGAAACGGATTTTTAACTAACCAAACTAATCCAAAACAAGTAACTCAAATGTCGGCCCAGAGGTGGCCGCATTCCGATCCCTGGGATGTGCGGTCTGCGGTTTCGGGGCATCGACATCAAGCCTGAAACTAAAATAAGGAGACTTCCCGCCCCGCGGTACCGGATTTGTATGACTGGCACAAAATGTTGTATGATTTGCATCCGGCGATGCTACGGGTATTTTTAGTACCTTGTATACGAGCGGGATTGCCTCCCGGCCACATACGATGGAACCTGAAACGATGAAAAGCCTGTTTTGGATCATTCCGCTGCTGACCGCAGCTATCGGGATGGCCATCGGGTATGTCCTGGGCCGGAAAGCCCGGGAAGCCAGGCACTCCGGAGAAGCCCGGTCCCTTTCGGCATCCTATGCGCGGCTGCAGGAAGAACTGGAAGCCTGCCGGCACCAGCTCGCGACGGCGAATTCGGAGGCTGTACGCCCGGATATTCCCTTCGACTACAAAGCAGCCAAGGCCGATTTCGGGGTCACCGTGCACCAGGACGACCTTAAAATCATCGAGGGCATTGGCCCGAAAATCGAAAGCCTGTTCCACAACTACGATATCAAAACGTGGCGCGCCCTGGCCGGGACCCCGGTGGCCAAATGCCAGGAAGTCCTGGATTCCGGCGGCGACCGGTATAAAATCCACGACCCTTCTTCCTGGCCCATGCAGGCCCGGATGGCTTATGAAAACAAATGGAAGGAACTTCGGCGCTGGCAGGACGAACACCTCCACGGAAAACTCTGAGACTCCCTTTGCCGCGGCAGCGGGCAGGGTAGCGGTTTAGGCGTTCCGCCCGGTTTCCTCCGGGTACATCTGGTAAACCGGGTCGCTTTGCCATACTTCCTTGTTCCCGGCATCGATGGCAGACAGCGGGCCGCGAAAGGCAGCCCCCGTGTCGACATTCCACACATTTGCCGCCCGGAATGGCTGGTCTTTCCCAATCCGCACCACCGGGGTATGACCGATGTAGATCTCCCGGTAATGCCGCAGGCGGGCCGGGTACAACTGGTCTGAGGAGTCCAGTCTGGCATCCAGGGAAAGGGCGGTTTCCCAAAGGGTCCGGTCCCAATAGAAATTCTTTTCAAAATACTCGTGCTCCACGCCCCGCTGGTTGGTAAACCCGGCGTGGAGAAACAACCGGTTCTCGGTATCCAGGTGGTAGGCTTTCAGGTCCCTGAAAAATTTGGCGTGTCGCTCCCGGGTGGCTGCACCCACCCCCTGGTAGGACTTTTTGGTAGCGGCGCCCCCGTGCCGCAGCCAGAGTTCGCGCTCTGCCTGCCCGTTGAGCCATTCTTCACAGAGCTCATCGTGGTTGCCTTTCAGGAACAGGCAGCGGTGCTCCCGGGCAAAACCGATCAGGTAGTCCACGGTTTCGGCCGCTTCGCTCCACCCGTCTACATAATCCCCGAGGAATACAAAAAAATCCTCCTGGGCCGGGGCCACCCGGTCCAGCAATTGCCGCAAGGCCTTCAGGCCCCCGTGTATATCTCCGATTACAAGTTTTCTCATTGGGTTAGTATTCCGATTGCGGCAGCGACGACCAGTACGGCGAGGATCAGCAAGACAATTTTCCAGGTGGAATAGGGCCGGCTGCCGTGGATGGCCGACGTCTGCCCGTTGATATAAAAATTATACGTGCGGCCCTTATAGGAATAGCTGCTGATATATACCGGGAGCAGGATGTGCTTAAACGTTTCGTCGGAAAGCCGTATATCCGTTTGGTCGATCCGCTGAGTATCGCCCCCGATATCCCTTCGGATCCACGTTCGGGCTATTTCCCGTGCCTTGCGGAATGACTGCTGGTGGCCTTCCTTGAGGGAAACCGAGTATTTCTCGGTCACAAACCCGGATAGGTAGTCCGAATCGAAAGGTCGGAGATCCCCCAGTCGCCAGCCTGTCACAGCCGTTGGAACTTCCGCCTTGCGGTCCCGGGAAGCCGGGATCAGGATATCATCCACAAAGCCGCTTACCCTTCCAGATGCAGGCGTCCAACGGGTTTTCCGAACCTGCCGGGTCTTGGTTCCCTCGCGGGTCCGAACCCGCTGGGTTTCGTAGTAGTAATCCCCCCGTTGGCCCGTGTAGTCGGCCTGCAAGTTGCCGTCAAATGTCCAGTACGGCAGGTAGAGGCCGTGAATGGCTTCCGGGTCCAGGGCGGCCCGTTTTAACTTTCCCGGGGCAAACCAGAGCCCCCGCACCCATTTCCGGAATAATTGCCGCGCCCGGGCCGCATCGATCTGGAACGGCACCAGGGCCCCGGGTAAAATCCAGCCCGCTTCCCGGGCGTCCTCCCGGATAAGGGGTTCCCCGCAGTACACGCAGGCCAGGGACTTGTAATTTTCGGCCACATGCTGGCTGGCGCCGCAGTTCTTGCAGTGCAACAGTTCGATGGTATCCGTAAATACATGGTCGCCGCCGGTAACCTTCAGATAGTGGTCGAGTTCGAGTTCTTCAAAGCTTTTCCTGGAAGATTCGATAAATGCCTCAAAACCGCAATAATCACAGGCTATTTGTTCAGAGCCCGGCTTGTACTTCATCTCTGCCCCGCAGTTGTTGCAGGTCTTCTTCTGTTCCGAGGATGTAATTGTTTCCATATGCGGGCGGTTTCCCCCTGTGCCTCTCAACTCCATCCGAAAAATCAGTTGCCGGGCAGGGGCGGGGGCGTGCTGCCGCCGAGGAACGATTTGAGTTCCTCCACCTCGCTCAGGGCAGACCACTGGGCCATGCCCTGTTTCCAGATAAGCGTGTCCCGGTTGATTGCGCGGGAGGCAAAGAGCTCCTGCAGGCGCTCATACGGGACGGGCCCCTGCTGCCGGCCGTCGACGGCGTAATAATAAGCGGGTGGAACGGGTACCGGGGGCGGGACGGAGGCAACCGGACCGCGGGGCTGCTGCGGTTGTGCTGCCTGGGGTTGCGCCATCATGGAACCCATCTGTTGCGCCAGGACAAACCCCATGCCCATGCCCATCCCGGCGCCGGCCGTACCGCCTTCGTTGCTCGCCGCCGCCTCCATGGCCTTCGCCGCCTTGAATTGGGAGAGCTTGCTCATGTCCAGTTTGTCGAGCCGGCTGTATTCGAAGATCTCCTTTTTGAGCTCCTCCGGCATGGACACGTTTTCGATATAGAACTTTTCCAGTTCGATACCTACCCGGGCAAATTCCGGCTCCATGACCTCCCGGCAGGTTTCCGACAATTCGCTCGTATTGGCGGCGTAGAGTTCCAGGGGCAGGTTGGCCTCCCCGACCGTATCCGTAAACCGGGTGACAATCAGGCTTTTCAGGTGTTCGTTGACCTCGTAATTCGTGAAATTTCCATCCGTGCCCACCACGTCCACCACAAATTTTCCAGGGTCTTCAATCCGGAAGCTGTAGGTGCCGAAAGCCCTGATTTCGGTAAGCCCGAAACGCTCATCGCTCAGCATGACCGGGTTTTTCGTCCCCCATTTTTCGTCGGTGAACAGGCGCGTATTCACAAAGTAAACCTCCGCCTTGAACGGGCTGTCAAAGCCGTACTTCCACCCTTTGAGGGTTGTCAGTATCGGCAGGTTGGACGTGGTCAGCTCGTAGGTTCCCGGGCCAAAGACATCCGCCAGCTGGCCTTCGTTCACAAAAACGGCCTTCTGGCCTTCGCGCACAATCAGCCTGGCCCCGTTTTTAATCTCGTTCTGGTAGCGTTCGAACCGGTGGACAATCGTATCCTGGGAATCATCCAGCCATTCGACAATGTCGATAAACTCGTGACTCAGTTTTTTCTTGATTTCATCAAATAATCCCATATCGAAATAATTAAATTGCTCCTGCGGGCCTGCGCCACGAGGGAGATTGTAAGGTACTACCTGCGAGGCATTCTTAAAAGCCCTTCCCAGATAAATCCTTGAAAATTTGGGGAGATCCTCGAATTCTGTTTACATTTCCAAACGGAACCGGACGCTGCGAAGCCGCTGGCCTCGATCTGCCGAACCCCGGCCAGGGCCAGAAAGGAACACATTAGTATGAAACAGATTTTTTGTGTGGGCGAACTGCTCATCGACTTTGTAGGCGAAAACCAGGGAAGCGACCTGTCCAGGGCAGTGGTGTTCACAAAGAAAGCCGGGGGCGCACCGGCAAACGTAGCCAGTGCCATTGCCCGTCTCGGCGGCCGCAGCGCCTTTGTAGGCTGTATCGGGGAGGATCCTTTTGGGGAATTTCTCCTGGACGTACTCCGGGAAAACCGGGTGGATACGCAGTTTTTGCAGCGCAGCGAAACTTTTACCACCCTGGCCTTTGTCTCCATTGCGGAAGACGGGGAGCGGGATTTCGTGTTTAGCCGGGGGGCCGACCGCGAGCTGCAATACATGCCCGAAGTCAAAAAATCCTTCCGAGGGAATATGATCCACCTGGGGGCCGCTACCGCATTGCTCGGCGGGCCGCTTGAAAAGGCCTACGGGCATTATTTCTTCGACGGGCTCACCCAGCGGGCCTTTATCAGCTTCGACCCGAATTACCGCCACGACCTTTGGAAAAACAAGGCGGCCGTTTTCAGGAAAAAATGCATCCCTTTTATCGAGAAGTCCAACCTCTGCAAATTCAGCCTGGAGGAAGCGCAATTGCTCAGCGGGGAGGAGAGCCTGGAGAAAGCCTGTTCGGTGCTCCACGATATCGGTACGGAAATTATCGTGATTACCCTGGGGGGTGACGGCACCTGGCTGAGCACACGTGCGGGGCAGCGGACCATCCCGAGTATCCGGGTGGAGCCCGTGGACACCACGGGGGCGGGCGACGCCTTTATCGGTTGCCTGCTTTGGCAGCTGGCCGCCCGCGAAGACCTGGAACACATCGCCTCGGATGTGGAGGCGCTAGCTGAAATGGTGCGCATTGCCAATGCCGCAGGCGCCCTGACCACCACGCGGTTCGGCGCCATCGAGGCACTTCCGGACCAGGAGCAATTGAATCGGGCACTGGCATGAACCAGGTAGCAATCCATCGTCTGCTGGCCGGGAAAAGCCTGGCAAAGCCATCCAAAAAGGACCTGCCCGCCCTGTTCGAAAAACGGCTGGCCGCCAATCTCACGCTGATTCAGGACTTGTATTATTCGCTTTACCCGGGTCAGGATGCCGCTTTTGAGGAATTGCCCGGGATGCTGGGAAAACTCTTCCGGGATCGGCCGGAAGACCTCCGTTTCCAGGACCTGGAGCGCCTGAACGAAGGGGCCTGGTACCAATCCGAGAAATGGGTGGGCATGCAGCTGTACGCCGACCGTTTCAGCGGGGACATCCGGGGGCTGATCGACAAGCTCCCCTACTTCGAAAAACTCGGCGTCAACTTCCTGCACGTCATGCCGCTTACCCGCCAGCCGAAAGGGGAAAACGACGGGGGATACGCCGTTAGCAGCCACACGGAGATCGACCCCCGGTTTGGCACGGAAGCCGATTTCCTGGAATTCACCGGAGCGTGCCGGGAAAAAGGAGTCTGCCTGATGCTGGATTTCGTGGTCAACCACACCTCCGACCAGTATCCGTGGGCCCAGAAAGCAAGGGAGGGGGACGCCGAATACGCCGGGTATTACTACATGTTCCCGGATCGGACCCTGCCCGACCTGTACGAGGAAACCCTGCCGGAAATCTTCCCGGAAACATCGCCCGGGAATTTCACCTTTATCCCGGAAACCGGCCAGTGGGTCATGACCGTATTCAATCAGTACCAGTGGGACCTCAACTACACGAACCCCAGGGTATTCCTGGCGATGCTTGAAAATATGGTGGTCCTGGCCAACAAAGGCGTGGACGTATTGCGGTTTGACGCCCTGGCATTCCTCTGGAAAAAACTCGGGACGAACTCCCAGAATCTCCCGGAGGCACACCAGTTGATTGCGCTGTTCCGGCTTTGCCTGCAGGTGGTGGCCCCCGGGGTCGCCATCCTGGCCGAAGCAATAGTGGCACCCCGGGAAATTGTCCGGTACTTCGGGGAAGGCCGCCTGGCCGGCAACGAGTGCGAGGCGGCGTACAACGCCACCTACATGGCCTGCCTGTGGAATTCCATCGCCACCAAAAAGACCAACCTGCTCTACCGGAGCCTGGCGGATATCCCGTCAATCCCCGAATCCTGCAGCTGGATAAACTATATCCGCTGCCACGACGATATCGGGCTCGGATTTGACGACCGGCAAATTGAAGCCCTCGGGTGGAACCCCGCCGCACACCGGCGGTTTCTGTTGGATTACTATTGCCAGCGCCTGGAGTGGTCCCCCTCCCGGGGCGTACTCTTTATGTACAACCCCGTTACCGGGGACGGACGGATAACCGGGAGCACGGCCTCCCTGCTGGGTCTGGAAGAGGCCCTCGATTCCGGGAACGCGGCAGATGTGGAAACGGCCTTCGACAAAATCGTCATGATGTACGGGGTTATCCTGGCTTCGGCGGGCATCCCGCTCATTTATGCCGGGGATGAAATCGGGATGCTGAACGACTACTCGTACCTGCGGGAAAAGGACAAGGAAAATGACAGCCGCTGGGTAAACCGGCCCATCCACGACTGGGAGGCAGTGGCCGCCCTGGACGACCCCAATCGCCTCCCGTCCCGGATTTTTTCAAGACTGCAATCGCTGATCCGACTCCGGAGGAAGCTGCCTTCACTGGGTGGCGGCAAATCGGTCCTCCACCACCCGGGGAACGAGCACCTCTATGTCTTTGAGAGAAAGGCGGAGAAAGGCTCCCTGCTGGTTGTCGCCAACTTCGACGAAAACCCGCAGGTACTCAACGCCACCTGGGTTCGCAACCTCGGGTACCTCAAGGGCAGCGCATATACGAACCTCGTGGACGGAACGTCCCATTCGGTACAGAGCGCATTATTGGAAATCAGGCCCTACGGCCTGCTCTGGCTGAAAACAGTGGACGGGGCCGGGGCAAAATAACCTGCCGTCCGGGTAAATCCCCGGGACCTACCCCCGGGGTATTCCCCTTTAATTATACCGGACTTTCCTGAGAATCCGGATGGCCTCCTTCAGGGAATTGTACACCCTTTCGTCCCGACCCCGAAGCCACTCCCGGGCACTGTACATTAGGTCGCCGGCGCTTTCAAAGCCGTTCAGGTAGCAGATGAGCAGGGTGGATGGGAACTGGAGCAGGTCCTTTTCTTCCGAAGGCCTCAGAGGGATCCCCTGCCGGAGCTTGGCGGCCAGCGCCTTGTTGGCATTGAAAATGTGGTGGAGCGTTTTCCGGTCGTACTGGGGCGGCTCAAAAATCAATTCGCTCAGGATTTGGTATGTCCCGTTGTCCGCAAACCGGATGGATACCTTCTCCAGGGGGTAGTAGCGCTTGCGGCCGGCCAGGCCCAGGTAGACATATTCCACGATGTCGAACGATTCCGAATCGAAGGCGATGGACACCTCGTCCAGGGCCGAATAAAATAGTTTGACCTGTTCGTTGATCAGTTCGATGTCCACACGGGAGTAGTATTCCGCTTCCCCCACCACCTTCCTGTTCCCGGCCCAGCAAAGCACGAATTGTTCTTTGAATACCCGGTAATGGCTGGTGAGGTCTCGGTGCCGGTAGTTCAGAAAGTCGATCACCCCGTCCAGGGTCAGTTCGATGTTGTTCCGGGCGTTCTGTTCTATCGCCGCCACCACCCCGGAATTGACATCCCGCAATTCCAGGTCGAAATTCTTCGGCATGCTGATACTGCCTTCCCGGAAAAAGACAGCGCCGCCGTAATACTTCCAGATGTTCTTGCGCAAAGCGCAGATTTCCCCCGATGAGGTAATCGTCACCAGGCCCACCACCTTGCCTTCGGCCAGGTGCGGGAAGAGTACATTTTCATAGGTGATCAGCGGGGGGTTCTCCAGGTAGGCGTTCACCAGGTTCTGGATCTTGCTGTCGTCAAAAAAGTCGACGCCCAGGATTTCATTGTCCGCATCCTCCACCCCGATGACGATATACGAACGGTTGGCCGGATTGCTGTTGGCCAGGGCGCAGACGTGTTTCAGGAATTTGGCCTTCCCTTCCTTGCGGCCTATGTCGATCGATCGCTTCTTGTCGTAAAAGCTGTTCTCGTCGTTGTGGGCCAGGAGGTTCTTTATCAGCAACCGCTTGTTGATCATGGGGCTTTGCGGACTTGTGTGCTGCTGGCCTGGGCCGTGGGCATGACTACCAGGTCTGCAATGTTGACGTGGGCCGGCCGGCTCAGGGCAAACCAGATGATGTCCGCGATGTCTTCCGGACGCAGGGGCTCGTACCCCTCATACACGGTTTCGGCCCGTGCCTCATCCCCCTTGAAACGCACCTTGCTGAACTCGGTTTCAACCAGGCCCGGGTTGATGGCCCCAACGCGGATGCCCTCTGCATTCAGGTCGATGCGAAAAGCCTGGTTCAGGGCGTCTACTGCGTGCTTACTCGCACAATAGACATTCCCTTTCGGGTAGACCTCTTTCCCGGCGGTCGAGCCGATGTTCAGGAGGTGGCCCCTGCCGCTTTTGATCAGCGACGGGAGAAGGGCCCGTGTCACGTACAGCAGGCCTTTGACGTTGATGTCGATCATGGCGTCCCAGTCGTCCGGGTCTCCCTCCTGTATCGGGTCCAGGCCGTGGGCATTCCCGGCGTTGTTGATCAGTGTGTCAACGGGTGAAAATGCTTCCGGGAGCGAGGCAAAAGCCGCTTCCACATCCCGCCGGTTGCGTACGTCAAACGCCAGGGTATGCACCTTGCTTCCCAGCTCCTCCTTCAACCCGGCCAGCCGATCCCCCCGCCGGCCGCAGGCAATGATGCGGCATCCCTTGCCGGCGAGCAAAAGGGCCGTAGCCCGTCCAATACCGCTGGTGGCGCCTGTAATGCAAACAATTCGATCCATATAGTTCATTTAAAGGGCCTCCCGGCCCGGGCGATTTTCACCGGCCAACCCTGTCCTGCCGGCCCGGGGAACGGTTCAGGGGACCTTATGCCCCTGAGCAGCGACCAGCAAGTCAAACCAGTCCTCCGGCTCCAGTTCAATTTTCTCTGCGCGGACAGCACCCCGGAGCCTTTTGGCTTTTGTGGTGCCCACCACGGGCCGGATGCCCGCCGGGTGCCCCATCAGCCAGGCCAGGAGCAACTGGCTTTCGTCCGCCCCGTACTTTGGCATGAGCGCCTCCATGCAGGCTGCCAGCCGGTCCCTTTCGGGCCCTTCCTCACGAAAGAATTTCCCCAAGGGGCTCCAGGCCATCGCCTCGCGCCTGCCGGTCATGCAATCGTCCAGCGTGCCGTCGGTAAGCGGGTCGCGGGCCGAAAGCGAACACTCGAATTGATGCGCCTCTACCGGGGCAGCCGTTTCGATCAGCCGGATCTGGGAGGGGGTAAAGTTACTGACCCCAAACCGCCGGACCTTCCCGGCGGCCTTCAACCGGTCGAAGGCGGCGGCAACTTCCCCGGGCTCCATAAGCGGGCTGGGCCGGTGCAGCAATAGCAGGTCCAGGTAGTCCGTTTCCAGGTTTTCCAGGGATGTTTCGGCAGATCGGACAATATAGTCCGCATCGTACTGGTAATGCTTAACCCGGATGGGCCGGGCGTCGCAGACATACTGGATCCCGCATTTGCTGATCAGCCGGATTTCCTCCCGGTCCACGCCGCTACCGGCAAAGGCCTTCCCAAAAGCGGCTTCCGTGGTATACCCTCCGTAAATATCGGCGTGGTCGAAGGTGCGGATACCCGCCTCCAGGCAGTCGTGTATGAGCTGCTCCATCGATGCCGTATCCAGATCGCTTCCCCACACCCCCCAGGTCATCGTCCCGGCAATGATGCGGCTCTCTTTATTCGTGTCTTTCATAGGCTGCTTAAAGTAAATAGAAAATCCCTTAAAACCATCATAAAACTAGGGGTTTCCGAACATTTTTAACCAATCGTTAACAGGCAGTCAGTAAATAAATTTTCAATTTGCGCAGTACAACTAAACTCGCTTATTGACAAACAATTACTAAAGCATTTTTATGGAAGAGACCAAGGCAGTAGACATTAGCGCTGTGAATGAGAAAATTGCCGAAGAGAGCGCTTTTATCGATCTACTGGTTCAGGAAATGGACAAGGCAATCGTGGGCCAGCGGCACATGGTGGAGCGGTTGCTCATCGGGTTGCTCGGGCGGGGCCATATCCTGCTCGAAGGTGTTCCGGGGCTGGCGAAGACGCTTGCCATCAATACGCTTTCCCGGGCGGTCAAGGGCAGTTTTTCCCGTATCCAGTTTACCCCCGACCTGTTGCCCGCGGACGTCATCGGGACACTCATATACAACATCAAGGAAAACGACTTTTCCATCAAACGCGGGCCTATCTTTGCCAATTTCATTCTGGCCGATGAGATCAACCGCGCCCCGGCCAAGGTACAGTCCGCCCTGCTGGAGGCCATGCAGGAACGACAGGTGACCATCGGGGACGAAACTTTTATCCTGGACGAGCCTTTCCTGGTGATGGCCACGCAAAACCCGGTGGAGCAGGAAGGAACCTATCCGCTCCCCGAAGCCCAGGTAGACCGGTTCATGCTCAAGACGGTTATCGACTACCCGAAGATGAACGAGGAACAGCTGATCATCCGGCAAAACCTGCAGGGTACCCAGCAAAAGATCCAGCCGGTGGTGAGCCTGAAACAAATCCTGAGTGCCCAACAGGCCGTTCGGGAGGTCTATATGGACGAAAAAATTGAAAAATATATCCTCGATATCGTGTTTGCCACCCGGTTCCCCGAAAAATACCAGCTCGGGGGCCTCAAACCGCTGATCAGTTTCGGGGCTTCCCCCCGGGGTAGTATCAACATGGCGAATGCCGCCAAATGCTATGCTTTTATCAAACGGCGGGGATACGTGATCCCGGAAGACGTCCGCGCAGTGGTCCACGACGTGCTGCGCCACCGGATCGGCATCACCTATGAGGCCGAGGCGGAGAATGTGACATCCGAGGAAATCATCAACCGGATTGTCAACGAGGTAGAAGTCCCCTAGCGCCAGGCAGCCGGGCAGCCCCCTTTGAGGCCGGCACCGGCCCAACCTGCAATCCCGCACCTGTATGGATACCAAAGAGCTCTTAAAGAAAGTACGGAAGATCGAGATCAAGACGCGCCGCTTGTCCGATCACATCTTCGGAGGGGAATACCATTCCACCTTCAAGGGGCGGGGTATGACTTTCAGCGAAGTCCGGCAATACCAGTATGGGGACGACGTCCGATCTATCGACTGGAATGTCACCGCGCGATACAACGAGCCATTTGTCAAGGTATTCGAAGAGGAGCGGGAACTCACCCTGATGCTCCTGGTGGATATCAGCGGCTCGGAGTTCTTTGGCACGGTCGGGCAGTTCAAGCGGGAGGTGGTTACCGAGGTTTCGGCCACCCTGGCCTTTTCGGCCCTGCAGAACAACGACAAGGTGGGCCTGATTCTGTTCTCGGACGAAGTGGAGCTTTACATCCCACCGAAAAAGGGAAAAAGCCACGTTTTACGCATTATCCGGGAGCTGTTGGAATTTGAGCCCAAAAGTCACCGGACAGACCTTTCCGAGGCGCTGAAATTCCTGTCCAACGTCATCAAGAAGAAGGCTATCGTTTTTGTGCTTTCCGATTTTATGGCCGAGGATTACGAGAAGACACTCCGGGTAACCGGCAATAAACACGACCTGACGGGCATCCGGATCTACGACCCGATGGAAAGTGATATCCCGAACCTCGGGATGGTCCGCATGCTGGATGCCGAATCCGGAAAGCTGCGGCTGGTAAATACCCAGTCCCGGCGCTTGCGCAATGCCTATGCCGCCCATTACCGGGACCGGGTAGGCTACTACCGGGATACTTTTACACGTGCCGGGTGCGGGACGCTGGATTGCCGGGTAGACGAAAGTTATGTGAAAAAACTGCTCGGGTACTTTAAACGCAGAGGATAGCGATGTTACAGGAAATACCCCCATATAAAACCCCGGCCGGGTTGCTGCTCAGGCGGCTGCCCGCCCTGCTCTTCCTGTTGGCGGGCCTGCAGGTTGCGCTTGCCCAGTCGCTGCCGCTGGTCTCCTCCGAAGTGGATACCACAGCCATCCGTATCGGCGAACAAATCCGGTTTACGGTTCGCGTGGAGGCGGACACCACAGCCCAGGTCATTTTCCCGGACGGCCAGACTTTTTCGCCCCTGGAAACGGTGGAGGCTTTCAAGACCGATACCACCCGCCGCGACAACCGCCTGGAGCTCCTGAAAACCTACGCGCTCACCCAGTTCGATTCCGGGGCTTACCTGCTGCCCAGCCAGCGGATTGAAATAGACGGAAAAGGGTACTTCACGGATTCGCTTTTTGTCTCGGTGGCCACCGTCCCGGTGGATACCCTGGAACAAAACCTGTACGACATCAAACCCATGGTGGAAGTGGAGGGGAACCCCTGGCGCTGGATCCGGTGGCTGGGCTGGACCCTTCTCGTACTCCTGCTGGCCGGTGGGGCACTCTACTGGTTCGTCTTCCGGGAAAAGCCGCTGACCGAAGCGGAGCAGGAGGCCCTCTTACCCCCATATGACCGGGCGCTGATTGAGCTGGAGCGACTGGAATCTACCCGCTACCTCATCCAGGATGATTTCAAGGGGTATTACACGGAACTCACTACCATCGTCCGGGCGTACCTGGAAGAAGAGGTACATGTGACCGCCCTGGAAAGTACCACGGAAGAACTCATAACCAAACTGGAGCTCCTGCGGGATGCCGGGCAACTCAACCTGGATGCCGAGACGCTGAACCGGTTTCGTCGGATCCTGCAGACGGCCGACCTGGTAAAGTTTGCGAAATCCAAACCCCCGCTGCGGGAGGCGGAAGCAGACCGGGAGCAGGTTCGTGACATCGTGGTGCGGACCCATGACGCCCTGCCCGAGCCTACGGAAGAGGAACTTATGGAGCAGGAGGAATACCGGCAGGAAATCCTCAGCCAGCGACGCCGCAAACGCCTGCGGGTGGGCCTGGCAACGGCAGCGGGTATCCTCGTGGTGGGCCTGGTATCCGCCCTGGCGTACTTCGGGCCCGGAAACGTGCGGGAAGCCGTTTTCGGCACGCCTACAAAATCCCTGCTGGAAGGGGAATGGATAGCGAGCTCCTATGGTTACCCGCCCATTTTACTGGAAACCCCGGAAGTACTTTACCGCAAGGAGGTGGAACTTCCCGCCGGGGCGAAAGGGAGTATCCGGGACATGGATGTGTTCGGTTACGACAATCGCCGGGCCAATTTTTCCATCATGGCCAGCTCCACCCTTTTCGCAGACCCGGAGTCCGAACCCGATTTTGAACAGAGCATTGAGAAAGTCCTGGAACAATTCGAGGCCTCGGGTGCGCGGAATATCATCATGAAACAAGAGTCTTTCACGACGATTTCCGGCGTGGAAGGCGTGCGCGTGTACGGAAAGGGTACCTTTGACCTGCCCGATTCCTCCGGGAGCATGGAAGGGGCTTACAGCATCCTGGTTTTCGGCGGTAAGGGGTTCCTGCAGCAGGTAGTGATGACCTGGGAAGACGGGGATGCCTATTCGGAGGATATTGTGGAACGCATTGTAAAAACACTGGAAGTTAAAACTACCGTATGATCGGCGCTGATATTGAATTTGCAAACCCGGAATACTTCTGGCTGCTGCTGGCACTGCCCCTGGCGGTGCTTTGGTATGTCCTGAAGCGGAACCGGCAGGGCGCCAGCCTGCGAATTCCTTCGCTGAAGGGCTTTGGAAGGCCCGGCTTGCTGAGCCGGCTCCAACCGGCCCTCTTCGCGCTCCGGCTGCTCGCGCTGGCCGCCGTGATCACCGCCATGGCCCGGCCGCAGACCCAGGACATTTCCACCCGCACCAAGACCACCAAGGGGATCGATATTGTCATGGCCATCGACGTGTCCTCCAGCATGCTGGCCCGGGACCTGCGTCCCAACCGGCTCTCCGCCCTCAAGGAAGTGGCTGCCGAATTCATCCGGAAGCGCCCGAACGACCGTATCGGCCTGGTGGCCTATGCGGGGGAAAGCTATACGAAAACGCCGATCACCAGCGATAAATCCATCGTGCTGGGGGCCCTGCGGGAGATCACCTACGGACAGCTCAACGACGGAACGGCCATCGGCATGGGCCTGGCCACTTCGGTAAACCGCCTCAAGGAAAGCACAGCCATTTCCAAGGTGATTATCCTCTTGACGGACGGGGTGAACAACGCCGGTTTCATCGAACCCCAGACAGCCGCAGACCTCGCCCTGGAATACGGCATCAAAACCTATACGATTGGTTTGGGAACCAACGGAAACGCCCTGTCCCCCATCGGGTACAACCCGGACGGATCGTTCCGCTACGGCATGCGGCAGGTGGAGATCGACGAAGAGCTGCTCACCGATATCGCCACGGCCACCGGAGGGGAGTATTTCCGTGCCACGGACAACGAAAAGCTCGAGGCGATCTACGAAGAGATCAACAAACTCGAAAAAACGGAGGTGGAAGAATTCAAATACTACCGGTACGAGGAAAAATTCAGGCCGTGGGTCTATCTGGCAGGGGCTTTGCTGCTCCTGGAGTGGGGCCTGCGATTCACTGTGTTCCGGAGTTTTATATAATCAGGCAATGATACAGTTCGACGAACCCATCTATTTTTACCTGCTGCTGGTCATCCCGGTACTGCTGGTGCTGTATCTCGCCCACCATATCTGGAAGAAACGCACCCAGCGCAAGTTTGCAGACCCTCGGTTGCTGCGGCGCCTGGCACCGGACCGCTCCCTCTTCAAACCGCAACTGAAACTCCTGCTGTTCCTGCTGGGCCTGGCCTTCCTGATCCTCGGGTTGGTCAACCCCAAGATGGGCACCAAACTGGAGACCGTCAAGCGGGAAGGGGTGGACATCGTATTTGCCGTTGACGTTTCCAAGAGTATGCTGGCCGAAGACATCGCCCCGAACCGCCTGGAAAAGGCCAAGCGCCTCGTATCCGAAATCATCAACGAACTGGCCAGCGACCGGGTGGGGATCATCGCGTACGCCGCCCAGGCCTTCCCCCAGCTGCCTATCACCACGGATTACGGGGCGGCCAAAATGTTTTTGCAAAGCATGAATACGGATATGCTTTCCTCCCAGGGGACCGCCATCCACGAAGCCATCGAACTCGCAGCCACCTATTTTGACGATGAGGAGCAGACCAACCGGATCCTCTTCCTGGTTTCCGACGGGGAGGACCACGCCGAGGACCAGGTAATGGACGCCATTGAACAGGCCACCGACCAGGGTATCCGCATCTTTACCATCGGGGTGGGGAGCGCCCGGGGAGCGCCCATCCCCATCAAGCGGAACGGGGTCCTGGAAAGCCTGAAAAAAGATGCCCGGGGGGAAGTGGTTATCACGCGGCTGAACGAACCGATCCTGGCGGAAATCGCCTCGGAGGGCAATGGGGAATACATTCCGGGGGCCAATACCGCAGCTGCCGTGGAACAGATCAGCGGGCTGCTCCAGCAAATGGACAAGAAGGAATTCGAGGCCCGGCAATTTGCCGAGTTCAAAGACCAGTTCCAGTGGTTTCTGGGCGCAGGGCTCCTGCTGTTGTTTTTGGATATTTTTGTACTCGAGCGCAAAACCGGCTGGCTCAGGAAACTGGATTTGTTTAATGAAAAGAAAGCTGCCTGAATGAAACGGATCGCATTTTTCACCCTGGTAATAATGTCCTGCGCCGGCTGGGTACGGGCCCAGGAAGCCGGTGCGCCGGATCCCAAGGCGATGGATGCCTCCCGGGAACTGACCCGGGAAGCCAACGAGGACCTGTCCGAGGACGATTTTGTGAGCGCTGAGGCCAACTACCGCCGGGCCATTGCCAAGAGCCCCGAAAATACGGCTGCCCCTTACAATCTCGGACACGCCTACTACCGCAACGACAGCTACGGGGAGGCATTCGGCCGCTTTAAGGAGGCCGGGGAACGGGCCGGGGAAAAGTCCCAGAAACACAAGTCCTACCACAATATGGGCAACGTGTTTATGAAGCAGAAAGATTACAAACAGGCGGTTGAAGCCTATAAGGAGGCCCTCCGCAACGACCCGACAGACGAGGAGACCCGCTACAACCTGGCCCTTGCCAAGGAGCTGCTGAAAAAAGACCAGGAACAACAGAAGCAGGACGAGGAAAACCAGGAGCAGGAACAGGAAGACCAGCAGGAGGAAGAGCAGCAAAACCAGGAACAGAACGAGGGCGATAACGGGGAACAGGAGCAGGAGGAAGACCAGCAGCAAAGCGGGGGCGAAGACGAGCAGGAGGAAAACCGGGAAGGCGACGGGGACCGCAAGGAGGAACAGGACCGCAAGCCGGAACAGAACCAGGAACAACCCCGCCCGAATCAGCTGTCGCCCCAGCAAATCCAGAACCTGCTGCAGGCGATGGAGAACGAGGAGAAGAAAGTAAAGGAAAAAATTGACGCCCAGAAGGTCAAAGGGGCCCCGGTTAAAACTGAAAAGGACTGGTAGATGCGGATACGGGGCTGGATCATATCGTTATTTCTGGCCTTCTCGGCCACTGCCCTGCTGGGGCAGGAGGACGGGGAAGTTACCTTTGAGCTGAAACTGAGCAAGGAGCGGCTCGGGGTTAACGAACGCCTGCGGGCCGATTTTGTGATGAACAAAGACGGGGACAATTTTGTGCCGCCGGATTTTGAAGGGTTCCGCGTGTTGATGGGGCCCTCCCAGTCCATCAGCTCCTCCTGGATCAACGGGGTGCGGTCCTATTCCAAGACGTATACCTATGTGCTGGCCCCAGAGGCCAAAGGCCGGTTTACCATCGGTCAGGGAACCATCGTCATCTCAGGGGAAGTCTATAAGACCATCCCCCGGGAAGTCACCGTCACGGAAGCCGTGGACAACCCGAACGGCGCCCCATCCGTAGACGAAATCGCCGACGAGAACCTCCACCTCGTTGCTGAGGTGTCCAAGACCAACCCCTACATGAACGAACCGGTGAGCGTGGTGTACAAACTCTACTTCAGCTCCACGGTGGGTGTTTCGAATTTCAGGCCCCTGGACAACCCGAAATACAACAATTTCTGGAGCCAGGAAATCCCTTTCAGCAAATACAGCATCGAAAATGGCACCTACGGCGGCCAGCCCTACCGGTACGTCGTGCTGAAACGGGTGGTCCTCTACCCTCAGAAAAGCGGCGAACTCGCCATAGAGCCCCTGGCCCTGGAGGTTTCCCTGGAGGTACCCACGGACAAGCGGAACTTTTTCGGGGAGCGCATCTACGCCACTGCGAATAAAACCGTCTCTGCCGGCCGGCGGACGCTGCAGGTACGCCCCCTGCCGGAAGCCGGGAAACCGGCAGGCTTCAGCGGGGCCGTCGGCGACCTGGATTTTGAGGTAACGACCAGCAAAACGAGCCTCAAGGCCACGGAATCGCTTCAGGCCACCGTGTCGGTGAGCGGCAGCGGAAACCTGAAACTCTTCCAGTTGCCAAAGCTCACGCTCCCGAGTTCCCTGGAGGTCTACGAACCGGAGTTCAGCGAAGACATACGCACCACCATCAGCGGCATGCAGGGTTCCGTTTCCGAGCAATATACCATTGTCCCGGGGTTCCAGGGCAAGTATCCCATCCCCCCCATCAACTTCTCCTGGTTTAACCCGCGCACGGAAACCTACGAAAGCATGAGCTCCGACGAGATTACCATTGAAGTCACAGAGGGGCCCACGGCTGTTGCGGCCAGTACACCTGCAGCCCCCGGAGCCATTAAATCGCCGGTGATTTCGGGCAACCAGTTTTATTTCATCAAGCTGCGGCCGGAACTCAGCAGCAAAACCTGGAGCCCGTTCTTTGGAAGCCGGGCTCATATAATCTGGCTGCTGGCACCCCTACTCCTCATCCCTTTGTTTGTCGTCCTTCGAAAAAAACAGGAGGAGCGCCAGCGGGATGTAGTCGGGAACAAGGTGAAGCGGGCCAACCGCCTGGCGAAGCGCTACCTGTCCCGGGCGCGCAAGCTACTCGGGCAAAAGGACGCCTTCTATGTTGCCCTGGAACGCGCCCTGCACAATTACCTGAAGGCCAAACTGAAGATCGAAACCTCGGAATTCAGCAAGGACAAAATCCGCGAATTGCTCACGGACCGGGGCGTGGCTTCGGACGCCGTCGACGATTTCACCCGGTTGCTGGAAAATTGCGAAATGGCGCGGTACAGCCCGTTTTCGAGGGTGCAGATGCAACAGGATTACGACAAGGCGAGCGAGGTGATCACCGAACTGGATAAATCCCTGTAAAATGAAGCGGATACATAGGATACCCATCTTGCTCCTGATGCTCCTGGCCGCCCCGCTCGGGTGGTCGCAGGCGGATTCCCTTTTCCATAAAGCCACGGAGGCTTACAACGAAGGGGCATACGAGGAGGCCGTCGGCTATTACGAAGCGATCCTCGGGGACAACCGGCATTCCGCCGCCCTCTATTACAACCTGGGGAACGCGTACTACAAAATGGGGGAAATCGCCCCGAGTATCTACTACTATGAAAAAGCGCTGCTCCTGGACCCCGCGGACCCGGAGATTCGGAACAACCTCGCCTTTGCGCAGAACATGACCCTCGATGCCATCCAGCCGCTCCCGCAAACCGAAATTTCCCGCGCATACGAAAGCCTGCTCTACCGGTTTGGCATCGACCAGTGGGCCTACCTGGGGATCGCTTTTATGATCTTGTTTGTCCTCGGTTCTCTGGCCTTTTATCAGTTGTCGAGCCCGAACAAAAAACGGATAGCCCTGCTGGCCGGGCTGCTGTTCCTGCTGCTGGCCACCGCATCCACGACCCTGGCATACCTCCAGCACCGGGCTTACCTGCAGGACCAGCCGGCCATAATCTTTGCCGGGGAAGTTGCGGTCCGGACCGAGCCCAACCGGGGGTCGGAGACCGCTTTTCAGCTGCACGAGGGAACCAAAGTTCAGGTGCGCGACTCCCTGGCAGACTGGCGAAAAATTGAACTGGAAGACGGGCAGACCGGCTGGATGCCCGCTGAAGCCCTCCGTTTGCTGAAAGACTTTTAAAATTTAGTTAACAGGACGGTTCCGTATACTTTCTTATTTTTGCGGCAACCAATACGCGTATGCCATCCAAGCCATTTCTTATAGCAATCCTGGGTTTCTGGGCGCTGTCCATTATCGGTTCGCCCCTGGCCTGGCTATATCAATCCGAGGAGACCATCGCGATTACCATGAATACTGCCGAGGAAGAGTCTGGAAAAACCGTTAAGGTAGATCCCCTCGAAGAAAAACTGATCATTCACAACCTCATGCCCTATTCCGAAAATTGGGCATATTCCATTCCCCGTCCGGGGTTTAGTTCCACCTGTGACGAATCCGATTTTATCGGGGAAATCCTCCTGCCACCCCCCGAAGTACAGTTGTACGCCTGATTACGCCAATTAATAACAGCTTACTAATCTCCGCGCCCCGGTAACCGGGTCTGCGGAATCAATTCGTTCTTCCATGTTTAAACATATCAAGCAGGATCTTCCTGCAAGTATCGTCGTCTTTTTTGTGGCTATCCCGCTATGTCTCGGGATTGCCCTGGCCAGCGGGGCCCCCCTGTTCTCCGGACTGATTGCCGGGATCATCGGGGGAATCGTCGTCGGCGCGCTCAGCGGCTCCCACATTGGGGTCAGCGGCCCGGCAGCCGGGCTTGCCGCCATCGTCCTCACGGCCATCGGGGCCCTGGGGGGGTGGGAAAACTTCCTGGTAGCCGTCGTCCTGGGCGGCGCCATCCAGATTCTCTTCGGCGTTTTGCGCGCCGGGATCATCGGCTATTATTTTCCTTCTTCCGTTATTAAAGGAATGCTCACCGGTATCGGGATTATCATCGTCCTGAAACAGATTCCGCACTTCTTCGGATACGATTCAGATCCGGAAGGGGATTTTGCCTTCTTTCAGGTAGACGGGGAAAACACCTTCTCCGAGGTGTTCAACGCCCTGAACAATATCTCCCCGGGAGCGACCATCATCGCACTTATCGGCCTGGGCATCCTGATCCTCTGGGAGAAAGTACTCTCCAAGAAGGCCAAAATATTCCAATTGATACAGGGGCCCCTGGTGGCCGTGGTTGTCGGAATCCTTTTTTATGTTTTCACCCAGGGCAACGAGCTCCTCGCTATCGCCCCCGAACACCTGGTGAGCGTTCCCGTTCCCGAGGATGCTGCATCTTTTGTCTCCCAGTTCAGCTTCCCGAATTTTGCGGTCATCGGCCGGCCGGAAATCTGGGTTACCGCCTTTACCATTGCCCTGGTGGCCAGCCTGGAGACCCTCCTCTGCGTGGAAGCCACGGATAAACTCGACCCCGAGAAACGCGTAACCCCCACCAACCGCGAGTTGCTGGCACAGGGAACCGGGAATATGCTTTCCGGCCTCGTTGGCGGCTTGCCCATCACCCAGGTAATCGTCAGGAGTTCGGCCAATATCCAGTCCGGCGGGAAGACCAAACTGGCCGCCATCATGCACGGCTTTTTCCTGCTGATCTCGGTGATCCTGATTCCGACATTGCTCAACATGATCCCGCTGTCCGTGCTGGCAGCCATCCTTTTCCTGGTGGGTTATAAACTGGCCAAACCTTCGCTTTTCAAGGAGATGTACATCAAGGGCTGGAAACAATTCGTCCCGTTTGTAGTTACCGTGGTGGGGATTATCTTCACCGACCTGCTGATCGGGATCGGACTCGGACTGGGAGTCGGCATCGTCGTGATCCTGATCAAGAGCTACCAGAATTCCCACTTCTTGCATATCCAGGAGAAAGACAACGGGAAGCACCGGGTAAAAATGACCCTGGCCGAGGAAGTTACGTTTATCAACAAGGGCGCTATCCTCAAGGAACTGGACAGTCTGCCGGAAAACACCTATCTTGAACTGGATGTGCGTAAAACCCGTTACCTGGACAACGACATCATCGAAATCCTGGACGATTTCGCGCTGAAAGCGAAAAACCGGAACATCGACATCCTGCTGATTTCCGAGCGGGGCGAAGCTCACAATCCGCCGAGCTACCTGGAATTTTTCAACCTCCGCCCCAAGAAAACTGCATAAGAACCTAAACAATTATCACATGAAAGCACATACTAAAGAAACCCAGGCAACCATGACGCCTGATAAGGCATTGCAATTCCTCAAGGAGGGCAACCAGCGGTTTCAACAAAACCTGAAAGCCAACCGCAACCTGCTCGAACAGGTCAACGATACGGCAGAAGGCCAGTTCCCGTTTGCCACCATCCTGAGTTGCATCGATTCCCGGGTATCCGCCGAGCTCGTATTCGACCAGGGCCTGGGGGATATCTTCAGCATTCGCATCGCCGGCAATTTTATCAACCAGGACATTCTGGGAAGTATGGAATTTGCCTGCAAACTGGCAGGAACCAAATTGCTGGTGGTTCTCGGCCACACGAGTTGCGGGGCCGTAAAAGGGGCCTGCGACCACGCGCGCCTCGGTCACCTGACCACGCTGATCAACAAGATCGAACCGGCAGTCGCTGCGGTAAAAGAACCCCAGGACGAATCCCTGCGGAACTCCAAGAACCTGGAATTCGTGGACGCCGTATCCGAGGTCAACGTCAAAATGGCCATCGACCAGATCCGGGAGCAGAGCAAGATCCTCAGCGAAATGGAGAGCGACGGCGAGATTGCCATTGTCGGCGCCATGTACGACATCAGCAACGGGGCTGTGACGTTTTACGAGTAATCCCGGGCCTGATTCCCCGGGGACAGGAACCCCCAACGAAAAAAGCCGGCACGCACTTGCGCGCCGGCTTTTTCAGTTTTTTGTTTGTATCTTCTGGTGCCACAAGCAACCGCAACCATGAAGCAACTTTTTGCCCATTTCAGGGGAGACCTGTTCGGGGGAATCACCGCCGGGATCGTCGCCCTTCCCCTGGCCCTGGCCTTTGGGGTCAGCTCCGGGCTCGGGCCGAGTGCCGGCCTCTACGGGGCTATTTTCATCAGCTTTTTCGCAGCCCTTTTCGGGGGGACCCCCACGCAGATATCCGGGCCCACCGCTCCAATGACCGCGGTGAGCATGGTGATCATCGCCAGTATCATCGCCGTCAACGACGGGAGCGTGGAACAGGCCATGCCCGCCATCCTCACGGTATTCCTGCTCGCCGGGCTGATGCAGATCGGCCTCGGCCTAGTAGGGCTGGGCAAATATATCCGGTATATCCCCTACCCGGTTGTTTCGGGCTTTATGACGGCTATCGGAGTAATTATCATCGTCACCCAGATCCTCCCTGCCCTGGGATATTACCCCAAGGAGGACGAAGAATTTGTAAGCCGATTCAAGCCTCAGGCAGAAGAGCTTCTCCTCGAAAATATCCTGAAAGAAGAAGCGGGGGAAGGTATCCTCGTACTCGAGAATTTCGAAGAAACCATCAACCGGGCCGATGAAATCACCGAAGCAGCCATCCGGAAGGAATCCGCCACCCTCGCGGCCAAAGAGGCCAGCGGGGTAATCGGCGCCCTGCGGGTCATGGATCGGGCACTGAACAACATCAACTGGCTGGAAGTAGCCCTGGCCCTGGCGACCATCTTTATCATCTACGGGTTCAAACGGATTACCACCGCCGTCCCCAGTACCCTGGTGTCCCTCCTGGTGGTCTCGGGTGCTGCCGTGGGCCTGGGCCTGGACTACCGGCCCATCGAACAAATCCCCGAAGGCTTCCCCATCCCGAATCTGGAAATCCTCACGGAATTCCGGCTCGGCACCATTACCCCCTATGTTTTTACTGCGCTGACGCTCGCCTTGCTGGGGGCCATCGACTCCCTCTTGACCTCGGTGGTGGCCGACAACATGACCAAGACCAAACACAAACCCAACAAGGAACTGGTGGGCCAGGGGATTGGCAACAGCATCGCGGCCGTATTCGGCGGCCTCCCTGGGGCCGGCGCCACCATCCGGACCGTTGTGAACATCAATTCCGGGGGTAAAACGCGCCTCTCCGGGATGATTGCCGGCATCCTTTTGCTGGTGGTCCTGCTGGCCCTCGGGCCTATTGCCTCCCAGATCCCGGCAGCCGTCCTGGCGGGGATTCTGATTACCGTAGGGATTGCCGTGATGGACTACAAGGGCCTCCGCGCCATCCCCAGCCTGCCCAAGGATATTACCCTGGGGCCCGTCAAGCTGAGTTCCGAGGTGATTGTCATGCTGGTGGTACTCGTGTTGTCCACCTTCTGGAACCTCGTGTATGCAGTGGGTATCGGCCTGGTGATCGCCTCCCTGATGTTCATGAAAAAAATCGGCGACCTGACGGCCCAGCGGTCGGACGTGAAATCCCTCAACGATGAAAAGGCCTGGCCGGACGAAGGTGCCTTTCCTGTAAAACTCCGGGAAGAGGTGTTTATCAAGCATATCAAGGGGCCGTTGTTCTTCGGGACCACCAGCGATTTCCAGAGCCTGGCCGACCAGATACCCCCCACAGCCCAGGCGGTGATCCTCCGCCTCGGGAGGATGCAATACATGGACCAGTCCGGCCTCTACGCCATGGAAGACGTGCTGCAGGAATTGCAGAGAAAGCAGGTCATCCCCCTGTTCGTGGACATCCAGGATCAGCCGCGGTATATGATGTCGCGAATCGACATCATCCCGGACCTCGTGCCGGAGGAGCATATTTTTGAATCCTTCAGGGCCTGTGTGGCCTGGGTGCGGGAGAATATCCCGGATACCGTTTGATCGGGTATCCGCCCGGGGCGTTTTGAAGGGTGAAATGCCTTTCCGGTTGCCGGAATTGTTTACCTTTGTCCCTGCTTTAAAACCCTGGACGCTTGCCGCGTCCGTGCATCGAGCAGCATGATCGACCAACTGAAAGAACATCTGGAAACAGTACGGGAATTCCAGGCGGACACCCCGGAAGCCATCGAAGCGTTTCGCATCAAATACCTCGGCAAAAAGGGGTTGCTAACCGCTTTTTTTGCGGAACTGAAAAACGTGCCTGCGTCCGAAAAGCGGGAATTCGGCCAAACCGTAAACCAGCTGAAAAATGCAGCTGCGGAAAAGGTGGACGCCCTGCGGGAGGCCCTGGAAGCCGGGAAGCAAGCCGAAACGCGCTACGGCGACCTCACCCGCCCCGGGAAGCCCCTGGAAGTGGGCTCCAGGCACCCGATTTCACAGGTGAAATACCGGATTATCGATATCTTTTCCCAGATTGGGTTTACCGTGTCGGAAGGCCCGGAAATCGAAGACGACTGGCACAACTTCACCGCCCTGAACCTGCCGGAATACCACCCGGCCCGGGATATGCAGGACACCTTTTTTATCCAGACCGACCCGGACATCCTCCTGCGGACACACACCTCGTCGGTTCAGGTGCGCTACATGGAAAACAACAAACCGCCCATCCGGACCATTTCGCCCGGCCGGGTTTACCGAAACGAGGCCATTTCTGCGCGTTCGCATTGCTTTTTTCACCAGGTTGAAGGCCTGTATATCGACAAGGGGGTTTCCTTTGCAGACCTGAAGCAAACCCTCCGCTATTTTACCACCGCCCTCTTCGGCAAATCCAAAATCCGCCTGCGTCCCTCCTATTTCCCGTTTACCGAACCCAGTGCGGAAGTAGATGTGTACTGGGGGCTTGAAACCGAGACGGACTACCGGATGACCAAAGGCACCGGATGGCTGGAAATCATGGGCTGCGGGATGGTAGACCCGAACGTACTGGAGAACTGCGGCATCGATTCCAAGACGTATTCCGGGTTTGCCTTCGGCATGGGTATCGACCGCATTGCGCTCCTGCTCCACCAGATCCCGGATATCCGCCTGCTCAGCGAAAACGATGTCCGCTTCCTGCGCCAGTTCCGGAGCCTGCGCTGATCAGCGAAGGGGGAATCCTTTAGCCGCCCACCAGGGGTGGATTTCAATTTCGAGCCGGCCGGCGCGGACAGCCGGATCCAATCGGGCCAGGGAATCCGCCATTTCCAGGGTTGGCACGTTGTAGATGGTCACGCCCCGGATGTCCCCGTCATCCCCGAATGGCCCGGAAATATCCGCGTATCCCAATTCGTACATACGCCCCAGATGGGCCAGGTGCAACTGCTGCAGGCTGTCTGCCTCCTCCTGGCTCTGCGAACGGGAACCGCCCCGTTTCAGGAAGGCCATGAAATACTGCTGCATCAGTACGGTATCCCCGGTTTTCTCATCGACGTAATCAAATACCTGGTACCCTTCGGAAACCAGGTTTTCCCGCAGTTCCCCGAAGCTTTTTTCCCTACTCGTCCCCGCAGCGGGTTCCCCGGACGGCGATTCCGGTAATCCGGGCGAATCCGCAGGCGTGTTGGGGGATTGTTCGCCGCAGGCGCTCAGTGCTATGGCCAGCATAAAGATGCCGGCTCCGTATATCAATCGTTCCATGTGCTATAGGGTTTGATACTTAATTGCGAATTGTAATAAGCCGGATTGCCGGTTACCTCCTCCCCAAGCCATTCGGGCCTGGAAAAATCTTCATCGGCACTTGCGAGTTCCACCTCTGCCAGGACCAGGCCGGCGTTTGCATCCCGGAATTCATCCACTTCAAACACGTGGCGCCCGGAGGGCACCTCGTACCGGGTTTTGCGGATCGGGGTATCCGTGCACAGTGCCAGCAGCGATTCGGCATCCCCGGGAGGAATCTCGTATTCCCATTCCTGGCGGGTAGTCCCCGCCTGCGTGGTCAGGCCCTTGATGGTAATCCAGGCCTTTTCGCCGGAGCGCCTCACCCGGATGGTCCGCTCAGGATCCGTGCTTAAGAACCCCTGTACCATTTCCCTGCGTGAGGTGGCGTGGTCCCTGTACGCCCCGGATACCACCAGGAATTTTCGTTCAATCTCAAGCATGAATTCGTATCGGTTCGCAACCCGCTGCCAGGCCCCTTCCGGTTAAATATACCGTAAATTTGCGTATGGAAGAATCGCGGGAATTGCGAAAGATCATCCACATCGACATGGACGCCTTTTTTGCCTCCGTGGAACAGCGCGACCAACCGGAACTCCGCGGCCGTCCCATTGCAGTGGGCGGGGGAGCCAAACGGGGGGTGGTGGCTGCGGCGAGTTACGAGGCGCGTACATTCGGCGTCCGTTCTGCCATGAGCGGGGTACAGGCCCGGCGCCTCTGCCCGGAGCTCGTGTTTGTCAAGCCCCGGTTCGATCGCTACCGGGAGGTGTCCCGTCAAATCCGGGGAATCTTCCTGGAATACACGGACCTGGTGGAGCCCCTCTCCCTGGACGAGGCGTACCTGGACGTGACGGCCAACCGCAAGGGGATGCCTTCCGCTACGCTGATCGCCCGCGAAATCCGCAGGCGCATCCTGGAGGAAACCGGCCTGACCGCCTCCGCCGGGATCTCCGTCAATAAATTTATCGCCAAGGTCGCCAGCGATTTCAACAAGCCCAACGGACAGAAAACCGTCCCCCCGGAAGACGTACAGGAATTCCTGGAATCCCTGGAGATTCGGAAATTCCACGGCGTGGGAAAGGTGACGGCCGAAAAAATGAATGCCCTGGGGATCTTTACCGGTGCCGACCTTCGCAGGCAAAGTGAACATTTCCTCACCGGCCATTTCGGCAAGAGCGGGCACCACTACTACCGGGTGGTCCGGGGGGTACACGACAGCCCCGTGCAGCCCAGCAGGGTCCCGAAATCGCTGGGGGCGGAGCGGACTTTCAGCGAAAACCTTAGCAGTGAAGTATTTATGGTTGAAAAACTGACGAAGATTGCAGAAGAGCTCAGCCGCCGACTAAGGACCCGCAACCGTTCGGGTAAAACGATTACCCTGAAGATCCGGTACAGCGATTTCAGCCTGCAAACCCGAAGCCGCACGCTGGCGGAGTACATCGATTCTCCCGAACGTATCCTGGCGGCAGCCCGGGACCTCCTCTACCAGCAACCCCTTGAGAACTCCGTACGCCTGTTGGGGATCTCCCTGTCGAACCTGGATACGGAAAAAGAGAAAACCGAATCCGGGGAGGATTCGGTTTCCGTACAATTAAAGTTTGAATTTTAAACGCAGGGGCGGGCCTTGTGGGCACGAACGCGGGAAGAGCCCCCTGGGCACGAACACGTAGGCAGGCCCTGGGGGCACGGTGGCCGGATCAGAAATTACAACTGTCGATCTCGGTAACCCGCAGCGTATTGACCATCCCTTTGTCCTTGATCGGCATGGCCGCCAGGCTGATGAGCATGTCGCCGGCTTCCAGGTATCCCTTCTGGCAGGCGATCTTGTTGACGTCTTCGATGGTCTCGTCCGTGGACACAAACCGGTCGTAGTAAAATGCCTTGACTCCCCAGAGCAGGTTCAGCTGGGACAGTATCCGCTTGTTCGAGGTGAATACCAGGATATGCGCGCCCGGGCGCCAGGCGGAAATCTGGAAGGCGGTATACCCGCTGTTGGTCAGCGTGGATATTGCCTTCGCCTTGATTTCGTTTGCCATCAGCGCCGCGTGGTAGCAGACGCTCTTGGTGATATATCGTTTGGTACGGACGTGGGGCGGGTCGTGTGGGACTTTGATGAGTTCCGAGCTCTCCACGCTTTTCAGGATACTCGACATCCGTTCAATAACCTGTACCGGGTAATTCCCCACCGAGGTTTCCCCGGAGAGCATCACCGCATCGGCACCGTCCATAACGGAATTCGCCACATCGTTTACCTCGGCCCGGGTCGGGGTCAGGCTGGTGATCATCGTCTCCATCATCTGGGTGGCGATAATCACGGGGATACGCGCTTTTTTGGCGCGGAGCACCAGCCGTTTCTGAATCAGCGGAACCTCCTGGGCCGGGACCTCCACGCCCAGGTCTCCCCGGGCAACCATCAGGCCGTCGCAGTAAGCGACGATCTTGTCGATGTTGTCCACGGCCTCCGGTTTCTCAATCTTGGCGATGATCGGGATTTTGTGTTCCGAGTGCTTGTTGATCAGCTCCTGGAGGTCCATCAGGTCCTGGCTGTGGCGCACGAAAGACAGGGCCATCCAGTCCACGTCCTGGGAGATGGCAAACTCAGCATCCTTGATGTCCTTTTCGGTCAGCGCCGGCAGGGAAATGTTCGTGTTCGGCAGGTTGACCCCCTTCTTGGACTTGAGCGGCCCGCCCTGGATGACCTTCGCCTTGACGCTGTCCTTCCCGTTGGTCTCGAGGATTTCAAATATCAGTTTCCCGTCGTCCAGGAGGATGCGTTCCCCGGGCTTGACGTCCCTCGGGAAATTCTCGTAATTCATGTACACCTCCTCGGCCGTGCCTTCAAAGGGTTTCCCGGTCTTGAAGAGGATTTCGTCCCCGGGGGCTACCACCACCTCTCCGGACATCACGCCCACGCGGAGCTTGGGGCCCTGCAGGTCGGCAAGGATTGCCGTGTAGAGGCCGAGTTCTTCACTGAGCTCCCGGATCATCCGGATCCGGTTGCCGACATCCTCGTAATTGGCATGGGAGAAATTTATGCGGAAAACGTCCACTCCGGCTTCGATCATCCGGCGAAGGACTTCCTTGTCGCTGGTGGCCGGGCCGAGGGTGGCCACTATTTTCGTCTTTTTATGGCTTGGCATATCTGTTCTAGAAAATTAGGTTCTGTTTGGATTTCAGTTCTGAAGCCTCCAGGCGGTAGGCTGTGATAATTTTTTCGACCGAAAGCAGTCTGGCAACCAGCTTTTGTTCCCCGTCCTCCCCGTCGAGTTTCAGGAAGTAGTCCACTTCCTTTTTTTCCGGGATCAGGTAATGACGCCTGTGGCTGGGTTCATCCGGGAACAGGCCCGCTGCCGGCCCGGCACCCGTGCTGATGCCTGAATTGCGCACCAGGGTCCACTCCCGCTGGTTCGCTTCGTCCTTGTACTGGAACAGGGGAAAATTCACCTGTCGGTCCAATTCCAGATCCTCCCGCAGGCGCCGCAGCTTGATGGAACACGCCTGATTCAGCGCGTATGCCAGGGCGTAGTCCTCTAACTGGCTGTGGATTGCGAAAAGGCCGAAAGTAGTGTCCTGCAACAGGTCTTCCCAAATGTTCAGCGTTGCGCCCATTCCGGTTTTTGACGAATCGTAAATATAACGGTTCTGCCCGAATCCACCTAGTTCAGGGCCTATTCGCTGTCCATTTTATTCTGGAGTGCAAAGAATGCACGTCGCGATGCCTTTTCTTCCGCTTTCTTCTTGGAGGTGGCGCGGGCCTTGGCCAGGATGCGGCCGTCGATATGCAATTTGACTGCAAAATGCTTCACCGGGTCGTTGCCCGTATCCTCATATACCTCAAATTCAAATTCCTTTTTCTGCTTCTGGCACCATTCAATCACCAGGCTCTTGTAGCTGATTACCTGGCCTTCGAGTTGTTCGATATCCACATAGGGCTCAATCACCCGGCTCTGGATAAACTTTTCACAGTACTTGTACCCCCGGTCCAGGTAGATGGCCCCGACCAGTGCTTCAAAGACGTTGCCGTGGATGTTCTCCCCAAAGTGGGCCTTGGGAATCCGGCTTTCGACAAAGTTCAGCAACCCGAGGTCCTTGCCCAGTTCGTTCAGGTGTTTCCGGCTGACGATCTTGGAGCGCATCTTGGTGAGGTAGCCCTCATCCCCGGCGGGTACTTCATTGTACAGGTGCTTGGAGATGATGGTCCCCAGCATGGAATCCCCCAGGAATTCAAGCCGTTCATAATTCATCGGGTGCCCGTTCTTATCTTTCTTGTTGACCGACCGGTGGAGGAATGCGCGCTTATAAACCTCCAGGCTTTTCGGCTTGAACCCCAGGATCCGGCTGATCCCCAAAAAAAAATCCCCATCCTCCTTAGGATGGGAATTAAAGATGTTGCCGGGAAATGTCATACGGGGTTCAGCTTATTTTCTTGAACAATACGCAGGCATTGTGCCCGCCAAACCCGAAGGTGTTGCTCATTGCCACCTGC
The DNA here is from genome assembly GCF_982776155.1 of Robiginitalea sp. Taxonomy (NCBI): domain Bacteria; kingdom Pseudomonadati; phylum Bacteroidota; class Flavobacteriia; order Flavobacteriales; family Flavobacteriaceae; genus Robiginitalea; species Robiginitalea sp. Next base: position 85,871 of record NZ_CEXZKX010000005.1, read on the forward strand.
ACATCCCGTTTTTGTGCTTTGTTGAGTGTCAGATTGAGCTTCGGGTCGATATTCTCGTCCACCACCGAGTGGTTGATGGTCGGGGGGACAATCCCGTGTTCCATGGCCAGGATGGAGGCGATGGCCTCAATAGCCCCGGCGGCCCCAAGCAGGTGGCCGGTCATGGATTTGGTGGAATTGATGTTCATTTTCGGCGCATGCTCCCCGAATACCTGGGAAATTGCCTTGAGCTCCGCCACGTCCCCGAGGGGGGTGGAGGTCCCGTGCGTATTGATGGCGTCCACTTCTTCCGGGGAAATCCCGGCGTCCCGCAGGCAGTTCTCCATAACCCGTACCACCCCGATGCCGTCCGGATGGGGGGCTGTCATGTGGTAGGCATCGCTGCTCAGTCCGCCGCCGACCACCTCAGCGTAGATTTTGGCACCGCGGGCCTTGGCGTGTTCGTAATCCTCGAGGATTAAGGACCCGCCGCCTTCCCCCAGCACAAACCCGTCACGGGTTGCATCGAAGGGGCGCGAAGCCGTCTCGGGACTGTCGTTGCGCGTGGACAGGGCATGCATGGCATTGAAACCGCCCATTCCCGCAATGGTTACAGCCGCCTCGCTCCCGCCGGTGACGACCACATCGCAGTGGCCCAGGCGGATGTAGTTCAGCGCATCGATCATCGCGTTGGCCGAACTCGCACAGGCCGAAACAGTGGTGTAGTTCGGCCCCATAAACCCGTGCTTGATGGAAATATTCCCCGGGGCGATATCCGCAATCATCTTGGGGATAAAAAACGGGTTAAACCTCGGCGTGCCATCTCCTTCGGCGAAGTTGAGGACTTCGGTCTGGAAGGTCTCCAGCCCGCCGATCCCGGCACCCCAGATAACGCCTACCCGGAATTTGTCTACCGAATCCAGGTCCAGCCCGGCATCCGCAATCGCCTCGTCAGAACAGACCAGGGCGTATTGCGCAAAGGGATCCAGTTTGCGGACCTCCTTGCGATCAAAAAACTCCATGGGGTCGTACCCCTTCAATTCGCAGGCGAACTTGGTCTTGAACTTTTCTGTATCGAAATAGGTGATGGGAGCACATCCGCTTTTGCCATTCTTCAGGCCTTCCCAATATGCGTCTTTGCTGTTGCCAATGGGGGTAAGGGCTCCCAGACCGGTAACTACTACTCGTCTTAATTGCATGAAAGGAATCTGTTTGTCTGCTGTGTAACCCTGGTGTAAATTAAAAAAAATTATCCATGCAGCCCGATTACCACATGGATAATTTCAATTCGATTGATTGAATATCATGTACCTACTTGGCCTCCTCGATGTAGCTAATAGCCTGGCCTACAGTAGCAATATTTTCTGCTTGATCGTCAGGGATCTGGATATCAAATTCCTTTTCAAATTCCATTATCAACTCTACCGTATCCAAGGAATCCGCCCCCAGGTCGTTGGTAAAGCTTGCTTCAGCAACCACCTCATTTTCGTCAACACCCAGCTTATCAACAATGATAGCTTTTACTCTTGATGCAATGTCTGACATATTGTTTGGTTTTAAATTTAAATTGTTGGCAAAAATATAAAACTTTGGATTAAATACCTTAAATCCCGATAAAATGTACTCCAAATTAGCGATAAATCCAATAGCTATAGTACTTTTATCGCAAATTCCAGGCGCTGAATACAACATCCCCAATGCCTAAAAACATCATTTTATTTGCCTCGGGTTCAGGCTCCAACGCAGAGAATCTTACGAAATATTTCGAACGCGACCCCCGGGTCCGGATCCGGGCCGTGCTGGGCAACAACCTGCAGGCCGGGGTGGTTGAAAGGTGTAAGCGCCTGGGGCTCCCGTTCTACGGTTTTAACCGGGCCGCCTTTGAGGATCCCGGCGGGTTCGTGGGGGTGCTGCGCTCCTTTGACCCGGACCTGATTGTACTCGCGGGCTTTTTGTGGAAGGTCCCGGGGGAGGTTGTCCGGGCATTCCCCGACGCCATCATCAATATCCATCCGGCCCTGCTGCCTGCCTACGGGGGCAAGGGGATGTACGGGATGCATGTGCATCGGGCCGTGGTGCAGGACGGGGCGAAGCGCACCGGCATTACCGTGCATTACGTCAACGAGGCCTATGACGAGGGGGCTGTCATCATGCAGCGGGAGATCCCGGTTACCTCCGGGGATACTCCGGAATCGGTAGCCGAAAAAGTGCATGCGCTCGAATACGAGTACTTCCCAAAGGCCGTCGAATCTGTGTTATTTCCAGGCCATGGCTGAGAAAAATAAGTTCTACGTGGTATGGAAAGGCAAGAAACCCGGGGTCTATACGAGCTGGGAGGCCTGTAAAAAACAAATCCAGGGGGAAAAGGGAGCCCAGTATATGGGGTTCCCTTCCCGCGGGCAGGCCGAAATGGCTTACCGCGCCGGATACCGGGAAGCCGTTGCCAGGAAGAAACGGGCCAAAGGCGTTTCTCCGGAACAACTGGCCCGGGTTGGCCGGCCCAACCTGAATTCGATTTCCGTGGACGCCGCCTCCAGCGGCAATCCCGGGGTCATGGAGTACCAGGGGGTGGATACCCGGACGGGGAAGCGCCTGTTCCACCAGGGCCCCTTCCGGCAGGGCACCAATAACATCGGGGAATTCCTGGCCATCGTCCACGCCCTGGCCTACCTCAAGAAACAGGGCAGCAACCGCATCATCTATTCGGATTCGCGGACGGCGATGAGCTGGGTGCGAAAGAAAAAATGCAATACGAAACTGGAGGAAACCGAAACCAACCGGGACCTCTTCGACATGGTCCGTCGCGCGGTGCACTGGCTGGAGACCAACTCCTACGAGACCCCTGTGGTAAAATGGGAAACCCGTGCCTGGGGGGAAATCCCCGCCGACTTCGGGCGGAAATAGCCCCTTTTTCCCGGATTCGCCCCGGCTTCCCGAGATTCCCCCGCCCCCCGGGGAGCTGTCGCGCCCCAAAAGCGTATATTTGCAGCAAAATTGCACAGACACCCTATGGGGAAATTATTGATCGTGGGTTCAGTGGCATTCGACGCCATCGAAACCCCCTTCGGAAAAACGGATAAAATACTCGGGGGGGCCGCCCCCTTTATCGGCCTGGCCGCCTCCCACTACCGTGCGGACAGCGCCATCGTCTCCGTGGTCGGGGAGGATTTCCCGGCCAGCTACCTGGACCTGCTGCGCGAGCGGGGCATCGACGTCAGCGGCATTGAAGTGGTGCCCGGCGGCAAAACCTTTTTCTGGAGCGGCCGGTACCACAACGACCTGAACATGCGGGATACCCTGGTTACCGAACTGAACGTGATGGCGGATTTCCAACCCGTGGTCCCGGAAGCCTACCGGGATGCGGATATCGTTATGCTGGGCAACCTGCACCCGGACATTCAGCTGAGCGTCATCGGCCAGATGGATTCCCGGCCGAAGCTCACCGTGCTCGACACGATGAATTACTGGATGGACAACACCTTGGATACCCTGCTGCAAGTCATTGGGAAGGTAGATGTCATCACCATCAACGACGAGGAGGCCCGCCAGCTCAGCGGGGAGTATTCCCTGGTAAAGGCAGCCGAGGCCATCCACGAAATGGGACCGCGCTACGTGGTGATCAAAAAAGGGGAAAACGGCGCGTTGCTCTTTAACGACAGCCGGATCTTTTTTGCCCCGGCCCTGCCCCTGGAGGAGATCTTTGACCCGACGGGTGCAGGCGACACCTTTGCCGGAGGCTTTACCGGGTACCTGGCACAGACACAAAACATCTCCTTCAACAACCTGCGCAACGCGGTGATCCACGGATCCAACCTGGCGTCGTTCTGCGTGGAGCGTTTTGGCACGGAACGGCTGATCCAACTCCGGCCACAGGACATCGACCAAAGGCTGGAGCGGTTCAGGGAACTGACCCAGTTTGATATAGAAGTTAAATAATGGCCCGGTATGCGGGCTTTTATTAATTTTGCGAGCATATGAGTGACGCCATCAAGCACGAATGCGGGATTTCCCTCATTCGCCTCCTCAAACCCCTGGAATACTACCAGGAAAAATACGGCTCGGCCTTTTATGGGGTAAATAAAATGTACCTCATGATGGAGAAGCAGCACAACCGCGGGCAGGACGGGGCGGGCTTCGCCAGCATCAAACTCGACATGCGCCCCGGGGAGCGCTATATGAGCCGCGTACGGTCCAATGCGTCCCAGCCCATCCAGGATATCTTCGACCAGATCAACGCCCGGATCAATACCTCCCTAAAGGAGCACCCGGAAGCCGTCAATGACGTCGCGTGGCAGAAACGGAACATCCCCTACGTGGGCGAACTGCTCCTGGGCCATGTGCGATACGGAACTTTTGGGAAGAACAGCATCGAAAGCGTCCACCCGTTCCTCCGGCAGAACAACTGGATGCACCGGAACCTGATCGTCGCCGGCAATTTCAACATGACCAACGTCAACGAACTGTTCGACAACCTGGTGCAACTCGGGCAGCACCCCAAGGAACTGGCCGACACGGTTACCGTTATGGAGAAGATCGGGCATTTTCTGGACGATGCGGTGGCAAAGATCTACAAGCAGATCAAGAAGGAGGGATACACCAAGATGGAAGCTTCGCCCATGATTGCCGAACGCCTGAAGGTGTCCAAGATATTGCGGAAGTCCTCCAAGAACTGGGACGGCGGCTATGCGATGGCCGGGCTGCTAGGCCACGGCGACGCCTTTGTCCTGAGGGACCCTTCCGGGATCCGTCCCGTCTACCATTATGCCGACGACGAAGTGGTGGTGGTTGCATCCGAACGGCCGGCCATCCAGACGGTTTTCAACACGGCCTATGAGGAGGTTCAGGAACTGCCGCCGGGCCACGCCATCATCGTCAAAAAAGACGGGGATGTACGCATCCGGCAGATCCAGGAACCCCGGGAGCGAAAAGCCTGTTCCTTTGAACGCATCTATTTTTCAAGGGGCAACGACAAAGAAATCTACCAGGAGCGGAAGGAACTCGGGAAACTCCTCTTTCCGCAGATCCTCGAAGCCATTGACCACGACATCAAGCACACGGTTTTCTCATATATCCCGAATACAGCGGAAACCTCCTTCCTGGGGATGCTCCGGGAGGCCCAGAATTACCTGAACAAGAAAAAAGAGGAACAAATCCTCGCCCTGGGCCCCGATATCACCAGCGAGGAGCTGCACAACATCCTGGAGGTGCGCCCGCGCATTGAGAAAGTGGCCATCAAAGATGCCAAACTCCGGACCTTTATTACCCAGGACAGCAGCCGGGACGATCTGGTGGCCCACGTATACGATATTTCCTATGGCTCCGTGAACAAGGGCGACTACCTGGCAATAATCGACGACAGCATCGTGCGGGGGACCACCCTGAAAAAGAGCATCCTGCGGATCCTCGATAGGCTGGGACCCCGAAAAATTATCGTGATATCCTCCGCCCCGCAGATCCGTTACCCGGATTGTTACGGTATCGACATGGCCAAACTCGAGGACTTCATCGCCTTCAGGGCTGCCCTGGAGCTGCACCGGGAAAGGGGAAGCATGGACGTCGTGGACAGCATCTACGAAAAATGCAAGGAGCAACTGGCCAATCCGGAACGGGAAGCCGTTAACCATGTCAAGGAATTCTACGCCCCGTTCAGGACTCAGGAATTATCCGACAAGATTGCCGAATTGCTCAGCCCTCCCGAGATCCGGGCGGAAGTTCAGATCATCTACCAGACCATCAGCAACCTGCACAAAGCCTGCCCGGACAACCTGGGCGATTGGTATTTTACCGGAGACTACCCGACCCCCGGCGGCAACCGGGTGGTAAACCAGGCATTCGTCAATTTCCACGAGGGAAAAAACCAGCGCGCTTACTAAAAAACGCCCCCGGCGGTAAAAGGAAAAAATCGATGAAATGCACAATTTTGTGCATTTCATCGATAATATGTGCAGAATATCGGGTTTTTCCGATTCCGGCAGGGAACCCCTGTACTTTAGGATTGCCATAGCATAAGTAGGTTAAGTTCATGGTAAGATTTGGGGCAAAAAAGGTGGATTCTTATCCACCTTTTTTATTTTCCCCAACCGCCTCCCGGGGGTACCTCCTGGGAGAAAGTTCGCACGATGTCCAAGGCGTGCATACCTCCCTCGTAAGAAGCTACAACCCGGCGTGCATTTCAACGGTTTTAAGCGGCGTTCATCCGAATGATTTTTGCATGGAAAACCCATGGCTTACATTCGTAGGACCATAGCATAAGTAGGTTAAGTTCATGGTAAGATTTGGGGAAAAAGGCAAGGGTAACACCTTGCCTTTTTTATATTGATGTACAGCCATTTACCCTTCCACACCCCGAATTTCGAGGCAAAAGAGCACGGCCGCCGGCTGGATAAGCCTTAAATATTTACCAATTTTCTTTGTTATTTCTCTTTATCCCAGTAATTTAGTACTTGCCATAGCATAAGTAGGTTAAGTTTATGGTAAGATTTGGGATGAAAAGGGTGGAGTTTCTCTGCCCTTTTCTGTTTCCCGTCCGCACCCGTTTTCCTCCCTGTATATCCCTCGCATATTTTCACCGTATTTCGCGATAAGCCATAAAAAAACCCCGGCATAATACCGGGGCTCAGTCACTTGACGGGGACCTTATTTATGTGCGGCAAAATTTTCAGACACCTTGCTCCAGTTGATCAGGTTGAAAAATGCCTCGATGTAGTCGGGGCGCCGGTTCTGGTAATTCAGGTAGTAGGCGTGCTCCCAGACGTCGATGCCCAAAATGGGGTAACCGCCGCATCCCACACCGGGCATGAGGGGATTATCCTGATTGGGGCTGGAGCAAACCTCCACTTTACCTCCCGGGTGGACGCACAGCCAGGCCCATCCCGACCCGAACCGGGTAGCTGCCGCATTGCTGAACGCCTCTTTGAACTTATCGAATGACCCAAAAGCGTCGTCGATGGCCGAGGCGAGGTCGCCCGAAGGCTTTCCGCCACCATCCGGGGAGAGGATTTCCCAAAACAGGGAGTGGTTGAAGTAGCCGCCGCCGTTATTGCGGACGGCTCCGTTGCCCATGTCCAGGTTTTTGAGAATGTCCTCGATGGACTTCCCGTCCAGGTCGGTTCCTTCGATGGCGTTGTTTAATTTGGTCGTATAACCGTTGTGGTGTTTCGTATGGTGGATTTCCATGGTACGCGCGTCGATATGCGGTTCGAGCGCATCGTACGCATAGGGTAAATTCGGAAGTTGAAATGCCATATGTGTTCAGGTTTAATGTTAAAACTAGTTGTCTACCAAAACTAAGGATTTTAACAAACACTTTCCGCTAATTATTTGTTAAGAACCTCACGGTATTGCTTATTTTGCAGGGTATGACGCCACCAGGGGAAGCATTCCGGATATACAGTGCCTCGGCCGGGTCCGGCAAGACCTATACGCTTACCCGGGAATACCTGAAGCTGTTGCTTTCCGGCCAGGGCGGGCAACCCTTCCGGGAGATCCTCGCCATCACTTTCACCAATAAAGCGGTAGGGGAATTAAAAAACCGCATCCTCGACAGCCTGGAAGCCTTTGCGGGCGTCCGGGACGAAGCCGGCCGGCCTGCCTTGTTCCGGGACCTCCAGGACGAATTGGGGACCGACCGGGAAACGCTCGCCCGACGATCCGGGCGGGTGCTGCAGGAAATCCTGCACAATTACGCCTTCTTCGACGTGTCCACCATCGACCGGTTCAACCACCGCATCCTCCGGACTTTTGCCCGCGACCTGCAACTGCCGGCCAATTTTGAAGTCGTCCTGGATACGGATGCGCTGCTGGAACAGGCCGTGGAAAACCTGATCCTGCAGGCTGGGGAAGCGCCGGCACTCACCCGCGTACTGATCGACTACGCCCTTGAAAAATCCGCCGACGACCGCAGTTGGGATATCGCCAGGGACCTGGCCGATACGGGCAAGTTGCTCTTCAACGAAAACCATCGGGAATACCTGGGTGCCTTCCGCGGAAAGGAAATGGCGGATTTTGTCCGGCTCCGGGAAAGCCTGGCCGCCATGCGGGACGAATGCGAAGCCGACCTCCTCCGGACTACCTCCGAAATCCTCCGCGTTATTGAAAACAACGAGCTGGAACGCCTGGACTTCTCCCGGGGTTATTTCCCGGATTTTATCCGCAAGGTCAACGCCGGGGATTTTGACCAGAATTTCGACGCAGCGTGGAAGCGGGAATTTGCCGAAAAGCCCCTTTACAGCAAAAAGACGCCGGAGGACACAAAAGCATTGCTGGACGGGCTGCACCCGGAATTTGCCCGGCAGTTCGAAACCATCCGTTTGCGAATCTACCAGCGCGCCTTCCTGAGCAATGCTTATCAGAATAGCGCGCCGTTTACGGTCCTGGGGTTGCTGCAACTGGAACTGCAGCGGATACAGGAGGCGGACAGCCTGCTTCCCGTGGCGCGGTTTAACAGCATCATCGCCGAGGAACTGGCCGGCCAGCCCGCTCCCTACATATACGAACGGTTGGGCGAAAAATACCGACACTACTTTATCGATGAATTTCAGGACACCTCGGAACTGCAGTGGAAAAACCTGGTTCCGCTAATCGGGAATGCCCTGGAAGGGGAAGACCAGCAGGGCCGGCACGGCTCGCTGGTTCTCGTCGGGGACGTTAAACAAGCCATCTACCGGTGGCGCGGCGGTAAAGCCGAACAGTTTCTGGGCCTGATACAGGGCCCCGGCAACCCGTTCTCCATCGACCCTACCCGGGCACCGCTTGAAAAAAACTTCAGGAGCTCCCAAACCATCGTAGACTTCAACAACGACTTTTTCTCGGTCCTCAGTTCCCGGCTCAGCAATGAGGCCTACAGCCGGTTGTTCCTCGATGGCAATCGCCAACTGGCGCATTCCCGTCAACCCGGGTGGGTGGAGATTCAATTCCAGGACCCCGACGCAGCAGACAGCGAAACGGCTTACCTGGACCGAACGGTTGAAATCCTGGAGCGCCTCAGGGGGGAGGGGTACCGGCTGGGCGACATCTGCGTCCTGACCCGGAGGCGGAAGGACGGGGTAGCGCTATCCGACCGGTTGCTGGCCGAAGGCATTCCGGTTATCTCCTCGGAAACCCTGTTGCTCGCCAACCATCCGACGGTCCGGTTCCTGGTAGATTTGCTCCGCCTCCTGCAGGACCCGTCCGACCCGAACCACGCCTATGGCGTACTTTCCTTCCTGGCCCCCGCCGGGGCAGGCACGCATGCGTGGATCCGCAACCACCTCGGGGATACCGGGGAATTGCTGGTGCAGGAATGGTCTTTTGACCCGGGGGTCATGCGGCTGAAGCCCGCCTATGATATTTTGGAGGAGGCCATCCGCAACTTCCGCCTGGGGGGAGCTGCCGACGCCTACCTGTTTGCACTCCTGGAACACGCCCTGGATGCCTCCCGAAACGGGGATGTCTCCCCGGGGACCTTCCTGGAATACTGGGACAGCAAAAAAGACAAACTGAGTATCGCAGCCCCCGAAAACCCGGATGCCCTCCGCCTGATGACCATCCACAGTGCCAAGGGTCTCGAGTTCCCGGTGGTCATCTTCCCGTTCGCGGATTCGCAGATTTACGGGGGAAAGAACCCGAAGCTCTGGCTCCCGGTGGACCCGGAGAGTTTCTGCGGGTTCTCCTACCTGCAAATCAGTTCCCGCAAGGAGGTGGAGCACTATGGGGCGGCGGCGGCAGCATGCTACCGGGAGGAGCGGGAAAAACTGGAGCTCGACGCCTTCAATGTCCTCTACGTGGCCCATACGCGGGCCATCCACGCCCTGTTTGTCCTGACCGGGAAAGCGCCCGATGGGGAAACCCGCGAACCCGCCCGTTACACCGACCTGTATGCCAGCTATCTCCGCGCTACCGGAAAATGGGAGGACGCCACCTGTACCTACACCTTCGGATCCCCGGCCCCGGCCCCGGGACACCGCGAATTTCCGGTACGCAGTCCCTTACCCCTGGGATATTCTTCAAGGGATGCCGGGCGCCTCCGGGTCGTCACGCGGTCCGGCCGGCTTTGGGACAGCGCCCAGGAAGCTGCTGCAGCCTACGGGAATACGCTCCACCTGGCCCTGAGCCTGATCCGTACGGCAGCGGACCTGCCCGGGGTGATCCCGCGGCTTGTCGGGGAGGGGTTGCTGCCGGCAGAGGAAAAGGAGTCCCTGGCCAGGCTGCTGGAACAAGTGGTCCGCCACCCGGAGCTCGCCCCGTATTTTGAGGAAGGGGCAGAGATTTACAACGAAAGGGACATCATTCTCCGAAATAAGGTAATTTTGCGCCCGGACCGGTTGGTAATTCAAGAGGGAAGGGCAGTAATCATCGATTACAAAACCGCCCGGCCTGCCCCCGGACACCGGGACCAGCTGCGGGGCTACGCCTCCGCCATCGAAGAAATGGGGCTGAAAATCGACCGGGCACTGCTGGTCTACATCACAGACAAAGGAATCCAAACAGAAACCCTTTAACTATGTACGGGAAAATACAAGAACACCTGAAAAACGAACTGGAGGACATCCGCCAGGCGGGGCTATTTAAGGAAGAGCGCGTCATCACAAGTGCCCAAGGGCCTGTGATCCGGATTTCCACGGGGCAGGAAGTGCTGAATTTCTGCGCCAACAACTACCTGGGCCTCTCCGCCCACCCGGAAGTGGTCCGCGCCGCCAAGGATACGCTCGACAGCCACGGGTTCGGGATGTCTTCCGTCCGCTTTATCTGCGGCACCCAGGACATCCACAAAAAACTGGAACAGACCATTGCGGATTTTTACGGAACCGAGGATACCATATTATATGCGGCGGCCTTCGACGCCAACGGCGGGGTATTCGAACCGCTGCTCGGGCCTGAGGATGCCATCATTTCCGATTCGCTGAACCACGCCTCGATCATCGACGGGGTACGCCTCTGCAAGGCCATGCGGTACCGGTATGCCAATGCGGATATGGCCTCCCTGGAGGAACAGCTCCAAAAGGCCCAGGAGGACGGGGCCCGGTTCAAGGTCATCGTCACCGACGGGGTCTTCTCCATGGACGGCCTGCTGGCCCCCCTGGACGAGATCTGCGACCTGGCCGAAAAATACGATGCCCTGGTGATGATCGACGAATGCCATGCCACCGGCTTTATCGGGGAGACCGGCATCGGCACCCTGGAGGAAAAAGGGGTGCTCGGCCGCATCGACATCATCACCGGCACCCTGGGCAAGGCGCTGGGGGGCGCCATGGGCGGGTACACCACCGGGAAAAAGGAAATAATCGAAATGCTCCGGCAGCGGTCCCGGCCGTATCTGTTTTCCAACAGCCTCGCACCGGCCATCGTCGGCGCCTCCATCAAGGTGTTCGAACTGTTGTCCCGGGACGATTCCCTGAAAAAAACCCTGGACCGGAATACCGCGTATTTCAAAAAAGGGATGAAGGCGCTCGGGTTTGATATCATCGACGGGGAGTCCGCCATCGTCCCGGTGATGCTTTACGACGCGAAACTGTCCCAGGAAATGGCCGAAAGACTGCTGGAAAAAGGCATCTATGTGATCGGGTTTTTCTATCCCGTGGTGCCCAAGGGGAAGGCCCGGATTCGGGTCCAGTTATCCGCTGCACACGAGCTCGAACACCTCGACAGGGCCATCATGGCATTCAAGGAAGTGGGCAGAGATCTCGGGGTCATCTGAACCCTGTAAAGACAGGCGATTTGGGACGAAAAAAATGGGAATATGATTTTGTTAATAAACTTTAACAACTTACATTTGCCTCTAATAAACACTTAAACTTAAAAATTTGAACATGAAACAGCTTAGCAGATTATTGGTTGTTGGCCTACTCGTTTTAGGGTTTAACAACATACAAGCACAGGATGAGAATAATCCCTGGCAAATAAGCTTCGGTGTGAACGCCATTGACGTTTACCCCACCAACGATTCAGATGCCGCTTACCCGACGGGATCCCTTTTCAGTGAGTACTTCAACGCGAACGACCACTGGAACATCCTGCCTTCCATCTCTTATGTTCATGTATCGAAATATATCGGTGATGGATTTGCAGTAGGTGTCCGTGGATCGCTGAACCGCATCTCCAAGCTCGGGGATGTTTCTGCCGACGATCTTTCGCACTATGCTGTAGATGGTACCATCAAGTACAATATTCTGAAAAATACCAAGATCGATCCTTTCGTTGAAGTAGGTGGTGGTTACACCTGGGTTGACGAAATCGGAGCCGGTACGGTTAATGGAGGTATCGGAGTGAACTACTGGTTTACCGACTTTATCGGTCTGACCCTCCAGACACAATACAAGCACGCCTTCGAAGATTACGGCGTGAAGCACTTCCAGCACCTGGCCGGTGTCTCTATTCGCTTTGGCGGAACCGACACGGACGGTGACGGTATCTACGACAAAGACGATGCCTGCCCCGAAGTTGCCGGACTGGAAGCCTTTAACGGTTGCCCGGATTCTGACGGAGACGGAATCGAAGATGCCAAGGATGCCTGCCCGAACGAGGCCGGATCCATGGAGATGAACGGATGCCCGGATGCTGACGGAGACGGTGTTGCCGACAAGGACGATGCCTGCCCGAACGAAGCTGGTCTGCCGGCTCTTTCCGGATGCCCCGATGCTGACGGAGACGGCGTTGCCGACAAGGACGATGAGTGTCCTTCTGAAGCAGGTCCTGCTGAAAACAACGGATGCCCCTGGCCGGATACTGACGGCGACGGTGTCCTCGACAAAGACGACGAGTGCCCGGATACTGCCGGAACTGTAGCCAACAACGGCTGCCCGGAAGTAACTGAAGAAGTACAGGCCCAGCTTAACGAGTACGCCCGTACGATCCTCTTCGACACCGGAAAAGCTTCTCTGAAGCCCGAGTCCACCCGCGTATTCGTAGACATTATCCGGATCCTGGATCAGTACCCGAACAGCCGCTTCACCGTTGAAGGTCACACCGACAGCGTGGGCAGCAACTCACTGAACCAGAAACTCTCCGAAGAGCGCGCCAACTCTGTACGCGACTTCCTGATCAACGAAGGCATCGATGCCTCTCGCCTGGAAGCTGTAGGTTACGGTGAAGAGCGCCCGATCGCCACCAACAACACCCGTGCCGGTCGTACGCAGAACCGTCGGGTTGAGATCAACCTCATCAAGGAGTAAGTTTTATATAACCGATAATCTTGGGAAAGCCCTGGCAGAAATGCCGGGGCTTTTCTATTTTTAGTACATGCAGTCTTTCCTGGATTCCGTACTGGACGACCTGCCCGAATGGCAATCGGACCCGTCCTCGTTTGTTTTTGTCCTGCCCAGCAAGCGGGCCGGCTTTTTTCTAAAGAACCGCATGGCCCAGCGGGCAACCAGTACCTTCCTGTCGCCTCACATCTGGAGTATTGAGGACTTTGTCGCGGAGATTTCCGGTTTGCGGTATGCCGGCACGCTCCACCTGCTGTTCCGGCTTTACGAGGCCTGCCTGGACCAGGAAGGCATTCAACAGGAATCCTTTGCCGATTTTACCAAGTGGGGGCCCACCCTCCTGCAGGATTTTAACGAGGCCGACCGCTACCTGGTAGACACGGACCGGTTATTCGAAACCCTGGCCGCCCTGAACGAAATCCGCAACTGGACCCCGGATGGCAGCAGCACCCCCATGATGGACCGTCAAATCGCCTTTTGGAAGAACCTGGCGCCGATCTATTCGCGGTTCCGGACAAACCTCGCCGGGGAAGGCCTTGCATACCAGGGGATGGCCTACCGCGCCGCCGCTTCCCAATTAGCCTCCTATGCGGCAGCCCGGGGTGACGTACGTTATATCTTTATCGGTTTCAATGCGCTGAATACGGCGGAAGACCGAATCATTCAGCAGTTGCTGGAAAAACCGGGATCCCGAATCTACTGGGACGCGGATCCCCACTACATCGACAACCCCGTCCACGATGCCGGGCATTTTATGCGCAAACACCTGCGGGATTGGCCTTCCCTCAGGACGGGTCTCGCGGGCATCCAAAATCATTTCGCCAGCCCGCGCAATATCCGGATGGTGGGCATCCCCAAATCCGTTGCCCAGGCCAAATACTGCGGCTTGCTGCTGGGGGAATTATATGCCGAAGACCCGGAGGGTATTGAAAATACGGCCCTGGTGCTGGGGGATGAGGCCCTGCTGACGCCGGTGCTGCACGCCCTCCCCGCAGAAATCCCCGCGGTAAACATTACGATGAGCTATCCCATCCGGCACAGCCCGATGGCACAGCTATTCGACTTGCTCCTGGAGATGCGCATCCGCAAGACCGCGGAGGGTTGGCGGGTGCCGCAGTTGCTCGTGCTGATCGCACACCCCTACCTGCAGTCCTGGTTCAGGTCCCTGGATTTCGAACCGACCCGGGGCCGGATGTATCTGATTCGCGAAAACCTGTATTACGCAGATTCCGACGCCCTGGAAGCCATGGGGCTGCCTGTAACCGTCCGGGAATTGCTGCTCCCTCCGCCGGGTGCACCCCCAAGCGACCATGCAAAAAACCTGGAAGACATCACCCGGGCCCTGAAACCCGTGTACCAGAAAGCCGGGGACCCGTTACAACTCGAATACCTGTTCCATTTTAACCAGCTTTTCAACCAGCTGATCCAACTTACAGGGGCCTACCCGTTTGTCAGCGACCTGAAATCCCTCCAATTGCTCTACCGGCAACTACTGGCCGATGAAAAGGTGGATTTTGAGGGGCAGCCCCTCAGCGGCCTCCAGGTAATGGGAATGCTCGAAAGCCGGAACCTGGACTTTGACACGGTGATTATCACCTCCGTAAACGAAGGCATCCTGCCTTCAGGCAAATCGAATGCCTCCTTCATCCCCTTTGACGTCAAGCGGGAATTCGGGATGCCCACGTATAAGGAAAAGGACGCCGTCTACACCTACCACTTTTACCGGCTGCTCCAGCGGGCACGCCGCGTGGTGATCTGCTACAATACGGAACCCGAAGTCATCGAAGGGGGCGAGCCCAGCCGGTTTATCAACCAGCTGCGCACCGACCCCGTCCTGGGGCCCCAGACGGAATTGGCCTTCGCCGTACCGGAAACCGGGGCCGAACGGCCGGGCGAATTGCGGATCCATAAGGGGCCGGAGCTTCTTGAACGCTTGCAGGAAATGGCCTCCAGCGGGTTTTCCCCTACTTCCCTGAGCCGTTTCATCGCCGATCCCCTGCTGTTTTACCAGCGCAATGTGTTGGGCCTGGACGAAACGGAGGAACTGGAGGAAACCGTAGCTGCAAACACCTTCGGCACCGTACTGCACGATGCTCTGGAAGAACTCTACAGGCCCCTGGAAGGCGCCTTCCTGAACAGGGATAACCTGGCGGAACTCCGGAACCGATCCGACAGCGCCATCGAGCGGGCATTTCGAAAAAACTATTTGCGCGATGGAAAAGCACGGGGCAAAAACCTAATTGCCCTGCAGGTCCTCCGGCAACACCTGGATCACTTTCTCGGCAGTGAGGTGACCCGGGCGGAAAAGCACCGTATCCGGATCCTCGGGGTGGAAAAAAAATTCCGGCAGGAACTCGCTGTCCCGGGCCTGCAGCATCCGGTAACCCTCAAAGGCACCGTCGACCGGATTGAGGAGGTGGACGGGCAGGTACGGATTGTCGATTACAAGACCGGCAAGGTTACCCCGGCCGAGCTGCGGGTTTCCGAATGGGAATCGCTCCGGACGGAACCGGACCGGGCCAAGGCCTTCCAGGTACTGTGTTACGCCCTGCTCTATGCCGGCGATTCCGGGACCCTGCCTGAAAAAGCAGGGGTGGTATCCTTTAAAAACCTCGGGGCCGGCTACCAGTGGTTCGGGGTACGCACGGCCCCCCGGCAGACGGAAGAGCAAATCCATGCGGATACGCTTACTGCATTCCGGGAGGTCCTCCACGAGCTCCTGCTGGAAGTGTTCAACCCCGCAGTCCCGTTTGAAGCCCGCCCCGCGTAGGGATCACTTTTTATCCGGGCGCGAAGGCCGGACCTCGATCTTGCTCGGCAGCGTCCGCGGGTGCATTTTCAGCAGGTCCAGTACCAGTTCGCCCAGGTCTTCCGGCTGGATCTTCCAGGCGTCCTTTTCCGAGGGCTCATTGTTGTTGAAATGCGTGGCCACGGAGCCGGGCATGATTGTCGACACCTTGATGTCAAAGGGGCGCAGGTCCAGCATGGCCGCCTGCGTAAAACCCACCACCCCGAATTTGGTGGCGTTATAACCCGTCCCGGAGGCGAAAAAATTTGTCCCGGCCAGGCTTGCCACAGTAATGTAGTACCCGCGGGATTCCTTCAGGGCCGGCAAAGCAGCTTTCAGCGTGTGGAAAACGCCGGTCAGATTCGTGTCGATCATCTGTTTCCAATGGTCCGGGGAAAGTTCGTCCACGGGCGCAAAGTGACCAAGGCCAGCGTTTGCAATCACGGCGTCTACCTGGCCCCAACGGTACAAAATTGTCTTGACGGCCTCCTCTTCATCTTCCAGACGGGTAACATCCGACACAATCGGGATGACCCGCTCCCGGTCCAGGGACGCAGCCGCCTCCTCAATCCGCTTTTTATCCCGGCCGCTGATTGCCACGCGCATGCCCGCTCCGAGCAGCGATTGGGCAATCCCGTATCCGATTCCTTTTGAGCCGCCTGTAATGTAGGCTACCTTATCCTTTAATTGATCCATGGGTCTCTTTGGTTTTATTCGTGAAAACCACAAGATAACAAGCAGAATCCGCCCCCGGAATTCCTATCAGAAAAATCAGGAACATTTTTGAGAATTGTATAAAATGCGTATTTTTGCCGTCTAGTTCACGGGGGATTAGCTCAGCTGGCTAGAGCGCTTGCATGGCATGCAAGAGGTCACCGGTTCGACTCCGGTATTCTCCACGATCAAGCGCCATCATCCGACTTCGGAGATGCGATTAAGAACTAAGAAAGCCACCAAGTTTACTTGAGTGGCTTTCGTGTTTTTAAGCGTCTATGCCGAAAGGCATAGCGAAGTCGGATGATGGCATTTGCAGGACGGGAGATCATCCGGAGCTGCGAAGCGACTCCGGTCCTGGAGAACTCAACGGATCTCTGGCCGGAGAACATACTCCACCACTTTACGCTGATTATGGGGTCCATGCCGGAATCGGATCTTTACTTCCGGATACTGCTGGGGTTCAATCCCCAACCATTCCGGAGCAATGAGCCCCCCTACCTTGAAAAGCTCAGCCCCAACGTAATAGTCTCCATCCGGGCTCACTGCAATATAATAGGCAGAATAGGCTTCCTCGGATCCTGGGAAAGTCCCTTCTGGCGTCCCGCGGGAATCCCAGATTTGATAGACCCGAAAATAAAAAGCTCCTTCAAAAATCGATTTATGATCCTCTACAGTACGCTGAATATTCGAAAGCACATAGGTCAGCTCCTCCTTGTCGGATTCATCGGTCAGGGTTTGGGAAAAGCTCGGGTAATAGAAAAATAACAGGGTGCATACCAGGATTTTTCGCATGGAGAAGTCATTTGGCTTATGTTGCCCCCTCAATCCTTCTTCACACTAAGCACCAACACGGGAATCCGTGCCGAAAACTCGGATTTTTGGATTGTGTTCTTCTCCCAGAGCGCATTGAAAAAGCCCCGCTTCCTTCTGAATACCGTCAGCAGGTCCGGTTGCTGGCTCTGCAGGTGCTCCAGTACGCCCAGATACGTGTTTGCATGTTCGGTCATGGTCACCTGGGAGGCGATGTCCATCAGGGCGGTATTGATCTTCAGGTCGTCGTCCGTATAATTCGGGGTCTTGACCATCAACAGGTTCACCGTGGCCCCAAACTTCTCCTGAATGGCGACCAGGGGTTTGAGGACCCGCTTCCTTTTGAGGATCCCGGACCGGAATGCGGTCAGGATGGTTTTGTAGGGCTTGAAGGAGCAGCCTTTCGGCACAATCAGCGTGGGGATGTTGGTGCGCTTGATGATTCGCCCGGTGGTATTCCCCAGGTAGAGCTCCTCGTCAATTTCCACACTCCGGGGGGCTACCAGGATCAGGTCGATATCCAGTTCTGCTGTGAGGTTATTCAAGCCGTCTACCAGGTCGCCCTGATAGGTGGCCACTTTAACGTCCACACCCCCCGTATCGATCTGGCCGATCAGTTCGCGAAGGCGTTCCTTGCTGCTCTCGACGAATTTCTCCTTCACGTTCGACAACTCCCCGGCCCGGCTGGTCTTTGTCAGCACTTCCATCGCGTAGATTTCAGCCTTGAATTCCGCGCCGAAGCTCACGGCGTATTTCAGTGTTTCGAGGGCGCTTTCGGGGTTTCCTACAGGGACCAGGATTTTTTTCATGGGTGGTTGGATCTAGTTAATTCCTCTAAATTTACACAAAATGTCGGCTGCGAAATGATCCGCCCTGCAAAAGTAGAGGAAATCCCCGAAATTATGGAAATGGCCAGGGCCTGCGGCCGCGCCATGCAGGCCAACGGCATCTTTCAGTGGACGGACGTCTACCCGAAGCAGGAAGCCTTTGTCCGGGACCTGGACCGGGGGGAACTGTGGGTGATCGACGCGGGCCACGGGCCGGTGGGGACCATCGTGGTATCTTCCCGGATGGATGAAGAATACAAATCGGTACGCTGGCTTACCCCGAATCGCGACAACCTCTACATCCACCGCCTGGGCGTTCACCCGGATTACCAACGCCAGGGCCTGGCACAACAGCTGATGGACCATGCCGAGGGATTGGCGCTCCGGCAAGGCGCCCGCTCCATCCGCCTGGACACCTTCAGCCGAAACCACCGAAACCAGCGATTCTACGAGCAGCGGGGTTACCAGCGCCTGGGGGCTGTCTACTTCCCCAGGCAGAGCGCTTACCCTTTTTATTGTTACGAGCGGGTCGTAAATTCGCAGGTGTGAATCCAGCCCTCTCCCGGAAAAACATCAACCGCCTGGCCATACCTGCTATCTTCGCCGGTATCGCCGAGCCCGTTCTCAGCATTACGGACACGGCCATCGTCGGCAATATCCCCGAAAACGGCCTGGAATCCCTGGCAGCCGTGGGGATTGTCGGGTCCTTCCTTTCGATGCTTATCTGGATTTTGGGCCAGACGCGGTCTGCCGTATCGGCCATTGTGGCCCAGTATGTGGGCGGCGACCGGCTGGACGACATCAAAACGCTCCCCGCCCAGGCTATTTTCCTGAATCTCGCGCTGAGTCTTTTGATCCTGGGGGTCTCCCTCCCCCTGAGCCCGCAGATTTTCGGGCTGCTGAACGCCGAGGGCCTGATCCTGGAATACTGTATCTCCTACTTCCAAATCCGTGTCTGGGGATTTCCGCTGACACTACTCACCTTCGCGATCATGGGGATTTTCCAGGGCCTGCAAAATACCGGGTGGCCCATGCTCATCGCCATTACCGGTGCCGGGCTGAACATCCTGCTGGACTTTGCCCTGGTCTACGGCGTGGATGGATGGATACCCGCTATGAATCTGGAGGGGGCTGCCTGGGCCAGCCTGATCGCCCAGGGAGTGATGGCCCTCCTGGCACTGGGGCTGCTCATGTGGCGGACGCCGATCCGCCTGAAACTGCAGTTTCCCGTACACCCGGAAATGCGCCGGCTGATCGGGATGGTACTCAATTTGTTTATCCGCACGCTATCGCTGAACCTGGCGCTCCTACTGGCCGTCTGGGAAGCCACGGCCCTGGGCGATCGGTTTATCGGCGCGCATACCATCGCAATCAACCTCTGGCTCTTTGCCGCCTTCTTCGTAGACGGGTACTCCTCTGCGGGGAAAATCCTGGGCGGGCGGTTCCTGGGTGCAAAGGACTACGACAGCCTCTGGAACCTGGCCAAAAAACTCAGCCGCTACGGCCTGGGGGTCTGCCTTTTCCTGATGGTCGCTGCAACCGTCTTCTACCGCCCCATCGGCAGGCTCTTCTCGGAGGACGTCCTGGTTCTGCAGGCGTTCTACAGCTTCTTCTTCATCCTGATCCTCGGAATGCCCATCAACGGGATCGCCTTTGTATTCGACGGGATATTCAAGGGGATGGGGAAGATGCGGTTTTTGAGGAACGTCCTGCTTTTTGCCACCTTCCTGGGCTTTGTCCCCGCCCTCTATCTCGGAAAAGTGCTGGATTGGGGCCTTTACGGTATCTGGGGGGCGTTTACCGTGTGGATGCTGTTCCGCGGAGCGCCCCTGGTCTGGAAGTTCCGGCAAAAATTTCGCCCGCTCTTGCAAAAGGCATAAATTTGGGTAAAAACCATGACCGCAGCCCGCAAAGAAGGCAGTCTTTACACCCAGCGCTCAGGCCCACTGGCCCGCGTGGAATTCGGCCATCCTGCCAGCAACTCCTTCACCTCCAACCTGTTGAGTCTCCTGGAACGGGAAATCGATGCCCTGGGCGGGGATGGCGACATCTCGGTAATCCTGCTGCAATCCGAAGGCGACCGGGCCTTTTGTGCCGGCGCTTCCTTTGACGAACTCCTGGAAATAGACAACCCGGAAACCGGGGCCGAATTCTTCAGCGGCTTTGCCCGCGTCATCAATGCCATGCGCAGGTGTCCAAAGCCCATCGTGGCCCGTGTCCACGGCAAGGCGGTTGGTGGCGGCGTGGGGCTGATAGCCGCCTGCGATTACGCCCTGGCCCTTGAAGGCGCTTCGGTACGCCTCTCGGAAATCAGTATCGGCATTGCCCCCCTGGTGATTGCACCGGCCGTCGCCCGGAAAACCGGGGCAGCCGGGCTCGCAGAGCTGTCCCTCTCCCCCACAGAGTGGAAGAGCGCTTATTGGGCTCAGGAAAAAGGCTTGTATGCGCGCGTATTCGATTCGCGCCAGGCCCTGGACGAGGAAGCCGAATTCTTTGCTTCCCAACTCGCCTCCTATCCGCCTGCCGCGCTTACAGCCCTGAAAAAGGCCCTCTGGGAGGGGACGGACCACTGGGGGGACCTCCTGCCGGAACGCGCCGCAGAAACCGGGCGGCTCGCCCTGTCCGAAACCACCCAGGAAACCCTGCGGAAATTCAAGGAGAAAAAATAATACGCGTGCCGGGCACTCACACCCCGGGGGTTTACGCCGAAGAGGCGCTGGAATAACGGAAGTCCGGCCTGAAAAGAGATCTGCCTACTGGTACCCCGCAGCCTGCAGGGTAAATAGTTCCGCGTACAGGCCGCCTTGTTCCATCAGGTCCTCGTGGGTGCCCAGGGCGGTTACCGCCCCGTCTTCGAGCACCAATATCCGGTCGGCCATCCGGACGGTGCTGAACCGGTGGGAGATAATGATGCTGGTTCGGCCCCTGGTCAGCCCGATAAACCGCTCAAACACCTCGTATTCCGCCCGGGCATCCAGGGAGGCCGTGGGTTCGTCCAGGACCATAACGTCCGCGTCTTTCATGTAGGCCCGTGCCAGGGCCACCTTCTGCCACTGCCCCCCGCTGAGTTCCTGCCCGCGGGCAAACCGGCGCCCGAGCTGCTGCTCCAGGCCGTCGGCCATTTCCTGTACCACCTGATCCGCCAGGCTTTTCCGCGCGGCCTCGCCAATCCGGGTATCGTCCCGGACGGCCCCGATATCCCCCACGGCAATATTCTCCCGCAACGTGAATTCGTACCGAAAATAATCCTGGAAGATGACCCCAAACCGCTTCCTGTAAGCCTCCTTGTCAAAGCGGGAAATATCCGTCCCGTCCAGCAGGATCTGCCCGGAAGTGGGTTGGTAAAATTGCAGGATCAGTTTGATGAGCGTGGTTTTCCCGGCCCCGTTTTGCCCGACAAAGGCAATCTTCTCGCCCGCCCGGATGCGGAAACTGACCCCTTTGAGTACCGGTGTGTCGCTTTCCGGGTAGGTAAAATACACCTCCCGGAATTCGAATCCCTCGCGGATGCGATCCGGCATGGGGACCACGTCTCCCCCGGGACTTTCCGGTTCCAGGTCGATAAAATCGAAATAATCCTTCAGATAGAGGGCACTCTCCGAAATCCGCGTAAACCGGGAAAAGAAGCCCTGCATATTGGTCTGCAACCGGTTGAAGGAACCGGAGAGGAAGGTGAGTTCCCCCAGGGTGAGCAGCCCGCCCAGAGTGCGGTAGATGATCAGGATATACGCCCCGTAATAGGCGATGACCCCCAGCAGGTTAAACAGGCCCCCAAAGAGGCTCTGGCGGACGGCCAGCCTCCGGGTGAGCCGGTAGTACTGCGCCGCCATGTCCCGGAACCGGCCGGCGATAAACCCTGTTAGCCCGAATAGCTTCACCTCCTGGGCCGTTCGGTTATTGGCGCCGATATACCTCAGGTAATCGAGTTCGCGCCGTTCGCTCGTCCAGCTGCGCGCCAGGGAGTACCGGTCCGAGGAGAACTTGAGTTCGTTGATAAAAGCGGGCACGATACTCAAAATCAGCAGCAGGATCAACCAGGGTTCGAAATAGATAAGGCCCGCGATCAGGGAAATTATTGAAAGCAGGCCTTCGCCCTGCGCCAGGACATTGCTCATCAGGGATACGCGGCTGTTGGTCTGCATACGGGCGCGTTCCAGCTTGTCGTAGAAAACGGGGTTCTCCAGCTGGGACATGGACAGGTCGGCGGCCTTGTGGATGATGCGTTCGGACGAAGCGTTGGAATAGAGGTCCCCCAAAAGGCCGTCCGTCAGGGTGACCCCCCGGCCGATCAGGTCTGTGAGCAGGGCCACGCCCAATTCGATGGCGACATACGTCCACAGGCGGGTAAAATCCCCGTCCGGGTTGTTCAGCAGGAAGACGATTTCGTCGATGATGACCTTGCCGATCCACAGGAGTACAACCGGGCTGAAACCTTTGAGCAGGCGGCCCAACAGGTTCAGGATAAACAACCGGGGCCCGGCGGCGTAGATCTCCCTGAAAAAACGCGGGATGGATTGCCAGCCCCGGAAGGAATCCCGCAGGGAAATGCGTTCCTGGTCGGCAATGGATTTGAGTCGTTTGGCTGCCAAAGCTTTTTTTGGCAATTTACGCATCCCGGGCCATTTTCCCGGACGGCACGGGATTCCTTCCGATGTTTTTCTACTTTTGCAACTAGAGATCCGATCATGGCACGCGTACGCATCACCAAGGAATTTACATTTGAGACCGGCCACGCCCTGTACGGGTACGACGGGAAATGCCGGAATGTCCACGGTCACAGCTACCACCTTTCCGTTACCGTGATTGGGACGCCCATCGCAGAGGACGGGGCGGTGAAGCTCGGGATGGTCATGGATTTTGGCGACCTGAAGAAAGTGGTAAGGGAAGAGGTGGTAGACCGTTTTGACCACGCCACCATTTTTAACCGGAACACGCCCCATGTGGAACTGGCCCGCACCCTGGAACGGGAGGGTCACCGGGTCATCCTGGCGGATTACCAACCCACCAGTGAAAATATGGTAGTGGATTTTGCCCATCGGATCGGCAAACGACTCCCCGAACATATCCGGCTGCATTCGCTGCGGCTTCGGGAGACCGGGACGGCCTATGCCGAATGGTTTGCCTCGGACAACCCGGATTGACAGTCCGGGAACCACCGGCAGTTCGTATCTTTACTACGCATGCAGCAGCACCCTACCATTCCTGACCCAATAGCCATCCCCGGCGGCAAGAAGGTTTATTTTGCCAGCGACAACCACCTGGGCGCCCCGAATTCACGGGAAAGCCTGGTCCGCGAGCGTCGGTTTGTGGCGTGGCTCGATTCCATCCGGGAAGACGCCGCAGCCATCTTCCTGTTGGGCGACCTCTTCGATTTCTGGTTTGAATACAAGCGGGTGGTGCCCAAGGGGTTTACCCGCACGCTGGGCGCCCTGGCTTCCCTGACCGACCAGGGGATCCCCGTCATTTACTTTGTGGGCAACCACGACCTCTGGATGGACGGGTATTTTGAAGAAGAGCTGAACATTCCGGTGTACCATAAACCGCGCGTTTTTGAAATCGGCGGGAAGCGCTTTTTCATCGGCCACGGCGACGGGCTGGGACCCGGGGACAAAGGGTTTAAGCGAATGAAGAAGGTCTTTACCAACCCCGTGGCCCAGTGGGCCTTCCGGTGGCTGCACCCGGACCTGGGCGTCCGCATGGCGCAGTATTTCTCCGTGAAAAACAAGATGATTTCCGGCGAAGAGGACGTCCGCTTTTTGGGCGAAGACCGGGAATGGCTCGTACAATACGCCAGGCGCAAACTCACCGAAGCCCATTTCGACTACTTTGTCTTCGGCCACCGCCACCTGCCGCTGGACATCAAACTGACCGATTCCAGCCGCTACGTCAACCTGGGCGACTGGATTTCCCATTACAGCTATGGGGTTTTTGACGGGGAAACTCTGAAACTGGAATACTACGGCCAGTAAACCCAACGGCTACCCAGGCCCGGGTCCCGGGCATTTCGCGCCTGGGGAATCAATCCGGTGCGCCGTCCCGGATGTCCCGGATTTTTAACTGCGTGCTCGTCCTGCCCTGCCAGTGGTTCTCCTCGATGGAAAAAACGGCGTAAAACTCCCTGCCCCCCTGGATCAGGTCCAGGCGGTCTCCCAACCCGAATCCTATCCCGCCAATGGGGCCGGAGCCATCCTGGGTAACAGCTAGTTTTAAATGCGCCCCGCCTTCCCCGACGGTACGCGCATACCCGGTATCCACCAGGGGGCCGGCAACGAATACCGGGGCGGGATTCCCCGGGCCAAACGGGCCAAACTGACTGAGGATCCGGACGAGTTTCGGGTGGATCTGGCTCAGGTGGATTTTGAGGTCTATCTGGATTTCCGGAGTCAGGGAATCCTCGGTGATCCGCTCGGACACCACCTTTTCAAACCGGTCCTTAAAGTCCTGGAATCGGGAAGCCTCCAGGGTCAGGCCGGCGGCGTACGTGTGTCCGCCGAATTGTTCGATACAGTCCGAACATGCTTCCAGGGCCTCGTAGAGGTCAAAGCCGCGCACCGAGCGCGCGGATGCCGCCAATTTATCGCCGCTGCGGGTAAACACCAGGGTGGGGCGGTAATACGTCTCGATAAGGCGGGACGCCACAATGCCGATAACCCCTTTATGCCAGTCTTCCTTGAAAACCACCGTACTCATCCGGGCCTCCCCTCCTTCCGAACGGACCATCTCCAGGGCCTCGTCGGTAATGGCCTGTTCGGTCTCCCTGCGCTGGCTGTTCAGCGATTCGATTTCGTCGGCCAGTGCCCCGGCCCGGGCCGGGTCTGTCTCGGTGAGCAACCGGACGGCGTCCTCCCCGTGCTGCATCCGCCCGGCGGCATTGATCCGGGGGGCAACCCGGAATACCAGGTCGGATACCTGGTAGTTTTTCCTGTCCAGCCCGCGGAGCAACGCGCGGATCCCCGGACGGGCCCCGCCGTTGATCACCTGCAGCCCGTAGTGGACCATCACCCGGTTCTCCCCGGTGATCGGGACGATATCCGCCCCGATAGCGGTAGCCACCAGGTCCAGGTAGGGAAGGAGCTCTGCCGGGTCCAGGCCGCGCCGCTCATGCAGCGCCTGGATGAGCTTAAAACCCACCCCGCAACCGCAAAGTTCCTTGTAGGGGTAGGGGCAGTCATCGCGTTTCGGGTCCAGGACGGCCACCGCTTCCGGCAGCGTTTCCCCGGGCCGGTGGTGGTCGCAGATAATCAGGTCGATGCCTTTGGACCGGGCGTACCGGGCCTGCTCAATGGCCTTGACCCCGCAATCCAGGGCGACGATCAGCCCCATGCCGTTGTCATCCGCAAACTCTATCCCCTG
Source organism: Robiginitalea sp. (assembly GCF_982776155.1). Lineage (NCBI taxonomy): Bacteria > Pseudomonadati > Bacteroidota > Flavobacteriia > Flavobacteriales > Flavobacteriaceae > Robiginitalea > Robiginitalea sp. The sequence goes on from NZ_CEXZKX010000005.1 coordinate 111,526, forward strand.
GCGGGAGAGGCCATATCCCTCCCGGTAGCGGTCCGGGATGTAGGTGGCCACCGCATCGCTGTATTTCCGCAGGTAAGCTGCCATCAGGGCAACGGACGTGGTCCCGTCCACGTCGTAATCCCCGTAAACCAGGATCCGTTCACCCCTGGTTAAGGCATCTTCCAGGCGATCCACGGCCTGTTCCATGTCCTGCATCTGCATCGGGTCGTGGAGGTGGGAGAGCTCCGGCCGGAAAAACCTCCGGGCCGATTCAAAATCCCGGATGCCCCGTTGAACCAGCAGGCCGGCGAGCAACGGGTCGATGCCGATTTCCCCGGCCAGGCGGGAGGCTGCTTCCCTCCCGGGCTCCGGTTTAAAAACCCAACGCGTACTCATGGACATGGATTGAATTTAGGCCTGTGGGCTGCAGGCAGGTTACACCCGTTTTTTGCCCCACCCCGGTACGGGGGCGCACTGCCCCGAAATTGGCTGGCACCAAAACTATTCTGGCTGCTGAATGCGCCCGCTGCACTTGGACCCGGGCACCGCGGAATACGGATCAGTCTTCGTGGAAAACAGTCTGGAAATCGAGTTCCGCAAATTTCCGGAACATGGCGATCACCCCGCAGTATTTCTCCACGGATAGGTCCACGGCCCGTTGCAATTTTGCCTGTGCGAGATTTTTGCCGTGGAAGTGGAACTCCACCCGGACCGCCTCGTAGGTTTGCGGGTGGTCTTCGCTGAGCGACCCGACGGTTTCGATATGGAAATCGGACACCTCGAGTTTCATCTTGCGGATCAGCATGGCAATGTCGAGTCCCGAACACCCTGCCAGCGAACTCAACATGAGGGCCTTCGGGCGCATCCCGGACCCTGCCCCGCCATCTTCGGGGCTTGCATCGATTCGGAAATTCAGGCCGGAGGGATTGTTGGATTCAAATGCCATATCCCCCAGCCAGCGCGTCGTGACGTGATTGGTGGAAGCCATAATTTTTTTGTTTCTTGCCCAAAAGTACAATAAAATCACGCCATATGCCCCTTGTAACACCCTTAGACCCGAATGCCGATCCCGAAACCCGGAAGCTGGCCAAATTCTTTGATGAAACCCTGGGTTTCTGCCCGAATTCCGTCCTGACCATGCAGCGGCGGCCGGCCATTTCCAAGGCATTTATCCAGTTGAATATGGCCGTGATGGAAAACCACGGGAAGGTGACCTCAGCCCTGAAACGGATGATTGCCTGGGTGAGCAGCAATGCCACCGGCTGCCGGTACTGCCAGGCCCATGCCATCCGGGCCGCCGAGCGGTACGGGGCCGAACAAAGGCAATTGGAAAATATTTGGGAGTACCGGACCCACAGCGCATTTTCGGATGCCGAACGGGCCGCCCTGGACTTTGCCCTGGCGGCTTCACAGGTACCCAATACGGTGGATGCCGACCTGGCGGCCCGGCTGCACGAACACTGGGACGAAGGGGAAATTGTCGAAATCCTCGGGGTGATCTCCCTTTTCGGCTTTCTCAACCGCTGGAACGACTCCATGGGGACCCCTATTGAATCGGGGGCAGTTGAAAGCGGGGAAAAGTACCTCTCCCGATACGGTTGGGAACCGGGGAAGCACGGCTGACCTATTTTCCCCGAACCACCAGGACAAATTCGCCCCGGGGCGCATTCTGTTTGAAGTGGTCGGCTACTTCCGACACGGTCCCCCGCACAATCTCCTCAAAGTGCTTGGTCAGTTCCCGGCAGACTGCCACCTCGCGTTCCGCTCCGAAATGGTCGGCAAATTGCTCCAGGGCCTTCAGCAACCGATGGGGGCTTTCGTAAAAAACCATCGTCCGGGCCTCGCCGGCCAGTTCGGCGAGCCGGGTCTGCCGGCCCTTCTTATGGGGGAGGAATCCTTCAAAAACAAACCGGTCCGTGGGGAAGCCGCTGCACACCAGGGCGGGGACAAAGGCGGTGGCTCCCGGCAGGCAATCCACGGCATGCCCCGCCTGGATACAGGCGCGGACCAACAGAAAGCCCGGGTCGGAAATGCCGGGTGTCCCTGCATCGGATATCAACGCCAGCGTCCTGCCCGCTGCTACCTCGGCGACCAATGCGTCCACTACCCGGTGTTCGTTGTGCATATGATACGAACGCTGGGGGGTCTCCACTTCATAATGTTTCAGGAGTTTTCCGCTGGTGCGGGTATCCTCGGACAGGATCAGGTCGGCCTCCCGGAGCACTTCCAGGGCCCTCAGGGTGATATCCCCGAGGTTGCCGATGGGAGTGGGTACGATGAACAGTTTGCCAGGCTGCATGGGCGGTATAAAAAGAGGCCGGGCGGCTGTAAGCACGTCCGGCCATTATCACTTGTTTTTCTGACTATTAGTTAAAGCGCCGTTCGATGAGTTCCATAAACCGGGCTTCGTATTCGTCCTTCCCTTCCCACTGGTTGAACCCGGGTTTTACTTCATCGCGGATATAGGCCACGGAATGCTCCACGGAATCCAGGTCGTTCAGTTTGGACAGGATGCGGTTGAAGGCGTCCATGTCGTCGTTGAACAGGTGCTTGACAAAAGCCAGTCGGTCGTTGAGCCCCACGGAGATCTTCCGCGCCGTCAGCGTGTCGTTCAGGGATTTGGAATGGCCAGGTTTCGGCGGTTTCGGCAGGTCGGGGGCCGTGTCCTGTTTGTCGTTTTTGACAAAGTCGTTCTTGGCGATGAGCCGCTCAAGGACCTCCTCGAGTTCCTCACCCCCGGGCATTTCCGATACCATGTGCTTAATTGTGTCGATTCCCGGGACGATGATATCCTCTTCGTGCGGGTTGGATTCCGGCACGGACTTATTCTCGTTGAGTACCGCCGAGGCGATCGATTCAAACTTGGAGGCGACTTCGCTCTTGCTGACGTCGATCTGCACGTCGTTGAGTTTTTCCTCGATAAATTTCAGTACCGCCAGTTTTTCGTAGAGATCCCTGGCCCTTTCATAAAGCTCCGGCAACTCCTTCAAACCGCGGCTCGTAATGATGTCCTTGGAGAGTTTCAGCAACTCCTCTTTCAGTTTTCGTTTCATAGCTAATTATACGGGGACCTTTCCGTGAAGGTGGTTCTTTTTTAATACTTTTATAGCGCCGCTACTACCTGTAACGGAAACAGCCGCTACTTTCGTCTAAAATTACAAAATGTTTCTCGAAAACACTGTTAACCCCAAAGAACAATTCGGATGGATTGAAGTCATCTGCGGTTCGATGTTTTCAGGCAAGACCGAGGAACTGATCCGACGCCTGCGTCGCGCCCAGTTTGCCCGTCAGAAGGTAGAGATCTTCAAACCGATCGTCGATACGCGGTACCACGAAGACTACGTGGTTTCCCACGACGAAAACGAGATTCGTTCCACCCCGGTGCCGGCTGCTGCAAATATCCGGTTGCTGGCCGACAATTGCGACGTGGTGGGCATTGACGAGGCCCAGTTTTTTGACGACGAAATCGTCACGGTCTGCAACGACCTGGCCAACAAGGGCGTCCGGGTGGTGGTTGCGGGCCTGGATATGGACTTCAAGGGCAACCCTTTCGGCCCCATGCCGGCCCTGATGGCCACGGCGGAATACGTAACCAAGGTTCACGCCATCTGTACGCGCACCGGCAACCTGGCCAACTACAGCTACCGCAAATCCCGAAACGACCGGCTCGTATTGCTGGGCGAAACCGAGGAGTACGAACCGCTGAGCCGGGGGGCATTCTACAAGGCGATGCTCACCGAAAAAATCAGTAAGCTCGAAGTGAACGAACCCGAGGTCCTCCCCTCGAAAAAATCAGAGAATGCCTCAAAGCCGTGACACGGTCCTGGAGATCGACCTGGGGGCCCTGGCCCACAACTACCGGTTTTTGCGGGACAGGCTGCGTCCCGAAACCCGGTTCCTGGGCGTGGTCAAGGCCTACGGCTACGGCAGTGATTCCCTGGCCATTGCGCTGAAACTCGAAGCCCTCGGGGCCGATTACCTGGCGGTGGCCTTCACGGACGAAGGCACCTTTTTGCGAGAGGGCGGCGTCCGGCTCCCCATCCTGGTGCTGCACCCCCAGCCTTCCGGCCTGGATGACCTGATTACCCATCGGCTGGAGCCGGCGCTCTACAGCCCGCGGATTCTGAAAATGTTCCTGGAAACTGCCCGGCGGCGGGAGGCGCGGGGGTTTCCGGTCCACCTGAAGTTCAATACGGGCCTCAACCGGCTGGGTTTCTGGGAAAACGACGTGGAATGGATTGCCGGGCAACTGGAAGGGGAGTCCAGCCTTGCCATCCGATCCGCCTTCTCCCACCTGGCGGCTTCGGACGACCCCGGCTCAAACACTTTTACCCAAAGGCAGATCAAATCGTTTGCCGCCATCGTGGCGGATATCCGCGAACAATTGCCCGGCACGCCTTTTTTCCACCTGCTGAACACCTCCGGCATCCTGAATTTCCCGGATGCCCAATGGGACATGGTCCGCAGCGGCATCGGGCTCTACGGGTACGGCAACGATCCCGAAGTAGACCCACTCCTCCGCCCGGTGGCCCGGCTGCGCACCCGCATTTCCCAGCTCCATAAAATCGAGCCCGGGGAATGGGTAGGCTACAACAAGGGGTACCGGGCTGCGGATTTCCGGACCACGGCTACGCTTCCCATCGGGCATGCAGACGGTATCGGACGGATTTACGGAAAGGAGCATGGAGCATTCCATGTCCGGGGTAAACGCGCTCCCATTATCGGGAATGTTTGCATGGACATGACGATGATCGACGTCACGGGAATCCCCTGCAAGGAGGGGGACGAGGTGGTGGTTTTCGGGAATGGGCATTCCGCCGAAGACCTGGCGCGCGGAGCCGGCACCATTTCCTATGAACTCCTAACGGGTATCTCCCGGCGGGTGGCGCGGGAAATCCTGGAAGAACATTGAGCTTTCCAATATTCGTCCGGTATTCGTCCGGGGCGACCGATGGGCCTTTAAATAGCCTAATCCGCTGAAAATGATATCTCTTGGGGGCTACTCTGCAAATTTTTAGTATTTTGAGCAGCATAACCAATCAAATAGAACCATGCTAAAAGAATTCAAGAAGTTTATTATGACCGGCAATGTCATCGACCTGGCCGTTGCAGTTTTGCTCGCCAGCGCCATCGGCCTGGTGGTCAGCGGGTTTGTCAATGACATTATGATGCCGATCGTGGGCTATTTCACCGGAGGAGTGGATTTCTCCGATATGAAAATCGTCCTGTCGGAAGCCGTGGTGGCCGCCGACGGTACGGTGGAAAAACCGGAAAGCGCCGTGCGATACGGGGCGTGGATCAACAGCATCATCAACCTGATCATCGTCGGGTTCGTGTTGTTTATGATCGTGAAGTCCTACAACAAGGTCCGCAAAAAAGAAGAGCCCAAACCGGAAGCCCCCAAAGGGCCCACCCAGGAAGACTTGCTGGCCGAAATCCGCGACCTGCTGAAAAAGAAATAAAGACGCGTCCCGACTTGTGGCGGGAACCGCTACACCACAAGCAAGTGCAACTTAAACCGCCCGGCGCGCCCGGGCGGTTTTTCTTTTGGGGTGGGCCCCTATCGTCTGGATGGGAACTAATCTGCCGGATGACGCGATTCCTTCGGGTCTGTGGAATAGACGCACTCAGGGGTTATATTTGCAACATTTTGTTTTATTTTTAAAAATCTTTCCGGACGGATTTGCCGGAGACCTATGTCCGGCGTACTTTTGGCCCACTAAATACGAATCTGATGAAAGTAGCAGTTGTAGGCGCCACCGGAATGGTGGGCGAAGTCATGCTCCGGGTACTGGCCGAGCGCAATTTCCCGGTTACCGAATTGCTGCCGGTGGCCTCCGAGCGCTCTGTGGGCAGGTTGCTCCCGTTCAGGGACCGGGAATACCCCGTAATCGGTCTGGCGGACGCCGTAGCAGCACGGCCGGATATCGCCATTTTCTCGGCCGGAGGGGATACTTCCCTGGAATGGGCCCCGCGGTTTGCGGATGCCGGCACCACGGTAATCGACAATTCCTCGGCCTGGCGGATGGACCCCGGGAAGAAACTGGTGGTTCCTGAAATCAACGCAGATACACTTGGGCCGGAAGACAAGATCATCGCGAACCCCAACTGTTCCACCATCCAGCTCGTGATGGTACTGGCGCCCCTGCATACAAGGTATACGATAAGGCGGGTGGTGGTCTCCACCTACCAATCCGTTTCCGGTACGGGGGTGAAGGCTGTCCGCCAGTTGGAAGATGAAATCGCCGGGGTGTCCGGTGAGAAGGCCTACCCGCACCCGATCAACCGGAATGCCCTGCCCCATTGCGACGTGTTCCAGGAGAACGGCTATACCAAGGAGGAGATGAAACTGGCCCGGGAACCGCAAAAAATCCTGGACGACCGCACGTTTTCCGTAACTGCCACCGCCGTTCGGATTCCCACGGCCGGCGGGCATTCAGAGGCGGTAAACATCGAATTCCGGGAAGACTTTGACCTGGACGAGGTACGGCAGATTCTTTCAGCCACCCCCGGCGTTGTGCTGCAGGACGACCCCGCCACAAACACCTACCCGATGCCGGTACTCGCCCATGGCAGAGACGAGGTTTTTGTGGGTCGGATCCGCCGGGATGAAAGCCAGGCCAAGACCCTGAATCTCTGGATCGTAGCCGACAACCTCCGCAAGGGCGCCGCCACAAACGCCGTCCAGATAGCGGAGCACCTGCTGGAGCGCGGCCTGGTCTGAAACCCGGGAGCCGGCCAGCATGCCCGGGCCATTGACGCCAAACCCTGACTTCGCGGTTGCGGCCGGTTTCCAGCACTTGGCAAACGGGAAATAGGTCTGCTCCATAAAATACTGTTAAACGGCCGACCCCTGGTTTGGGACGGCCGTTTTTTGTGGTATTTTAGTCCGATTTTCTGAACCACCCTCCATGAAACACACCACCGCAATCCTGTGCCTGGGCCTCCTGCTCACGGCCTGCCAAAATCAAACCGAAACGAATATGGCCATAAACTACCCGGAAACTGCGAAAGTCGACACTGTGGACACCTATTTCGGCACGGAAGTGGCCGATCCTTACCGCTGGCTCGAAGACGACCGGAGCCCGGAAACCGAAGACTGGGTCCGGCGGCAGAACGCAGTCACCTTCGGGTACCTGGACGGCATCCCCTACCGGGAGGCCCTGCGCCAGCGACTTGAAAAGCTCTGGAATTACGAAAAGCTGGGCACCCCGTTCAAAGAGGGCGGGAAGACTTACTTCTACAAAAACGACGGGCTGCAGGACCAGTATGTCCTCTACCGCCAGGGGGAAACGGGCGACCCCGAGGTTTTCCTGGACCCGAACACCTTTTCGGAGGACGGCACCACCTCCCTGGCCGGCCTGAGCTTTACAGAAGACGGCTCCCGGGTAGCCTACTCCATCTCCGAGGGGGGCAGCGACTGGCGCAAGGTGATCGTCATGGACGCCGCCAGCCGGGAAATCATCGAAGACACCCTGGTGGACATCAAGTTCAGCGGGGTTTCCTGGAGGGGCAACGAGGGCTTCTACTACTCGAGCTACGACAAGCCGGAAGGCAGCGAGCTTTCGGCCAGGACGGACCAGCACAAGGTCTATTTCCACCAACTCGGGCAGCCGCAGGCCGGGGACCAGTTGATCTTTGGGGGCACCCCAGACCAAAAGCACCGCTATATCAGGGCCTCGGTGACGGAAGACCAGCGCTACCTGATCCTTTCGGCGGCCAATACGACTTCCGGCAATAAATTGTTTATCCAGGACCTGCAGGACCCTGGTTCCGGGTTGAAAACCATTGTCGGGGACGAGGAATCCGATAGCTATGTGATCGAAAATTCCGGGTCGAAACTCTATATTGTCACGGACCGGGACGCGCCGAACAAACGCATCGTCACGGTGGATGCGTCCGATCCGGGGCCGGAGAACTGGGTGGACTTTATCCCGGAAACCGAAAATGTTCTGAGCCCGAATACCGGGGGCGGTTACTTCTTTGCCGAATACATGGTGGACGCGATTTCCAAGGTCCTGCAATACGACTACCAGGGCAACCTGGTGCGCGAAGTGCCCCTGCCGGGGGTGGGCAGTGCCAGCGGCTTTGGCGGCAAAAAAGAAGAAAAAGAGTTTTACTTCTACTTTACCAACTACAACACCCCGGGATCCTCCTATAAGTACCACGTGGAAACCGGGGAATACGAGCTTTACTGGAAGCCGGACATCGATTTTAACCCGGACGACTACGTCTCCAACCAGGAGTTCTACGAGTCGGCCGACGGCACGCGGATCCCGATGATCATCACCCACAAAAAAGGCCTGGAAAAAAACGGGGACAACCCCACCATCCTCTACGGGTATGGCGGGTTTAACGTCAGCCTTACCCCGGGCTTCAGCACCTCGAATGCAGTCTGGCTGGAACAGGGCGGCATCTATGCGGTCCCGAATATCCGGGGGGGAGGCGAATACGGGAAAAAATGGCACGACGCGGGGACCAAGACAAGCAAGCAAAACGTGTTTGACGATTTTATCGCTGCGGCCGAATACCTGATTGCGGAAGGGTACACCTCCGCAGGCAAACTGGCCATCCGGGGCGGCTCCAACGGGGGGCTGCTCGTGGGGGCGGTCATGACCCAGCGTCCGGACCTCATGCAGGTGGCCCTGCCGGCCGTCGGGGTTTTGGATATGCTGCGCTACCACACCTTTACCGCCGGGGCCGGATGGTCCTATGACTACGGGACCTCGGAGGAGAGCGAGGAGATGTTCGAGTACCTGAAGGGATACTCGCCCCTGCACAACATCCGGGAGGGGGTCGCTTACCCGGCTACCCTGGTGACCACCGCAGACCACGACGACCGGGTAGTGCCCGCCCACAGCTTCAAATTCGCCGCCACGCTCCAGGAGAAACACGCTGGTGAAAACCCGGTGCTGATCCGCATTGAGACGAATGCGGGCCACGGGGCCGGCACACCCATCAGCAAGACCATTGAACAGTACGCCGATATTTTCGGGTTTACCTTCTACAATATGGGGTACGAGGAGTTGCCCAACCAGGCAGCACTCAAAGATTTCAAGGAATAACGATCAATAAAATACCTGAAAATCCGTTTCTTAAGAAGCGGATTTTTTTTGTTTATGCTGACAGTTGAATCTCTAAGTTTTGCCTATGAGTCGGAAACCGTCCTGGAGGACATCGGGTTCCAACTGGGCCGGGGTGAACTCATGGCAGTCATGGGCGAGAGCGGTTGCGGGAAAAGCACCCTGCTAAAGCTCATTTACGGGGAACTCCCCTTTGAGCAGGGAAGCATCCGGTGGAAGGACCACGCCATCAAGGGTCCGGCCTACCAGCTGTTGCCGGGTGCGCCTTTTATGAAGTACCTGGCCCAGGACTTCGACCTGATGCCCTTTATCAGCGTGGAGGAAAACATCGCCAAATTCCTGTCGGTACACTACCCGGAGGAAACGGCCCGCCGGACGGAGGAACTCCTGGAAACCATGGAGCTCACTGCCTACCGCGGCAAACAGGTGCGATACCTCAGCGGGGGCCAGCAGCAACGCGTGGCCCTGGCCCGGGTATTGGCCCAAAAGCCGGAACTGTTATTGCTGGACGAGCCCTTTGGACACATCGATCATTTCCGGCGGAACAAACTCCGCCGCAACCTGTTTGAATACCTGAAGCGGGAGGAGATCAGCTGCCTGTGCGCCACCCACGACCACAACGACGTGTTGCCCTTTGCCGACCGGGTGATGGTGCTGCGGGACCGGGAGATCCTGGACCTGCGCCCCACCCGGGAAATCTTTGAACAACCCGCCCGCCTCTATACGGCCTATCTGCTGGGCGAAGCCAACCTGATCCCGATCAATATCCTGAAATCCTACGCTTCCACCACCCGGAACATCATCGTCTATGCCCACGAGCTGCGCGTATCGCAAAAGTCCGGCCTGGAGGTCTCTGTGGAACACTCCTACTACATGGGCGGCTACTACCGGGTATATGGACGAATGGAAGGCGAAAAAGGGGTGTATTTCAATTCGGAAAAAGCCCTGGAGGCAGGGGAGAACATTTTCCTGAATGTTTCCCTGGAGACCATCAACAAGCGGTTGCCGATCTGATTCGTCAGGTCGTGGCCAGGGCCGCCAGGTCGGCGCCTACCTGACTGCCGATGGCAACCCCCATACCCCCGAGGCGGACCCCGCAAAATACGTGGGGGGACAGTTTTTGGACGATGGGCTTCTTACGGGAGCCCACGCCCATGATCCCGCTCCACCGTTGTGCTATCCGGACGGCCTGCCCGGGAAGGATAACCCTGTGCAACAGGTCTTCCAGGGCTTGTTGTATGCCGGGGGTCTGACCGAGGTCCGTGGTGGTTTCCCCGGGTTTGTCCAAATGGCGGCCGCCTCCCAGGAGTACGCGGTCGCCGACGTTTCGGAAGTAGAAATAGCCCCGGTCCAGGTGGAAGCTCCCGCGGAGGGCCAGCCCGGGTACGGGTTCTGTGATAAGTACCTGGCCCCGTGCAGGCTGCAGGTCCAGTCCGGTTTGCAGCCCGGCAAACCCGTTAGTCGCCAGCAGCAGGTTCGCCGCCTCAAATTCGAATGCGGAAGTCCGGATGCCTACCTGGTCCCCCAGGTCTTCAAACCCGGTTACCTCCACCCCGTTGAGCAAGCAAATGTCCGCCTCCCGGGCTTTGCCCAGCAGGGCCTGCATCATCCGGCCCGTATGGAGTTGTCCTTCCAACGGGTTGCAGACGGCGTCGGGCTGGATGCCGGCCATCCCAAATTCCCCCGGCCGGATTTCAAAGGCCGGCCGGCCGAAAACCGGTTGCAGCATCCGGTTGATTCGATCCATGGCCTCCAGGGCGTGCTCCTGCACCTCTTTATCCGCTTCCCGGAAAACCTCGTAGCCTCCGTACTGCCGGAAATCTATGGCCTGGTCGCCCAGCCGTTGGCGCAGCATCCGGATGCCCGTGAACCGGTTGGAAACCAGAGAGACAATTTCATCTTCCGTATGGGACTGCAAATCGTCCAGGATCTCGGTTAGGCTGCCAAAACAGGCAAAACCCGCATTGCGGGTGCTGGCTCCGGCGGGCAGGATGCCCCGTTCCAGAATGAGGATTTTGGCCCCGGGATGGCTTTTTCGAAGTTCCAGGGCACAACTCAGGCCGGTTATGCCGCTGCCCACCACGCAAAAATCCACGTCGGTAAGCCAGGATTCAATTTCCCAGTAGCTCGGGCTCATAGCGCGGTTCTTGCCGGTTTACGGGGCCGTGGATGGCTCCGTCAGTCGTCCTCGGAGGGCTCGGGTTGCATCTCGAAGTCCTCCATGAATTTGGTGGTGTAGTTCCCGGCCAGGTAATCCGGATGGTCCATAAGCTGGCGGTGGAACGGGATGGTCGTCTTGATGCCTTCGATTACGAATTCATCCAGGGCGCGCTTCATCTTGTTGATGGCCTCTTCCCGCGTCTGGGCCGTGGTGATCAGCTTGGCGATCATCGAATCGTAGTTGGGCGGAATGGTGTACCCGCTGTACACGTGGGTGTCCAGCCGGACACCGTGCCCGCCGGGCGTATGCAGCGTCGTGATCTTGCCCGGAGATGGACGAAACCCGTTGTAGGGGTCCTCCGCATTGATCCGGCATTCGATGGAGTGCAAGTTCGGGGTGTAATTTTTACCGGATATCGGCACGCCCCCTGCCACGAGGATCTGTTCGCGAATCAGGTCGTAATCGATAACCTGCTCGGTGATCGGGTGTTCAACCTGGATCCGCGTATTCATCTCCATAAAATAGAAGTTGCGGTGTTTGTCTACCAGGAATTCCACGGTCCCCGCCCCTTCGTATTTGATAAACTCGGCTGCGCGGACGGCTGCCTTCCCCATGGCATCCCGGAGTTTATCCGTCATAAAGGGAGAAGGGGTCTCCTCGGTGAGCTTCTGGTGGCGTCGCTGGATGGAGCAGTCCCGCTCGGAGAGGTGGCAGGCCTTGCCATACTGGTCGCCAACTACCTGGATCTCAATATGCCGGGGCTCCTCAATGAGCTTTTCCATATACATCCCCCCGTTGCCGAAGGCCGCTTCCGCTTCCTTGACGGCGCTCTCAAATTGTTTTACGAGCTCCTCCTCTTTCCAGATGGCACGCATACCCTTTCCGCCGCCGCCGGCAGTAGCCTTGATCATAACCGGATATCCCATTTTCTTGGCCACCTTCAGCGCGTGGTTCGCATCCTTCAGGAGGCCGTCGGAGCCGGGGATGGTAGGCACCCCGGCCTCTTTCATCGTCTGCTTGGCAGATGCCTTGTCCCCCATACGGTCGATCTGGTCGCCCGTCGCACCGATGAATTTGATCTCGTGTTCGGCGCAAATCCTGGAAAACTTGGAGTTCTCGGACAAAAAGCCGTAGCCCGGATGGATTGCATCCGCGTTGGTGATTTCCGCAGCCGCAATGATGTTCGGGATTTTCAGGTAGGACTGGTTACTCGGGGCCGGACCGATACAAACGGCTTCATCTGCAAACCGGACATGGAGGCTTTCCTCGTCGGCCTTGGAGTACACCGCGACCGTCTTGATACCCATCTCCTTGCAGGTGCGGATGATGCGCAGGGCAATCTCTCCGCGGTTGGCGATCAGAATCTTTTTAAACATAGTGCGCTTGTTGTCTGTTAGTTAATGCGAAACCCCGGTCTAAGACGGGTCGATCAGGAACAAGGGCTGGTCGAATTCTACCGGGGAGGAGTCGTCTACCAGTACTTTGACGACCTTTCCGGATACTTCCGATTCAATATCGTTGAAGAGCTTCATGGCCTCGATCACGCAAAGTACGTCGCCCTTGGAAATGCTGTCCCCGACTTCCACAAACGGGGGTTTGTCCGGGGAAGGTTTCCGGTAAAATGTCCCGATAATCGGCGACTTGATGGTGATGTACTTGGAATCGTCCCCTTCTTTCTTGGCATCTGCCTCTCCGGACGCGGCCGCCGGGGCCGGGGCGGGTGCTGCAGGCGGAGCCTGTTGCGGCATGGCAGGAGCCGCCATGGGAATTTGTTGCACATAAGTGGGTTCCCCATCCTTGTCGGATCCGGTGCGGATCGTGATCTTGATCTCATCCGTTTCGAGCTTCACTTCGCTGGCTCCGGATTTGGCCACGAACTTGATCAGACTTTGAATTTCTTTGATATCCATGGATTTCGGTTTAGTATAGTGTTCGGTTTTATGAATCGTAAGCCCAGGTCAGGTAGATGGCTCCCCACGTAAACCCTCCCCCAAACGCTGCAAATATAAGACTGTCGCCCTTTTTGAGCTGCTTTTCGTAATCGCTGAGCAGCAGCGGCAGCGTGGCAGACGTGGTATTTCCGTAGCGTTCGATGTTCATCATCACCTTTTCGGCCTCCAGGCCCATCCGGTGCGCCGTGGCATCGATAATGCGCTTATTGGCCTGGTGCGGCACCAGCCAGTCCACGTCCTCATGGGTGAGGTCGTTGCGTTCCATTACGAGTGCCGATACCTCGGCCATGTTGGAGACGGCAAACTTAAAGACCGACTTCCCGTCCTGGCGGACAAAGTGCTTTTTTTCGCGAACCGTTTCCTCCGTGGGGGGCATCAAGGAACCGCCCGCCTCGATCTTGAGGAACTGCCGTCCCTTACCGTCACTGCGAAGGTATTCGTCCTGCAAACCGAGCCCGTCTGGATTCGGCTCAAACAACACGGCACCTGCGCCGTCCCCGAAGATAATACATGTTGTCCGGTCTTCGTAATCGATGATCGAAGACATCTTGTCAGCTCCGATGAGCAGCACTTTCTTATAGCGCCCTGATTCGATATAGCGGGCTGCCGTGGACATGCCGTACAAAAAATTCGAACAGGCCGCCTGCAGGTCGTATGCAAAGGCGTTGACAGCCCCGATCTCCGAGGCCACATACACGGCCGTAGAGGCCACCGGCATATCCGGGGTGGCCGTTCCCACAATGACCATGTCGATCTCAGCCGGGTCGAGCCCCCGTTTCTCAATCAGGTCCTGGGCAGCCTTGATGGCCAAAAAGGAAGTCCCTTTATCCGGATCTTTGAGAATCCGGCGTTCCTTGATACCCGTTCGGGTGGTGATCCATTCGTCATTCGTGTCCACCAGGGTCTCCAGGATGGCATTGGTCAATCGGTATTCGGGAACATAGGCCCCCACAGCGGTAATCGCTGCCGTAATACTGCTCATGTAGTGCTGTTTTATCGCAAGGAACCCAAAAACGGTTCAAAATCGTTGAAAATTAAGGATTATTTGGAACTTTCTTCCAATAATCCGCCTTTTTCGGGCTTCTGCCGGGCATAAAAAAACTCCCACCTGGAAAAGTGAGAGTGTCTGTGCGGTTTGCGCTTTGGTTATACGGCTCCTTCTTCGGTCTTGTCTACCAGGACCTGGCCGCGGTAATAAAGCTTGCCTTCGTGCCAGTGGGCCCGGTGGTACAGGTGAACCTCTCCGGTTGTCGGATCCTTGGCCAGCGTCGGGTTGGTGGCTTTGTAGTGCGTACGCCGCTTATCCCTTCTGGTCTTGGAGATCTTTCTCTTAGGATGTGCCATGCTGTTATTTTTTGTCCGTTAATAAATTTCGTAATGCATCCCACCTGGGATCCGTATCGTCCTTTTGTTCGTTGTTTTCTTTTGGCTGCAATTCCTCGAGCTTGCGCAGTACTTCCGAGTCCAGGGTGCCGTCTGCCACCCCGGGGTGAATCCGTTTGGACGGCACGGCGAGCGCCAGCATTTCAAAAACGTACTGGGCGATATTGAACTGGTGCTCCCCTTGGGGCAGTACCAGGATCTCATCGTCCTCGTCGTTGAAAGCCTCCCCGAATTTCACAACCAGTTTCAGGTTGCCCGCCACCGGCTGGTCGAACGGTTCATTGGTGATGTCGCAATTGACGTGCACCGAACCGGTTGCCTGCATGGTGAGCTCCATCATGGTGCTCATCTTTTCGAGGACAGCGACGACCGCTATATCCGAAGCGTTGAATTCGTCGTAGTCAAAAGAATCAAAGAACGTATTGTCAATTTGATACTCAAAATGATGCTTCCCCTGCTTCAGACCCGAAAAAGGAATGTCGAATTCCTTGTTCTTCATCGTTCTCTCCATTCAATTAGGGCGTGCAAAGATATCTTTTTTTTGCGAAAACCCAATTATTCGATAAACTATTTCTGGCCCTCACGGCCCTTGCCAGAGCGCTTTAGTTTCTGCTTCTGAAGCGGGTTGCTGGTAAGCCGGTCGTACTCCCTCCGGTTGCGGAAAATACGAATCCCGGTGAAAACGGCTTCCGCAAAAGACGACGGGTCGGCCTTGCCTTTGCCGGCAATGTCATAGGCGGTGCCGTGGTCCGGGGAGGTGCGCACCCGGGACAGGCCCGCGGTAAAGTTCACCCCTTTCCCGAAAGCGAGCGTTTTAAACGGGATGAGGCCCTGGTCGTGGTAACAGGCCAGGATACCGTCAAATTCCCGGTAATTGTCCGAGGCGAAAAACGTGTCGGCGGCATAGGGGCCGAAGACGAGGTGCTTCCCGTCGGTGAGTTTCCTCAGTGCGGGCTTGAGCACTTCTTCGTCCTCCCGGCCAATCACTCCCTCGTCCCCGCTGTGCGGGTTGATGCCCAGCACGGCGATCCGGGGCCTGCGAATCGCAAAATCCCGTTTCAGGGATTCCTCCATGGCCTGCACCTTGGAATAAATCAATTTCTGGGTGATCAGGGCGGGGGCGTCCTTCACGGGCACGTGGTCGGTGAGCAACCCCACCTTCAGCCCTTCGGTCACCATGAACATCAGGCTTTCCCCTCCCAGTTCCCGGGCCAGGTAATCCGTGTGTCCCGGAAACCTGAACTGGTCGCTCTGGACGGTTTTCTTATCGATGGGGGCGGTGACTAACAGGTCGATGGCGCCATTTTTCAGGGCGTCCACCGCCGCCTGCAGCGACTGGATGGCGTATTCGCCCCCTGTCTGGCTGGCCCGGCCGAAGGGTACTTCCGGATGTTCTTTCCAAACGTTGACCACGTTGACCTTCCCCGGGATGGCCCCGGAAGCGTCCCCAACTCCCTGAAAGCCGATGTCCAGGCCAAAATGCGCCTTCTGGTGGGAAATGGTCTTGCCGGAGGCGAAGAATACGGGCGTGCAGAAATCGAGCATCCGCGGGTCCGAAAACGTCTTGAGGGCCACTTCACATCCAATGCCTCCCAGATCCCCAACTGATATCCCCACCTTAATTTGCTGCCCGTCGTCCTCCATGAATAGTGTACCTTTGTGCTGTTTGAAGCTGCCCAAAATTACTCAATTTAGCTGTACCATGTTTACCGGAATCATCGAAACCCTCGCCACCGTTACCCGGATCCAAAAGGACCGGTCAAACCTCGACATCACCCTGGAGTCGTCCCTGACCCCGGAACTCAAAATCGACCAAAGCCTGGCCCACAACGGGGTCTGCCTGACGGTGGTGGCCATAGAAGGGACTACCTATACCGTCACCGCCGTGGCCGAAACGCTCAGCCGCAGCAACCTGGGGGACCTCCGGGAAGGCGACCGGGTGAACCTGGAACGGGCCATGGTGCTGGGCGCCCGCCTGGACGGGCATATTGTCCAGGGGCACGTGGACCAGGTGGGCCGGTGCACCGGGGTTAGCCAACAGGACGGGAGCTGGATTTTCCGGTTTGACTACGAGCCGGGGCCGGGCCGCGTCACCATTGAGAAAGGGTCCATAACCGTGGACGGGGTGAGCCTGACCGTAGTGGACTCCTCCCCCGGCAGCTTCAGTGTTGCGATCATCCCCTATACCTACGAGCACACAAGATTCTGCGAATACGCCCCGGGCACCCGGGTGAACCTGGAATTCGATATGATTGGGAAGTACGTGGCCCGGCTGATGGAGCCGCACAGGCCGCAGGCCTGATAATCAGCTGCTCCCTGCATCGTGCCCGGAACCGGAAAAGATGTCGTTGCAAACCGATACGGCCGCGGTCAGACCTTGATAAAAATCTTTCTCCTGTAAAGCCACCAGCCGAGCAACAGGTAAAAGCCCATCACCGTCAACCCGTATAGCAGGGAGGAAAGCGCCAAAGGCAGGAATTCGTGTACATAGATATTCCGGAAGAGCCAGCCGTGGACACTGAGCCCTTCGTCCACCTGTATCTGATAGAAAAGGCTTGTCACAAAACTCGACAGGAAATACACCGTGATGGCATTCGCCCCGGCGTAGCGGAAAATACTCCCAAACTGCATCTTCTTCACATCTGTGAGATAGTAGATCAGCGCCAGCAACAGGTTGGCCCAGCCGGCCGTAACCAGGACAAAACTGCTGGTCCATAAAGCCTTGTTGACAGGGAAAACCAGGCCCCAGATGGAGCCGGCCGCCAACAGGGCCGCCCCGGCCAGCAGCATCCACTGCGTCTTGTTCGCCCGGTCCGAGACGAGCACCCGCCCCGTAAAGATGCCCAGAAGGGCCGAGGTGATGGCCGGCAACGTGCTCAACAGGCCCTCCGGGTCGTAATCCGGCTTATAGGTGTGGCTCCCGAATACGTGGACATCGATATAGTTGGCCCAGTTGTTGGGCACCCGCTCCAGGGAAGGCGGCTCGCCCCCGAGGGGAATAAATGCCATCCAGACCCAGTATCCCAGCAGGATCACCACGGTTATGGCCAGGAGCGTCTTGTAATTCGTATGCAAAAACAAGAGGGCGGCGGCAAAGAATACCACCCCGATCCGCTGCAGCACCCCGGGGAAGCGGATCTCGCTGAAAGGTTCAAAAAACGGCGGCTCCACGGTAAAGGCCCCCAGGAAGATGCCGAGTAAAATCAGTTTGAGGGTCCGGACGACGATCTTGCGGTGCGTAGCCGCATCGGGTTGCTTGTTGCGGTAGGCGAAGACAATAGACGTCCCGACGATAAACAGGAAAAACGGGAAGACCAGGTCCGTGGGCGTATATCCGTGCCAATCCGCATGGCGAAAAGGGGCGTAGACGGCCTCCCAGGTCCCCGGGGTGTTTACCAGGATCATTAGGGCAATGGTGAGCCCCCGGAATATGTCGACCGAGACAATGCGTTCTTTCATGGCTTTGGTTTGTTTTTCTGGGTTGGTTCTCTCTCTTTAATCGTTGTTCCGGACCGTCACAAATTGGCGGGAAAACTGGCTGAATGATTATAAAATATCCCCCTTAAGCGACTTCCAGACCCGGGCCAGTAATAATGCTGCCACCACTACCGCTGCCGTCAGCCCGGAGGCCAGACCGTAATTTCCGTAGATCCAGTTCCCCGTGGCGAACATACAGCCATAGACCAATACGCAGCCCAGCAGCATGGCGAGGATGCCGGAGGGCACCGTCCATTTTTTGCCCCCGTCCACAATGGCCGTATCCTCTGCCCGCGCCTGGTTGACGATTTTCCGCCAGCCGGGGCCCCCGGGTTGCGTTTTTTTATAAAAGCTGTAAAGGACTTCCTTTTTTTCCGGCGGGGTCAGCAGGGTGGCTACCAACCAGACCGCGGTGACCACCAGGACAATCACGATGAATCGCGACCAGCCAGGCAACGCCCCGGGTACAAAAACCCCGGCAGCATCCGTATAGCCGAACAGCGTCTCGGAGGCATCCGAAAACGTCAGGAACAGGCTCACAAAAGCCGCCGCAAACATCACGGATATTTCGCTCCAGGCATTGATCCGCCACCAGAACCACCGGAGGATATAAACCAGTCCGGTCCCTGCCCCGAACATGAGCAGGATCTCGAATAGCTGGATGGCGTTGTTCAGCAGCAGCGCCAAAATGGCACTGGCCACCATCAGCACGACGGTGGACAACCGGCCGATGTTCACGAGCTCCTTCTCGGAGGCGTCCTTTCGCACGGTTTGCTTATAGAAGTCGTTGACCAGGTAGGACGACCCCCAGTTGAGCTGGGTGGAAATCGTACTCATATACGCTGCGCCCAGCGAGGCCAGGACGAGGCCCAGCAGCCCGCTGGGCAACTTGGTGAGCATGGCGGAGTACGCCAGGTCGTGGCCCAGTTTGCTCTCCTCGATATGGGGGAAGGCCTCGTGGATGGAGGCGATGTCCGGATAGACCACCAGGGAGGCCAGGGCCACCAAAATCCAGGGCCAGGGCCGGAGCGCATAGTGCATGATATTGAAAAAGAAGGTAGAGGCCACGGCGTGGTTCTCGTTCTTGGCGGCAAGCATCCGCTGGGCGATGTACCCCCCGCCCCCGGGTTCGGCCCCGGGGTACCAGGAACTCCACCACTGTACCGCCAGGGGAATGATCAATATGGCGATCAGGGCTTCGGTGTCCGAGAAATCCGGGAGGATGGAAAGTTTGCCGGCCACGTTCTCGTGGTTGATCAGCTGGGTAATCCCGCCCACCTCGGGCAGGTTCACCAGGTAATACGAAGCCCAGATGGCGCCGATCATCGCGGCGAAAAACAACACGAAATCCGTGTAGACGACTCCGCGAAAGCCCCCGATGGCACTGAAAGTCACCGTAATGACCCCGCCGATGAGCAGGGTCTGCACGGAAGACAACCCGAGCATGATCCCGCCGATTTTGATAGCCGCCAGGTGGACGGCCGCCAGGGTGATGATGTTGAAAAACAGCCCGAGGTAGATAGACCGGAAACCCCGCAGGAACTTGGCCGGTTTTCCCCCGTAGCGGAGTTCGTAAAACTCCATGTCTGTGAGCACTTCGGATTTCCGCCAGAGCTTGGCATAGACGAAAACAGTGAGGAGGCCGGTGAGGAGGAAGGCCCACCAGACCCAGTTGCCGGAAACCCCGTTGTTCCGGACGATGTCCGTTACCAGATTCGGGGTATCCGTGGAAAAGGTGGTGGCCACCATCGAAAATCCCAGGAGCCACCAGGGCATACTGCGGCCGGAAAGGAAATACTCTGCGGTGTTTTTGCCGGACCGTTTGGAAACGACGATCCCGATGGTCAGTACGATTGCGAAGAACCCGATGATCAGGGCGTAATCCAGGGAGCTGAGCTGCATAGTTTGGTTATGGTTAGGGCTAAATATATTATTTTTTGGGATACCTTTGAGGTACTTGCACCAACCAATGCCCCAGGACCTCCTCTTTTCCGATCTGACCCTCACCGCCTGGTTGCTCGCCCTGCTGGCGATTTTTATCCAGGGGCTTTCCAAAGCGGGCATCAAAGGCACCGCCGTCCTGTCGGTTACCGTCCTGGCCCTGGCCCTGGGAGCGCGCCAATCCACCGGCCTGCTGGTCCCTATTTTGGTGGTTGGAGACATCTTTGCCGTCATCTACTACCACCGCCATACCCGTTGGTCCTATATCATCAAATTCCTCCCCTGGATGATCGGGGGGATCCTTATCGGCGTCTGGGTGGGGAAGGACCTGCCAGAAACCCTGTTTAAATGGGCCATGGCCGCCATCATCATCGGGAGTGTGGGGGTCATGGCCTGGTGGGACCTCAGGAAGTCCCAGCGCGTCCCCACCCATTGGGCCTTTGGGGGCTTCGTGGGGATTCTCGCAGGGTTTACCACCATGATCGGCAACCTGGCAGGTGCGTTCTCCAATATCTACTTCCTGGCCATGCGCCTCCCGAAAAACGAATTTATCGGCACCGCCGCCTGGCTCTTCCTGATCATCAATGTCTTTAAACTCCCCTTCCACATCTTCGTCTGGAAAACGATCGATGCGGAGGCCCTGAAAATCAGCCTGGGGCTCCTGCCCGGACTGGCGCTGGGCCTGCTCGCCGGCATCTGGCTGGTCCGACGAATCCGGGAAGGCTTTTTCCGCCGGCTGATCCTGATCCTTACCGCCGCGGGCGCCGTACTCATCCTCTTGCGATAAAAGCTGGTTTTATTACTGCAATTCTATTTTTCAAACGGGGTTTAGTCCTCTGCAGGGGAGGGTCACTCCTTTGCCGGCGGGGATTACTCCGAAAATTCCAGGCGTGCCAGGACGGGGAAGTGGTCCGACGGGAACCCGAGGCCGGTAAACTCCGAGAGGATGGCATGGCTGCGGACCGTGAAATCCCCGGGGCCGGTAAAGATATAATCGATACGGCGGGTAACCGGCTGGGTGCAATCGAACCCGTTGAAGGTGCCAGGCGGGCCATAGGCGGCCTGCCCGGCTTGGTCAAAGGCATCGTCCATGGAATCGGCGAGCTGGCGGATGGGGGCCGAATCCGGTTCCAGGTTCAGGTCGCCCATCAGCACCACCGGGAGCCCCGCGGCGTTTACCCGGGCTATCTGCCGGAGGATCAAACTGACGCTTTCCCTGCGGGCTGCCTTCCCCACGTGGTCGAAATGCGTATTGAACAGGTAAAATTCCCTACCGCTGGGCCGGTGCCGGAAACGGCCGTAGGTGCAAACGCGGTTCAGGGCAGCATCCCAGCCCTTGGAGGGTACCTCCGGGGTTTCGGAGAGCCAGAACGTTTCCTCCTCCAGCAGCTCCAATTGCCCGGTGTTGTAGAACACTGCCGTGTGTTCCCCCTGCTCGTCCCCCTGGTCGCGGCCTTTGCCAAAAAAGGCATATCCCTCCAGCGCTACTTCCATATCCCGCAACTGGTGGAGGAGTCCTTCCTGGGTACCCACCACGTCCGGGGCGTGGTATGCGATTTGGGCAATGAGAAATTCCTTCCGCTGATCCCAGCTGTCGCGGCCGTCCGCAGGGTTGTCGTAGCGGATGTTGTAGGACATGGCGGTTAGCTCCTGAGCGTTAGCCGTTGGACTACTTAACAGAAAAGCCATGGAGAGCAGCAGTACGGATGGGAGGCGAAGTGATCTCTTCATTTTTTATGCGAAAAAAGCCAGGGCAGCAATTCCGGTTCGGCAAAGGCGTAATCCCAACTATTGTGGTTCACCCGATCGTAAAGCGTGAACCCCGGCCGGGCTCCCGCATCGAATAGCTTATTGACCATGTGCAGGGAGTGATCCGGGGCCACCACCTGGTCGACGGCCCCGTGAAAAATCCAGAGGGGTACCTTATCCGCATAACCCGCCACGGTTTCCGGGTCGCCGGCCCCGCAAATGGGTACGGCCGCCGCAAAGACATCCGGGAGGCGGTGCAGCAATTCAAAGGTCCCCATTCCCCCCATGGAGAGGCCCATGATGTAGATTCTCGTGTTGTCCACATACGGCAATCTGCGGTATGAATCCAGCAGTTCCATCACCAGGCCCAGGGACCGGGTAGGCCCCTTTTCGTATTGGAAGTCGAGTCCGATGGGATAGGATGACCGATCCACTTCCACCTGTGCCCAATAATCGCCGGATGCGCACTGTGGCGCCAGGACGATGGCAGGAAAGGCCGACCGGTTGATCGGGCTTGTAAACAAGCTGCTGCCGTGGGTGAGCTGTTTCTCGTTGTCCGATCCGCGTTCCCCCGCCCCGTGAAGGAAGAGTACTACCGGGTATTCTTCCGTCGGGTCGAAGTGCTCCGGCATCAACAGGCGGTAATTCAGGGTGTCCGCGCCCTGAATAAATCTTTTCTTTTCATATGGGGATTCCATTTGTGCCCCGGCTGTAAACCCGGCTAGCAGGAGTAAGCCCGCAATCCATTTGTTAATTTCCATAGTTGAAACCCAATTTATCGAGTCCGTTGCGCACGTCCTGGTTCCGCATGAACAAATCCCACAACAGCCCGGTGCGATAGTTTTCTATCATAACAATAATCGGCCCCTGGTCGATAGCCAGGTAGGCATCTGCAACCCAGAATCCGTAGTGGGGGCTGAAAGCGTCATAAAACCCTGCGGGGCCCAGTAGCCGGTCCTTATGACTGTAAAAGTAATGCAAGGCCCGTAACGATTCCTCCGGCGTATACGGGATGGAGGAAATAGCGGCCGTTGGGGAAATGAC
Organism: Robiginitalea sp.; assembly: GCF_982776155.1. Taxonomy (NCBI): domain Bacteria; kingdom Pseudomonadati; phylum Bacteroidota; class Flavobacteriia; order Flavobacteriales; family Flavobacteriaceae; genus Robiginitalea; species Robiginitalea sp. The sequence continues at coordinate 134,295 of NZ_CEXZKX010000005.1, forward strand.
CCCCGTGTCGTTAGACGGGCTGTGGGCACTGTATCCGATCCCTCCGTCTTCATTCCGGGTATAACTGGCCGTCAGGCCCCAGCAATCCGGACCATAATCTACGAAGTTTTTCGGATTTTCCAGACAGTACTGGTAATTTACCCGGACATGGTTTTCCGCGGCCGTGCCGTAATCCCCATAGGCGTCTCGCAGTCCCCTGGGGTCGAGGCCCAGGTAGGAATAATGCGCCCAGAAAAGCGGTCCGCCCCGGGACGGGTTGCCGCTATGCCGGAATACGAGGGGGTAGTTGTAGGCCGTCGGACCCGGGGCAATGGCGCCGTCTCGGGCCCAGCCCTGTGAATATACCTCCCGGTCAATAGAAAAATCCGGGGAGGCTGCGGCGAGCACATACGCGATAAGGGTTTCGTTATAACCGGTAAGGGGCAGATTAATGGCAAAATCGTACTGCGGGCTCCAATGCCAGTAGAGTACCTGTTCCCCATTTGTAAACCAGTTCCATTCCACGCTTTTCCAGAGGGCATCTGCCTGGGCTGCGAGGGCTTTTTCCCGATCGCTGCCGCTTTTAAAATATTCCGAGACACATATCAGCCCCTGGGCCAAAAAGGCCGTCTCCACCAGGTCCGCCCCATTATCCATGGTGCTGAATGGCCGGACCGTTCCGTCCATGCCGTCAAGCCAATGGGGCCACGCCCCGTGAAACCGATCCGCCGATTCAAAAAAATCGAGAATTTGCTCCAACCGGCCAACCGCGGCTTCCCGACTAACAAAACCGCGTTCAATCCCCACCAGGATTGCCATCAGCCCAAATCCCGAACCGCCGGTGGTGACAGTATTCGGGTCATTGGATAGGTCTTCCGGGTGATAGCGCTCCCTTGCAGCACCCGAGTTGGCTTCTGCATAGTCCCAGAAATAGGCAAAGGTGGTCTCCTGGGTCAGGGTCAGCAATTCCTCGTCCGATATAGCCGGAACTTCCGACCCCGGTTCCTCAGGTTCGGGGGGTAGTTGCGACTCCCCTGTAGGCCCTCCTGAGGTATCTTTACTACAGGCCGCAAGCAGGAGTGCGAACCAGATCGTGAGCAGCCACCGCATTATTCCGACTGGATTTTCGGAGAGGAGAATCCCAGATTCAACAGGCCCTTGCGCACCTCGGCATGCTCCATAAACAAATTCCACAGCAAACCGCTCCGATAGTTCTCAATCATGACCGGGATAGGTCCCTGGTCGATGGCCAGATATCGTGGAACGTACCAGTTTTCGGCTTCACTGAAGGCGTCGTAGGGGCCAAACCGGCCAATCAGGCTGTCGTGGTCTTTGTACAGGTGCCGGAGAAACGCCATGCTTTCATCCGGGGTGTAGGGCATGGAGGATAAAGCGGCCGTGGGCGATATGACCCCCGGATCCATCCCGGGTCGGTGCCCGGCGTACCCTTTCATCGAATAGCTCGAGGTCAGGCCCCAGCAATCCGTACCATACCCCTGGTGGCCTTCCGGATTGTCTACACAATACAGGTAGTGGATGCGGGCGTGGTTGCTGGTCAGGTCCCAATACGAACCAAAGCCGTCCTCCAGGCCGCGGGGATCCAACCCGAGGTAGGAATAATGGGCCCAAAATAGCGGGCCCACTGGGGCATCGCTGTGCTCGTAGTGGTCCTGGACGGTTGGCAGGCCGTAATAGACGGTATCGTTAGCGATAGCCCCTCCCCGGGCCCATCCGTTTGTATACACTTCTTTTCCTACGGGGTGGGTGGGCGACGCCGCAGCCAGTACGTACATGATCAGCGCTTCGTTATATCCGCCCACGGGGAAGTTCATTTCCCATTCGTATTCCGGCGACCAATGCCAGTAGAGGACGGATTCGCCTTTCGTATACCAATCCCATTCAACGCCCTCCCACAGGGCCTGGATCCGTTCCACCAGCTGGCGCTCACGCTCTGTACCCCCGCGAAAATACTCCTGGACGGTAAGCAGGCCCTGTACGAGGAATGCTGTTTCCACCAGGTCGCCCCCGTTGTCTTTTTGGCTGAAGGGGGCCACAGACCCATCGGGATTGAGCCAGTGGGGCCACGCCCCGTGGAATCTGTCGGCCATTTCGAGGAAACCAATTGCCTGTTCAAAGCGCTCCAGGGCTTGATCGCGGGTAATGAAGCCGCGTTCAACCCCCACCAGGATGGCCATCAGACCAAAACCGGATCCGCCGATGGTTATAATATCTTTATGGTGTGTAGGATAAATGCTATCCATGTGGATGCGCTCCCGGGCAAGGCCGGAAATCGGTTCGGCGCCCTCCCAGAAATAATTGAAAGTCTGCCGTTGGACCGAATCGAGCAACTTGCTGTCGGCCGTTGTAATTCCGGTTTTATTATCCGGCTGCGTCTGCAGCGAATTGTCGGCCTTGGGGCCGTTGCATCCCGTTACTAAAAACACAACAGCCCCGAAAACCAACTCTCTAACTAACTTCATAAACTAACTAAATCAAACTATTCCGCAAACGTTTGCCCTCCGGTCCGGAAGCCCTATCCGGGCCCTGCGGAAGGCAGGGATGCGTTCCAAAAGATTACATATTCATATTGGCCTGCACTTCCTCCTGGGTGAGCGCCTTGTTGTAAAAGCGCAGCTCATCCAGGTAGCTCAGATCGGCCAGATGGCCCCATTCATTGAATCGCGGGTCGCCGGATCCAATACTGAAGAAGTCGCACCCGCTCCAGTCAATCCCAGAAATGCCGTTGCTGGCAGCCACTTCCCCGTTGATATAGACCACCGCCTCGGACTCTGAAATTGTGAAGGCAAAATGTACCCACTGCGTGTCCGTGGCGGGATCAAGGGCAGCATTGTCTCCACCGTCTACCCAAACCTCACCGTCCCCGGTGCCTACATTGAGTTTGAATACCTGGCGGGTGGCATCCCCTTCGCGGAAGAACCGGAACCCATTGGTCCGAAGGTTTTGGGTGTCCGGATACCCGGCGTTTTCTGTGTCTTCCGGGCTGATGACCAGAATCCCTGCCCGGGTGGGATCGGCATTCATTTTATACCAGAAGGTAGCACTGAAGGTGGACGCGGTCAATCCGGATGCAGGGACGGTCAGGTAAGAGTCTGCAGCTCCTGCGTAGGCATCCGTGCCGCCGGCTGCTTCCCCTGCGAATCCGGGCATGCCTTCAACCGTTGGGGAGACGCCTCCGACCAGGTCGTTATACGACCCATTGAACGGGAGATAGAAAACTTCCCCTTCTGCCGGTGCGTACCCACCACCGTAAACCTCCATCACCTCTTCCGGCGTGAGTTCCTTGCTGTAAAAGCGGAGTTCATCCATACTACTGGCGTCGGACAAGTGATTCCAATAGCTGAAGGTGGGCCCGCCGGCCCCGATCACAAAGTCGCCCACCCCGGTCCAGTCTATGGGGGCAGACAGGGCCGCCGAATTGACAGGCTGGCCGTTGAAGTAAATGACGCTTTCATCCGGCCCGATGGTAAAGGCGACATGCACCCATTCCCCGGCCGTGACGTCGATCACATCCCCGTCGTTCCAGCTTTCGCCCCCGCCGGTACCTACGTTTAGCTTGATGCGCTGCTCCGTGGCGGAACCCTCGCGGAACAGGCGGAAGCCCTGGTTGCGGTCTGTTTCGTCATCCCCGATTACCAGGATCCCTGCGCGGTCCGGGTCGGCGTTGACCTTATACCAAAAAGATGCGCTGAAAGAACTGCTGGTAAGCCCGTCCGACGGATAGGTCAGGTAGGAATCCGCCGCTCCGGAAAACGCCTGGCTGCCTTCCTGACTGTCGTCCGTAAACCCGGGCGACCCGGTCTGGGAAGCGGCCTGGCTGCCAACCAGGTCAATGTAATCCCCGTCAAAGGGCATATAAAGGGATTCCCCCGGGAACGTCGGGATATAGGGATTGATCGCATTGATCATGATCTGGATATCCGTTGCCGTCAGGGCCTTGTCGAATATCCGCAATTCATCGATGGCCGAGTAGTCCGATTTATGGTCCCAGTAATCAAAGGTGGGCCCGCCAGCCCCGATGTAGAGGGTTTCCGCACCTGCCCAGTCGATAGGCGCGGACAGGGTGGCCGAAAGCATTTCCACCCCGTTGAAATAGATGGTGGTTTCGGTAGCCGAGATGGAGAAGGCGACATGCACCCATTGACCGGCAGTCACGTCGATCACGCCTCCGTCATTCCAGCTTTCACCTGTTCCCGTCCCCACGTTGAGTTTGATGCGCTGCTCATCCGCAGATCCCTCCCGGAACAGGCGGAAGCCCTGATTCCGGTCCGTATCGTCGCTGACGATGAGGATGCCGGCCCGGTCCGGGCTGCTGTCTACCTTGTACCAGAATGCGGCGCTGAACTCCTGGTTTTTGAGGCCGTCCATCGGGAAGGTTAGGTAGGAATCCTCAGCCCCTGAGTAGGCGGACGGCCCTACATAGGCCTCCTCGGAAAATCCGGGGTCCCCCACCACTTCGGCCTCCTGAAAGCTAATCAGGTCCATATAGTTGCCGTCGAAGGGCATGTAAAATCTTTCATTGGCAAACTGGGCCTGGTAGGGAGGAGATTTGCTGAAGTTTATTTCCTCGGTTGATGTCTTTCCGTCGATGTCGGTAGCTACCACCCGGAGCGTGTGGTCCCCATCTTCCAGTTGGTCGTATGTAAATTCCTCAAGGAAGATCCGGTAGTCCTTAAACGAGTTGAAAAAGGCGATCTGCTCCCCGTCGAGGAAGACGCGCACCTCAGCGATTTCGATGTCGTCGGTGACCTCCAGGTCGATGGTGAGCGAGGTAACCTCCTCGAAAACCTGGATCTCCACGCCTTCCGCCGGAGCGTGAATTGTAATTTGCGGCGCAGAGGCATCCGCTCCGGGATCCACTCTGGTAATCGGGTCGATCCCTTCCTCGCAGGACACCGCGAAAAGGCCGGTCAGTAGGGCTATAAAATAAAATGCGTTTTTCATCTTGAGTCGTTTAGTTAGTTATTCTCCGCCCAACGGGAGGGCATCCACCTGCGCCTGCGGATAGGGGAGCAATTCGTCCTCAGGCGAAAAGGTGCGGCCGTCGTAGCTGAGCTCCGCGTAATTGTCCAGACGGATCATATCGTAGTAGCGAATCCCCCATTCCATGCCGAGCTCAGCGAGTTTCTCCTCCATTACCTGATCGGCCGTCACCCCCGTAAGAGGGGGCATTTCCGCCCGGGCGCGCACCAGGTTCACCGCCTCATCCGCGGATAAGCCGGAGGGGTTCGCCCCCCGCGTTACAGCTTCGGCATACATTAAAAGTATCTCGGCGTACCGGATACAGATGAGGTTTTTGCCCCCGCCGTAATCGTTACGGCCCGGGGTGAGCTGCACGGACGGGAGGTAGTGTTTCCCGCTGGCAAACAATGCCCTGGGATAGTCCTCAATTACATCTCCGTCCCGGGTGGTATTCGAGACAAACGCAGGCAGGGTGGCGTAATCCGGGTCGGCCTGGATTTCGGCGATGCCCCGGTCGGTAAAGAGTACGCTGGTTTCCAGCCGGACGGTTTCGCCCCGGTCCAGCATCAGCTTGATAAACTTCATGCTGGGTTCGTAAAAGCCCCAGCCCCCGGATGCGTTCTCCCGGGCAGGCGTCCAGTTCTGCGGGCCAAAAGGTGCATACAGGTGGTAAAAGGTATCCCCGGTTTCCTGGCCAAAATCGGAGAATTGCATTTCCAGGATATTTTCGGAACTGAGTTCCCCGGGTTTTTTAAACAACTGGTAGTAGTCCGGGTAAAGTTCAAAGGTGCCCGAATTAATAATTGCGGCCGATGCGTCGGCAACGGCCTGGTAGTTGCCGAGCTCCAGGTTGGCCATCGCCTTGAGGGCGTAAGCCGTATACCGGGTAACCCCCCCGGGAATATCCGGCCGATCTGCCGGATGGACGGCAGGCAGGTCCGGGATGGCTTCATCCATCAGGTCTGAAATATACTGCATCACTTCATCCTTGGAAGCGACGCCCTTCTCAATCTCCTTTGTGGGCTGGGCGGTTTCAATGATGAATACGTCCCCCCAAACCCGGGCCAGGTTAAAGTGGAGCCAGCCGCGCAACACCTTGGTTTCGGCTACGTACTGGTCCGCCAGGTCGTAGTCGGACGGGTCCGCGAATTCGCGGTACTGGAGGATCTGATCCATGGCATTGTTCATGTTGACGATATCCCGGTAATGGATTTGCCACAGGGAATTGTACATCCAATAATCCTTGTTGTAATTGTACAGGTCGGTTTCCGCGAAGTCCTGCTGGTCGCCAAGGCCGCCCGCGTTCACATCGTCCCCGCGCACGCTCAGCAATAGGGGTTCCTCCCAGCCCCGGGTGGCAAATTCGTAGTACGCCCCCACCAGCGGGTCGATCATATTTTCAGTGGCCGTGTAATCCACATCGGCCGTGTTGAGCTGGCCTTCCTGTTCGTACAGGCGGTCCGTACAGGAGTACGCCGCCAGGAGCACTACCAGCGCCGGCGCACAAATTCTAAATAGTTTCTCTCTGGTATTCATCTTGCAATTTTTTAAAATTTAACGTTCACTCCCAGGGTGTAGACGGCTGGCACCGGATACGTCTGCCGGTCCACGCCATCGGGCACTTCGGGGTTAAACCCATTATAGTCGAAGAAGGTAAATGGCCGTTCGGCCGTCAGGGTGAGCTTGGTGTCCGGCATATTCCCGCCCAGTTTATCACCCAGGATGGTGTACGATAATTGGATGTTCTGGATTCGGAAAAAATCCCCGTCTTCCACCCAGAAGTTGCTGAGCCGTTGGTTCCAGCCTTTACGCAGGCCGGCGGACGAGGGATAGGTGTTGCTGGTGCCTTCTCCGTGCCAGCGGTTGATGGCCAGGTCGGCATCCATATTCGTGTCGTTGGTAAAAATGACCTCCCCCCTTTTCCGGTTGAGGATCTGGTTACCAATCTGTCCGTAGAAGTTCATCGAAAACCCCCAGTTGCGATAATCCACCCCCACATTGCCGCCAAAGGTAAAATCCGGAAGGATGGAGCCGATGATCACGCGGTCGTCATCATCGATGATATTGTCCCCGTTCTGGTCCTTGTAGATCAGGTCCCCGGGGACGACATCCGCCGATGTTACTGCCGGGTCGGCTTCAATTTGCGCCTGGTTCTGGTAAACCCCGGTGGTCTCATACCCGTAGAAGGCGAAGAGCGGACCACCCAGCTGCGTGCGCTGGCGGAATTCCGCCGTCCCTCCGTCGATATACCCCGGGTCGGGCAACTGGGTGGCCTTGTTTTTTAAGGTAGTGAAATTGGCGCCAATCGTATAATTAAAATCATCACTTACCTGTTTCGTCCAGTTGAGGTTGAGTTCCAGCCCCTGGTTTCGGATTACCCCTGCATTTGTGTCGACAAATAGGTTGACGATCGGAACAAAGACGGGCAGGATGGCATTCTCCGTATCCCGAATGTAGTAATCCGCATCCAGCGACAACTGGTTGTCGAAGAATACCGCATTCAGCCCAAAATTCATCTCTTCGATAACCTCCCAGGTATTGTTGGAAAATACGTTTGTGGATACCACCCCTTCTGCAGGCTGGTCGTCCAGGGCAGCCTGGATAACCTGGATGGTATTGGAGCCGGCACTGGCGCTGACATTGTCATTACCGAGCTTCCCCCAGCTGGCGCGCAATTTCAGGAAATCGAAAACGCTATTGTTCTCCATAAAGGGTTCCTGCGAAATAACCCATCCGGCCCCCACCGAAGGGAAATACCCCCAGGGATCCAGGGTAAACTTGGAAGAACCGTCGGCCCGCATGGTTGCGTACAGGAGGTACCGGTCCTTAAAGTCGTAGGAAACCCGACCGAAAAAGGAGAGCCCGTAGAACCGGTTTCCGCTTTCGCCTACATTGTTGATAAAGGATTCCCCGTTGGCAAAATCCAGGAACCATGAAGTTTCCAGGTCAATCCCCGTGATGTCCTGCCCCGTGGCCCGGAAGGTATTGCGCGATTCATCCCGGTAGGACGACCCGAGCAGAACCGTGAGGTCGTGGTCCCCGTAGGAATCCGTATAGGTGATCGTATTGTCCCAGATTTGATTGGAGAAGTTGTTCTGCACCCGGGTAATCTGGGAGATGCGTTCCACATTGTTGCCCAACAGGTAAGGCAGGTTGACATACCGCTCCTCCAGGGAGGAAAAATCGTGGTTGTATGTGGACTTGTAATTGACTTTGCCGTCAAAGAAGAACATCTGCAGGTAAACGCTCGTAAGGATCTTCCGGATCTTCAACCGGTTGTTGTTGAATTCCATATCCGGGAACGGGTTTTGCGTGCCCCGGTATCCCAGGAGCTGGGCATTGGAGTATGGCGTTGGGTCGGCTGCAGTATTCAACGGGTCGATAACCGGTATGATCGGCACTGCAAAATACGCCTTGAACCAGGCAGAATTCTCCGGGCGGTATTGGGTGGCATTACTGAAAATATTATTTACCCCTACCTTAATATTGTCGCTCAAATTGGCATCTACCTTGGCGCGGATATTGAAACGCTCGTATTCATTCTTCATATCCAGCAGGCCCTCCTGGGAAAAGTAGTTGGTCCCCAGGGAATAGGAGACGTTCTCCCCGCCTCCCGTCGCACTCAGGCTGTGGTTCTGAATAATCCCCTGGCGCATGATCTCGTCGTACCAGTCTGTATTGACATCCGGGATGTTCGGGTTCACCCGGCTCCTGCCGTACCGCTGCATGGCGTTGAGTACAAACTGGACATCGGCGGCCGATCCCGATTCGTTGGCCATGGTCACAAACTGTTCGGCATTGGCCATTTTTACCACATTCTGTGCTACCTGCACCCCGGTATACCCGTCGTATTCAATTACCGGTTTCTGATTCAGGGCGCCGTCTTTGGTCTCGATGATTATGACCCCGTTAGCCGCACGCACGCCATAGATTGCGGAGGAAGATGCATCCTTCAGCACGTTTACCGTTTTAATATCCTTGGGGTTGAGGAAGTCGATGTTGCTGTAGAACATCCCGTCCACCACATAGAGTACATTCGTGGCATCCCCGTAGGTGCCCACACCCCGGATGCGGACCGTGGGGGAATCACCCGGGGACCCGGCACTGACTATTTGAACCCCGGAAACCTTGCCCTGCAAGGATTGCATGACGTTAGCCGCCGGCGTTTTCTCAATTTCTTCCGCTTTAACGGTTGCAATTGACCCGGTAAGATCGGATTTCTTCTGCGTGCCGTATCCGATGACTACCACCTCGTCCAGGGCCTGGGTATCTTCCTGAAGCGTTAACGAAATGTCCGTCCGGCCGTCTACCGAAATTTCCTGGGTGGAAAACCCGATATAGCTGAAAATCAGAATAGCATCCGGTTGAACTCCGCTCAATTCGTAGTTTCCGTCAAAATCCGTCTGGGTTCCCTTGGTAGTCCCTTTGACTACCACACTTGCCCCTGGCAGGGGTCCCATGGCGTCGGAGACGGTTCCCGTTACATTTATCCCCTGTTGCGCACGGGCCCCGAAGAACGTCAGCAAAAGACAAATCAGCAATAATTGCTTGCCTATTTTCATAATTATTCAATAATTGAGTTAGATTTCTACTAAATTATCAAATTTGATTCCGGGACAGGTAAGAAATAAACTCTTCATGAATACAACAGGATTTCAACTGGCGATAATGCCCGCTATGCGGCGTCTCCCGGAGTCACCTCAACAGAAAAAGAAAGCATATTTTAACAGTATGATGTAGTAATGATGAGTTTCAAATGCTTCTTTATCAAGAAGAAACAAATTCATCATTTGAATTTGATGAGGTAATTGGACATGTTTTGAGAGCTGTCCAAACGAAGCTTTTTACGTAGTCTGTACCGGTGAATCTCCACCCCCCGCACGGAAATCCCCATCAGCGGCGCTATTTCCTTTGACGCCAGATTCATCTTAAGATAGGCACACAGGCGCAAGTCTTTTGGCGTCAGATCCGGAAACTGCTCCAGAAGGTTTTCGAAAAAATCCTCGTGTAATTCCTTGAAACTTACCTCAAAGCGCTTCCAATCCTCCTTGTTGTTAATTGAATTATTCAGCTTCTTGATAACCTTCCGGTACCCGGGGCGATTGCCAAAGGACTCCTTATTGGCCATAAGCATATTCTTGAGCTCGAGGATCATTTCATTATTCCGGGCCAGGTCCATGGTGCTTCTGGCCAGTTCTTTTTGCTTCAGCTTGATCTCCCGGGACATTTTCTCCTTTTCCAACCGCGCGAGATGGACCGCCTGTTCCCGTTGCAGCTCCTGTTCGAGTTTTCTTCGCTTCCGATTGTACTTTCTCTGGTTATAGACCCGTACGGCAAAAATAAGTCCGACCCCCATCATTGCGTATAGTATCAGACTCCAGGTGGATAAATACCAGGGAGGTTCCACATAAAATTCCAGGATTGCCGCTTCGGACCGCTGATTCCCGATCCGAATGGTGCGAACCCCCAGTTCATAGCGTCCATATGGGAGGTTCTGAAACACGAGGGTTCCATTATCGGTAATACCACTTTGGCGAACAGGCCCCTTGAGTTCGTACTGATATCGCGCCTGGGGCATGGAGGGCGCAGCTACCGCTACTTCGATTTCCCGGCCCATCCGATTGGTAAAAGTGAGGTTCGAATCGAGCGGATGCAGGGCCTGTGCATCCGCAATGCGATAAAAATCGGGAACCGGCAGGTCCATGTCTCTCGATTTCCCGACAAAGGCATTGAAGTTCAGCCGGGCAAAACCATCCCTCAGGGTAATGTAGTAAAGACTATCATTTCTTTTAATAATGCGGTCGGATTCTGCGGTCAGCCGCCGTCGAAGTTCCTGGTCGTCGAGGATAACCTGAAATTCCTTGAGGTCGGTAATGGTGATTACACGCGAACCGGTATTTCCCACAAACCAGTATCGCTCATCATCAAAGTAGAGCAATTCCGAGTTGCTGAAAGCCTCGAAATCCTCAAAATTCGTTAGCCGGTCCAGGATGGGGTCATAGCGAAACCAATTGCCGTTACTCTGCAGGATGATCTGGTTCTTGATACGGTACAACCGCACGTTGTAAATGTTTGGCAATTCCTCCCCGGTAAATCTGCGGACGGTCTGCAGGCTGTCGCGGTTTTCGTTTAATACAATCCGATACACCCCTCTATAGGAATGCGCCGCCCACAGGGTGTGCTCATCTTCAAAAGCCAGATATTTAATCGGCTCCTGCAGCCCCTCCAGGTAGTCTACCTTCCAGGCGGCGTCCGGACCCTGCCGGAATTTAGCCAGGCCTACGTATGTGCCCTGCATATATTCGTCTTCCGATTCGGGAATCCGCGCCATAACATATCCTCCGGCATAATCCGACACGGGCTGGAAGGAGTTCTTGCCAACGAGAAAAGTCCCCGTATTATGCCCGCATAGTAAGACATCTCCAACATCCTGAAGGTCCCAGACGTGCCCCTGGGAGCCCGGCACAAAGCTGAGGGCGGAGCCTTCAAAATAATAGACCCCCGTGTTGGTTCCCAGATACAGCGTGCTGTCGCGAAATGCCATATCGTATGACGTTCCGGCTACCCCTGAATAATCCGTATAGAATGTGAGATAATTATTCAGGTGAAACCGGTCTATCCCATTATCGAGGCCCACCCACAACTGGTCGGCGAATTGTGCAAAAGCGTGTACCGTGTTGTTCTGCATGCCCTCCTGCCGGCTGAACACTTCAAGTTGATCCGACTTCCTGTCGTACAGATACACCCCGTTCTTGATGGTCCCAAAGGCAATCTTCCCGTCGGACAACGGGTAGATCTGATTTAACTGGAATTCCCTGAGCGGGCCGTTGATCGTCTCGGGCAAGGGGGTCAACCGGGTCCCGTCAAACCGATAGCATCCGTGCAACTTGGTACCTATAAGCATACTCTCCCCAAAGGGGGCGAGGTCTGCGATCACCCGGTCTTGCAGGGCGGGGTCATCCAGGACCAGTTCCCAGGTATTCTCATGTATCTGGTAGATCGCCCGATGGCCCCCGGCCATCCATAAGTCTCCGTTCCAATGGGTAAGGGCCGTCACCACAAAAGGTGGGTTCAGCACCTGGATCGCACGGCCATCATATCGGTAAATCGATGAAAAAGAACGGAACCACACATCCCCATCTACGGGCAGGATCTGCCAGAATTCCTCGCTGGTAAAGGTGTGGTCCCGGATCAGATTGGTTAGGGAGGTATATTCCAGAATTCCCATCCGATTCTTCTCCCAATAGCCAAATTCCTCGTACGACCCGGTATAGACCCTGTTTCCAACACAGGCCACTGACCGGATGACTGTATTGTTCGGGAGGCGATACAGCTCCCAATGCTCCCCGTTGAAATGGAGCAGCCCCTTGTTGTTGGCCGCATAGAGTTCGCCATTACTATCCGTGTCCAGCCCCCAGTTCTTGCTTGCGGTCTGGTAGTCATTCACCCCGTAGTTCCGGATGGAAGGACGCAATTGCTGACCCCTGGCCATACAACCCAAAAGTATCAGCATGCTCAAAAGTTGCAATCCCCTTCTCATCCGCTACACTGTTTTGTCCGGACTAAATTAAGAAAAGCACTTCAGTGGCGGGCCCTTTACATTCAGTGGGGCAATTTATCCCGGAGCAGGCCGTAAAACCAGGTGCCTAGCATGGCCCCGAGGAATACCACCAGGATGGGCAGGAATCCGGCCCCGGCAAGGGTAAAAATCGGGCCCGGGCAGGCCCCGGCCAGCGCCCAGCCCAAGCCGAAAATAAGGCCGCCGATCGCGTAGCGTGCAAAGCTTTTGTCCTTGGGAGGGAAAACGATGGCTTCCCCGTAAAACGAGCGGATATCAAACCGCTTAATAGCCCAGACAATCAGGACCCCGAGGCCGACAGCCGTGCCGATAATGCCGTACATGTGGAAGGCGTCGAACCGGAACATCTCGTAAATCCGGAACCAGGAAGCCGCTTCGGATTTAAACATCGTAATGCCAAAGAAAATACCGATCAAAATATAGAGGATACTGCGCATGGTTAAAAAATTAAGGGGAACAGGAAATAAATCATGATCATCCCGCCGGCAAAAAACCCGACGACCGCCAACAGGGAAGGCCATTGCAGGTTGCTCAGGCCGGAAATGGCGTGCCCGGAAGTACACCCCCCGGCATACCGGGCACCAAACCCGACCAGTAGCCCGCCCAGGGCAAGCAACAACATGGATTTCGGGTTGGTGAATTGTTCCATGGAGAAGAGTTCGTCGGGGAGGTACGCCGCCCCGGCACTGTCAAACCCGAGCGTCTGCAGCCGGGCTACCGTATCCGGGTTAATTTGAACCGCATCATCCGGGGTCATAAAATTGGCGGCGATAAAACCGCCGATTACGGCGCCGATCACCACCAGCAGGTTCCACTTCTGGGTGGCCCAGTCAAAGCGAAAAAACTCCGTACTCCTGTCTGCGCCGCACATCGTACAGAGGGTGCGCAGGTTCGAGGACATTCCGAAATTCTTGCCGGTAAGGAGCAATAGCAGCATAACCAGTGCGATGGCCGCCCCGGAGACGTACCAGGGCCAGGGTTCATATATCCAGTCCATTCAATTTGAATTTGGTTTAGGGCAAATCTACGAAGTCCGGGGCAGACCCCGGGTAACCCAGGTTACATCCGGAAGGCAATCAGACCGCTTTCCCCTTCAGCATCTTGTTCCAGTACAGGTAGGGCAACCCGTATTTCTTGAGTATCCACAATCGCCAGGACTCTTTGGAGGAGTCCGAAATCAGCAACTGCCTGAGTTTCGGGTCCGGGGTAAACTTGTTATCGTAGTCAAATTCGGCCAGGACCATCTTGCCGTAGTCGGTAACCAGCGGGCAGGAGGAATAGCCATTATAGGTAGGGGATCCCAGTATGTTCGCCTCCCGCAGCCGCATGATGTTTTCCGTGACTACAGGTACCTGTTTGCGGATGGCTGCACCGGTTTTGGCGGTCGGAAGCCCGGCTACGTCTCCCAGGCTGAAAATGTTCGGGAACCGGTTGTGCCGGAGCGTATGCGGGTCCACATCCACCCATCCCGATTCATTGGCAATCTCCGAATCCCGGACACATGCCGGGGGAGCCGACGGGGGTGCCGTGTGCAGCATATCGAAATGGATGCCCGTAAGTTCCCCGTCCTGTTCTGTTTTGATATCCTTGTGGTTGTATTCCTTCTCGTGGTCGGCGAATTCGTACCAGGCAATTTGGTTCGGGCCGTCTACCCGTACCAGCTTATAGCCAAAACGCAAGTTGATGTCCTTCCTGTCCACCACGTCCATCAGCGTTTTCTTTATTTCCGGGATACCGAAAATAACCGTCCCCGGGGTGGCAAAAACCACCTCTGTACGATCCCGGACCCCGGACTTGCGGAAATAACTGTCTGCCAGGTACATGATCTTCTGGGGCGCGCCGCCACATTTAATGGGGGTGGTGGGCTGGGTGAACAGGGCGGTGCCCCCCTTAAATTCCCGGAGCACCTTCCAGGTGTGCTCCGGGTCCGTATAATTGCTGCAGACAACCCCTTTGTCGAGCGCTTCGGCCAGGCCGGGGACCTGTTCCAGGTCGTAGACCAGGCCGGGGGCAACCACCAGGTAGTCGTAGCTGTATGAATGTCCCGCATCCGTGGTAACGGCGTGCTTTCCAGGCTCGAAACCAGCGGCAGCCTCCCGCAGCCAGGTGGCGCCTTTCGGGATAACCGAAGCCATGGGCCGGGCGGTTTTCTCATAGGAATAGGTGCCGGCGCCCACCAGTGTCCAGGCCGGCTGGTAATAATGGGTTTCGGCGGGTTCCAGGATGCCGATCTTCAGCTTGTTGTCCTCTTTGAGGAGCGAAGCAGCCATCATGATGCCGGCGGTTCCCCCCCCGACAATCAGTATTTCAAAATGCGTGTCCATAGCTGGTGGTTTATTGTGTACAAGTTAGTGGAAACCCCCGTGTAGTTTGGTAACACGGGTTACACAAGCGGAGTTTTTATTCGCGGTATCCATGCCGTTCATGGGCCGGGGGTTCCCAAGGTCCGGGTACCGGGTCGGAATGTGGTCATTCCGCATTGGAACACCCGGGGTATCGCGTTACTTTTGTAACTTGAGTTGCGGTCACGGATGTTCAAAATACGTACGTTCGGGGCCTGATCAAATCCGCGCATATGGACAGACGAAAATTCGTGGGCCGATCGGCCCTCGCTTCCATGGGTGCCCTGCTGGGCGCCGATATCGTTTACGGCGACCGCCTTCCGGAAGGACTCGAGCTGCTGGGCCTGCAGGACCCGGACCCTTTTTCCCTCTTCGACAAGGACCCGGAGATGGTGGTGCGCAACAGCCGGCCCTGGAACCTGGAAGCCCGGGCCCACCTGCTGGACGATGCGGTAACCCCGAACAAGTACATGTTCATCCGCAACAACGGCCTGATCCCCGAAAGGCCCGATCCGGCAGCCTGGACGCTGACCCTTGACGGGGAAGCGGTACGCGGGAAGAAGTCCTATACGCTGGCCGACCTCAAAAACAACTTCCGCAAATACACCTACCGGCTCACCCTGGAATGCGGCGGGAACGGCCGGAGCGAATTCAACCCGCCGGCCTCTGGGAACCAGTGGGAGGTAGGGGCTGTTTCCTGTGCGGAGTGGGGCGGGGTACGCCTCCGGGATGTCCTGGAGGATGCCGGGTATACGGACCGTGCCGTCTATGTGGGGTACCATGCCGCGGATACCCACCTGAGCGGCGACCCGGGTAAGGAGCCCATTTCCCGTGGGGTACCCATGGAAAAGGCCCTGCAGGACGAAACCCTCCTCGCCTACGAAATGAACGGCGGGGATATCCCGCTGGCACACGGGTATCCGCTCCGCCTGGTGGCCGGCGGCTGGCCTGCCTCGGCTTCCGGGAAGTGGATTGAGCGGCTGAGCGTCCGCGACCGGGTCCACGACGGGGCCAAGATGACCGGAGACTCCTACCGGGTCCCCTGCCGACCCGTGGCGCCGGGGACCCCGGTTCCCGATTCGGACATGTGCATCATCGAATCCATGCCCGTGAAATCCCTGATCACCTACCCGAAAACCGGGGCGACACTGGCGCGTGGCCGCTCCCTTCCCTTCCGGGGGCACGCCTGGGCCGGGGAGCTGGAAGTTGCCCGGGTGCGCTACTCCATTGATTTTGGCAGTACCTGGCAGGACTGCCGGCTGGAGGCACCCGCCAACCGACTGGCCTGGCAGCGATTCTCCGGGGAGGCAGAATTCCCCCGGGAAGGCTATTACGAACTTTGGGCGCAGGCCGAGGACAGCCAGGGCCGGGCCCAGCCCATGGTACTCCCCGGGTGGAACCCGAAAGGGTACCTCAACAATGCATGCCACCGGATTGCCGTAAAAATTACATGATGGAAACATCGCGTGGAAACCGAAAACGCGGGCACCTGCCCGGTATCTTGCTGGGCGGCGCAATCCTGCTGGCCCTGGGGGCCGCCCTCTGGTTCC
The DNA here is from genome assembly GCF_982776155.1 of Robiginitalea sp. Taxonomy (NCBI): domain Bacteria; kingdom Pseudomonadati; phylum Bacteroidota; class Flavobacteriia; order Flavobacteriales; family Flavobacteriaceae; genus Robiginitalea; species Robiginitalea sp. Next base: position 150,725 of record NZ_CEXZKX010000005.1, read on the forward strand.
GAGATACGGCAGGTGCCGGAAGCCCTGCCGAAACCGGCCCGGAAACGGCAGACACCGCCGGGATTGCCGCAGGGGGCGTCAGGGACGGCATCCACCTGGCCACCGGCTTCCGGGAAGGGGACGGATTGCCCCTGGTTATTACCCACTGTACCCCGTGCCATTCCGCCGAACTGGTAACCCAGAACCGGATGACGCGGGAAGGGTGGGAAAGCACCATCCGCTGGATGCAGGAAACGCAAAACCTCTGGGACCTGGGTGAAAACGAGGCGGCCATCCTGGATTACCTCGCCACCTACTACGCCCCGGAAGAGCAGGGGCGGCGTCCGAACCTGGAGGACATTGAATGGTACGAACTGGAATCCGATTAGAAAGAATATGGAACCCTATTTGGAAGCCTTTTGGAATGCCCTGGCCGGGACGGTGAACTGGACCTGGAAATCCATCCTTTTCCAGGTACCCTGGTACATGAATTATTTCTGGGGGCTCGTCCTGATTTCCCTGGTGGTCTGGCTCCTGGAAATCCGCTTTCCCTGGCGCCGGGACCAGGCAATTTTCCGGAAAGACTTCTGGATGGATGCCGGGTATATGTTCTTTAATTTCTTCCTCTTTGCCATCGCCATATCCGGGTTCTACCGCATCCTGCAGCTGGCCTTCGGCGAAATCGGGATCCGGGCAGACAGCCTGGCCCTGGTGGACATGAGTGCCTGGCCCTCCTGGTTGCAACTCCTGATATTCTTCGTGGTGCTCGATTTTGTGCAGTGGTTTACCCATATCCTTTTGCACAAATACCCGGTATTCTGGCAATACCACAAGGTACACCACAGCGTCAAGGAAATGGGGTTCGCCGCACACCTGCGGTACCACTGGATGGAGAACATCCTCTACAAGCCGCTGAAAACCTTCGGGGTGATGGTCCTCGGCGGATTTGAGCCGGAACAGGCCTATGTGGTCCACTTTGCCGCCATTGCCATCGGCCACCTGAACCACGCGAATATCAAACTCACCTGGGGGCCGCTCAAGTACGTCCTCAACAACCCGGTCATGCACCTCTACCACCACGCGTATCACCTGCCCCAGGGTAAGTTCGGGGTCAATTTCGGCATCAGCCTGAGTTTGTGGGACTACCTGTTCGGCACCAAATACATCCCGGATGACAGCGGGACCATCCCGCTGGGGTTCCCGGGGGATGAATCCTTCCCGCGGGATTTTATCGGGCAAAACCTCTACGGTTTCCGCCGCTCCCGAAAAAGCAGGAGGAATCGGGGTAAGGGAAAGGAAGGCAAAGACAGGCAGGAACCGGCTGGCCAATAGGGAAGCGTCTGAATGTTAATTTACGCAGTGCTGCCGGCTAATACACCTTATGCCCCCGGCGCAGCCATCGGCCCCAGGCCCGGTTGTAGGCGTGGATTTTTTCCGTCGGGCCCGAGCGGTCCTCCACAGGTTGCCCCTGGTTGACCCATTCGAAGATCCCCCCGTACAGGTTGGACACATCCTCGAAACCCGCGGCCCTGAGTTCTTCCGTTATTTTCTCGCTCCGGTATCCCACGGAACAATACACCACTACGGCCTGGTCTCGGGGAACCGCGCTAACCCGGTCCAGGCTGAAATCGTCGAAGCCCACCCAATAGGCTCCCGGGATACGGCTAACAACGAACTCCTCCAGGCTTCTGGCATCCAGGAAAACCAACGAATCCCGGCCGGCCGCATCGCTCACTGCAATCTCCGGAACCGAATGGGAAAGCAGGCTTTCCAGGCGTTCGGCATACTCCGGGTCGGCCACCGGTTGCTGCGCCCGGCCTTCAATGGCCGTGAGCGACCCCAGCACCGGCAGGATTGCCAGCCAGAACGCAAAAAGGAACCGGCCCGGCCGATTCCCTTTCACTCCTTTTCCATATCGTTTCTTACGCAAGCCCCATTCGCTGTCTATATGCGCCATACACTTATAATAAAGTCGTCGGGCAAATATACTCAGACTTTGGCAGGTGGCTTTTCTTCAGGGCGTCGAACCCCCCGACAATATCGGCAAAATCATCCCATCCGCGCTGTTTCAGGATCGAGGAGGCAATCATGCTCCGGTATCCCCCTGCGCAGTGCAGCACAAATTTCTTGTCTTTCGGGAATTCCGCCAGGTGTTCGTTGATCTCTTTTAGCGGGATATTAATCGCGTCCAGCAGGTGCTCCGAGTCGTATTCGCTCCTTTTCCGCACGTCGATAATGACGGGCGCCTCCCCTTTTGAGGCAAGGGCTTCGAGTTCCGCAACCGTCATCCTGCCGGTGGTTTCCACCTCGCGGCCGGTCTGCTTCCAGGCGTCAAAACCCCCTTCCAGGTACCCGAGGGTTTGGTCATACCCCACGCGGGAAAGACGGGTTACGGCCTCTTCTTCCCTGCCGGGCTCGGTTACGAGCAGGATGGGGTGCTGGACATCCGGGATGAGTTCCCCGACCCAGGGGGCAAAATCCCCTCCCAGGCCAATGTTCACGCTGTTGGGGACGAAACCTTTAGCGAAGGTTTCGGCATCCCGGGTGTCGAGCACCAGGGCTCCGGTTTCGTTGGCGGCCGCTTCAAAGGCAGCGGGGCTCAGCGGCTGGTTGCCGCGCTTCATTACGGTATCCAGGGATTCGTAGCCCTTGATGTTCATCAGCACGTTCTGCGGGAAGTAACCGGGGGGCGCTGTGAGCCCCGTCAGGAGTTCCCCGATAAATTCCTCCCGGGTCATATCCGCCCGGAGGGCGTAATTCACCTCTTTCTGGTGGCCCAGGGTATCCGTGGTTTCCTCACTCATCTTCTTGCCGCATGCAGACCCCGCGCCGTGGTTCGGATACACGATCAGGTGGTCCGGCAGGGGCATGATCTTGTTTCTCAGCGAGTCAAAGAGATGGGAGGCCAGTTTTTCCTCCGTCAGTTCGGATACTACGTGCTGCGCCAGGTCCGGCCGGCCGACGTCACCTATAAACAGGGTATCCCCGGTGATAATACCGTGCTGCCTGCCAGCTTCGTCAATGAGCAGGTAGGTGGTGCTTTCCATGGTGTGTCCCGGGGTGTGGATGACCTTCACCTGGTAGTCGCCCACCTCAAAAACCTGTCCGTCCCCGGCGATCAACGCCTCATAGCCCGGTTTTGCATTGGGGCCGAAAACGATCTGCGCCCCGGTTTTTTTCTGCAGGTCCAGGTGCCCGCTGACAAAGTCGGCGTGGAAATGGGTTTCGAAGACGTATTTGATTTGCGCCCCGTCCTTGTTGGCCCGGTCGATATAGGGTTGCACCTCGCGTAAGGGGTCAAAGACGGCCGCCTCGCCATTGCTTTCGATGTAGTAGGCTGCGTGTGCCAGGCAGCCGGTGTAAATTTGCTCAACTTTCATGGGTGTTTGCATTTGCGTTTTGCAGTAAAACTACAAGGCAAACGCCCATTACACAGTGACTTGGGTTACACAGGCGGGCGGGCGGACTGGGTGGAGACTTTCCGTTCCATCTCGGTCTTACCGGTAGCCGTCCGACAATGCTCAAAGGCCTCGAACGTGCGGACAAACTGGTTCTCCCTCCCGATTTCTTCTGCCAGGCCGCTGCTGAAGAGGATGTCGCGGGTGGGGCCGATAGCTCCCGCCAGGAGCAACCGGATCCCGTCGCGCCGTAGGTCCCGGATCAGGGCGCGGAGCATATAGACAGCCGAACTGTCGATATAGCTGATCGCCTCTGCATTCAGGATGACAAACTTCAGGTCCGGCCCCTTTTGCCGGGTGTGCTTTACCAGTTCCTTGCGGAAATAATCCTTGTTCCCGAAAAAGAGCTGGCCGTCGAAGCGCAGAATCAGGAATTCGGGGAATTCCTCGATATCCTCTGAAAACCGGTTGATATTCTTGAAGTAATCCGTGCCGCGAATCCGGCCGAGGATAGCGATATGGGGCTTGGAAATGCGATACACCAACAAGAGCAGGGAAAAGAGGACGCCAAGCAGGATCCCCTCCACAATGCCGAGACCGAGGGTCAGGGCGAATGTCGCCAGCAGCAGGATGAATTCGTCCTTCCTGTTTTTCCAGAGTTCCCGGGGGTATTTCAGGTCGATCAGGCCAAAAACGGCCACCATGATGACCGCGGCCAGGATGGCGTTGGGCAGGTAGTGGAACAAGGGAGTCAGAAACAACAGTGTAGCCCCCACCACCAGGGCGCTGAAGACCGAAGCCAGGGGTGTCTGGGCCCCGTTCTGGTCGTTGACCGCCGTCCGGGAGAATCCCCCGGTTGTCGGGTAGGACTGGAAAAACGACCCCAGGATATTGGACAGGCCCAGGGCCCGGAGTTCCTGGTTGGCGTCAATCCGGTTCTTACCGTGCTTTTCCTCCACCGCCTTCCCCACTGATATCGCTTCCATATAGGCGATAAGCGCCAGGGTCAGGGCAATCGGGAAAAGTTGGGATACCCGTTCCATATCGAGTTCCGGGAGGCCGAATTCCGGGAGGCCCGCCGGGACCGCGCCGACGATCTTCACCCCGGCCTGGTCCCAACCCAGCAGGAACACGGCCAGGGTGCCGGCCACGACTCCCGCCAGCGACCCGGGCATGCGGGGCACCCATTTCTTCATCCCGACAATCAGGGCGATACCCGTCAGCCCAAGCCCGAGTGTGGGCAGGTGGGTGTCCGGCAATGCCGCCGCGGCATGGGACACCAGCTGCTGGATGCGGTTGCTGCCCGGTATTTCCACGCCCAGCAGGTGTTTTAACTGGCTCAACCCGATGATGATGGCGGCCGCAGAAGTAAAACCGCTGATGACTGGCCGCGATAAAAAATTGACCAGGAACCCCATCCGCAACAAGCCGAAAGCCAGTTGGAGCACCCCCATGAAAAGCGCCAGGAAAACCGCCATGGCGATGTACTCCTCGATGCCCGTGAGCGCCAGGGCCCCGAGTCCACTGGCCACCAGGAGGGAATCCATGGCAACCGGCCCCACGGCGAGTTGTCGGGATGTCCCGGTCAGCGCATAGACCAGCTGGGGCACCAGGGCCGCATACAACCCAAACACGGGCGGGAGGCCGGCGATCATCGCATAGGCCATTCCCTGGGGAATCAGCAATATCCCCACGGTGAGTCCGGCCGCGAGGTCTCCGGGCAACCAGGCCTTCTTATAGCCGGGCAACCAATCCAGTATGGGAAGGAATCTTTTCAGAGATCCAGGATTTTTATATGGTTCCGGTGCAATTCTATTTTCCCCATCCGTTCGAGCTTCTTCAACAGGCGCGAGATCACCACGCGGGAGCTGTGCAGGTCATAGGCAATTTCCTGGTGGGTATTTCGGATGATCGGTTCGTTTGTAATCCGCATTTTCTCCCGGAGGTACCCAACCAGTCGCTCGTCCATGTTTTTGAAGGCAATGCTGTCAATGGCCTGGAAAAGTTCGTTCATTCGCTGGTTGTAGCTCGAAAAGACAAAGGTGCGCCACGACAGGTACCTGGCAGTCCACTCCTCCATCTTCCGAACAGGCACCATGATAAGCCGGGCATCGGTTTCGGCAACGGCGCGGATTTCGCTCCGGGTCTGCCCCATACAGCAGCTCATGGTCATCGAGCACGTATCGCCCTGCTCCAGGTAATAAAGCAGGAGCTCGTCCCCGTCCCCGTCTTCCCGGAGAATTTTGATCACCCCGGAGAGGAGCAGCGGCATGCCCTTGATATACTCCCCGATCTCCAGCAGTTTGTCCCCGGCGGCTACCTGGCGCAGGACGCCCACCTCGGCAATCTCCTCGAGGAGGGGTTCCTCAAACTGGTTTCCGTATCGCTCCCTGAGTTCCCGGATCATGGCGGTTATTTATTGTTTCTCGCAACCTCCGGGTCGAACTTGAAAAAGAAATTGGCCCAAATGGATTTGGAGACGGCCCCGATCCAGGGCATCAGCAGCACGAGCGCAGCGACGATCACGCCGAAGATACCCCCTGCGCCGAGCTGGACGCCGGACAGGAGTATCAGCACGTAAACCGCAATGGCCACTGCCACGCCCACGGCATAGGACACATACATGGAACCGTAGTAGAAACTCGGTTCAATCCGGTACTTCAGCTGGCAATTCGGGCAGGTTTCCCGAACGCGGTTCATATTGCTAAGGTCGTAAGGGTGGCTGCGGAGAAAAGCCCCCTGGTGGCAGCGGGGGCACCGGAGCAACAATATGCTGTAGAGTTTGCTTCCTTTTCCAAACATCTCGAGAAATTTAATGCAAAGATACATATAACCGGCATGGCGTCATGTTACCGCGGTTACACTGGAAAAAAGCCCGATTGCACAGCCCGGCAAAGGATCACGCCGATCTTTAGTATCTTCAGGCCATCCCCCTTGGCCCGATCCCATGCAAATCAAAATCCGGAAACGATATCCCCTCCTTGTACTGATTCTACTCGCGGCCTCGGCAGCCTTTTGGCTCAACCCCATCCTGGAAAAGGTCCTGGAGGGGTATATCCGGCGGGAAATCGTCCTGCACAGTGCGGAAGCCGGTTTTTCCCTGGATTACGAAGCCCTGGAGCTCGACATCTTTTCGGAAAAGCTTAACCTGCGGCAGGTTCGGGCACGGGCGGCGGACGACAGCCTGCACCCCGGGGGCGAAGGCCTGGGCACCCTCCGAATCGGGCGCATCACCCTGGAGGGGATTAACCTGACGAATTTCCTGTGGAACGAAACCCTATCCATCCGGTCCATTTCACTGGATACGCTCCAACTGAATTTGCGCAGGGCGCTTGCGGATTCCGCATTGGGGGGCGAAGATTCGAAGCTATCCGGGACGCGCATCGACTCCATCCGGTTGCCGGGCATTGACCACGTCCGCCTCAGCCGGTTTGAACTGGACCATTTCCGCCTGAACCTCTCCGGGCCCGATCAAAAGGACACGGTAGCCTCCTTTTTTGGCGACCGGTTGCTGGTGGAAGGGGTTGGCCTCTCGGCGGACGCCAGGGGAACGGGCGCCTACCTGGTCCCGGAGCTCGCGGGCCTGGAATTGGAACTCAGCCGGCAGCGCTATACGCTTACCGGGGCCTCCTACGAATTGTACTTTGATCGCTTCCGGTACCGCCATTCGGACAAAAGCGTACGGGTAGACAGCCTTGCCTTCCGCCCCTTAATGGATACCGGGTCGTTCGCCGAGGCTCACGCCCACAGCTTTGAAACCTACACCGCCCGGTTCTCCCGATTGGATATTGCGGGGTTTGACCTGGACCGCCTGCTGGCCCAGGGCGATTTGCGGATGCGATCCGTAGCGGTGGACCGCCTGCAAGGGAGCATCTTCCGCGACAAGACCAAGCCCTATGAAACCGAGCGCCGGGTACCCCTGCCCGACGATGCGCTGATGGAATTGGAGTGGCCGCTGCGGATCGATACCGTCTCGCTGCGCCATGCGAGCCTCGAGTACCGGGAGAAGGTACAGGAATCGGGGCCCGAAGTCCTGGTGGGTTTCCCGGAACTACGCGGCCGCATCGTCCATATAGTATCGGGGGCTGCTGCCCGGGACACCGGCGACACCCTCAAGATTGACCTGCAGGGTACTTTGCTGGGGACGCTCCCTGTGGAAGTTTCCCTGCAATTGCCTTATGCCACGGACCACTTCCACATGAAAGGGCTCACCCGGGGCAGTTCCCGACTCCACAAACTGAACCCGACCATCTACCCGGCCATGGAAATGCGCTTTACAGGAGGCAGACTAAACGGCATGTATTTCCACGCCGACGGTACGTCGCGGCGGATGACCGGGGAGTTGACCATGTTGTACGATGACCTGGAAGTGGCCTTCATCAAGGATGACGGCAACCGGAAAACCACGCTCTCCTGGCTGGCCAATACCCTGGTGCGCAATTCCAACCCGAACCGGCGGGGCAAAACCATCGTCGGCGCCATCGAATTTACCCGCGTCCCGTACAAGGGCGTCTGGAACTACGTCTGGAAAGGCGTGCAGTCCGGGGTGGAGAACTCGCTGAACCCCCTGGGCGACCGGAGGACGGAATAAGGCCCGCCAACGGGCCCAATCCCGGAGAACAAACGTTCTTAAAAATTTGTTAATTTTAATTGGTCTCCTTATATTTCAACTTATAATCCAACCAATTACGTCATGTCCCATTCGGAAAAATTATACTTCGCCCGCATTGGCACGGCATTGCTTTTTATCTTCGTTGCCACCCTGACCCTGATGTATTTTGAACAGGTCAGCGACTGGATCCTACGGGAATGCACCGAACGCCTGAGCGCTTCCCTGAACAGCGCGGGTGGTTCCCTGGCAAACCGCTAGGCCTGGCAGGCCGGTGGCCCGAATTGGGAGTTGCGTACTCATTTCCAGGGGTTTTGTATCTTCTCCGGGTATTAACGAACTGAAATGCACCTGCGTTCCCTCCCGTATATTGCCCTGTTGTTGTTGCTCTGCAACTGCTCCTCCCGACCCGGCGAGCCCGGTAGCCGGGCAGGGGACCCCCCCAAACCCGCCCGGACCGTGGATGCCATACGCGAAAGCGGGAAATTGCGGGCCCTGATCGCCTATAGCGCCACGAGTTATTTCCTGTACCGCGGGCAGCCCATGGGGTATGAATACGAATTGACCCGACGGCTTGCAGCAGACCTGGGGGTAGAATTGGACCTCCGGATTGCCCGCAACCTGGACGAAATGCTGGAAATCCTCCAGCGGGGGGAAGTGGACCTGGTGGCCCACGGACTGGCCATCACCCGGGAACGGAAAAAAAAGGTCGCTTTTGCCGATTACCTCTACCTGACCCGGCAGGTCCTGGTACAGCGAAAACCCGCCGGGTGGCGGCGGCTCACCCGCGACCAGATCCGGGACCGCCTCGTCCTGGACCCGGTGGAACTCATCGGGGATACGGTTAGCCTCCGCAAGAATTCCTCCTACCTGGAACGCGTCAACAACCTCTCCCAGGAGATCGGGGGCATTATCCATGTAGACACCCTGGACGGCAACCTGGCCACGGACGAAATTATCCAGATGGTGGTGGATAAAAAGATCAAATACACCTTTGCCGACCAGAACCTGGCCCGGATCAACGCCTCCCACCACCCCATCCTGGACGTGAGCGTCCCGGTGAGCTTCTCCCAGCGAATTGCCTGGGCGGTTTCCAGGGATTCCCCCGGGCTGCTCAAAGCCATCAACCAATGGCTTGAACGGGAGAAAAAAGAGACCGATTACTATGTCATTTTTAATAAATACTTCAAGAACCGGCGCAATTTCAGCCGGCGCGTAAACAGTCCCTTCTACAGCCTGAATGAGGGGAAGATCAGCCCGTACGACACGCTGATCAAACGGGAAGCGCGGGAAATGGGCTGGGACTGGCGCCTGCTGGCCTCCGTGGTCTACCAGGAGTCCCGTTTCAATGCCACGGCCCAATCCTGGACCGGGGCCTCGGGCCTGATGCAACTGATGCCCGCCACGGCCGAGGAACTCGGGGTGGCCGACCGGACCAATCCCCGGGAGAATCTGGAAGCCGGGGCCCGGTACCTGGAAGCACTGTACCAGCGCTTCCCCACGGTCACGGATTCCCTGCAGCGCATCAAGTTCACGCTGGCCTCATACAATTGCGGCTACCAACACGTAGAAGATGCGCGCAAACTGGCAGACGTCAGGGGGTATGACAAGGATTGCTGGGACGAAAACGTAGACCGGATGTTACTTGCCCTGAGTACGCCTGACAATTACCTGAATGAGGTGGTGGACTACGGCTATGTGCGGGGGGAAGAACCTTACCGGTACGTCAAACAGGTTTTTGAGCGGTTTGAGCACTATCGCTCTGTATTACAGGACATAGGGCCCGACATGGCATCGGTTCCCTGAGATACAATGATTCCATCCCGGCAGTACCCCCGCGGCAGATTCGCAAATTGAGGTTCCGGAAGCCCTGACAACGAATGGCCGTTGCCGCCTTAACGCCCGCCGTTGGCCTGCAAGTCCTGCAGGCAGGCTGCATCCAGGCTGGGAACGTTCCCCCCGGAAATCATATTGACCAAGCCCTCGCCGGTTTCCGCAGTCCAGTACATCAGGCAATCCTCGGCCGTGCAATGGCGACCGTGTTCGGTATCCTGGTGCTGGGTTTGCAGTGGGGTCCCCGCGTTCACCAGGCCCAGCAGATGGCCGAACTCATGGTTGACCACGGTAGTTTCCAGGACGGTCGTGGATGGTGCCAGGGGCTGTCCGCTGAATTCCCGGATGGTCTCCCCAAAAACGACAAAGGAGGTATTCCGGTAGGCAATCCCCAGGACAGACCCGGATTCCGTGTTTCCTTCAAAGGAACCGTCCAGAAAAATACCGCATACCGCCAGGTTGTCTGTGGTTGAGAACAGCGTGCGCACCTCGTCTTCCAGTTCCCGGATGTCCTGGGTGGAATAGACGTCCTGGCCGGGCGATGCGATTTCCCGCAGGGTGAGCGATATGCCGTCCGGTTTATTCAGGCGCTCCCGGAGGAAGTCCTGGAAATTATCGACGGTAGCCTGGGTGGGCCGCATGCCTTCCACATAGAGCAATTGCAATGAAAGCCCGCCGAAGGTTTCGCCGGACAAGAGGTCGGCTGCGGATTCACCGACAGCGCCGCGGTACCCCGGGCCCCCGTCCGGGGAGCCATTTCCGGCAGGGTCGCCGGCCGGGTTGTCATCCATTGCATCGGTAGAACAGGCGGTTGCCAACAATAATAAGAACAAGCAGAGGTATTGGAACTTGCGCATAGAGGGAATTTTCGGGTTCACTTTGCCACTGTAACGAAAAGCCCTGCAATAATCGTATGTTTTCATCAATTGACGGCAATAATTGCCATAAATTCGAGTTGTAACAATATTCATGATGTTTCGTAAGAATTTTCTACTTTCGTACAAGCTGACCAAATAATGATACTCAACGACTTGCTGCTACTCCAGGCGCCGATCCCCATCGCCGCCCTGGACCAGGACCTGAAATTCCAGGGTTTCTCCGAGGCCTGGCACAACCAGTTCCGGACGGACCGGAGCTCCAAAGGGTCCCGGATTGCAGAAGTCTTCCCCGATATGCCGGAGGAGCTCTTCCTGGATCTCTCCTATTGCCGGGAGGGACTCGAGCGATCCAACGACAGGATATTCTACCAACACGCCGACGGTAAAATTGCCTGGTATTCCTGGAAAATGTCCCCCCTGGCCGCCGATGGCCCAATGCCCGGAGGCATCCTCCTGGTCCTTGAGGATATTACCGATCAGATGCGGGACCGCGACCTTTTTGAAAAAATGGAGCGGGTAGCCAGGATCGGGACCTGGGAGGTAGACATGGTGAAGAATCAGATTTTCTGGTCGCCGAACTTGCGGGCGCTGCACGAGGTACCCCCGGATTATGAACCGGTTATGGAGGAGGTAATCAAGTTTTACAAAGAAGGGGCCAGTAAGGACCTGGTGCTCAAGGTGCTGGACGAGAATGTCCGTACCGGGGAGCCCTGGGATATTGAAGTGCAGCTCATCACCGCCAAAGGACGGGAAATTTGGGTCCGGGGGATTGGCGAGGTAGACATACATAACGGCAAGTGTATCCGGATTCGCGGAACCATGCAGGATATCGACAAACGAAAAAAAGCCCGGCTTGAATTCAAAAAAGTGAGCGAGCGCCTGAATATAGCCAAAGAGGGTGCTGAAATCGGTATTTGGGATTTTGACGTCGTTGGGCAGGAGGTTGCCTGGGACGAGCGTATGCACGACATATTCGGCATTGAAGCGAAAAAGTTTGAAAGCATTTTTGCCGCCTGGCAGGCAGCCTTGCACCCGGATGACCGGGAGTGGGTCAGGGAAAGAATGGGCCGCGACCTGCAATCTGCCGGGAAGTTCCAGATGGACTACCGCATTGTACGGCCGGATGGGGAAACCCGGTGGATCCACGATGAGGGAAACATAGTCAGGGACCCCGATGGGAAGCCCCTGCAGGTAATCGGCGCCGCCTGGGATGTCACCCGGCAAAAAATGGCCGAGGAGGAGATGAAAAAACTCCTGAATACCACCGTCAGCCAGAATGAGAGCCTGTTGAATTTTGCGCATATCGTATCGCACAACCTGCGGTCTCACGCTACCAACCTGTCGATGATCACCCAATTCCTCCTGGAGGACAGGATCGCCGAATCCGAACGTAAGAACGCTTTGCAAATGCTCGCCGGGGCTGCAAACGGGTTGAACGATTCAATTACCCACCTGAACGAGGTGGTACAAGTGCAGACGGGCAATCAGGAAGCACATCGGCCCGTAAACTTGTTTGCCGCTGCCCACAAAGCGGAAACCGAACTAGCCGCTTTGTTGCAGGCCGAAGGAGTCCGGCTGGACGTCGATATAGATATGGGGCTGGAAGTTATGGGCATCCCGGCTTACCTGGACAGCCTGTTTCTGAATATGATCACCAACGGGATGAAATACCGCGACCCGGAGAAAGAGAGCTTTATCCGGATCGGGGCCACCGTCGAAAACGGACGGTGCCGCATGGATTTCACCGACAATGGCCTGGGTATTGACCTGCAGCGTCACGGGGCCAAGCTCTTTGGCATGTACAAGACTTTCCACAAACACAAGGACAGCCGGGGAATCGGGCTGTTTATCACCAAAAACCAGGTAGAGGCCATGGGCGGGAAAATTACCGTGTCCAGCCAGCCGGGCGCAGGCACCACGTTCAGCGTCATACTCAATACAACCGACAATACATGAAAACACTGGAAAAAACCTGTATCGTAGACGACGACCCGATCCTGGTCTATGGGATGAAACTCATGATGAAGCAGGTAGAGTTTTGCGAGGAAATCCTGGTATTTAACAACGGGCAGGAAGCCATAGACGGGCTGCTGGATATGCTCAACCGGGGAGAGGCCTTGCCTTCGGTCATCTTCCTGGACCTGAATATGCCGGTGATGGACGGTTGGGATTTCCTCGAGTCTTTTGTCAAGATCCCCAACAACAATACGGAACGGGTTACCATATACGTGGTCAGCTCCTCGATCAACCCCGCCGACGAACAGCGGGCGCGGGAATACGAGGTAGTGGGCAACTATTTCGTAAAGCCCATAACCGAATTAGACCTGACCGGCATCCTCCAATCCGCATAAACAAACCCGCACACCCCCCCTGATAGTGTGATCTCACCTGCCAAACCAACCCAGGATAACACCCCGTCTCCGCCCCGGTCCATCCTCCTGGTGGACGACGACGAGATGAGCCTGTTTGTAAACCGGGTGGTGGTGCGTCGCACGTTCCCGGACGCCACCGTCAGCCAATTGCTCTCGGCCGGGGATGCCCTGGAGCAACTCCTCGATCCTGGGAAGACTTTGCCGGACCTGCTGATCATGGATGTCAACATGCCCGTGATGGATGCCTGGGATTTTATGGAAGCCCTTTCCGGGGCGGAGCGGGACCTCAGCGGGATGAAACTCTATTTCCTGACCGCAGAAGTGCAGCCATCCGACCAGGCCCGTATTGAAAAATACGACCTGCAGGATGCTATGCGGGTGAAGCCGTTAAGCGAAGCAATGCTCGCTGAGATGGTGCATTAGGCCGGCGTTCTTACTGCTGTCAATCTTTCGTTTGCAATCTGTAAATTCCGGACCGCCTTCATCCGATTGTCGTACAATCCTCCGCTTTGTAAAATTCCGTAACTTCTCCCCGCCAGCTGTGAGTCGGCCTTTTTGGCCCGCAGGTGCAAGTACCAATCAGCTAAAAAACAACGATTAATGAAATACTACCTGTTTCCCGTATTGCTGCTGTTTCTGGCAGCCTGCAAAACCGAACCGGCACCCCCCCAGCCCCCGATAGCCGAAAAATCCCCGGAACAACTAGAAATACACGGCGACACGCGCACGGACGACTACTTCTGGATGCGCCTGAGCGATGCCCAGAAAAACGCGGAGGATCCGGACGAGCAAACCGCCAGGGTCCTGGACTACCTCCGGGCGGAAAACAACTATCTGGAGGCTGTAATGCAGCCGACAGAGGCCTTGCAGGACAGCCTGTACGAGGAAATCGTGGGGCGGATGGCCCCGGACGACGCCTCGGTACCGGTAACCCTCAATGGGTATAGCTATTACATCCGGTATGAAGAAGGCAACCAGTATCCGCTCTACTGCCGGAAATCCCTGGAGGAAGGGGCCGAGGAGGAAATCCTGCTGAATGGTCCGGAAATGGCCGAAGGCAAGGCGTACTTCAGCATCGGGGAACGGGAAGTCAGCGAAAACAACCAGTGGCTGGCATTTTCGGTGGACACCGTCTCGCGCAGGCAGTACACCGTTTATTTCAAGAACCTGCAAACCGGGGAGGTCCGGGACGAGCGAATCGAAAATGCCCAGGGCATCACCTGGGCCAATGACAACAAGACCGTATTCTACGGCAAGAAGGATCCGGAAACGCTGCGGATTTTCCAGGTTTACAAACACGTCCTGGGCACGGACCCCGCCACGGACGAATTGGTTTATGAAGAAACCGACCCCACCTTCCAGAGCTTTGTTTACAAGAGCCGGTCGCGCGACTACCTGTTGCTGATCTCGTCCCACTCGGAGTGGACCGAATACCGCTACCTGGATGCGAATACCCCGGACGGGGACTGGCAATTGTTCCAGCCGCGGGAAAAGGGGTTGATCCATTACGTGGACCATATCGGCGACCGTTTTGTGATCCGCACGAACCTGGAGGCCCCGAATTACCGCCTGATGTACTGTGGGGAAGACGCTACCGGAAAATCGGCCTGGGAGGACTTTATCCCGTACAACCCGGAGGTCCTCTTCCAGGGCATGGACCATTTTGAGAACTTCTCGGTCCTCGGGGAGCGGAAAGACGGGCTTGTGCAATTGCACGTGATCGACCGGCGGGACATGTCCGAGTACTACATCGATTTTGAGGATGCGGCGTACCGGGTATACACTACCGGCAACCCAGAATACAACACGGACGTACTGCGGTTTGAATATTCGAGTTTTTCAACCCCGACCGTCGTCTACGATTACGACATGGCCACCCGGGAGCGGACCGTCATGAAACAGGACGAGGTGCTGGGCGGCAGCTTCGACCCCGCCAATTACCAGACGGAGCGCATTATGGCAGAGGCCCGGGACGGGGCGCAGATCCCGGTATCCATCGTCTACCGCAAGGGTACGCCCAAGAGTGCGGAGACCCCGTTACTGCTCTACGGCTATGGATCGTACGGTTCCAACCAGGACGCCTCCTTCAGCTATCCGCTGATCAGCCTGCTGGACCGCGGCTTTACTTTTGCAATCGCACATATCCGGGGCAGCCAGACCCTGGGGCGGCAATGGTACGAGGATGGAAAACTCCTGAACAAAAAGAACACTTTCTACGACTTTATCGACAGCGGGAAGTACCTGGTGGAACTGGGGTATACGTCCCCGGACCACCTGTACGCCCAAGGGGGCAGCGCTGGCGGCCTGTTGATGGGCGCCGTGGTGAATATGGCCCCGGAACTGTGGAACGGGGTGATTGCCGCCGTTCCGTTTGTGGATGTGATCTCCACGATGCTGGACGAATCCATCCCGCTCACCACTTTTGAGTTTGACGAGTGGGGCAACCCGAAAGACCCGGAGTACTACGAATACATCAAATCTTATTCCCCTTACGACAATGTGGAGCGGAAGGAGTACCCGCATATGCTGGTTACCACAGGCTACTGGGATAGCCAGGTACAGTACTGGGAACCCGCCAAATGGGTGGCCAAGCTGCGGGACTATAAAACGGACGACAACGTGCTGCTGCTGGACACAAACATGGACGTGGGGCACGGCGGGGCATCCGGACGTTTTGAACGCTACCGGCGCACGGCCCTGATGTACGCCTTCCTGCTGCAGCTGGAGCGGGGCGGGTTCTAGGCGGGTCCTCGTACCCCGTGATTCCCTTGCGTTATACAAAAAAACAAAGCCCGCGACCCAATTGGGTCGCGGGCTTTCCTGCCATCAGGTGATTCTGGTTTATTCAGCCGGGGCATCCAGCCATTTCGTGCTCAGGTAGGCACTGGAACGGGTAATTTTCCCCTCGTCATTGAAATCGTGGATATACAGGGCGGGCATCACGATTTTGTGGCCGTCGGCTTTTCGCGTCATCCGGATATTCCACCAGCTCTGTACCACCTTACCGTCGCGCAGGTCGTACTCCAGGTAATCGGGGTATCCCACCACGTCGATACTCGTAATGTCAAAGGTTTCCCAGATTTCCTCATTCCGTGCCTTGGCTTCTTCCAGGGACATCGATTCCCCCCGCTCCATTTCCAGGCTGCTAAACCGGGCCTTCTCGTCAAAGAAACTATAAGCCGTCTCAAAATCGTCGTGCTCAAAAGCGTGCATCATCCGGCGGACACTGTTGATATTGTCGTGGTGGTTGTAGATAGTCCCGTTTTCGCGGTCCTGGAAACTCTCGCCAATTTCCCGGTATATTCGCTCGTTGTGGTAACTGATCTCCAGGTCCACCTTCCCGTCCTTCAGCCGGTACATCCGGTGGATGGGCACGTCGATCTTGACCCCGGAGCCGTTATGGACCCCTTTTAGCTGGCTCCAGTTCTGTACCCAGAGGGCTCCGTCCTTGTATTCCAGGGCATCCGGGTAGGACCCCTGCAACGGTTCGATGCTGAGGTAAGAGATGTTGTTTTTCCAGAAGTTGACGCGTCCCAGGTATTGTTCTTTGGTTGCGCCTTTGGCGTCTTTGTTCGGCGTAGAACCGTTAAAGGCCCGGAAATCTTCGTGGAGGAATCCCGCCACGGCCGCGCTGTCTCCCGCTACAAAGGCGTCGACCAGGGCGTTGACGGTTTCAATGGCCGGGTGTTCGATATAAATCGTCCCGTTTTTTTTGGATTGTCCATAGGCCATGGTCAGGCCCAGCAGGACAACGATAAGCAGTGCTTTTTTCATTTTAATAGGTTTTGGTTGATTATTTGAATATAGGCAGTCTCAGAAGGTACGAAATAAAAGCAGCCAACCTACCGGAGGATGAAAATAAATTACTGATTTTCAATTATTTATGTGTGGGAAAACTCCTCTGTGCCGATTGAAGTCTTGCGTAGGGGGCCAAGGAGATAAAGACGTCATTCAGAAAAGGGATAAAGGCAGAAGCCCTGAAGTGGGCCTGGGGAGGATCCGCAGCGCGTCAGTCTATCTCCCCCTCCATCAATTCGAGCATTTCCAGAATGCGGTCGCGAAGCGTCCCGGATTGGATGTTGGTTACCTGGTGGTAGGTGATGGCCTGGGCAATCATGCCCTCGAGTTCGACGTCTTTGAGCACCTCCCGGAGGTCCATGGGCCTGGGTGATTGGTCGATGGTCAGCTTGACGGAATTTTTTTTGTCGAGGGCTTCCGGGGGGGAATAACCATCCTTCCACACGGCGTCGTTGACATTCCTGGAGACCCCCAGCCGGTTGTAGGCGGGCGCCAGGATTTCCGAGCGGAATTTCTGGTACTGCAGTTCCAGTTCCTGTACCTGGTAGACCTCCGAAGACCAGTTCGACAACAGCCGCACCAGGGAATCGTTCCGGATCAGGCGGAGGTTGCTGCTTCCCACGATATCGTTCACAATCGGGTCGAAGGTAGGGTCCCTGACGAGCTTCCAGAAGGCATCGTATATCGCATTTTCTTCGATGTTTGCAGGGTGGTCGATCTGTTCCAGCAGGAAGTAGCTCGCTTCCAGCGCCTCGTTGCGCATAAAAATCTTCTCATCCAGCTGCGCCAGGTTGCTTTGGTATTCGCTGTGCAACTGTTTTAGTATGGACTGTTCCGTTGCCCGTTCCTTCAGGCCCTCGTTCCAGTTGTTAATCTGCAGGGCAATCAAAATCCCGATGACGACCAGGAAGATCTCGCCAACGGCATAAAGCAAATACCTGCTGAATTTGTTCTCGGCCAGGAGCCTTTGGCGGATTTTTCGGAAGAATTTGATCATGGTCCGGCGGTTGGCTTAAATGTAGAAAATTTTGCCAATCCCTGATGTTCTGCCCAAAATTCCCCGTTCGCCCGATGCCCTGCCCGATTAAATTTCGATTTTATCCGCTACAGCCCAGGGCCTCCATTTCCCGGGCAATTTTCAGGCTTTGGGGGATGATGTACCGCGGCCGGAAAAATTCCATTAGGTAAACCAGGTAGTTGTGATTCATCGTTTCGGCGCTGGCGGGGGTATTCGGGAAATTTGACTGCACTAAATCGAAATAATAACTATATACGTAATGATTTATCAGCTCTTGGAACCCGGTAAGCTTATGAATATAATCCATCATCAAATCGGTTTTCTCCTCTTCATTCAATTCAGGGGCTTCCATCCCTTCCGCACAGTACATAAATGTGGTGGAACTGGCCATCGCCAGGGTCTGCATTCCATAGGCGTCGCATGCAGACAGGGTCATATCGCCCAATTTATGCTCCCGCACCAGTTTTAAATACATATAGACGTACGATTCCATCATGGCCACACACTTCAGATATTTGGTGTCCAACGAAGCGAAAAACTCCGGGGTACTTTCCCTCATTCGCTCCAATTCCGCCTCCCAGGTTTCCGCGGCTTCCGAATTCGTTCCCTCGTTGGGCTGGCCCTCTTCTTGCGCATTGGCCTCGTTTTCCATTTGCGCGGTTTGCATCATGGATTCCATAAAATCCTGGCTCCAGGCCGCCGATGGGGTCAGGAGCAGGAGCATCCATAAACAGATCAGGTGTTTCATCTTATTTGTTTTTCAGTTTATCATAAAGTCTGGTAGCCAGGCGGTGTTCGTTATCCCGCACATGTCAGTATCCGAGCAAACAACCAGGTCCCTGGAAACATCGGGCTGGATCCGATAGAATATACCTATTGCCTGCGTGATCCGATAGCACAGATGTAACAAGCTATACCACATCGGTAACACGGGGTGCCCGGAGGCGGAGAATAGGAGTTATTTGCAGGGGAGTTCCAGTAATTGCTTGAAAGGTCGGGTTGAAATACCTCTGCCGAAGTTTTTCCAAACGACTTTGTAAAACCATGGAAAAGACAGGAATGGGTAGTGAGGGTTACAAAATAAGCCCCTGCGGATTGAACAAGACTACCGGTGCAGCCGGCTCACGGGAAAGTTAGCACATCCGCCCATCTCAAGAGGTACATGGCCAGAAAGGTAATTCCCGTACTGATCGCTATAATGCTCTCCCAATAAAACGTCCGTTGGCCCCATACATTTCTCCTCTTTTTACCAAATTCCGCTTTAAACCGGCCTACCGAAAGTTTCCAGACCAAAAAAGTGGTTATTACAAAAATAGCGATAGCCGTTATTGCCGCTGCGGTTGCTTCCATGGGTCTGGGGAGTATATTGATTCGTCAGGAAATTAGTTGCGGTTGGGGCTCCGCTTTCCCGTTTTCATCTCCCCGGTTTGTTCGTTTTAATCATAGCTGATCCGATCGCGTATACTGCCATCCGACCGGTGGATGATCACATCCGCCTTGTACTTCCTGGCCAGTCGCCTGGCCTTGCGAATAGCGGTGTCCTGACGCAGGTGTTTGGAGGTGATGCGTTTGTTGCCCTCCCGCCTGACGGCCCACCTGTCTTTATAGGGCACCACATGCTGGTGCCAGGTCCTCCCCCGTTTGTTCTGGCGGGCGCTTTTAAAAAAGACCTCTGCGAGTTCGATTAATATGTCGATCCAGGAGCGGGACGTAGTGCCTTTGGGCATTGGGTTGGTTTTAACACTCCCCAAGATACTGTTTTCGGGGGATTTACCCCGGGGCCCTGGGTTGGCGGCTGGCGCCGCCGACCAGAGAATGACGGCTCCTGCTTGGAAGTACTTCACAGAATTGATTCCCTGGGTTGCTTTCTCCTTCGTCGAAAGCGACCGGGCCGAGCGGCCGCGTGAGGTCCGGTGGACCTCTCGCAGCGAGGAGCCAGCCGGTGCGTTGGCCAAGCGGCGACGGAGCATTCATGCGGCCCTGGGTTGCTTTCTCCTGCGTCGAAAGCGACCGGGCCAAGCGACCGCGTGAGGTCCGGTGGACCTCTCGCAGCGAGGAGCCAGCCGGTGCGCTGGCCAAATGACGACCGAGCATTCATGTAGCCCTGGGTTGGCGGCTGGCGCCGCCTACCAGAGAATCACCACTCCTGCAAATAGCAAACCTCCGCTTTGCTAGCGCAAATCGGCGCCTTTTCGTTCCCTTCAGAAAGTCGAAGCAAGCTTCACTTTCTTTCGGAAACAAAAAACCCCGCACGAAATCGTGCGGGGTTTGCTGCTTGATGTGGTCCCACCTGGGCTCGAACCAGGGACCCCTTGATTATGAGTCAAGTGCTCTAACCAGCTGAGCTATAGGACCCGTTTTGGAGCATGCAATATTACCACTTATTTCGGGAGGCTGCAAGCCGAAAATCCATTTGGGGACGGTGATTCCGGCTGGGGTCCGCGAGCGAGAACCGACGGTTTCACACGGGTGGATCAGACGCGCTCCTGGGGCGGGATCCTGGCTGTGGTCGGACCTGGTCAGCCGGGGCCGGCGCTTAATTATATTTTTTTATCTCCCTAAACTTCAGTAATTTAAGTAGGTTAAAACAACGTAGCCATGGGAACAATCAAAACTTGGGACAAGTGGGCGGACGCCCACTCCTATTACGGTTTGGATGTGCTTCGGGTGGCCCTGGGGGTATTCCTGTTTGTGAAAGGGGTGAGCTTTATGTCCAACCTGGACCTGTTCATGAGCATGATGCGGCCCTACCAGGACCTGCCGGGAAGCTGGATCATCCTGCACTATGTGGCCGCGGCGCATTTTGTCGGCGGCTTTTTTATCATTATCGGCCTGCTCACGCGATGGGCCGTAGGGTTTCAGATCCCCATCCTTTTCGGGGCGATTATGACGAATTTCCTGGGCGAGATGATTCCCGCCAACCTGATCACGGCCATCATCGTGCTGCTGGTCTGCGTCTTCTTCTTTGTATACGGTTCCGGGAGGTTTTCGCTGGATGCCTACCTGAAGAAGTACCAGTAGGGAGTTCATCCCTAGTTATAACGGATGGAACCCGGCAACCGGATGGAACCTGTAGGTTTGGAACTGCCTCCGGATGTGCCGGTTTGTGCCGGAAGCTTGCACAGGCGAAGCCCTAGCCCATATCCTGGCAGAGTTCCACCAGGACGCCGTGGGTGCCTTTCGGGTGGAGGAAGGCCACCAGTTTGTTGTCTGCCCCTTTTTTGGGCTCCTCATTGAGTACGGTAAACCCCTCGGCCCGGAGACGGGCCATCTCGGATCGGATATCTTCCACGTCGAAGGCGATGTGGTGGATGCCCTCGCCCCGCTTTTCGAGGTATTTGGCAATCGGGCTGTCCGGGGAAGTGGCTTCGAGCAGTTCCACCTTGTTGGGGCCGGAGCGGAAAAATGCGGTGCGCACCCCTTCCGAGGCAACCTCCTCCGTCTTGTAGGCCGGGCTGCCCAGGAGTTTTTCATACAAGTCGCCGGCTGCTTTCAGATCATTTACCGCGATCCCAATATGTTCGATTTTGCGCATTCCCGGGGCGTTTTCCTACGAAAATAAGCCATTTGTGTGTACTTTTGGGCTGTGGAAACGCAACGACAGAAAAAAATCGCCGGCCTCCTCCAGCAGGACCTGGCAGAAATGCTCCAACGGGCGGCCGTCGACGGCGGGCTCCAGGGGATTATCCTTTCGGTGACCAAAGTCCACGTCACCTCAGACCTGTCCATTGCCAAAGTATATGTGAGTATCTTCCCGGTCAAAGAGGCCACGGGCCTGATCAAGGGGATCCAGGCGCAAAAGGCACAATTCCGTCACGAACTGGCCCGGCGCACGCGCAACCAGCTCCGGCGCGTTCCCGAACTGCAATTCTACCTGGACGATTCCCTGGAATACATCGAGAATATCGAAAAGTCGCTCAAGGAAGGGGAAGACCCCATCGAGAACCCGGACCTGCTGCCCCGCCGCAAAAAATCCTGAGCGTGAACTTCCCGCTGTACATCGCCCGGCGCTATGTCCGTTCCAAAAGCAGCCAGAACGCGGTCAATATCATCAATGCAGTCACTTTCGGCGTCATTGTCATCGGCTCCGCTGCCCTGTTTATCGTCCTCTCCGGTTTTGCGGGGTTAAAAACCTTCAGCCTGTCTTTCAGCAACACGTTCGACCCGGACATGCGCATTGTCCCGGCCAGCGGGAAGACCTTTGCCTTTGGCCCGGAACAAACTGCGGGGTTGCGGGACATCCCGGGGATCGCCTCGTATTCCAGGGAACTGGAAGAACGCGTTTACCTCACCCACGACCAGCGCAGCATGATTGCCTATATCAAAGGGGTGGATTCCGCCTACAACCGCACCACGGGCATCGACAGCACCATCTATATGGGGCTCTGGGACCTCAGCGCCCAACAGGCGGTTTCCGGGATCTCCATCGCCTCCCAGCTCTCGCTGAGCGTTCAGAATTACCGCTCCCCCCTCATCGTACTGGTCCCGAAACCCGGAACGGGCAACCTCTCCCCCCAGGGCCTGGGCGACCAGCCCTACAACCAGATGGCGGTGATCCTCTCCGGAATCTACCAGATTGAGGAGGGGCTGGATAAAAAATACCTGTTTGCAGACCTCGGGCTGGTGCAGGCGCTGCTGGAGCGCGACAGCCTGCAGGTATCCGGGGTGAACCTGAGACTCACACCGGAGGCCGATGAAGCAGCCGTGCTGTCGGCCGTGCGTGATACCCTGGGTAGCGGCGTGGAAGTCCGTACCCGTCGCCAGCTCAACCAGACGCTCTACCGGATGCTGAATACCGAAAACCTCGCAACCTACCTGATCTTTACGCTGGTGTTAATCATTGCGCTCTTTAACGTGGTGGGGGCCATCATCATGATGATCCTGGACAAGCAGCTCCATACCCGCACCCTCTATTCGCTGGGGCTCACCGTTAGGCAGCTCCGCCGGATCTATTTCCTGCAGGGGGTACTGGTTACCTGTGCAGGCGGGGTAATCGGGGTATTGATCGGGGTGGCGCTGATCGGGTCGCAACTCGCCTTTGGCTGGCTGATGATCACCCCGTCCCTGGCCTACCCGGTGGCCCTGAGCTGGGCGAATGTGGGGATTGTTCTGGCCACCATAGCCGTGTTGGGGGTCATCGCCGCCCGCATTGCGAGCAACCGCATAAACAAAAAGATGCTGAGCCTGTAGCGGTCCAATCCGGGAACGGGGATCGGGAATTCAGGCAAACTCGTGGGTGGCAAATGCCTCCAGGGCCTCGTCGAAGGCGGCAAATACGTCGGCCGAGTCGTCGCTGGTAACCATCTTCATCCGGTAGGGCTTAAAATTCGGGATCCCTTTGAAGTAGTTCGTGTAGTGCCGGCGGGTTTCAAATACGCCGAGCTTTTCCCCCTTCCAGTCGATGGCCATCTGCAGGTGGCGGCGCGCTGCTGCCACGCGTGCCTCCATGTCCGGCGGCGGCAGGTGCTCCCCGGTTTCGAAATAGTGCTTTACCTCCCGGAAAAACCACGGGTAGCCAATGGATGCCCGGCCAATCATCGCCCCGTCCAGGCCGAATTCGTCCCGCATGCGAACCGCTGCCTCCGGGGTGTCCACATCCCCGTTCCCAAACACCGGAATGTGCATCCGCGGGTTGTTCTTTACCTCGGCAATGGGTCGCCAGTCTGCCTCCCCTTTGTACATCTGCACCCGGGTCCGGCCGTGGATGGCGATGGACTGGATGCCCACGTCCTGGAGCCGTTCGGCCACCTCGACGATCTTAATGGAATTGTGATCCCAGCCCAGGCGGGTCTTCACCGTCACGGGCAGGTGGGTCCGTTTCACCATCGCCTCGGTGAGTTTTACCATCAGCGGGATGTCGCGCAGGATCCCGGCCCCGGCATTCTTGCAAACCACTTTTTTAACCGGGCAGCCAAAATTGATATCGATAATGTCCGGCCCGGTCTCGGTAACGATATCCACAGCCTGGAGCATGGAGTCCAGTTCGGCCCCGAAGATCTGGATGCCGATGGGCCGCTCCTTTTCATAGATGTCCAGCTTCACCACGCTTTTGGCGGCATCCCGGATCAGACCCTCGGACGAAATGAATTCCGTGTACATCACATCGGCCCCCTGTTCCTTGCAGAGCGTGCGGAAGGGCGGGTCGCTCACATCCTCCATCGGGGCGAGCAGCAACGGGAAATCCGGGAGTTCCACTGGGCCGATACGTACCATAAATTGCTGTTTTTGCGCTACAAAGCTACGAATAAGGTGGATTTCCGGGCAAATCAATCCTCCACGATCCGGTCCCGCTCCGTATTCCGCAGGTCGGCTCGCCGGCTTTGCAGGCGGTAATTCCCGAAATTATAGGTGAATCCCAGCCGGATAAAACGGGTTTCGGGGCGGGAGTAAAACGCATTGTCCTGGTTGGCGTACCGGGAGGTGTACGTGGCATTGGCCCGTCCGAGCAGGTCCTCGGCCACCAGGCTCAGGGAGGCCCGGCCCTGCCAGAGCGATTGGCGGAGACCGGCGCTCAGGGCAATCGTTTCCGATCGCTTAAACGACCCGTGGAGGAAGCCGCTCAGGTACAGCAGGGAGACATCCCCGGTAAGCGTGCCGTCCCCCGAAAGCGTCAGTGAATTGTTGAGGTAGCCGTAATACCCGCTGACGCGGTTGGTGTAGGTTTCCTGCTCGCTCAATACGGCGAGCAGCGTCTCCTCCTCGTAAAAAAGAGAATTGTAGGCGTAAACCTGCCACCAATCCAACAGGGCTTTGGATACTGTGAAGTCCAGCCCGTAGGAAATGCTCCCCAGCGTGTTCTGCTTAATTTGCAGTAGGGTCTGGTTTTCGTTGTCCTGGAAGCTGAGCGTACTGATGTACCGGCCGTTATCCCGGTAATACAGGTCTATAAAATACGTGTTGTCCAGGGAGAGGTTCAGGTTGAAGTTGTGGCTGAAATTCGGGACGAGGTTCGGGTTGCCCTCATTGTAGTCGTTTTCATTCAGGAAGAACCGGAAAGGGTTCAGGTCCTGGTAATTTGGCCGCGTCAGCCGCCGGTTGTAGGTTAGCGCCATGCTGTGCTTTTCCCCCAGGGAGCGGCCGAGGTACAGCGTGGGAAACCACTCCAGGTAGTCCTGGTTGTTGATCTCGTCCAGGGTTTCCGAACGGGCCCGCACCTGTGTCTGCTCGGCGCGCAGCCCCAGGCGGAGCGACCAGGCCGACCATTCCTGGTACAGGCTCGTGTAGGCGGCGTAAACTTCCTCGTCATAGGAAAACCGGTCCGTCACGGCAATGTCAAAAGGCGGCTCCATATTTACGTCCAGGTAGTCGATGGCGTTCCGGGATTCGATAAACGAGCCCCGCACCCCGGTTTCCAGGTTCCCCTTGCCGATTGGAACGTCCAGGTCCAGCTGGCCCGTGTAGATATCGATTTGCTGGTCCGCATCCGTGGCAAAGGGAAAGTCCCGGAGAAAGGCCCCGGAAGGGTCAAAGTACCGGCTGTTCCCCTCCTGGACCCGGTCCAGTTCGTAGTACGTATAGTGCGCATTGGCCTTCAGGGAAGCCCCCTTCTCCCCCAGGCTGCGGCGGTAATTCAGTTCAACCGAGGCGTTGAGCCGGTCCTCGTCCAGGACGGAACGGGTTACCAGGGTGGAGTCCGGGCTTCCCTGTCCGTTGCGCATCTCGGTGCCCAGGGTATACGCATGCTCCTGGTCCGGGGAATACAACAGGTTTGCCGTCAGGTTCAGCTCGTCCCGGTCCGAAGGGGTAAAGTCCAGGATCAGGTTGCCCTGCTGCGCCTGGGAACGCGTTATCCGGTCCATCCGGGTTTCCCAGTTGGCAAAGACCGCGTTGCCGGCGTCGATAAAGTTGATGTAGCTGTCCGAGACCTTCAGTTCCTTGCGGGGGGCGATGGAATAGCTGGCGAGCAACCCGAATTTTTCGGTCTTGAAGAACTGGCTGGTGCCCAGGCTGTATTTGGGGAATACCGCCTGGGTATACTCCCCCCGAACACTGCCCTTATACCCGGGGAGGATGTTTTGCCGGGTGCGGATATTCAGCACCGGGCCGTCGCTCGCTTCAAAGCTCGCCGGGGGTAATGGGATGACCTCAACGGACAGGATCATATCCCCCGACAACCCCCGGAGCAATTCCAGCACCTCGTCCTGCCCGAGCTGGACCTTGCGGCCGTTCAGGTAGATGGTGGCCGGTTGCCCCCGCACCTCAAGGGATTCCGGGCCGGCAATGACCCCCGGGGCATTCCTGAGGATGTCCCAGGTGCTGCCGGAACTCAGGACGGTGTTTTCCACCTTAAAGACCACCCGGTCTGCCTGCCGCTCAATGACCGGTCGCTTCCGGGTCACTACCACCTCGTCGAGCTGTTCGGCATCTTCCGACAGGATCAGGGCCCCGAGCCGCAGGTCCGAGCGGACCTCTACGGGGACAGGGCGGGCCGAATATCCAAAGTACTGGGGCTGGAACAGGTAGAGGTCCGGGGCGATGCCGTCGATTGAGAAATAGCCGGATTCATCCGAGGAGGTCCCGCTTACCCGGACGCTGTCCGCGTTGAGCAACAGGATGTTCGCATAGGGCAATGGGGTACCGCCGGTATCCTTGACGAAACCGGAGACCGAGTAGGTCTGGCTGTGCAGGGCGAGGGGGCAAATCCCCAGCAAAAGCAAGGTTCGTAACTTCAATTTCTGTCTGGGCTGGTATAAATCTAAACAATTTACCGGGCCAACCCGCCAAAATTTGGAAGAATTAGACTACCTGCACCCCGGGCGGCCTTACGCCCTGTCCCGCCTGGCTAGAAACCAATCTCTGCGGTTACCCGCTTCCCGTTGCGCGCCACCACCACTGTGGTGCTGTCCCCGGGCTCAAAGGCCGACAGGGCCCGCATATAGCTCATCATATCCGTTACCGTGCTGTCGCCCAGTTGTACCACCACATCCCCTTTCTGCAGGCCGGCCCGCTGGGCGGGTTTGTCTTCGCTCACGCCGTCAATCCGCATGCCGGTACCGTCAAAGAGGTAGTCCGGGACCACGCCGAGTCCCACCTTAAACCGGGGCACTTCCTCACTCTCGTTTTTGGTCTTCCGAAAGGCGATTTCCCGCTGGCTTTCCAGATCTGCGGCTATCGCCAGGATGTAATCCGAAATCTGCGCCATCCCCTCGTAATTGAGTTTCTCCGAATCGTCCGAAGGCCGGTGGTAATCTTCGTGCTGACCGGTGAAGAAGTGGAGTACGGGGACATCCTGCAGGTAAAAGGACGTGTGGTCGGAAGGGCCAACGCCGGATTCCTGGAGTACGAGGCGGAATCCCGGGTTCCGGGAACGGAGCACCTGGTTCCAGATGGGGCTGGTCCCCGTACCGCTGATGGACAGGGTGCTGTCCGGGCGGAGCCGGCCCACCATGTCCAGGTTAATCATATACGCGGGCTTGCCGAAATCGCCGGTGGGGTTCTTGGTGAAATAGTTAGACCCCAGCAGGCCCATTTCCTCCCCGGAGAAGGCAATGAACAGGTAGTTGTCGCGGGCTTCCTGCACGCCTCCTGCCGCGCGTTCAGCCAGGTCCCGGGCCAGGCGGAGCATAACCGCCACCCCGCTGGCATTGTCGTCCGCCCCGTTGTGGATGGCCGAGTCTCCCCGGTGCAGCGAACCTTCGCCCCCCATCCCGAGGTGGTCGTAATGCGCCCCGATCACCACGGTGCGCTCCCCCCCGTTATTGAGCAGGCCCAGGACATTCCGGGCGGTGACCGATCCGTCCGAATGGTCGCCATACGCTACCTCCCCATGCGGGTCCTGCCGGGGGCGGAAGCTGAAGTCCTGGAAATAGCTGCCTTCCTCCCCGGCCGGTTCCAGGCCGATGGCCTCCATCCGGCGCGCCAGGTACCCGGCCGCCAGACGGGCCCCTTCCGACCCGGTGCGGCGGCCTTCCAGGGAATCGCTGGCCAGGATGTGCACATCGTCTTCCAGGCTGGCGGCAGGCGCGGCCGTCTCGGCACAACTCCCGGCGAGCAGCCCAACGGCCCCCGACATCAGAATTCCTGCAAAAAGGTTGTAATACTTCATGGCTTCCTTCTATTTTTACCAAAATTACGCATCTCCATGAGAATCTTACTTTTACTCTTGTTGGGAATTTGCACCATGGCCTGCAAGGACGGCAAAAAGCCGGAGCCCGGCGCGGGCGGGGCTTCCGATCCTGCCGATAACCCGGCCGCTGGAAGCGCTGCCGGCAGCCCCATGGCCGCATCCTCCGACACGCTCATCTACCCGGGCGAGACGCACTTTAAATCCATCCGCCAGGTCACTTTTGGCGGCGACAACGCAGAGGCCTACTGGAGTTTCGACAACCGCCAGCTGATCTTCCAGTCGAATTACGAAAAGTGGGGGGTGGAATGCGACCAGATGTTCCTGATGGATGCCGGGGAAACTTTCAACGGTAGCGTCCCGCCCATGGTCAGCACGGGGATGGGCCGTACCACCTGTGGCTATTTTA
Source organism: Robiginitalea sp. (assembly GCF_982776155.1). Classification (NCBI taxonomy): domain Bacteria; kingdom Pseudomonadati; phylum Bacteroidota; class Flavobacteriia; order Flavobacteriales; family Flavobacteriaceae; genus Robiginitalea; species Robiginitalea sp. The sequence goes on from NZ_CEXZKX010000005.1 coordinate 179,082, forward strand.
TGCCGGATAATGAACACATCCTCTACGGCTCCACCCACCTGCGGGACCCGGAATGCCCGGAGGTGCCCCTGCGTGAAAACGGCAAATACGTCTGGCCGGTATACGATTCCTTCGACATCTTCGTGGCCGACCTCCAGGGGAATATCGTCGACCAGCTGACGGACGAGCCCGGGTATGATGCCGAGGCCACCGTGTCTCCCCAGGGCGACCGGATTGTCTTTACCTCCGACCGGAGCGGCGACCTGGAGCTGTACACCATGAACCTGGACGGGTCGGACGTCCGACAGATCACCGACGAGCTCGGGTACGACGGCGGGGCGTTTTTCTCCCCGGACGGCACGCAGATCATCTTCCGGGCCTCCCGACCGGAGACTGAGGCGGAAATTGCCGAATACAAAGACCTGTTGTCCCGCGGCCTGGTCCAGCCCACCGAGATGGAGCTCTTTATCTGCAATGCAGACGGCAGCGACCTGAGGCAGCTCACCTTCCTGGGCAATGCCAACTGGAGCCCCTTCTTCCATCCGGACGGAGATAAAATTTTGTTTTCCAGCAACTTCGAATCCGAGGGCGGCTTCCCCTTCAACCTCTACCTCATCGGCACAGACGGCACGGGCCTGGAGCGGGTTACCCACGGGCAGACCTTCGACGCCTTCCCGGTCTTCTCCCCGGACGGAAAATACCTGGCCTTTTCGAGCAACCGGAACAACGGGGGCACCCGGGACACCAATTTGTTTATCGCCGAGTGGCAGGACTGAACCCGAAGTCCTCCGGGCAGCGCATAAATTCCGGTGCCGCCGAGCGCAATTTGATTATCTTTGCCTCCTATTTTCGGATTGCATGAAGAATATTCGGAATTTTTGCATCATCGCCCACATCGACCACGGCAAGAGTACGCTGGCCGACCGGCTGCTCGACTTTACCGGGTCGGTGACCGAGCGCGAAAAACAGGACCAGCTGCTGGACAGTATGGACCTGGAGCGCGAACGCGGCATCACCATCAAGAGCCACGCCATCCAGATGGACTATATCCACGATGGCGAACCCTATATCCTCAACCTGATCGACACCCCCGGGCACGTGGATTTCTCCTATGAGGTGTCCCGCTCCATCGCGGCCTGCGAAGGGGCCCTGCTCGTAGTGGATGCCGCCCAGAGCATCCAGGCACAGACCATCTCCAACCTTTACCTGGCCCTGGAAAACGACCTGGAAATCATCCCGGTACTCAACAAGGTAGACCTGCCCAGCGCCAACCCCGAGGAGGTGACGGACGATATCGTGGACCTGATTGGCTGCAAGCCCGGGGAAGTGATCCCGGCCAGCGCGAAGACGGGCCTGGGCATCCAGGAAATCCTGACAGCTATTATCGAACGCGTTCCGGCCCCGGCCGGCGACCCGGAGGCCCCGCTGCAGGCCCTGGTCTTTGACTCGGTCTACAACCCCTTCCGGGGCGTGGAAACCTACTTCCGGGTAATGAACGGGGAAATCCGCAAAGGCCAGCACATCAAATTCGTCGCTACGGGTAAAAAATACCATGCAGACGAAATCGGGACGCTGAAACTCAAACAGCTGCCCAAACAAAAAATTTCCACCGGCGATGTGGGCTACCTGATCACCGGCATCAAGGACGCCCGGGAGGTCAAGGTGGGGGATACCATTACGGACGCCGCCAACCCAACTCCCCAGGCGATTGCCGGGTTTGAAGACGTCAAACCCATGGTGTTTGCCGGAATCTATCCGGTGGACACGGAGGATTTTGAAGAGCTTCGCGCCTCCATGGAAAAGCTCCAGCTCAACGACGCCTCCCTGGTTTTCACCCCGGAGAGCAGCGCGGCCCTGGGCTTCGGTTTCCGCTGCGGCTTCCTGGGGATGCTGCACATGGAGATCATCCAGGAACGCCTGGAGCGGGAATTCGACATGACGGTCATCACCACGGTGCCCAACGTGAGTTATTACGCCTACACGACCAAGGACCCGGAAACGCCCTTTATCGTCAACAACCCCTCGGATTTGCCCGACCCCTCCACCATCAGCCGGGTGGAAGAGCCTTTCATCAAGGCCACCATTATCACCAAGTCGGATTTTGTGGGGAATGTGATGTCGCTCTGCATCGACAAGCGGGGGGAGATCACCGGGCAGACCTACCTCACCCAGGACCGGGTGGAACTCACCTTCGACATGCCCCTGGCCGAGATCGTCTTTGACTTCTACGACCGGCTGAAAACCGTGTCCAAGGGGTATGCCTCCTTCGATTACAGCCCCATCGGCATGCGGACTTCCAAGCTCGTGCGTGTGGACATCCTGCTGAATGCCCAGCCAGTTGACGCGCTTTCCGCCCTGGTGCACTTCGACAACGCCTACGACATCGGCAAGCGGATGTGCGAGAAACTCAAGGAGTTGATCCCCCGCCAGCAATTCGACATCCCGATCCAGGCGGCCATCGGCTCCAAGATCATCTCCCGGGAAACCATCAAGGCGCTCCGCAAGGACGTGACCGCCAAGTGTTACGGGGGGGATATTTCCCGGAAGCGGAAACTCCTCGAAAAGCAGAAAAAAGGGAAAAAGCGCATGCGCCAGGTAGGCAACGTGGAAATCCCCCAGCAGGCGTTTATGGCCGTGCTGAAGCTGAACGATTAGGCGTCCTGTTCGCCTGGCGAGCCGTTCTTATCGGCTTGCGCGTGCTGCTTGCCGTTCTCCTTCCCGACCGGCTCATCTTCTTCCTTGTCCAGGTCAAAAACCTTCCCGAGGTACACGAGTTTAAAGCCCTCGGTGATATCCGTGAAATCCTTGGAATAGGACGGGATGATGATCAGGTCGCCCTCCGGGTCCTTGAGGAAGAGCGGGATGATGTCGTCCTCGGCCTTGGTAATCTCAATCAGGCCTTCGTAGTGTTGCCGGTCCTTCAGGTCAATTTCGTGGATGGCCGGATAATGGCGGGTGGCCTCCATCAGTTTGATAAAGTCGTCCGTGTGCGAGAACAGGCCTTCCTTCGGGTTGTTCTCCGGGTCGTTCATCTCATCCGCATCCACCAGGCGGAAGGATCCGTGTTCCCCGAACTGGTTCCGGAACTTTTCAATGGCGTACTTGTTTACCACCGAGCTCGGCGTAAGCGACATCAGGTAGCCGATATCGCTCAGCTCAATATTGTCGCTCAGCGTATCCGAATAGATATCGGCGGTGAGCGCCTCCAGCCCCAGGTTCCGCGATTTTTCCACATTTGTCTGGTTGCTGTCTATCAGCACAACATGCCGGTTGTTCTTCATCAGGTACTGGCCAATAAGACGGGAGGGCTTGGCGGCCCCGATGATCAGGATGCCTTCGGATTTTTTCAGGAATACGCCCACGAGCTGTGCGAACAACCGGGCGGTGGTTGCGTTCAGCAGAACCGTCCCCAGAACGATCACGAATACCAGGGGGGTGATAAATTCTGCCCCGGGCACCTCCTGGTCAATCAGCTTGGAACCAAAGAGGGACGCGATACCGGCTGCGACGATCCCGCGCGGACCCACCCAACCGATAAACAGCCTTTCGTTGATGCTCAGGTGGGAGCCCAGAGAGGATAAAAACACCCCCAGCGGCCGGATGAGAAACACGATAATGGCAAATAACAGTGCCGTGTTCCAGTTGTAAATGAGCTGCAGGTCTACCAGGTCGATGTTGGCCGCCAGCACGATAAACAGGATGGAGATGAGCAGCACGCTCAGGGATTCCTTGAAATACAGGAGTTCCTTGAGGTTGGGGAGCTCCGTGTTCCCCATCACCATGCCCATGACCACCACCCCGAGCAGGCCGGATTCCTTGGCGAAAATATCGGACATCACAAAGACCCCCAGCACCGTGGAAAGGGCCACGACGTTGAGCAGGTAATGGGGGATGAAATTCTTCTTAATGACAAACGCCAGGGCATGGGCAAAGGTAAACCCGAAAGTGAGGCCGAATAGCAGGATTTTGCCGAATTCGATCAGGGCGGTTTTCGTATACGCCCCCCCTTCGGCCCCGACGCTGATAAACTCGTATACCAATACGGCCACCAGGGCACCGATTGGGTCGATCAGGATGCCTTCCCATTTCAGGACGGCGGAGACGTCTTTTTTAAGCGGGATGTTCCGCAGGATGGGGGTGATTACCGTGGGGCCGGTAACAATTATCAGGCCGCTGAACAAAAAAGAGATCTGCCAGGAAAGCCCGAAGATAAAATGTGCGGCGATGCCCGCGCCGAAAAATGTCACCAGGGTCCCCAGGGTGATAAGCTTGGTAATTACCGGCCCGACGTTCGCCACCTCGGAGCGCCTGAGCGTCAACCCGCCTTCAAAGAGGATGATACTGATGGCCAGGGAGACAAAATAATACAACCCCTCCCCGGGAAACAGGCCCTTGCTGCCGTTCCAGATCGGCTCGATCAGTTTCGCGCCATCCTCCGTAAATAAGGTGGAGATCGGCCCCACCAGCAACCCAATCAGGATCAGGGGCAGGATGGCGGGCAGTTTGAGCCTCCAGGCCACCCACTGCGCCACAATCCCGAGAATGACAATACCCGCCAGCTCTATCATGTGTTGGTTTTTGCGTTAAAGCCAAAAATAGGGAATCTCCCCAGTTATGAAACCCCGGCGACCCCGGCAATTTGCAGGAAGATGCCAAAATCTTTGTTAATCGCCTCGCTAATAGGGCCCCGAATTCGTATTTTGCGCGATCAGAAAACTACCTGGATGACCCTTTACCCCATCGAAACCGGGAATTTTAAGCTGGACGGGGGTGCCATGTTCGGCGTGGTGCCCAAATCGCTCTGGTCCCGTACCAACCCGGCGGATGCCAACAACATGATCGAGATGGCCGCCCGGAGCCTGCTGATCGAAGACGGCGACCGGCTGATCCTGATCGATACGGGCATGGGCGACAAGCAATCCGAAAAATTCTTCGGCTACTATTACCTCTGGGGCGACCATTCCCTGGACGCCTCCCTGGCGGCAGCCGGGTTCCACCGGGACGACATCACGGACGTCTTCCTGACCCACCTCCACTTTGACCACTGCGGCGGCAGTATTCGCTGGAATAGGGACCGGACGGGATACGAGCCGGCTTTCAAAAATGCGACCTTCTGGACGAATGAGGACCACTGGAAATGGGCCACCGAGCCCAATGCCCGGGAAAAGGCCTCCTTCCTCAGCGAAAATATTATGCCCATGCAGGAAAGCGGGCAGCTGGCCTTTATCCCGCGGGGGGCGGAGACCTTCCAGGAGGAAAGCCCCCTGGGTTTCGGCATCCTGTTTGTAGACGGGCACACGGACAAGCAGATGATCCCGCACATCCGCTATCAGGGGCAGACCCTGGTCTTTATGGCCGACCTCCTGCCAACAACCGGCCATATCCCCCTGCCGTACGTCATGGGCTTCGATACGCGCCCGCTGCTAACCCTGAAGGAAAAAGCGGCCTTCCTGGACCGGGCCTACCGGGAAAACTACGTGCTTTTCCTGGAGCACGACGCCCACAACGAGTGCTGCACGCTCAGGGAAACCGAAAAAGGCATCCGCCTGGACAAAAGTTTTGACTTCCATGCGCAGTTTTAAAATTTTGGTTTGTCCGGCGCGTAAATACCCCGTTGCCGAAGCAAACGTGCGGGATGTTTTGAAATGCGCCGCCCTGCCGGTGCTCTGCGGCACCCTGTTCCTGCTTGGGGCTTGCGGGACACTGCCCGATAGTAACGACCTGCTGCCGGAGGGGACCTTTACCCCGGGAATTGAAGGACCGGCCACAGACGGGGCGGGCAATGTTTATGCGGTGAACTTTGCAGAAGAAGGCACCATCGGCCAGGTGACGCCGGACGGGCAGGCCCGTCTGTATCTGACGTTGCCGGAGGGAAGCGTCGGAAACGGCATTGCCTTTGGCCCGGACGGGCACATGTATGTAGCGGATTACGTCAGGCATAGGGTCTACCGGGTCCCGGCGGGGGGCGATGCCCCGGAGGTGTGGGCGGAAGACGACCGGATGAACCAACCCAACGACCTGTGCGTCCACCCGGACGGCAGCGTCTATCTGAGCGACCCGAACTGGTCCGACAATACGGGCAACCTCTGGCGCGTGCGCCCGGACCGGACCGTGGAGCTGCTCGAATCCGGGATGGGCACCACCAACGGGATTGCGCTGAGCCCCAACCAGCGCTACCTGTATGTAAACGAATCCGTGCAGCGCGCAATCTGGCGCTACGACATGGACCCGGGCGGCGGTGTCCGCAACAAAACGCTATTCCACAAATTTGAAGATTTTGGCCTGGACGGGATGCGCTGCGACCGGGCGGGCAACCTTTACGTGGCCCGTTACGACAAAGGCACAGTAGTTGTATTGTCTCCGGACGGGGGCGTGTTAAAAGAATATCGGCTTTCGGGTAAGAAGCCAAGTAATCTTACTTTTGCCGGGCCCGACGGCAAAACGGTCTACGTGACCCTGGCAGACCGGGGGTGTTTTGAGGTTTTCGAAGCCCCGCATCCCGGCGCCGCTTTTTCTGAATAAACAAATAAACCAAACATGAAGCAATTGAATGCAATGATCCGTCCGCTGGCCTGGCTGGCACCCGCCATCCTCCTCTGGGGATGCGGAGCCACGCAGCTGGTGAGCACCCCGGTCGAAAACATCGACCACGTGGTACCCAAAGTCACCGAATTGAGCGAGGCCGAGGCCCGATCCTGGTCACATGCCGACCTGGTACGCGATTCGATCCCCGGCATGAGCGTAGACCGGGCATACACTGAAATTTTGGGATCCCTCCGGGGGGAAACTGTCGTGGTAGCCGTACTGGACAGCGGGATTGACCTGGACCACGAAGACCTGGACGGCGTACTCTGGACAAACCGGGACGAGAAACCGGGCAACGGGGTGGACGACGACAACAACGGCTACGTGGACGATGTGCACGGCTACAACTTTTTGGGCGAATCCTACAACGAACAACTCGAGGCGGCCCGCATCCTCCGGCTGAACCTGGGTGATGCCGCCCTGCAGGAGCGCGCCCGCAAAAAGCTCGAGGCCGAATCTGCCGAGGCAGCTGCCAACAAGCAGCGGTACGAACAAATCCTCCAGGCGGTGAAAAATGCCGACGCAGCCGTCAAAGCCCACCTGGGCCGGGACAATTATACCAAAGCCGACGTAGCCGGTATCGACACCCAGGACCCCCAGCTGATGCAGGCCGTAGCCATTCTGGAGCAGATGTACAGCTTTGAGGACAGCATCGACGCGGTCATGGAGCAATTGCAGGAAGGCATCCAGTATTTTACCGAGCGGCTGAACTACCACTTCAACACCTCCTTCAACGGACGGGAAGTGGTGGGCGACGACCCCTATGACATCGACGACCGCAATTACGGCAACGGCAATCCGTCGAACCGGGTGGAAGACGAATCCCACGGCACCCATGTGGCCGGCATTATTGCCGCTGAGCGCAACAACGGCATCGGCGTGGACGGGGTAGCCGACAAGGTTGAAATCATGGCGGTGCGCGCCGTTCCCAACGGGGACGAATACGACAAGGACGTGGCCCTGGCGATCCGCTATGCGGTAGACAACGGGGCCCGGATCATCAATGCGAGTTTCGGAAAGCCATTCTCCCCGAACGCCCAGTGGGTGTATGAGGCCATTAAATACGCCGCAGCCAACGATGTGCTCATTGTACATGCGGCCGGCAACGATTCCCAGGACCTGGACCTCCCGGAAAATGCAAATTACCCCACCGACCAGGAAGGCACTGGGCCGGAAATTGCAGACAATGTCCTGACAGTAGGGTCTTTGGATAGTTCCTACGGCTCGGAGATGGTGTCGTCCTTTTCAAATTACGGCAGGAGCCAGGTGGACGTCTTTGCCCCGGGGGGGAACATATATTCCACCATGCCCGGGAATGCCTATGACTTCCAGGGCGGCACCTCCATGGCCGCGCCGGCCGTCGCCGGGATTGCCGCGGTTATCCGCTCCCGCTTCCCGGACCTTACCGCCTCCCAGGTAAAGAAAATCATCATGCAGTCCGGATTGCCCGTAAAGTCTCAGGTAATCCTGGGCGGCAACCCGGAAAATGCGCGTACGCTTGCAGATGCCTCGCGCTCCGGGCGGATAGCGAATCTGTATAACGCCCTGATCCTGGCCAGCCAGGTTAGCCGGGGCAATGCACAACCTTAAAATTCAATTGAAATATGACACGTCTCTTTTTTCTTATCCTGCTTGCAACCGCCACGGCCTATGGCCAGGGCAACACCGCCTACTGGCAGCAACATGTGGACTACCGGATGGAAGTGGATATGGATGTGGAAACTTACCGCTATACCGGCACGCAAAAACTGGTATACACCAATAATTCGCCCGATACGCTGAACCGGGTATTCTACCACCTGTATTTCAACGCTTTTCAACCCGGCAGCGAAATGGACATGCGCCTGCAGGCCATTGAAGACCCGGACGGGCGGATGACCGAAGACGGCAAAAGCCGGATTGCCGGGTTATCCCCGGATGAAATCGGCTACCTCCACGCCACTTCCCTGACCCAGGACGGCACAGCGCTGAGCTACCAGGAGGAAGGTACCGTCCTGGTGGTGGAGCTCGCTGAGCCCCTGCTTCCCGGAAGTAAAACGACCTTTGACATGGAGTTTGAAGGGCAGGTACCCGTACAGATCCGCCGCTCCGGGCGCAACAACCGCGAAGGGGTGGCCCTGTCCATGAGCCAGTGGTACCCTAAACTCGCCGAATACGATTTTGAGGGCTGGCACGCCGACCCGTACATCGCCCGGGAATTCCACGGGGTATGGGGAGACTTTGACCTGAAGCTGACCATTGACAAGGACTACACCGTGGGCGGAACAGGGTACCTGCAGAACCCCCAGGAAATCGGGCACGGCTACGAGAAACCCGGCACCTCCGTCCGCACCCGGGGCAAGACGCTGACCTGGCATTTCAAAGCGCCCAATGTCCACGATTTCATGTGGGCCGCCGACCCGGATTACCTCCACGATACCCTTCGCCTGGACAACGGGACGCTACTCCACTTCCTGTACAAGGACAACCCGGAAATCCTGGAGAACTGGAAAAATCTGCAGCCCAAAGCTGCGGCAACCATGGAGTTTTTCAACCGGAATATCGGGCCTTACCCCTACGACCAGTACTCCATTATCCAGGGGGGCGACGGGGGCATGGAGTACGCCATGAGCACGCTCATCACCGGGGAGCGCTCCTTCGGGAGCCTGGTGGGTGTAACCGTCCACGAAATGGCGCACTCCTGGTTCCAGCACGTCCTGGCCACCAACGAATCCCGCCACGAGTGGATGGACGAAGGCTTCACCTCGTTTATCTCGGCTCTGTGCATGGATGCGGTTATGGAGCGGCAACGGGAGAACCCCTTCGCCGGGTCCTACAACGGCTACCGCAGCCTGGCCGCCTCGGGGCGGGAGCAACCGCTCACCACCCATGCGGACCGGTACGACTTTAACGGGGGGTACGGTATCTCCGCCTATAGCAAAGGGGCTGTATTCCTGGCCCAGCTCGGATACGTGATCGGGCAGGACAAGCTCATGGAGACCATCCGGCGCTATTACCGGGAATTCCAGTTCAGGCACCCCACGCCGAACGATTTTATCCGGGTGGCCGAAAAGGTCAGCGGGGCGGAGCTCGAGTGGTACCTGAACGATTTTACGCGCACGGCGAATACAATCGATTACGGGGTGAAAAGCGTGGAAGCCGTGGAAGGCGGCACCCGGGTTTCCCTGGAGCGCATCGGCCTGATGCCGATGCCCATCGACTTGCTGGTAGCCCTGAATGACGGGACCCGGAAAACCTATTACCTGCCCCTGAGGATGATGCGGGCCGAAAAGGAGAATCCGTACGCCGGCTTTGAACGGGAAGTAAAAGCGGACTGGCCCTGGGCGCAACCCGTCTACGACCTGGTCCTGGATATCCCGATAGACGAAATTCAGGCCATTGCCATCGACCCGTCCGGCCTCATGGCGGATATCGACCTGGAAAACAACATCTGGCAGCCCGGGCAATAATCGGGTTGCCCGAGTACACTTTCGGACCCGGCTGCCCCCTGATAATTACCGCAGACGACCCGGCCGCTTGAGGCTGAACCAGAAAGTATCCCGGTAATCCGCATTCCGGGCCGTGCGTTCCCGGTTGGTCAGGAGCAGGTGGGAGCGGCCGCGGTGGCGGCTTCGGAATCCCAACAGGTGGAACAGCGGCTTGCTGAAGAAGCGGGCAATGCGCAGGTTAACCAGGAGCGTGTTGCCGTCCGCCCAACGGATCCCCGGCAGGAAGGCCAGCCAGTCCTGGAACCGGAAACGCCGTAACCAGGCCGAAAGCTTCAGGGCCCAGGGCGCTATGCGGCGGATCAGGAAAAACCCCTCTTCCCCCTGCTCCTGATAGAGCGGCATAAACAGGATGCCCTTGCGTTTGAGGAACACCGGTTCGTCCCGGTCGTGGGCCAGCAGCGTGCCGCCCGGCAGGGGCTGGAAGCTCTTCAGGCCGCGTACCATGCGAAATTCCCGGGCGCTTTGCAGGGCATGGCGGTAGTACACCTCGTAAAATGCAGCGTCCCCTTTTGCCGCCTCCCGCAGGTTGGCAAGCCGGCTCCGCGTTTCCCTCCCGCCCGTATCGGATAGCAGCCCGGCAAAGATCAGCGCAAGCCTGACAAAGTCCACAGCGGAGTCTGCGGCCGACGGCTCCTGGTGCTGCCCGGATTCAAAGCCCAGGGAAACATAGCCCAATTCGTTGATATAACTCAATAGCGGCCCGTCCAGGTATTCTTCAATCCCCAGGATTACCGGGACCGGGAAGAGCTGTGCAAACTTCCGGTTGATGACCGCGTCGTTCATGGTCACAAATGGCAGGGTGGGGCTCGAAGTGGTGTGCAAATCGATAAAATAGAACGGGGGCTGCCCTTCCTCCAGGAGTTCCCGGAGCCATGTGAGGATCTCGGCGAGCTGGTGCTCTTCCGTAGACCGCTCGCCCGGGGCGGTGGCACACACCTGCCCGATCCGGGTCCGCGTCCAGATCCGGTTCAGGTCCTGCTCCAGGTAACGCTTGCTCCGCCGGAGGGCGGGGAGGTTGCCACGCACCCCGATAAACCGCCCGGCAGACAGGGGCTCCTTTGCGGATTCCAGCTGGCGGAAAACTTCCTCCAGCGCCAGGATACCGGCCGGCTCGTTGCCGTGGATTCCGCCGAAACAAATCAGCGTAGCCCCGGGCTCCGGCCCGCGAATATCGCCGATGATCCGGATCCCGGTATCCCTGATTTCGCGAGGTGCGTCAGATTCAGTCTTCGTTATCAATGTCTGTTGAAGTAAGCAGGCCTATCAGTTCCCGACCCGAGACGACGGGAAGACAATGGATCCCGTAGGAGGCCATCAGTTCCCGGGCCGATCGAATGGATTTATCCGGGCCTGTGGTTATCAATTCCGTTTTCATCAGGTCGGCAATCCGCATATCGTATATTTCGGGACTATCCGCCAGTTCCCCGACATCCTTCCAACTGAGCAGGCCAATCAATTCCTGCTTTCCGTCCAATACAGGAAGGTGGTGGAACCCGTTCCATTTCATCAGGTGCACCACCAGGGCTGCGCTGTCGTTTTCATGGGCCGTGATGATCCGGGTACTCATCAGGTCGCGAACACTCGCGGAACGGCGGCCGCTGAACACCTCGTTGCAGGTATACTTTTTCCAGGTGGCTACCGGATACCCCTTGAGTGAACGGTTGTACAGGCTGGCGGTCAGTACGCGAAGCGCATCGGGCTGGCGAAGCTCTTTCCGGAGTTCCCGGTAGGTTCTTATCTTCCATTCGGCTCCCGATTGACTCCGAATCCGATTCTCGATCAGTTTTAAGTATTTGGTGATGTCCGCACCGGCCACCTGCATCCGGGAAAGCCCCCGATAGGCAATGGGCAGGAAGAAATCCAGCAGGAGTTCCCGGGCCGGGACATCTTTTCCCTGCCAGCGGAACTGGGCGGACATACCGTAGCGGGCGGCATGGAAAAAGTTCTTTTTGGCGTCCCGGAAATCCATTTTCTTGCGGATGTCGTCGAACTCGGAGGGGCGTCCCGTCATGATCCCCGTCCAGAAAGCCAGGTTGGCGATCTCATCGGCCGTTGTAGGTCCGGAAGGCAGGTAGCGGTTTTCGATCCGCAGGTGCGGTTTCTTTCCGCCCCGGCCATAACAGAGGCGGTTCCAGGGGTAAACCGTACCATTGTACAGGCTCAGTGCGGTCAGGGCGGGGGCCTGGCCGCGGTTTACCTGTTCCAGGCTGTCCGACGCCTCAAAATCCGTTGATATCAGGCTGCGGTATCGCGCCACGGACCGCTTAAAAAAATCTGCGGCACTGCCGGTCTCCCATTCGGATCCGAAGCCTACCCGCGGCTCGCGCTCATTGAGCCGGAAGGTACTCCTGCGGGTGTCCACGCTCTGCGAAAAAAGGGCAATCCGGGTTTCCTCCCAGAGTTCGCGTCCCATCAGCAAGGGCGAATTGGCACATACCGACAGGACGGGGCCGGCGATGGCCTGGGCCCAGTTATAGGCGCTTGAGAAATCCTCCGGGTCTATCTGGAGGTGGCTCTGGAAGCTCGTGTTGCACCCTTCATACATGATGGAGTCGTGGTGCAGATTCACCTCGTCCACCCCTTTGATATGCATTTCCAGGTCGGAATCCCGGACGTGCTTCACGGCTTCATTCAGGATGCGGTAGCGGTTGAGCGGGGCCATATATGCCTGGCTTAGGTGGCGGGTACTGATGGTGGGCAGGACCCCGGTGAGGATAATTTTGTCGCCGTGCCTGGCCGCCGCTTCTTGAGCGCGGCCGAGCAGGTCCCTGAGCTGGTTGTGCATGTCCGAGAGGCAGGTTCCCTGCAACCGCCTCGGGTCCAGATTGATCTCCAGGTTATACCGGGTCAGTTCGGGCGTAAAATGCGGCTCGTTCAGGTCGCTGAGGATCTTGGGGGCGTTCATGGAGGGCTCCCAATCCGCATTTACCAGGCAAAATTCCTGTTCCGCGCCGATGTGCATTTCGTTCCGCTCAAAAAAGCCGTCTTCGAGCATCACCTCCAGGGCCGCGATATCTGTTAGCAATTGCCGGTAGTATTGCGCCCTTTCCAGGGAGGTGTCCAGGGTCTTTACAGCTAAATTTCCCATAGAAGGTAGTTTCTAGATAAAAGGTGATTTCGTGCAGGGGGGGATCCCCGGTTTATATCCGGCAAGTTAGGGCCTGGGGGGCCTGGAATATATGATATTTGTCATCCGGGCTGCCGGGGGATTTATTCCTATTTTTGGACATGGTTTCTTTTCGATTCCCCAAACGGGAAAAACTGGCGCACCGGAAATTGTGGGAGGAGGTTTTCCGCAAGGGTCGCACGGTTAAAGCCTACCCGCTTCTGTTGTACTACCTGGAAACACCCCTCCCGGAGCCCGTGCCGTTCCAGGCCGGATTTGCCGTGCCCAAGCGCTCCTTCCGGAAGGCCGTGCAACGCAACCGGATCAAACGGTTGATGCGCGAGGCCTTCCGCCTGGAAAAGCCCGGGACTTTTAACAATACAAAGGGAAGCTTTGCGTTCGTTATTTTATACATTGGAAGGGAAATGCCCGATTTTGAGGGGGTTTCAAAAGCCACGAACATCCTGCTAAAAAAATTCGATTCCCATGAAGCAGTTACTGAAGACTAAGGTTGTTGTCCCGGTCCTGGCCATTGGCCTGTTCCTGACGACTACGGCCTTTAAAAGCGATTTTTTTGAGATCGCCAAGCAAATCGAAATATTCACCACCCTGTTCAAGGAACTCAACATGAACTACGTGGACGAGACGAACCCTGCAGAACTCATGGATTCGGCCATTAAGAACATGCTCGAAGAGCTGGATCCCTACACGGTCTTCCTCAACGAACAGGACGTGGAGGCCTACAAAATCAACAATGCCGGGGAATACTCCGGCATCGGGGCCCTGGTGCGGTCCTACGAAGACCGCCTGGTGATCGTGGAGCCTTACAAAGGGTATCCGGCAGACCGGGCCGGCCTGAAAGCGGGGGACGAGATTGTCACCATCGGCGATATCTCCGTTGCGGATTTCAAGGACGACGCGGCCGAGCTGCTGAAAGGGGCCAACAATTCGTCTGTTTCCGTGAGCTTTCTGCGGCAGGGGAAACTGCAGTCCACAACCGTGGAGCGGAGCGCCATTGAGGTGGACGCCGTGCCCTTTTACCGGATGGCGGATGATAAAACAGGTTACATCGTGCTCTCCCGCTTCAACTCCAAGGCATCCTCCCAAACCGAGGAAGCGTTGCTGGACCTCAAGGAACAGGGAGCCGAACGGATTATCCTGGACTTGCGCGGCAACCCCGGCGGCTTGCTTTCCGAGGCGATCAACGTGACCAACCTGTTTGTGCCAAAAGGCGAATTGATCGTCACCACGAAATCCAAAGTTGCCAAATTCAACCAGGAATACGAGACCCGGAAGCGGCCAGTGGATACGGAAATCCCGCTGGCCATCCTCGTGGACGGCCAAAGTGCCTCGGCAAGTGAAATCGTATCCGGCGGGCTGCAGGACCTGGACCGGGCAGTGATTATCGGGGCGCGGAGTTTTGGAAAGGGACTCGTACAGCGGCCACTGAAACTCACCTACGGCACGCAATTGAAGGTAACCATCAGCAGGTATTACACCCCTTCGGGACGATGCATCCAGGCACTGGACTACTGGAACCGGGACGAATCGGGGAACGCCGTGCGGAATACGGAATTCCAGGAATTCAAAACGCGGAACGGCCGGAAGGTGACCGACGGGGGCGGGGTCCAGCCGGACATCCCCATCGATGAGCTGAAATCCAACGAACTCATCCGGGCCCTGGTCCAGAACCACGTCATTTTTGATTTCGCCACCAAATACTACTACGATCACACCCTGGACAACCCCGCAGAATTTGAACTGACCCCTGCAGTCTACCAGGAGTTTACGGACCACGTTACCGGCAGCAGTTTTTCGTTTGAAACGCGGACGGAGAAGGCCCTTGAAAAGGCCCTGACCGACCGGGAGGAAGTCATTTTCACGGAAACCATCGAAAACGACTTTAAAACGCTCCTGGCGGACATCGAGAAAAGCAAGCTCCGGGCCCTGGACACCTATTCGGACGAAATCACCCGGCAGCTGGAGGACGAAATCATCAAGCGTTATCTCTACCGGGAAGGGCTCTACGAATATTATCTGGAGAAAGACGCGGCCATCCTGACCGCCCGGGAAGTCCTGGGGCAGCCCCGGCGATACAGCGAAATCCTGCAGGGGCCGTGAACCGGTTGCTTGGGATACTCCTTATATGTATTCCGGGATTCATCGTCTCCGGGCAATCTGTTGCGGAGAGCCAGGATGCGGGGGTAACCCTTGTTGTCCTGGGCACGGTGCAGGACGGGGGTTCCCCGCACATCGGATGCGCTCGCTCATGCTGCGCCCCCTTGCAAAAAACGCCGGACCCGGGCCGCATGGTCGTCTCCCTGGGGATTTCCGATGCGCGCAGCGGCAAACGCTACCTCTTTGAGGCTACCCCGGATATCAGCCGGCAACTCCACGATTTGGGCCGCGTGGGCAGGGCGGAGCCCGATGCGGTCCCCGACGGAATTTTCCTGACCCATGCGCATATCGGACACTACACGGGCCTGATGTTCCTGGGGAAAGAGGCCCTTGGAGCCCGGCAGGTACCTGTATTTGCCATGCCTCGAATGCGCTCCTTCCTGGAGGAAAATGGGCCGTGGAGCCAGTTGGTGGCCTCGGGAAACATCCGTCTGGAGCCGCTGCGCGCAGGAGCGGTCGTCACCCTCGGGGAATCCCTGGAGGTGACCCCGCTGCAAGTCCCCCACCGGGATGAATATTCGGAGACCGTGGGCTTCCTGATCCGCGGTCCCCGGCAAAAAGTCCTTTTTATTCCGGATATCGACAAATGGGAGCGCTGGGAGACCCCTATTGAACGGCTGCTTTCCGAAGTAGACGTCGCATTTGTGGACGCTACCTTTTACGACGCTGCTGAAATCGGTTATCGGGATATTTCACAAATCCCCCATCCGTTTGTGTCCGAAAGCCGTAGGCGCTGGGACAACCTTCCCGCCGCGATGAGACGCAAAGTGCATTTTATCCACCTGAACCACACGAACCCGCTCCTGGACCCGGATAGTGCCGCAAGCCAATCCACCCGCGCGGCCGGATACCGCATAGCGCGCCGGGGCCAAAAATTCCGGCTGTAATGGCTTCCGTATCCCTGCATGAGGCCCTGGCCTCCCAGCTTGGAAAGCGCATCCTGTCGGTGACCCCGGTACGGGGTGGGGATATCGCCTCGGCTTACCGCGTGAAAACCCCGGGGGAAATGTTCTTCGCAAAAACCATGGAAGGGGAAAGCGGGTTGCAACAAATGCGGGCCGAGGCGGAGGGCCTTAGCGCCCTTTCCCGGACAGGCACGATCCGGGTTCCGGTAATAGCCTGCGTTTTCCCGCTGGTAACGGGGGGTTGCCTGGTCCTGGAATTCATCGAATCCCGGCCCGGGACCCCGGGGGAATACCGGGCCTTCGGAATCCAACTGGCCGAACTGCACAGCGAGCCGCAGGAGCACTTTGGCTGGCCTGGCGACAATTTCATCGGCAGCCTGCCCCAAAGCAATACACCCGGGCCGGACTGGGCGGATTTTTACGCCACCCGCCGGCTGGCGCCTCAATACGAGCGGGCCGTTTCCAGCGGGCTGCTGGCGCCGTCGGAAATCCCAAAGCCGGCTGCCGTGGCGCGCTGGCTGCGGACATCCGCCGGGGAGGTACAGCCCGCCCTCCTGCACGGCGACCTGTGGGGCGGCAACCACCTGATTGACCGAGCGGGCAGGGCTGTGCTCATAGATCCTGCTGTTTACGCCGGGCACAGCGAAGTGGACCTGGCGATGAGCCGGCTCTTCGGCGGGTACCCCCCTGATTTTTACCAAGGATACCACAGCGTGCTGCCCCCGGCCGAAGGGGAATCCCGCCGAAGGGCCATATACCAGCTCTACTTCCTGCTGGTCCACCTGAACCTGTTCGGGTCCTCATACGCTGGCGGTGTCCGGGAAATTGGGCGCGATCTTTTCGGGACAGGGCACTAGCCGGGCAGGATAAATCGTCATCAGCGGTAATTCCTTAATTTTAGTTCCTTTAATTTTAATTATTATGATACGGAGCTATTGCCCACGGTATCCCCGGTTGAAAACCCATAGCCTGCACCTGCGGGCCATCCTCTGCACGGTTTGGATAGCCGCCCTGTTCAGCGGCTGCGGGGAAGAACCGGATACATCGTTCACCCATGCGGCCGATTTTACCACCTGGAAGGACTACCTGGGCGATCCCGGAAGAAGCCATTTCAGTACGCTCAGCCAGTTTAACAGGGAAAACGTCCGCGACCTGGAAGTTGCATGGGAATACCGGGCGCCGGACAGCGGGCAGATGCAGATGAATCCTTTGGTGGTGGACACCGTAATCTACGGGGTAACGGCCGCCCTGCGCGCCTTTGCCCTGGACGCCCGTACGGGGGAGGAACTCTGGGTTTTCGGGGATACCCTGAACGCCTGGCATTCCACGAGCCGGGGGGTCAGCTACTGGGAGCGGGGGGATGACAAGCGCATCCTCTATACCGTGGGCTCGGACCTGTATGCGCTGGACGCCCGTACGGGAACCCCTGTTGAAGGTTTTGGCTCCGGTGGAAAAATCGACCTGCGCTCCGGGTTGCCGGCTTCGGCAGCGGATAAATTCGTGATCTCCAATACGCCCGGAACGGTATTTAAAGACCTGATCATCATGCCCCTCCGGATCTCGGAAGGGCCGGGGGGCGCGCCCGGGGATATCATCGCCTTTAACGCCATCACCGGGGAGGTGGCCTGGGTTTTCCACACCATTCCCCTGCCCGGGGAATTCGGAGCGGACACCTGGGAAGACCCGAACATACGGGAAAGCCCGGTGGTGGGCGCGGCCAACAACTGGGCGGGTATGGCGCTGGATGCCCGGAACGAAATCCTGTACGTCCCCACCGGGTCTGCAGCCCCGGATTTTTATGGCGGAGACCGACGGGGTGCCGGCCTTTTTGCCAATACGCTCCTGGCCCTGGATGCCAACACGGGGGAGCGGCTCTGGCACTTCCAGTTTACGCATCACGACATCTGGGACCGCGACCCGCCCGCCCCGCCGAACCTGCTGACCGTCATGCGGGACGGAACCCCCGTCCCCGCAGTAGCCCAGGTTACCAAACAGGGCTATGTATACCTGTTCCACCGAATCACGGGGGAACCCCTGTTCGACATCGAGGAAGTGCCCGTCCCGGCTTCCACCCTGCAGGGCGAAGTCGCCTGGCCCACCCAGCCCATCCCGGTAAAACCAGCACCCTATGCCCGACAGGCCCGCTACCTCACCGAAGCGGACATCAGCCCCTATGCCCCGGACCGGGACTCCCTGCTGGCGCTGTTTAACAAATCCGACAAGCGGCTGTATGCGCCGCCTTCCACGGACCCGGTTTTCCTGCTGCCCGGCTACGATGGGGCCGCCGAATGGGGCGGGGCCGCGGCAGATCCGGAAAAGGGCATCCTGTATGTGAATTCCAATGAGATGGCCTGGATCCTCTCGATGAGCGAGACGCAGGTCCCGGACGAGGACCTGCCGGCCGGGCAACGCATCTATCTGACGTATTGCGCCCTTTGCCACCAGCCGGACCGCAAGGGGGTGGCTGCCAGCGGATACCCGTCCCTGATCGGGGTGGGTTCAATGTATACCCCTGAAACATTTAAAACGCTTATTTCCAAAGGCAAAGGCATGATGCCCGGTTTTCCCCAGCTCACGGAAGCCGAACAGGACGCGCTGGCCGCCTACCTGCTGGAACTGGACGCGGCGGAATACAACACGGGTGCGGCAGGAGACCACAAGGCCGCGCCGGGAGACAAACAGGAGGTCGTGGCAGGGGAGCCCGGGGAGGAAGGCAGGCCCCTTCCCTACCAACACGACGGATACCATAAATTTCTGGATGCCAACGGGCTGCCCGGCATTGCCCCTCCCTGGGGAACGCTGCACGCCATCGACCTGAACACCGGGGAATACCTCTGGCAGGTTACCCTGGGGGATACGGAATTGCTGAAAGCCCGCGGGGAACGCCCGACGGGGACCGAAAATTACGGCGGGCCGGTAGTCACCGAAAACGGCCTGTTGTTTATCGGGGCCACCAAGGACGGTTTTTTCCGCGCCTTTGACCGGGATACCGGCCAGCTGCTCTGGGAATACCGGTTGCCGGCAGCTGCATTTGCCACCCCGGCAATTTACGAAGCAGGCGGCCGGCAATACATCGCCCTGGCCTGCGGGGGCGAAAAACTCGGGACGCCTCCGGGAAATTCCATCATTGCTTTCTCGCTGAAAACCGAATAAAACAAACGGACATGAAAAATCCAACGCACATGAACGACCCGATCCGCATCGTAGTAGTGGGTTGCGGCAATATGGGTACCAGCCATGCACGGGCCTACCACGCCATGGAGGGCTTTGAAATTACGGGTTTGGTAAGCCGATCCCCGGAAAGCCGGGAAAAACTGTCTGCAGAACTCGGCGGCTACCCCACCTTTGCAAGCCTGGGAGAGGCGCTGTCCGACACCCCGGCGGATGCCGTATCTGTCAACACCTATCCGGATACGCATGCAGCAATTGTCCGGGAGGCCCTGGATGCGGGTTGCCATGTTTTTGTGGAGAAACCCCTGGCACTTACCGTGGAGGAAGCCCGGGAACTTGTGGACCTCGCCCATAAAAACCGGTTAAAGCTGGTGGTTGGATATATCCTGCGGGTACATCCGGCCTGGTCGCAGTTTGTGGAAATTGCCCGAACGCTTGGAAAACCGCTGGTGATGCGCATGAACCTCAACCAACAGAGTTCCGGGGCCACCTGGTATACGCACAGGCAACTGATGCAATCCATGTCCCCGATTGTGGATTGCGGGGTACATTACGTGGATATCATGTGCCTGATGACGGGGTCCCGCCCCGTAAGCGTCAGCGCCATTGGCGCCCGCCTGAGCGACGAAATAGACCCGGAGATGTATAACTACGGCCAGTTGCAGGTGCGCTTTGAGGACGGGTCTGTTGGCTGGTACGAAGCCGGCTGGGGGCCCATGGTTAGCGAAACCGCATTTTTTATAAAGGACGTCATGGGGCCAAAGGGGTCGGTTTCCATCCAGGACACCGCGGCGGGCGGTTCGGACGACGTGGAGGGCCACACCCAAACCGGGAGCCTCAGGCTGCACCACAGCGCCACGGGCCCTGACGGCGAATTCCTCAGGGAGGACGAAATCATCAGTACTGCAGACGAACCGGACCACGACGGTCTTTGCCGGCTGGAGCAGGAATTTTTCCTGGATGCGATCCGCAACGACGCCGACCTGGGGGACCACCTCCGGGATGCGGTGAACAGCCTGCGGATCGTTCTGGCGGCCGACGCTTCCTATAAATCCGGAAAAACGGTTGCAATCGATTGATTTCCGATCGCTAAAACCTTATGATTATGTTAATTAGCCTCCGGAATTTGGCAGTTACAAAAATTCGTCTATTTTACTAGTTATGATCAAAGTAGAAAAGAAAGAAAATCAGGAAATTCTGGAGAAGTCCATCCAGCATTTGGAGGCAAGAGGATTCAACAACATCAAAGCGGATATGGAGGGGTTTGAATCCCCGAAATCCTATATCAAAAAAAGCACCGGAAACCCGGTCACGCCGGATATAACGGCCACCAAAAACGGCAGGAAATACCTCTTTGATATCAGCCTGAAGTCGGAAAAGCCCACCATGCTGAAATCCAAATGGGTCTTCCTCGATACGCTGAGCCGGATGAAGTCGAACCGGTTCCGGATTATCACCTTCCGCGGACATTACAAATTTACCGATACGCTCCTGCAGGAGTTGAACCTCGGGAACAAACAACCCATCAAGGTTACGTGAAAGGCGTGGTAGCCGGTTAACCGGATTCAGCCCGCCATAACATTTTGATGTGGGGAATGCCGTCTTCCAGGTATTCGTCCCCGGAAATCTCAAAACCGAAATCCGCATAGAACTGCCTTAGGTAGACCTGGGCGGAAATGGCTACTTCATTGCATTCCAATATATCCACAACGGCCTCCAGGGAGGCCTTCATTATTTCACGGCCATACCCCCGGCCGCGGCAGGCTTCCGCAACGGCAACCCGGCCGATACTGGCCCGGTCCATGTAGTCGCCCGGGGCAAAGATCCGCGTATAGGCTGCCAGCATATCGCCCTCATAGCCCAACAAATGGTAAGCCGGTTGGTCCTTCCCGTCCGGATCCAGGTAGATACATTCCTGTTCAACCACAAAGATTTCCGACCGCAGTTTCAATACATCGTAGAGTTGCCGGGTGCTCATCTCCTCAAAGCGAAAGAGTTTTATATCCATATCAGTGCTGGGCGATAATTTGCTTGCTGTCGCATTTGCCGAATTCCGGCTGGATGCTCAGGTGGTTGATCCCGTAATCCCGGAGCATGTTTTTTTCGATTTCAGACAGGATGACCTCGAATTCCGACAGGAGGATGTCGCTGTGAAAGTCGATGTGTGCCTCCAGGTGGATGGAGTCCTCGTTGAGCTGCCACAAGTGGACGTGATGCACGTTTTTCACCGCATCCAGGGCGCTGATACTCCCTACGATTTCCTGCACCCGGATATGGTCCGGGCTAAACAGCATCAACACCCGCGTGGCAGAACGGAGCAGGTCGTACCCCATATAGATCAGGTAGAGCGCAATGGCGATTGTCAGGGCCGGGTCGATCCAGAACCAATTGAAATAATACATCAATATGCCCCCGGTAAGGACAGCTACCGAAGCCATCATATCCGTGAGCAGGTGCAGGTAGGCGGATCGCATGTTCATGTTTTTCCCGGAATCCTTCCGGATGAGCAGCACGCTGAACCCGTTGGCCAGGATGCCGAGGAGGGAAAGCCAGATAACGATGCCCGAATCGATGGATTGGGGTTCGAGGAATCGCTCTACAGCTTCAATAATCAGAAAAACTGCGATTACGATCAGGGAAGCCGAGTTTACAAAGGCGGCGATAATCTCCGCCCGCTTATAACCAAAAGTCTTGCTGGTTGAAGGTTCCCGCCGGGTGAGTACATTGGCGATATAGCTGATGACCAGGGAGAGTACGTCACTCAGGTTGTGCAGGGCATCCGATAGCAGGGAAAGGCTGCCGGAAAGGAAACCTCCCACAGCCTGGGCAATCGTAATCAGGATATTGAGGACGATGGATATCAACAGGTTGCGACCGCCTGTGGTGGGATGATGGTGGTGGTGATGGTGGGAGTGTCCCATGGATCCTCAATTCAGCTGGCACTTACGCACAAACCTCCTGGTTCAGTAACAGGGTATTTTTTCGATTCGCCTCTGGTGGCGGCCGCCTTCAAAAGGCGTATCCAGGAAAGTTCGCACCATCTCAAGCGCCTGGGGAATGGCCAGGAACCGCGCCGGCAGGCCCAGTATATTCGCATTGTTGTGTTCCCGAGCCAGGGAAACGATTTCCTTGTTCCAGCAGAGGGCCGCCCGGATCTCCTGGTGCTTGTTGGCAGTCATACAGGCACCGTTCCCGCTGCCGCATACCACAATCCCCAGGTCTGCCTCCCCGGAAGCGACATCCGTGGCAACCGGATGGATAAAATCCGCATAATCCACTCCGTCCGTACCGTCGGTGCCGTGGTTGATTACTTCGATATCCATGGATTTTAGCAAACCCACAATGGCCAGCTTGTACTCGGTACCCGCATGGTCGTTTCCAATGGCTATTTTCATTTCATTCTATTTAAACCGTTAGATACAGTTTTTTTGCGTTACCAATATTCAAAAATTCGAGATATTTTCCCGTCCCTAAATTCAAAAAGAGTCATTTCTGGTTCTCCCTCTTTGATTTCACCATCTATAATTTCTACAAAACACTTTTGTGTCACAACAGCGTTAAGTCCTGTGATTTTATTCAGTATTTTAATATCTGTAACTTTTCCATCATAACCTCCATTTCTTTGATTCCTTACATATCCGTTGTATAAATCTTCTCTGGTGTATGTTCCACCATATTTTGGATGAACGTATGTAAAGTCCTCTGTAAAAAGTTCAAAGGTTTTGTCGATATCATCGATTGTGGAATTTGCTTGAAATATTTTGAGGTTTAAATCATAATATTTCTGAACAATTGTTTCTAATGAGTCTTTATGGGCTTTTGTGGCATGCTGTGAAACAACTTGATTGATTGCCGAAAGCATTAAGAAAACAAAGACTAATGACTTCAAACTTGATTTAATATTCAATCCTGGTAGTTTTAAATTGTATCTATCGTTTTGTGTATGAGTAGTAGCAGATTCCTACTCACAAACCATTCGGTTTTACACGGAGTCTTACCTAATCCCTACATTTTCGTTGATCACTGCAGTCGCTATTTCTTTTACACCCCTGTAAAGTTACAAAACCAAGCCGGCTTGGAGCCGAACCCGGGTAATTAACAGCTGCTTTTTACAATAATTTCAACTGCTTTATCCTGAGCGAAGTACTGTGCTGCCATATTGTTGAAAACCCGGGGCACAATTTGTGACAACCCAATTTTGTTATCCTGCATAAAAATTGCATTGGACTTAAAATCTCGGATATTCAAGGGGTAACTGTCATTTTTTGTCATGGATTATCCGCTGCGATCGATGCCCTAATCAACACACATCCGCTGTTTATTTATCCAAAAATTCCTGTTAACAGCACTTATTAAACAACGTTGATAACCTGTATAACCCATTGATTCTACCCATTTCTGCTTCATATATCCTGTCGATAAGTTCTTAGCATTGAATCTCACAAGGAAAACGATGTTTTTTTATCCCCTGAATTAACAGCCTATCATATCTATTATCATCTTTTTATAAAATCAAATTAATAATAGAATATGTTGTTTAAATTGTTAATTGACCGAATCGCTTAATAGACAGGGTTCCGGGGCCTTCCTCGGAATATTATTCGTAATTTGCGGCGAAATTTAAAATGTACATGTCGAAAAGAAAGAAGCGGGCAAAGAATCACCTTATCAACGAAATTACCAAAGGAATCTTCAGTGTATTAGAGTCCGACCCTAAAAAGAACTTCAACTACAAACAAATAGCCGGTAAACTGCAGATCGGCGATACCGAAGGCAGAAACCTTCTCATCAAGCGCCTGGGCCAGCTGGCCCAGAAAAATCGGATTAAAGAAGTATCCCCGGGAAAATACCAGGCCATCCATAAGGTGGAGGTGCTGACCGGGCAGATCGATATCAATTCTCAGGGGAACGGATACGTGGTGATCCCGGAATTGGAGAAAGATGTATTTATCACCTCCCCGAACCTGGGTAGGGCCTTCCACAAGGACACCGTAGAGGTACAGTTGTTCCAAAAGAAAAAGGGAAGCAAGCCGGAAGGTAAAGTGGTCCGGGTAGTGGAGCGCCGTAAAAATGCATTTGTGGGCATTGTGGACCAGTCCAAATCTTTTGCTTTTGTCCGGCCTACGGACTCCCGGATGTATACCGATATTTTTGTCTCCCTGGACGACCTGAACGGTGCCAAAGACAAGGAAAAAGTACTGGTGGAAATCAAGAGTTGGCCGGAGGATGCGGATTCCCCCTATGGAAAAGTAACCCAGGTTTTAGGGGTGCCCGGCGAACACAACACGGAGATCCATGCAATCCTCGCCGAATACGGGTTGCCGTATGAATTTCCCGCCGAGGTGGAGCACTACGCCAATTCCCTGGATACCCGGATCCATCCCAATGAGGTTTCAAAACGTCGGGATATGCGGGACACCCTGACGTTTACCATCGACCCGAAGGATGCCAAGGACTTTGACGATGCGCTGTCGTTCCGGGAACTCGACGGGGGCGATTACGAAATCGGGATCCACATTGCAGACGTTTCACATTATCTGAACGAGGATTCCATCCTGGAGGAAGAGGCCTATAACCGGGCAACTTCGGTGTACCTGGTAGACCGCGTGGTGCCCATGTTGCCGGAGATTCTTTCCAACAACGCCTGTTCGTTGCGGCCGCACGAAGACAAATACACGTTTTCTGCTGTTTTTATCATGGACGACCAGGCCCGGTTAAAAGACCAGTGGTTCGGTCGGACGGTGACCCACTCAAACGAGCGTTTTGCCTATGAGGAAGCCCAGCACGTGATTGAGACGGGACGGGGTTCCATCCCCGCCGATATTTCCATCCGGGGCAAGGCCTACCAGATTTCCGGGGAAATCGTCAACGCCATCTACACCATGGACCAGTTGGCAAGGAAAATGCGGAAGCTGCGGATGCAGCACGGGGCGATTTCCTTTGACAAGGTGGAGGTGAAGTTTAATCTGGATGAGGAAAACAACCCGGTAGGGGTATTTTTCAAGGAAAGCAAGGACGCCAACAAACTCATTGAGGAATTCATGCTCCTGGCCAACCGGAAAGTGGCTGAATTCATCGGGAAGCAGCAGCCTAAAAAGACCTTTGTATACCGCGTACACGACGAACCCGATGAGGACAAACTCATTGCCCTGAACGGGATTGTCAAACGCTTTGGCCACCAGCTGAATTTCAAGAACAAGAAAAATCTGAACCATTCGCTCAACCAGCTGCTCGAGGATGTGAAGGGCCGGAAGGAGCAGAACCTGGTGGACACCCTGGCCATCCGCAGCATGAGCAAAGCTTCCTATACCACGGACAATATCGGGCATTACGGGCTGGCATTTGATTATTACACGCATTTTACCTCCCCGATCCGGCGATATCCCGATGTAATGGTCCACCGGCTGTTGCACCAGTATCTGAACGGGGCCAAATCGGCCCCCGAGACCCTGTATGAGGATAAGTGCAAGCACTCCTCTGAAATGGAAGCCCTGGCGGCCCAGGCGGAGCGGGATTCCATCAAGTACATGCAGATCAAATTCATGCAGGACCACCAGGACCAGGAGTTTACCGGGGTGATTTCCGGGGTGACCGAATGGGGGATCTATGTGGAAATCATCGAAAATAAGTGCGAAGGGATGGTGCGGATCCGGGATATAAAAGATGATTATTATACCTTTGATGAAAAGCAGTACGCCCTCGTTGGCGAACGCAGGGGCAAGGTATACCAGTTGGGCGATGAGGTCCGGGTGATGGTTAAAAACTCCGACCTGATCAAACGCCACCTGGATTTTTCCCTGATCGGGAAGGCCTGAACCCGGAAACCAAGTTGTACCAAAGTACCCCAGGATGCGTCAATGTAAATTTCTGTTTCTCTGGATTGGTTTGGCAGGGCTGACGGCTGCGGGGCTCCGCGCGCAGGATGCCCAGGTGACCCACGATACCGGGCCTTTCCGGGAAATCAAAGTATTTGACGGCATTTCCCTCAACCTGATCCGCAGCGACAGGAACCAGGCCGTGGTGCGGGGTGAAAATACCCGGCAGGTGGCTGTTGTGAACAACGACGGAATCCTGAAAGTCCGGATGGAGATCACCAAGATTTTTAGCGGATATCGCACTTTTGTAGACCTGTATTACACGGATCCCCTGTTAATTATCGATGTAAACGAGGATGCCCGCATCGAATCCAGGGACGTGATCCGGCAGGATGTCCTGGAGGTTAAAGCCCAGGAAGGAGGGGAAATTGTCCTGGAGGCGGAAGTAACCCAGTTTCTGGTCAAGGCTGTAACCGGCGGCATTATTACGGCCTCGGGGAAATCGAAGAACCAGGATGTTCAGATCAATACGGGCGGCATCTATCAGGGCAGGGACTTCGCTACCGGATTTTGTACCGTTAACGTCAATGCGGGTTCCACAGCGGAAATCCACGCCTCGGATTACGTAAAGGCCACCGTGAAGGCGGGGGGCAAGGTGTTCGTTTACGGCGACCCGGACAAAATGGAAGAAAAAACAGTTTTTGGCGGAACGATAAAACGCATGTAGCAGGTGATTTGGGATGACATTAGCGCGGCACTACCCCTGGGCTTCTTTTTGAGCTTCATGATCGGCCCCGTGTTCTTTGTCCTTCTTGAAACCAGTGCTACAAAAGGCTTCCGCGCAGCCCTGGCCCTGGACCTCGGCGTGGTGCTGGCGGACATCCTCTTCCTGGTTATCGCCTATTTCAGCAGCTTCCAACTCCTGGAAAACCTCAGCAACCAACCCGGCCTCTATGTGTTTGGCGGGGTGATCCTGCTGGTGTACGGGCTTACAACGGTTTTCCGGTCCGATTTCAAGGAAAAAAAACCGCATATCGTAACCCGGTCCTCGGATTACTTCGGCCTGTTCGTCAAAGGATTTCTGCTGAATTTTATCAATATCGGCGTACTCGTATTCTGGCTGGGCGTGATCATTATCGTGGGCCCAAGCCTGGACAACCAGCCCAACCGCATCCTCACTTTTTTCTCGGCCATGCTGGCCGCCTACCTGGTCACGGATATATTCAAGATCCTTCTGGCCAAGCAATTGCGCAAAAAACTCACCCGGGAGCGGATCTTTTGGGTAAAAAAAGCCCTGGGCATCATCCTGATTATCTGCGGGGTGGTGTTGATTGTCAAGGGGTTCCTGCCCAAGGACCAGTTATCCATCGAACAGGGAATCGACCTGATACGGGAATAGGTGAAGGAATAAAAAAACCCCGGATTTTCCGGGGTTTCTTTTTCAGAGGCATCGAGCGGATTCGAACCGCTGTACAAGCTTTTGCAGAGCTGTGCCTAGCCACTCGGCCACGATGCCCTCAGGGGGGCAAAGTTAATACATTCCCCGCATCCAAAAAACTCAGCCTCTTTTTTTGTGCAGGCAGACAGTCACTTGCTGGACATCCCCGCCGATGGGCGGGTTGATCTTGGAAACGGCAATTTCCGCTTCTACGACCTCCCCGAGCTCCTCCAGGACGCGGTCCAGGATACGCCCGGCTACGGTTTCGATGAGCTTGGTGCGTTTGGCCATCTCCTCCCGGATGATGGTCTGCAGGTGGACGTAATCCACGGTGTCCGACAACCGGTCGGAAGCGGCGGCCCGGGACAGGTCGGCAGTTACCTCGAGGTCCACGCGATAATCCGATCCGATCATCTCCTCTTCCTTCAGGCACCCGTGGAAACCGTAGAGCCTGACATTTTCCAGTCGTATTTTACCCAGCATGCAATTTGTTTACCGCAAAATTAGGAAAAAATGCGCCGGCGCCGGATGCAGCTATGGAGTCCGGCCACCAGTAATGGGGCCCAGTGAGAAGTAAAGGGATGCAGAAGGGGCTTTTAGTAGGTACAGCGGCAGTTGCTGAGGCCCTGGAACAGGTCCATCCCGACGGTGATTACGTGCGTCCCGTAGCTGTAGGCCAGGATGTCGTTCAGGATCACCTGCACGGAATAGCCAAAGTAAAAATTGTTCTTTTTCAGACCAATAAAGGGGGCGATGTACAGCGGTTTCCCGATCTGGTCGTTCAGGAAGCGGTAGTTGATGCCCCCGTAGTAGTAATCTTCAAAATCGTACAGGCGGACCTTGACGTTCAGGTCGGTTTCGGACCGGCCGTCGCTTTCAAAGATCTTGTAGAGGGCCGAGGGCTCTATTTCCACCCGGCTGTTTTTGTTCTTGGAATACCGGAATCCCGTGTATACGTAGTAGTTCCGAAGGTGGTTCGGCTCAAAGATCGGGTTAAAGCTCGTCAGGTCCTTATCGAGCAGGTTGGAGGCGTTCAGGGCCACGTAGAACTTGTTGATCCGGTACATGATCCCCACGTCGAAGTTGTGGTTGCTCGTGGAGCGGTCGTCCGTGACATTCGGGTCGTTGGTGGGCACCCCCGGGGAATCGCGGAACTCCTCGATATTGATGCGGAACTGGTTAAAATTATACGATATCCCGAAGGAGAGGAATTCGTCCTCATACCGGTCGAGCGTCAGGTGGTGGGCAAACGAGAGCCGGGCCCCCTGCTGGCGCGTATATCCGTTTTTATCGTTGTAGAGAAAGATCCCGAGGCCGGATTTGTTGCCGATCCGCGCATCGGCAGCCAGGGACTGGGTCTGTGGGGCATCCTTGATCCCCACCCACTGGCTGAGGCCGTTCAGGCGGATCTTCACGTGGTCGCCGATCCCCGCATAGGTGGGGGCCAGAACAAAGGGGTTGTCTGCCAGGTACTGGGACAACTGGGGCGAATTCAATTCCTGCGCGCGAACCCCAAGGTTTCCCAGCAGCAACATCCATAATATTATTCTCCAGCGCATCGTGTTGTAGGTTATCGTTAGCGGTACAGGGTAAAATGCCCGACGAATTCCCGCTCGTCGCGTTCACCGTTCAGTTTGATTACGTACCAGTAATCTCCGGTGGGTAATTCCCGACCTTCATATGTCCCGTCCCAACCCTGGAATCCATAGGCGAGTTCATCTACCACTCTACCATAACGGTCATAAATTTTGATTAGTATTTCCGGGAAGCCCTCCAGGTTGTCGGGAATCCAGAAATCGTTGTTGCCGTCCCCGTCCGGGGTGAAATAGTTGGGTATTTCGATGTCGATGAACTCCATCTCGATCTGGGCCACGGCCTCGCAACCGCTCTGGTCTACCACGCGTACGGTATACACGCCGGATTCGGTGATATAGTACGTGTTGTCCTCCCCGTTGTCGTCATCGTTGAAATAGAACGTATAGGGGGCTACGCCGCCTTCCGCCAGGGCCGTAATCTCGTTGATGTTCCGCTGTTCCAGGATCAGGGTCAGGGGCTCAAAACTTTCGATTTCGAAATCGATGGTCTGTACGCAGCCGTTGGCGTGCGAGATGGCCAGGTAATGCGGGCCGGGGCTCAGGCCGGCAAAATCAGCATCCAGCTGCATGTCGGCCGGATCCGTGGAATCCAGGGCGTACATGACGTCATTTTCAACGGACGGGTCTTCCAGCGCCACCTCCAGGTAGTTATCCGGGATGTTGCCGGTACACTCGTATACAGGCGTTACAACTGCATTGAGGTTTACGCCGGGCTCGATTTCCACGATTACATTGGTTTGGCAATCCTGGGCGTCCCTTACAAAGATCACATACGTGCCGGCAGCCAATCCGCTGAATGTGGACTGGGCAGGTCCGAAATCGGCATCTGCATTCGAGTTGAAGGCCGTCCGGTAAGGCGCTGTGCCGCCGCTGATCGCAATATCGATCATGCCGTCCTCGCTGCCCGCGCATACCTCGGGGGTTGCCTGGGCATCCACCGTAATCGACGCCGGTTCGGAAATGGTGAACTGGAAGGTCAGGAAACAGCCGTTCTCGTCCTGGGCAATTACGTCATAGACGCCGGGCGCCAAGTCGGTAAAGACGTTGTTGTCGTCAAACTGGTTCAGGTTCGGGCTGATGGCGTAGAGGATGTTGCCGGTGCCGCCGGAAACTTCCACGGTGATCGTACCGTCGTCCTCCCCGTTGCAGGTGACGTCAGTGAACTCCTCCCGGTCGATTTGCAGGGGAACGGGCTCCGTGATGATCAGTTCATTGGAAACCTCCTCGCAATCCTGGCTGGTGACCCGGATCCAGTAGCTGCCCACACCCAGGCCGCTAAACGTGCCGTTGGCCTGCGGACCAGACAGGAGGCTTGTCAGGGCGGCATCGCCGTACAGCTCATATTGGTAGCTGCCCAGGCCGCCGGTGGCGGTAGCCCGGAGGCTCGCAGTCATTTCGCCCGTACAGTTGATCACGGCCGCGCTGGTGTCGATGTCGAGCATCAGGGGCGGGATGGGCTCAATGCTCACCTGGTTGGAGATATCCGCCTCGCAACCAAAAGAATCGCGCACATAGTACTGGAACGTGCCATCCGTCACGCTGAAGGTATGGGAGTTTCCGCCTGACATGGGCGAATAGGTGGTGCCGTCCGTACTGTATTCGTACGGGCCGTTGCCTCCGGTTGCGGTCAGGTATATCTCTGCGTCGGTGGTACACGTCATGGATGCCGTCTGAATGAGGTTGGCTTCCACTTCGGTGGGCTCGGTGATGGTTACCTGGACGGTTTCCAAATCGCAATTCCAGCCATCGGATACCGTGATGCTGTAGATGCCGGCTCCAAGCCCTGTAAATACGGGGCTTGCCTGGAATCCGGATGAGAAGGCGATAGTGGCGCCGGCCGCGTCGTAATAGTTCAGGCTGTACTGGTAGCTGCCTGAGCCGCCGGAGACACCCGTGGCCGTAACTACCCCGTTTGTGTCGCCATAGCAGGCGAGGACGGCGGGGGCCGCATTGATCCCGGCCGCAATGGGCGCCGGCTCAACCAGGTCGATCGTATCGTTGTAGACGCAGCCATTGGCATCCGTAACGGCAACCGTAAAGGAACCTGCGGAAAGCCCGGCAAACACGCGGGATTGGACGTTGTTGGCCGTATAGGCCTGCCCGGTGGTGGTATTGGTAAGGACGATGTCATACGGTGCGTAACCGCCTGTGGGATCCACCAGGATTTCCCCCTGGTCGTTCGTACAGGTAACGTCGGCTACCTGGCTGACGACAGCCGTCAGCGCCATATCCGGGGAGATAATGGTTATGATGTTGGAGTCTTCGGCACAGAAAGGCGAAGCAGTCTCTGTAATACGGACAAAGTAGTTGCCGCCGCTCAGGCCATTTACGGTGAGCGGGTTCGTGCTCGTATTGGCACTTCCGACCACGCCGGTAGAAACCCCGGCTGCAGTAAACACCTCGTAGTCGTAGGCTCCGGTATACCCGGTAATGTTCACCGAGAGCGCGCCGTCCGTATCCCCAAAACAGGTAACGGGGTTAACAGGTGCGGCTGCAACCTGGATCAGGTCGTACGGGGGCACCTCGTAGGGAGCGGTCTGGATATAACACCCGGTGGCATCGTCGGTAATCCGGAACACATACGTGCCGGGGACGGTCAGGTCCCAGGTGGTCTGCGTATTGGAAACCACAGTGTTCAGGGAGCCGTTCGGGTTGCCCGGGGGCAATAACTCCACCGTGTAGGTGTTGGCCGGGTTGCCGTCATCGCTTACGGAAACGAGGACTTCCTCCGGGTTTGCACAGGTGATGGCGATATTTTGCGTCACGGTAGCCGTGAAGACGTTCAGCGGGTCCAGGGTAACCGTGTCGGTAGCCGGACATCCGTTGGCATCCCGCACATAGACCGTCAGGTTCTGTACAGCACCGGTATCCGCCACCTCAAAGGTGTTCGACGCCTGGAAGTTGACATTGTCCAGGCTGTAGAGGTACGGGGCTGTTCCCGCACCACCCGGCACGGTTACCGTAACGGTTGCCGTGTTTACCGAATTGTCCGGGGCGCAGGCAAAGGCCGTGGCCGCAGCGGTGACGCTCAGCGGGGTGGGTTCTGCAACTGCCTGGGCCAGGCTGGCTTCACAGGCCCTGCCGGAGAGCACGCGCACCGTGTAATTGTCTGCTGCCAGGCCGGTAAACAGCGGGCTGTTTTGGGGGCCTGCCACGAGTGTCATCGTCCCGTCGTACAATTCGTAGGTATAGGGCGGGTTGTCCTGGCCGGCATCGAGGGTCACCGTGATGGAACCGTCGGCACCCCCGGCACAACTGACATCTTCTGCGGCGGTGGTAAAGGATACCGGTGTGGGGGTTTCCAGCGTTACAGGCGCCTGGGCATCACAGCCGGTGCCGGAGGTATCGTATACGATGGCCGTATAGGTGTCCGGGGCCAGGCCTGTGAATACATTGGAGGCCTGGGGTACCCCGCCAATGACGCTCACCCCGCCGCCGTCCAGCAGGTCGTATTCATAGCTGCCGGAGCCACCCTGGGCTGTGACGGTGATCTCCCCGTCATTCAGGGCACAGGTGGGCTGTACCGTGGGCTGGGCAGTCAGGGCCAGGGGCGGCAGGATGGTTATCGTATCCGTAGCCGTACACCCATTGGCGTCTCGGACAGTTACCGTATAGGTGCCCGGGGCGCTTACCGTAAAGGTCGGGGAGGCCTGGAAGCCGGCACCTACGCTATAGCTCAGGGGTGCAATCCCGGATCCTGCAACGGTAAAGGTGTAGCTGGAACCGTCCGAGGCGCACTGGTCTGCGGCGTAGGCCGGGGCGGCAACAGTGGGCATCGGGTCCTCGTCCACAGTTACGGTGATAAAGGTGAAACACCCGTTGCTGTCCATAGCGTACACATCGTAGTCGGCCGGATAGGTGGCCGGGTTCAGTACCGCTGTGGCACTGGGCGAATAATCGCCGGGCACGGGGATATTTCCGGTGGGCACAAAGGCATAGGTATATCCGGGGGTGCCGCCGCTGGCAGCAACCGTTACCTGAGCGCCCGTGTTGCAATTCGCATTGATATTGGCGGTTTCCGCCAGGCTCACAGCCGCTGGCGGGGAGGCGATGGTCACGGTGTTTGAAACGTCGTCGCAGAAAGGCGTATCCGTGGCGATGACTTCTACGTAATAGTTGCCGCCCGCCAGGCTGCCGATGGTCCGGGGGTTCACCGAGGTGTCTGCAGGCACGACCCCGGTTACCGGGGTGCCCGCACTGTCAAATACCTGGTAGGTGTAATTCCCGGCGTAGTTGTTAACCTGGAGGGAAAGCTCCCCATCCGTATCCCCGAAACAGTCTACCGGGGTGATTGCTGTGGCTACAGCCTCAATCAGATCGTAGGGTGCCACGGTATACGGGGTAGTCGTAAAGTAGCATCCCGTGCCATTATCCGTAACCCGGAATACATAATCGCCGGGGGCGGCCAGGTTGAAATCGGCTGTGTAGAAACCGGCACCCGGGGATTGGGTGGGAGCCGACCCCAGAGGGAGCAGGTCAAAGTCAAAGTCGCCGGAACCGCCGGTAACGGTAACCCGCACAACTTCGTCGTTGGAGCAGGTAATGGCCGTAAGCTGGCTTACGTTCACATCCGTGATGACGGGCATCGGGCTGATACTGATGTTGTCGGTTTCCTCGCAGCCATTCGCGTCCCGCACATAGGCCGTAAAGTTCTGCACGGCACCTGTGTCGCTGATGTTGAACGTGTTGGAGCTCGTAAAGTTCACTCCGTCCAGGCTATACAGGTAGGGTGCGGTTCCGCCCCCACCGGTTATTGTAACTACCGCCTGGGTCACGGTGTTGTCCGGGGCGCAGGCAAAGCTCGTGGCCGTTGCAGATGCGGTTACCGGAGTCGGTTCTGCCACCGTAACGACATCATCTTGCTGGCAGCCGCGTCCGGAAGTTACGCGCACGGTATAGTCGCCGGCGGCCAGGCCGGTAAAGACCGGGCTGGACTGTACGCCGGTAACCGGCAGAATGCCCAGGGCGTCAAAGAGCTGGTAGGTGTAGGGCGGGTTGTCCTGACCCGGGTCCAGGGTTGCGGTGATGACCCCGTCCGAACCGCCCGTACAGCTCACGTCGGTGACGTTGGTGGTAAAAGCCACGTTGGTGGGGACGTTCAGCACAATACTTGAAGATGCTGCACAACCAACGGCCAGGCTGTCGTATACAAAAGCCGTATAGGTGCCCGGCGCCAGCCCTGTAAACAGGGGAGATGCCTGGGGCCCTCCCGTGACGCTGACCGCGCCGAGGAAAAGTTCATAAGTGTATACCCCGGAGCCACCGTATGCCGTCAGGAGAACCTGCCCGTCGTTCAGGGCACAGGTGGGTTGTACCACGGCCTCAGCGGTCAGGTCGGATGGCGGGAAAATATCCAGGGAAACGAGGTTGCCGCAAGAATTCGAATCGCGGACTTCCACGGTGTGCGTCCCGGAGCTCAGGCCAGTGAAAACATGGGTATCCCCCGCATTCACCAGGGAAGTGGATTGAAAGGCCCCACCGTCCAGACTTAGCATATACGGGCCGACACCGGCAACATCCAGGGTAACGGTAATTTCAAAATTGCCTTCGGTGGCGGAACACTGGTTGGCTACTGCGGATATCACAGGTTCCGGGTCCGCGGTAATTGTAATGTCCAGGGGCGGCGTCATACAGCCGTTGGCATCCATGGCATAGGCATCCCAGTCCGTGTTGACGGCCGGGTCCAGCTCCGCATAGCTGCTGGCGGAAAAGTCTCCGGGAACCGGGGCGACCCCGTCTTCCACAAAGGCGTAGGTAAACCCGCCGGAACCGCCGGTAGCCTGGACGGTAACCTGGGCATCCTCGTTGCAATTCGCGTTGTTTTGGTCTACCAGGTTAAACGTAATGGGCGAAGGCTCCAGGATCCGGAAATCCCAGGTATTCGAACAGAACGGGCTGGTGGCTTCCTCAAAATAGAGGACGTAATCGCCCGGGGGCAGGTTGTTGACCGTCTCCAGGGGAGTGGGGCCGCCCATGGGCCCGCTTACTGTGCCGGAGAAGCCCGTCGGGTTGTTGGTGAGCGCCTCCAGGATACTGTAGTTGATGTCGGCAACCGTGCCGTCAAAATTCTGGAATTGGAAGGCGATGGAGCCGTTTGTGTCGCCAAAGCAGGTCACGTCGTTAACCGCCGGAGTGGGTACCACCTCGATACCGGAAAGGGCCGGAATGTCCACCTCCACGTAGCTCGTACACAGGGTTACGTTGTCGATAGCTTCAAACACATAGGACTGGCCGGCATTCAAACCCTGAAAAACGGCCTGTTCTTCATTGGCTCCCGGGCCTGCGGTTTCCGAGTTTGGCGGGGTCCCCGGGCCGTAGATGCTAAAGCTGTAATCGCCCGAACCGCCATCGGCGGAAAGGGTCACCGTGCCGCCCGTGGCACAATCCACGATCGCCTGGGAATCCAGTGTCAGGAAGGGGTTGGCCAGGACGCGTACCGGGTTCTGGTAGAATTCGCAGCCGTTGGCATCGATGATCCGCACATAGTAGTCGCCAAAGTCCAGGCCGTCAAAGGAGACACTGGTTGCCGCTGTGTTTACGATGGGGTTCGACCCGGTTACGGGAACGATATTGTTCATCTGGTCGTACAGCGTATAGGTGAAATTCGGGGTCCCCCCGCTGATGATGGAGATGTCGATGCGGCCCGGAATGTCGCCACCCCCGGGAGCCCCGCTACAGGACACGTCCGTCACGGTAATGCTGGCGTCAAACAGGGGCGGGTCTGTCAGCGTGACGCTGTCGGTAAACGTACAGCCCTTGTCGTCCCTTACCGTGTAATTGTAGGTGCCGGCAGGCAAGCCGGAGTAAACTGTCTGGTTGCTATATCCCGCTCCGTTAAAGTCTACTTGGTAGGGGGCTTGCCCAAAATTCGGGTCGATATCGATCTCGACTACCCCGTTGGAGTCGCCGAAACAGGTCGGGTCGATGGTGGTGGCCGTGGCCTGGGGGTCTACGGCCGCCGTAACCGTAACCGTGTTGGTCAGGCCCACGCAGCCCTGGCTGTCCGTGACCCGGAACTGGTAGGTCCCGGGGGTTGCCGTGGTGTAAGGGAAGCCTCCGGCATAAGGCGTAAAGCCGCCGCCGTTAACTTCCACCTCATAGGTGTAGGGGGCATACCCCCCGTTAACCGTTACATCCAGGATGGCATCCGGGGATACCGTACAATCGATGTCCTTGGTCAGTACTGCATTACCCGTAAGCTGGGGCTCGACGGTAAAGGCTACCGTATCGGAACACCCGTTGCTGTCCCGGACCGTGAATGTATAGTTCCCGGGCACCAGGCCGGCAAACGTATTGGACGTCTGGGTAGCCCCGCCGTTCATGCTGTAATAATAGGGCGCCGCGCCGCCGGAAGCTCCCACCACTACGGTGGCCCCGCCGGAGGGGTCGTAGCAGACATCCGAAGATGCGTCGATGCTCGCCACCGGGTTGGCCGGCGTGGTGATGTCAAAGGTGTCGGTTACCGCGCAGCCATTGGCGTCCTCCACGGTGATCGTATAGGTGCCCACCTGGGAGAGGCCGGTAAACGTATTTCCGGACTGGGGCCCGAGCACGCTAGTGTCGGGTTGCTCCAACTGGTAGGTATAGGCGCCCCATCCGCCGGTGGCCGAAATAGTCACGGAACCGTCTGCCGCGCAGGTCAGCGGGGTAACGGTAAAGGTAAATGCGAGGGGCAGGGCCGGCTCGCTTACCGTCACGGTGTCCGTAGCGGTACAATTGGTGGTTTCGTCGGTAACCACCACCGTATAATCGCCGGCAGCCAGACCGGTGAGGTTAATGACCGCGCCGCTTTCCCCGGTGCCCGAGAAGGTTGCCGGGCCGGTTACCGAATAGGCATAGGTGGTGGAGAAGCCGCTGACGGCAAAATCCACAGCGCCATCCGATCCGCCTACACAGCTTACATCCTGTACCAGGGAACCGGCAACCGCGATGGGCGTTACCGGATTGATCGTATAGGCTTCGTCATAGGAACACCCGTTGGCATCCGTTACCCGGAAGGTATAGGTGTCGGGGGCAAGTCCTGTAAATACGTTGTTGTTGCCATTGTTAACGGCAGCGGGCGCGATAATCTCATAGGTGATGGCCCCTACCCCATCCGTAACAGTCAGGGTAACGTCGGAGACTTCGGCCGGGCAGTTCGGCGGGGTGGCGCTGAAGCTGATGTCGGAGGGCGGGTCCAGGGGTGGAATCACCACGGAGGCTGTTACAAACGTGCAGCCTGCGGAATCCCGCACGGTAATGGTGTACGTGCCGTCTGTCAGACCGGTAAAGGTGTCGGAGGCCTGGAAGTTGACCCCGTTGATGCTGTAGGTGTAGCCGGGTGTTCCCCCGGTAATATTCTGCGCCTGGATGCTGCCGTCCTGCAGGCAGGTATACCCCTGGACCAGGACCGCGTCGGCTGCAATCGGGGCCGGGTCTGTAAGGGTTACCGAGCCGTTGTACAAGCAGCCCTTGGCATCCTGTACGGTGTAGTTGTAGGTGCCGGCCGCCAGGTTGCTGAATACCGTCTGGCTGCCGAAGCCGGCCCCGTCAAAATCCACCTGGTAGGGGGCGGTTCCGAAGTTTGTGTCGATCAGGATTTCCACCTGACCGTCCGATGCCCCGGCACATGCGGGGTCGGTTGCGTTGTGCGTGGCCACCGGGTTGGTGATGGGATCGACCACCACGGTGGTTTCAGCCGTACAACCTTCCGCGTCGGTAATCGTAAACACAAAAGTACCGTCTGTGGCGGTGGTATAGGTAAAGGCATTGCCAACAACCGGGGTGGAGGCCCCGCCGTTTACCTGATAGGCAAAGGGGGCGTACCCGCCATTGATGGTAACGTCGATAACCGCATCCGGGGAAGCGGAGCAATCGAGCTCCTTGGTGAGTACCGACGTGGCGGTCAGCTGGGGCTCAATGGTGACGGTACCCGAAGTAGCCGTACAGCCGTTCATGTCCGTAACCACCACCGTGTAATTGCCGGGGGTCAGGTTGTTGAAGGTGTTGCCGGATTGTCCGGGGCCTCCATTGAGGCTGTACGAGAAGGGGCCCGTACCCCCCGAAACAGTGGCCGTAAGGCTCACGCCCGAGGCCGGGTCGTAACAGAGGTCGGTTACCGGGTCCAGGCTCACCGTCGGGTTGGACGGGGCGGACAGGGTGAAGGTATCGGTTTCCACGCAGCCGTTGGCATCCTCAACCGCAATGGTGTAGCTACCGAGCTGCGTCAGGTTGTTGAAAGTGGCGCTGCCCTGCGGCCCGAGCACTGTGGCATCCGGCTGGGTGAGCTGGTAGGAATAGCTGCCCCAGCCGCCGCTGGCCGAAATGGTAACTGAGCCGTCGCTGACACAAGTGGGTTGTACGGCGCTGAATGTAAAGGCCAGGGGGCTGGCCGGCTCGTCGATGGTTACCGAAGCCGTATCCGTACAATTCGTATCCGTATCCGTAACGGTGATGTCATAGGTGCCCGCAGCCAGGCCGGTCAGGTCGATGGTTGCATTAGTCTCCCCCGTGCCCGAGAAGGCGGCCGGGCCGGTTACCGCGTAGTCGTAGGAAGTGGCAAAACCGCTTACGGTGTAGCGGGCCTCCCCGTCGGATCCGCCAAAACAGCTGACAGGCGAAACCTGAACGCCGGAAACCGTAATCGGGACCACCGGATCTATCGTGAAGTTTTCTTCATAGGTACACCCGTTGTCATCCGTGACGCGGAAGGTGTAGGTGTCCGGGGCCAGCCCGTTAAAGGTGGCCGTGTTCCCGGAGGAGGAATCGGCGGCCTGGGCGGCAGGCGCGATGATTTCAACCACAAAGGGCGCCGTGCCGTTGCTGACCGTTACCGTGACGTCGGAGACCAGGGCCGGGCAGGTGGGCTGGGTGGCCGCGAATGTAAGGTCGTCCGGCGGATTCAGCGGGTCGATGGTGATTGAATTCGTTACCACGGTACAACCCGCGGCATCCCGGATAGTGATATTGTAAGTTCCGGCAGTCAGGCCGGCGAATGTATCGGAAGCCCCAAAGGAGACCCCGTCGATGCTGTATTCGTAAGGAGCAGTACCTCCGGCGACGTTCTGCGCCTGGATGGTGGCATCCTGCAGGCAGGTGTACGGCTGGGTGAGCGCGGCATCACCGGCAAGGCCGGACGCGGGCTGGGATACGGTCTGATATTCAAAATAGTCGCAATCTGCACTCCCTTTCCGCTGGTTGATTACGATGGCGTAGTCGCCAGCGGGCAATCCTGCAAAAACCCCCGAGCCATTCGTGGCGATGGCATCCCCATAGTTGAAGTTGTCTTCATCGAACCCGGCGGCATTGAACAGGTAGTACGTTAACTGATATCCATTGCTGCTTACAAGGTTGAAGCGAATTTCACCCGTAGACTCTCCAAAACAAAGCACATCAACCACGGAAGTAGCATTGTAGTCGGCTGCCGGGACAAATTCGATTTCAACCGTATTCGAAATGGAGAAACAGTTGTTCCGGTCTACGACGACAAAGGTATACTGGCCCGGGTCCATGATGTCGAAAATCTGGCTCGTCTGAAACTCAGAAGCCGGGATATCGGCCGGGGTCGCATAGGAAATCTGCGTTACGCCCCCATCGTCTACATATTCCCAGATGGCATAGGTGTGGGGCGTTCTCCCCCCGTCCGAAGACATGAGGATGTTTCCTTCTTTACAGCTAATGTGTTGGGAGACGCGGGCCTCGAGTTCCAGGTCGGATAGGTCCACGATGGTTACCTGCTCGGTATGCAAACACCCGTCGTCTGTGGTTACCCGTACGTCGTAGGTGCCGGCGTTGATATTGTCGAAACTGTAGTTGTTGTCGGTGCTGGGGCCGAAAGTGTCCACCACGGTGCCCCCCTGGGAGATCTCGTAGTAGTACTGGGGCTCTACATTCAGCACGGAAATATCGATTGCGCCCAGGCCGTTGCAATCCACGTCGGAGGTGGTGACATCCACCTGGAAGTCCCGGGCCAGTACCCCGATGTTTTCGAGGTAAAAGACGCAGCCGTCCACCACGCCCACCTGCCGCATTTCTACGGTGTAGGCGCCGTTGGTGGCGATGTCGAAGCTCGGGCCGTTATTCGCGCTGTAAGGCACCAACACGTTGCCGCTCACGGCATCCAGCAGCTGGTATTCGTACTGGGCCGGCATGTTGGTGACCGTGATATTCCCCGGCGTGCTGCAGATAATATCCGTCACGTCGTATTGGGGGTCCAGCGGGTTCTTGAATATGTTGAAATAGAAGCGTGTAAAGCAACCGTTCTGATAGTTGACCACTACGCGGTATTCGCCGGCATCGGCCGCCAGAAAGTCGTTGCCCGTGTCTACCTGGTTCCAGGTGCAGGCGGAGTTCTTGTTGGCGCAGTCGTCCCCGGAATCCGCACAGCTGGCCTCGTCCAGTTGTTCCCAGATAATGCTGGTCGCATCCGGGATGTTGATTTGGATAAGCTCCGTGTCGTTCAGGCCGCAGAGGAAGATCTTGGGCAACAGGTCTCCGTCGTTGGCACAGGTTACCACCTCGCCTTCCACGGTATTGGAGGTGTCGTTGATCAGCGTGACGATCGGGTTTTCCTGGGTGACACCGGGAAGCGTAACGGTGATGATTTCCTGGAAGCCCTTGCAGGGGTCCGCCACAATCTTGTCCACGATGTACTGGCCGGTCTCCGTTACGCGCTGGGTACTCGGATCGTTATCCGGGTCCCCGTCGTCAATGACCGTGTCGCCGCCGTCAATCAGGCCGTCCCCGTTGTTGTCCCGGTACCAGATATACTCGTCAAAGTTGTCGCCGGCATCCAGGACCACGCTGGTCCCGCAAAGCTCCACTTCCCTTGAGAAATCGCAGTTTTCCAGGTCGTCCAGCAGGAAGTTTGTTGCCCCGGGCGTTACAAAGCCGCAGGTATCGAAATCGGAGACGCTCGGGTCGTCCGAAATTACGGCAGTATTGATGACGCCCTGGTAGGTGGAATAGGCCAGGTTCTGAATCAGGTCTGTACAGGCGTCGATAAAATCAAAGCAGTTTTCGGCCACCTGCACCCGCATGCGGATGGAAGATGCGGGGTCGCCTTCCTCGATAAGGTTGTCCGGTATCGAGAAGATCACTTCCCGCGTCCCCGGGTCGTAGGTATAGGTTACCCCGGGTGGCAGCGTGAGGTTCGATTCATCCAGAGCGACGTTGATTGGCAGAATGTCCCGGATCGTATAGTTGGTGGCGTCGTCATTCCCGAGGTTTTCAAACGTCAGCACGTAGTCGAGCAACTGCCCCAGGTTGACCCCGGCCCCGGTTATATCGTTCCCGGCGATGTCTTCTACCCGCTTCTCGAGCACGATGTTCGGCTCGATGATCTCCACGTTAAAGGAATTGAAGAATGGGTAATACTGGTCGCCGTTGGAGGTAAAGCGAAAAGTGGCGGCTGTTTCGTTGTTCGGGATGACCGAATTGAGCGGGTTGTTCAGGATAAACATATCCGTGTCGTACCCCAGCGTATTGACGCTGTTCGGATTTCGCGTGTTTACAATTGCCCCGTCCTCGCTGATATTGCTGTTAAAGAAGTTATTGGACGGGTTGGCCCCGTTGCTGATCGTCGTAAATCCCGGAATCGTGGCCGAGCTAATTTGCAGGCGGTCGCCGGTAATCCGGTTGTCCCCTTCAAGCGCGGCTACTCCAATGTCCGCAATTACAGGGCCTGCCGGGATGGTGTTGAAGCCGGTGTAGTTGATATCCACCGTGGGGTTGGCGCTGCGCACGCGGGCAAAACCGTCAAAAGTGGTGATGAGTTTCCCGGTGAGATTCGGGTTTTCGTAGGCGATGACCAGGGTCCAACCCCCGGCTGCCCCGCCTCCGGGAGAGAGGGATCCGACCACGGAGCGGATATTCGCCACCGTATATTCCCCCTGCGGGTCGGCCAGGGCCGTCACAAGTGCCGTAACGTCCGCATAACAGGCATACGGGCTGTTCTGCCGCATCGAATTGTCGCCGCTGGTAAATCCGTCGTAAAGCACCTCATCGGCCGTTACGTCCACGTAGGCGCCGCCGGGGACCCGGAATTTGACCTGGTTGAAGTCGTTTTGCCGGTTGGTTCCCACGGCCTGCCCGGCCTGTTCGCTCGGATAGGTGGCAGACCAGTACAACCCGGCGTACCGGATGAGGTTACAGTTGGCGTCGTCGTAGGCAAAGGTGGCCGAGCTCGAGCTGAAAGTGGATGGGTCGGAATCCACGTCGATGTACTGCATATTCAGCCAATCGTTGTACGTGGAAGAGTTGCCAGTGGCATTATACGGATCTTCCGGGTCGTTGCTTCCGGATTGCCGGTTGACGATATTATTGGCTATAAATGTCAGGTCTCCCCGAAGATTCGCCTGGTAGCGGACATCGAAGGAGTTGTATTCCTGAGCAAGGCCTCCTATTGTGGTCAGCAACAGACAGGCCAGAAGAAGTCTTCTGAGTCTGGTTGGTTTCATCTAGGCGATCTGGTTGGGTCTCACACGCATGATCCACATTTTGTCGTCGTACGTGTTGTTGATTTTTGAGTAGTAGGAGATCAGTGCGCTGTTCCAGTTTTCGTGCCGCTTCAGGTAAACATACCGATAGTTATTATCCGGGTTGATAAAATAACTGGCACTGAGCCCCAGGGAATTCAGGTAGCGTACAAAGCGGTTGGCATTCCCCGGGTTGGCAAAAACGTTGGCAATCAGGTAGAAT
This sequence comes from Robiginitalea sp., assembly GCF_982776155.1. Lineage (NCBI taxonomy): Bacteria > Pseudomonadati > Bacteroidota > Flavobacteriia > Flavobacteriales > Flavobacteriaceae > Robiginitalea > Robiginitalea sp. The sequence goes on from NZ_CEXZKX010000005.1 coordinate 222,019, forward strand.
TCAGTACCCCCCTGGCCCATCAAGGCCTCTCCGGCTATTTCGCCTGCGGAGGTCTTGTCGCGTTCCACCACGTTCTTCTGCAGCACATCACTTTCATACTGATCGGATTTTTCTTCAATGCGGCGTGAATTGGCGGCATAAGCTTCGTTGCTGTATCGGTTGGCTACCTGCATGACCCAGAGGTCGCCCTGGTAGCGGCCGTCCACTTTGGAGTTTACGGCCCGTGCGGCATCTTCCCAGTTGTCATACCGGGTGAGGTATACGTATTTCAGGCCGTTGTTCTGGTTATCGATATAGTCTGCGCCGATACCGTCGGCTTCCAGGCGGTTGATAAACTTGTCCAAATAGGTGGTGCCCTTGTAGACATTGGCTACCACATAGTAGCCGTCCTGTACACCCTGCAGGTCGCGGAATCTCCGGCTTTTAACCCGGGAGGCTTCCGGTTGGGTGGCAGCATTTGCTGTCTGGCTTTTGGCCGGCTCCCCGGCATCGGCAACCGCTGTCCGGTCCCGGTCGCGGGCGATGGCTTTTTCAGCGCGTGCCCTGCGGGCAGTTTCTGCAGCCCGTGCGGCTTCTTCTTTGCGCGCAGTATCTGCGGAGGCGGCCAGGGCGTTGTTGCCCGGTTGGTCTTCAGTGTTAATACCGAAAGGCATGTTGCTTGAGTCCCGTCCGGTTCTCGTGGCGTCGTTGTTGACGAAATACACCTGACGCGCCTTGTCTTCCAGGTCAGGGCGTTCCCCGCCGGTTTCCTGCCGCACCATGCGCATCACCATCTCAAACCGCTGTTCCAGTTCGCGCTGGCGGCTGTTTTCAAGGGAATCCTGACGGAACATCAATTCGGCAAGGATTGCATCGTTTTCGGCTAACCGCCTTTTAAGTTCTGCGATTTCGGCGTCCTTGTCGGTTACTTCTATATCGTCGTCATCTGCATCTGCCAGGGAATCCTCATATCCGTTTTCCAGCATCACCCGATCTTCGGTCAGGTTGGGCGTAAAGGAATAGGCAAAGGAGATCTCGTGGGTAAGCCCCAGGTTGTCCTGCGTGTCCGAAAGGCCTTTTTCCATGGTGTATCCGATGGAAAGCCTCCGGTTGATGTTGAATCCTATCCCGGCTGAGGCACCGTAAAAACTGTCGTAACCGCCCTGCAGCCAACCCAGTTTGGGCAGGTCAAGGATCAGGTTCCCCCCCAGGACGGTTTCGTCTTCTCCTACCTTCCGGACCCGCGCCAGGGGCATCAGGCGACCTTCTTCAAAGATCCCCGTTGCAGCCGGGAATTGGTGGGTATATTGCAGGTGGCCCGAGAAGGTTTTATCCTTGAATTCGGTTATGAAGTCACTTGTCTTCAAATTGTAATCAATCAGGTTCTCCGCGTACACCCCAAAGTCAAAGGGGCCGTAGGAAATGTTGAAACCCGGCTGAAACGTCAGCAGGGAACTGTTCTGAAAACCGCTCAGGAAGGGGTCGTCTTCCACGGGGTTTGCCAGGCTTTCGTCAAAACCGCTGCTGTAATACGAGAGGTTGGCTCCAAAGGTAAAATTGCTTTTGTCGCTGAGCTTCACCCCGTAGGCGTAGTTGGCGAGTACCCCGTAATTGCTCAGGGTCCCTTCCCGCTGCGTATACAGGCTCAACCCCAGGCCCGAGCGGTCCCCGATTCGACCGCTGTAACTCAGGAAGTACATCTGGTTGTTATCGTCAAAAGATACCGACTGGTTTCTATGAAGCAAGTTAATGTAGGACTTGTCCTCCCGCACCGTGGAAAAGGTGGGGTTGATCAAAAACCGGTTGTACTTCAACAGGTTCTGGGACGGCACTTCGTAGGCGAGGATCGGGTTCTCCTCCTGGGCGCGGGCCAGGGGGCCTGCAGTGCACAACACCAGTACAAACATTACTATGCGTTTCATGGTCGGGTTAGCGTATTACGGTAATGGTACCTTGTTTCAGGACTTTTTCAGCATCCCGGATCTTGTAATAGAACACCATGTTCTGTTTCGGGAAGCTGGAGGCAGAGGAGGGCCAGTTGTTCTGGTAGCTGTTTTCATTCAGTACCTCCTCGCCTTTTTCGTTGTATATAATCACATTCACCTCCGGGCGGTTGGAATAGGTATTCGGGATAACCCACTGGTCGTTGATGCCGTCCCCGTTCACCGAAATCACATTCGGCACCCGGAACGTGTCCAGGTAGGATACGGTCACCGACCGGGCCACTTCGCATCCGCCGATGGTGGCAATCAGCAGGTAATCACCCGCTTCCGTAAAGGAATAGGAAGACGTACTGCTGATTTCAATATTGTTGCTGTCCATCCAGCGGTAGGTCTCCCCTCCGGAGGCCGTAACCGTACGGGCGCTGCCTTCCGGGATTCGGATATCCGTTCCGGGGTCCAGGGTAATCAGGTTTTCATCCAGGCTGTTGAGAACCAGGTTGTTGGACGGCACCGGGCAGCCGCTGCGCATCACCACCAGCTGGTAGGTGCCGGGGGTGGTGGCATCGATGGACGGGGTGGTCAGGTTCAGGTTGACCCCGTCGCGGAACCAGTCAAAACTCGCCCCGGTCAGGTCGGTAGTGGTGCTGATGGTAACGGGATCGGACGGGCCGCATACAGTGGTCTCGCTGCCCGAAATAGTAATGAGTTCGTCTACCCGCAGTTGGACGCTCAGCGTATTGGATGCGGGCGAATAGGAGGAAATACTCCCTTCCACATGGTAGGATCCGTTTTCCGAGATATCGGCCAGGCTGATGGCAGATGCGGTAGAACCGCTGATTGCCGTTCCGTCGCGGTACCACTGGAAGGCCAGGTCGGCCATCAGGTCGGCCGTCACGTCCGTGCTGCCGCCGCTACCGTCCAGGGCGCGGATGGCGGACACCTCCAGCACGATGTCGGTATTTGTACAGGCGGCGTAGGCCCCGCTGTAGGCAATGTCCATTTCCAGGGAGGCGGGCACCACAACGGAGGTGGGGTCCGAGTCGATGGAAGTTGCCGAACAGGCTCCGCCGGTCAGGGATACACGGGCAAAATAGTTTCCGGTATCCGACTCGGAAACCGTCAGGGTTGTTGCGGTAGCCCCGGAAACCGGGCTGCCATTGCGGTACCACTGGATATCGGCCCCGGAGGCGTCCGTCGTAATAGACAGGTCCTGGGTCTGGCCCGGCAACACCATTACGGTTGCCGGATTCGTCCGGGTTACGGTGAAGTTGCCGGCATTCGTAATGGTTACGGTTGCGGATTGTTCCACGCAGGCACCGTCCCCAAAGATTTCCACGGAATAATCCCCTTCAAACCCGGCGATACCGGCATCAACCGTATACGTGTCGTCATCTACTGTAGGCGGGGTGATCGGGTTGCCGTCCCGGAACCAGGTATAGGTGAGGCCCTGGCCGGTGATATTCGCGGTCAGGTCCATGGTTTCACCCGGGCAGAGGGCGTTCTTGGCCGGGGGGTTGATGGCAATCCCCAGGCTGCTGCCGCTGGTCACGTCAATCAGGTTCGACAACGTGTTCCCGGACCCCGAACAGGATCCGTAATCGATTTCGGCGTTGTACATACCCCCCTGGGTCACGGTAATGCTGGAGCCCTTATCGGCCAGGAGCGTGCCGCTGCGGTACCAGTTATACTGATAGGTATCCGGGTTGGTTACATTGTATACTTCCAGGGTAATCGAATTGCCGTCGCACACCTGTGCGGTGCCGTCACCCATATCGGCCTGTCCCTGCGGGCGGATATTGATCCCGCTGTTGACACCCAGATAATACATGGGGTATGCAACCGACGCAGGGCTGGTCATCGCTGGGCTTGTACTGCGTACGCGCATGCGATAACCCTCGCCCTGTGTATCGGTTGGCAAAGAGAACTGGAAATAAAAGTCAAATGTGGTATTCATGTCATCCACCCGGGCGAGTTCCCGGGCGCCTGAAAAGTCCCCGGAAGCGTCGGAGAGCTCCAGGATAAATTCGTTGTCGGCATTCACCAGGGGCGGACTCCAGGTGAAATTGGCCCAATAATCGTTGAAGGATCCGGAGGCGCAGGCTGCGGTCCAGGGGTTGGTTCCCGGTGGCGGGGTTTGGTTTGGGGCGGCTTCGGGGGCATTGAGAATCTGTGCGTACCCGGCCTGGGCGCACATCAATCCCCACAGTAGGGCTGCGGTGATACGTAATTTTAGGTTCATGACACTCCTTTTTACTGGTTAACGACTTGGTTATGCCCTACTTTGCCTGGTTGCTCCGGCGCCCTGCCCATGCCGTTCCCCGCTCCAATTTGAGCAGGTGGCAGGCCACCGCAACCAAACATTGTCTAACAAATATGGCTGTAAGCCCGCCCACAGGGAATTTATTGTTGTCGCATCGACCATATATGTTGTGAAATCACTGTATTTGTATGAATGGCTTGCGGATAAGGGATTTATCAGCATCGATGAACAGCATTTTTTCTACCTTTACGGCCTTAAATTCCCATACATGACAGCCGATTCCCGATCGCTGAATTTTATCGAGCATATTATCGAGGACGATCTCGCCTCGGGATTTCCCAAAGACCAGCTGCGCTTCCGGTTTCCCCCGGAACCCAACGGTTACCTGCATATAGGCCACGCGAGTTCCATCTGCCTGAATTTCGGCCTGGGCCTGCGCTATGATGCCCCGGTAAACCTGCGCTTTGACGACACCAACCCGGCCAAAGAGGAAGCGGAATACGTGGACGCCATCAAACGGGACGTTTCCTGGCTGGGATTTGAGTGGGCGGAAGAGCGCTATGCCTCCGATTATTTCCAGCAACTTTACGATTGGGCGGAGGACCTGATCCGCCAGGGCAAGGCGTATGTAGACAGCCAGAGCTCTGAGGAAATCGCCGCCCAGAAGGGGACGCCCACGGAACCCGGCACGAACAGTCCGCACAGAAACCGATCGGTATCTGAGAATTTAGAACTATTCCGGGGCATGAAGGACGGGAAGTTCGAGGCCGGCGCACATGTGTTGCGCGCTAAAATTGACATGGCTTCCCCAAATATGCTGATGCGCGACCCGGTGATGTACCGAATCCTGCATCGGGCCCACCACCGCACAAATACCGATTGGTGTATTTATCCGCTCTACGATTGGACCCATGGGGAAAGCGATTACATTGAACAGGTATCCCATTCGCTCTGTACCCTGGAGTTCAAGCCCCACCGGCCGCTGTACGACTGGTTTCTCGACGCAGTGACCGAAGCGGGGAAGTTGCGGCCGAAGCAACGGGAATTTGCCCGCCGAAACCTGAGCCACACGGTCGTCAGCAAGCGCAAACTGCTCCAGCTGGTGGAAGGCGGCCATGTATCGGGTTGGGACGACCCGCGCATGCCGACCATATCCGGACTCCGGCGCAGGGGATGCACCCCGGAAGCCATCCGGAATTTTGCGGATACCATCGGGATTGCCAAACGGGACAATGTGGTGGATGTGGCGCTGCTGGATTTCCACATGCGCGAACACCTGAACCAGATTGCCCCCCGGGTCATGGCTGTTCTGGACCCGGTGAAGGTGGTGCTGACCAATTACCCGGAAGGGGAAACCGAATGGCTGGAGACGGAAAACAACCCGGAAGATCCGGGAGCCGGCACGCGGGAAATTCCATTTTCGCGGGAGCTCTATATTGAGCGGGAAGACTTCCGGGAACAGGCCAACCGGAAATTTTTCCGCCTGAAGCTCGGGGGCGAGGTCCGTCTCAAGAGCGGGTATATCATCAAGGCGGAGCAGGCGGTAAAGGATGCATCCGGTACAATCACCGAAATACATTGCACGTACGACCCCAAAAGCCGCAGCGGCAGCGGTACGGAGGAAAGCCGGCGGAAGGTGAAGGGCACCCTGCATTGGGTGTCGGCCGAACACGCCCACCGGGCCGAAGTCCGGCTGTACGACCGCCTTTTTACGGATGCGACTCCGGACCAGCATAAAGACCGGGATTTTATGGAATTCCTGAACCCGGATTCTCTGGAAGTAGTGGAGGCCCGGATCGAACCCGGCCTGGCCGGTGCGCAACCGGGAGAGCGTTTCCAGTTTCAGCGCCTCGGCTATTTTTGCGTGGACCCGGACTCTTCGGAGGACCGGCTCGTTTTCAACCGGACGGTGACCCTCCGGGATACCTGGGCCAAAATCGAACAAAAGGAGGGTTAGTCAGGGCCATAGAAGGCGCTTATCCCTGCGATTGTATCAATCGGTATATTCTATTTAAATTGCCTGTTTCAGGCCCTTTTTAAGGGCCGATCGGAGGGCGGTGCATATTCCCGGACTGCCGCGCCGCATTGAAGCCCTTACACGCGGCCGCAGGCCGTTTTAGTTCCAACAGACCGTTTTTTGCCCGGTATTTTTGCTCCCCCGGATCAAAACCGTGCTCAAAACCTGCACAGCCCCCGAATTAACGACCTGTTAACGCATATTCTGACGAAATTGCACTATACTATTTATGACCGATCGTAACCGATCAAAAACTAAGTTTAACTTCAAATTTCAAATTATGGCATCTAACGATACTGGATCTGTACTCTTGGCGCTTCTGACAGGAGCGGCAATTGGAGCGGGTGTAGGCATACTTTACGCCCCGGACAAAGGATCAAAAACAAGAAAGAAAATCAAGAAAAAGGCCAATCAGGCCAAGGACGACATCTCGGTTCGGGTATCCCGGGCCACTGAAGAGCTGAGCCGCACGGCCGAGGCCAAGAAAGAAGATTTCGAGCGGCGCCTGGAGGATACCATCTCCACCATGAGTTATAAGGCGGACGATATTATCGAAACCCTGGAACACAAACTGGCAGATTTGAAAAAGAAGAACGCCAAGTACCAGAAAGACCCGGTAATAGAAACAGCCGGAAAACCGAAAGTAGCCGCCAAATCATAGCCCTGAATGGCTTTTGACGAATTAAAAGAACGCGCCGCTGAAGCCGAGCGCGACCTGAAGGAATACGGGCAGGCCAGTGCCGAATACTATAAACTCAAGGCCTTTAAGCTCGCCATGCGCAGCTTTCTCTACCTGGCCAAAGGGTTTGTTTTGGGCTTTATCCTGTTGCTTACCCTGATATTTCTTTCAGTTGCCGGCGCTTACGCCATCGGGGAGCGGATGGACTCATTGTCCACCGGGTTCCTGATTGTGGCCGGGGCATACCTGGTTGTGTTCCTCCTGGCCTACCTGCTGAAGGATTCCATGAACGCCCCCATCCTGCGGAAGTTCTCTGAATATTTTTACGAAGAAGATGAGTAAGCGCTATACCTCTTTTGAACAGATCGATAAGGACCTGAAAATTATGCGTCTGAAGCAGGAGATTGCGGTGGAAAACCTGAAACTTTCCTATACAGAAGCTCGCAAGAGCCTCTACCCTACCCAATTGCTTGGGGGGGTTACGGGTATCATCCAGAAATTGGCCATCTCCCTTCTGGCGAAAAAGTTGCTGCAGAAGTTCAGCCGGTAAGACGCCGGTTGCGGAGACCTGCACTACGGCAAGGTCTTTAAGCAGTCACATCAGGCCTGAAATCAAAAAACAACCCCGGCATTGGCCGGGGTTTTTCGTTTCACGTATGGCCCGGGAAATTCCGGGTAAGTTTGGGAAACTCCGGGAGCCTGCTACCGGAGCCGGCTGCACCTACTCCTTTTTGTCCTTGTTCTGTTTTTTCATCGCCTCCCCAATCTGGTTGCTGGCCGTAAAGCTGGCCACCATATTGTTGAGCATATCGCTGCCTGCCTGGGGCGAATTCGGCAGGAGGATCAGATTCGTATTGGTTTCCTCCCCGATGGCCTGCAAGGTGTCGTAATGCTGGGTAACCACAATCAGGGCGGATGCTTCCTGGGAATTGATGCCCACCTTGTTCAGGACCTCCACGGACTCCTCGAGGCCCCTGGCAATTTCCCTTCGCTGATCGGCGATCCCCTGTCCCTGCAGCCGTTTGCTCTCCGCCTCGGCCTTGGCCTTTTCCACGATGAGGATGCGGGCGGCATCCCCTTCGAACTGGGCGGCAATCTTCTCCCGCTCCGAAGCGTTTATCCGGTTCATGGCGGCTTTCACCTGGGCGTCCGGGTCGATATCCGTGACAAGCGTCTTGATAATGTCGTACCCGTAATCGAGCATGGCGTCCTGCAATTCAGCCTTCACCGCAATGGCGATGTCGTCCTTCTTCACAAAAACGTCATCCAGCTTCATCTTGGGCACCTCTGCCCGAACCACGTCAAATACATAGGAAGTAATCTGCTCGTGTGGGTATTCCAGCTTGTAGAAGGCTTCGTACACCTTGTCCCGGATCACCACATACTGAACGGATACCTTTAGCTTGACAAACACATCGTCCCGTGTTTTTGTTTCCACAATTACATCGAGCTGCTGGATCTTCAGGCTGAGGCGGCCCGAAATCCGGTCAACAATCGGGATTTTCATCTGCAGGCCGGAATTCCGGATACTCTGGAACCGGCCGAACCGCTCGACGATAACGGCCGTTTGCTGTTTGACGATAAAGAAAGAGCTGAAGAGGATAACCAGCCCCAGGAACAGGAAGGGTATCCAAAGGAATGATGCGATCATAGTGTGCGTTGCTAAGGGTTAGTGAAAATACGAAAGTATCGTCCTTATAGGTCGCAATTTCCCGGGAATTGTTACAGCGGTGTGCTATTTCGGGCTCCCGCCGAGACGGTCGATGGCCAGGCGGATCCGCCCGACGGTTTCATCCTTCCCGATTAGGCCCATGATGTCGAACAGGTGGGGGCCCTGCATGGCGCCGACCAGGACCAGGCGCAAGGGCGGCATGACCTGTCCGAAGGACAGCCCGGACGCACCGATCCAATCTTTTACGGAGGTTTCCAGGTGTTCCGAAGAAAAGTCGTCCCGGGTTTCGAGTAAATCGGCCAGTCGGGCCATCACCTGGGGCGTACCCTCCTTCCATTGCTTGCGGACGGCCTTTTCATCGTAGGCTTCCGGCTGTCTGAAGAAATACGAGCCCTGTTCCCAGATGTCCTTGAGGAAGTCCGCCCGTTCCCGCAACAGGGCAACTACCCGTTCCAGGTAGGCGTCTTCCAGGCTGTCCGGAAACGGATGGCGGCCCTCCAGAACCCTGCGGAATTCCGGCACGAGCTCAGCCGGGGATTTCTGCTGCAGGTACTGGTGGTTGTACCATCGGGTTTTGTCCGGATCAAACCGCGCCCCGGACTTGTTGACGCGCTCCAGGTCAAAGGCCTCGATGAGCTCTTCCAGGGAAAAGAGCTCCTGTTCCGTACCGGGGTTCCACCCCAATAAAGCCAGGAAGTTCAGGACTGCCTCCGGAAAATAGCCGGATTCCCGGTATCCGGCCGAGTCTTTCCATTCCAGGGGAAAAACCGGGAATCCCATTTTTTCCCCGTCCCGTTTACTGAGCTTGCCTTTCCCCGTCGGTTTCATGATCAGGGGCAGGTGGGCGAATTGGGGGGCTTCCCAACCAAAGGCCCGGTAAAGTTGAATGTGCAGTGCCAGGGACGGCAACCACTCCTCCCCGCGGATTACATGGGTAATTTCCATCAGGTGGTCGTCCACGATATTCGCCAGGTGGTAGGTGGGCATCCCGTCGCTTTTGAAAAGCACCTTGTCGTCCAGGGTGTTTGTGTCGATGCGGATGTCGCCCCGGATCAGGTCCTGGAATTCCAGGGTCTGATCTTTGGGCCATTGGAACCGGATAACATACGGGTCCCCGGCATCCAGGCGGGATTGGAGGGCCTCCGGGGACATGCCCAGGGAATTGTCCAGTTTTTCCCGGTTGTGCCAGTTGTAGATGAAGGTCTTCCCCTTTTTCTCGTGATCGGCCCGATGGGCATCCAGTGCCTCCGGCCGGTCAAAGGCGTAATACGCCCAGCCGGATTGCACGAGCTGTTCGGCAAATTCCCGATAGCGGTCCTTGCGCTCACTCTGGCGGTAGGGCCCATGGCCCCCTTCTTTCCCGGGGCCTTCATCAAAGGGGATGCCGAGCCACTCCAGGGATTCCACGATATATTCTTCCGCCCCTTTCACGAAGCGGTTCTGGTCGGTATCCTCAATCCGCAGGATAAAATCCCCCCCGTGTTTTTTGGCAAACAAATAATTGAATAGAGCCGTGCGGACACCGCCGATGTGCAGAGGGCCGGTCGGGCTCGGGGCAAAACGGACGCGGACGGGTTGTTTCATCAGATTGGAATTTGAATTGCAAAGATAGGCAGGCCGGACCGGATGACAAGCGAAGCTTACAGACCGGGCCCCGCCGGCCTTTTAACATGATTTTAGTCCCCGTATTCCCGGAAGCTGCCTATCTTGGTGGTAAAGATTCGCTTTTTGGAACCGTATCAACTCATTATCGGAAAACTGGAGAAGTTCCTGACGCGCTACTACCTGCGGCAGTTGCTCAAAGGCACTTTCCTGTTCCTGTTTTTCGGCGGGCTCCTCCTGCTGCTGGTCAGCGGCCTGGAGTACCTGTTGTGGATGGGAAGCGGATTGCGCAGGATCCTGTTCTGGGCGTTGGTGGGCATTGAGCTGCTTCTGTTTTTCCGGTACCTGGTACAACCGGTTCTGCAGTTGTTCCGTTTACAGCGCGGTCTCAGTTATAAAGAGGGCTCTTCCATGATCGGCCGGCATTTCCCCGAGGTAGGCGACCGGTTGTATAACCTGTTGGAGCTCGCCGAGAACCCGGGTCAGTCCGAATTGCTCCTCGCCAGTATCGAACAGCGCTCCCGCAACCTGAAACACGTGCCTTTTGCCAGGGCCGTTCGTATGCAGGACGGATGGCGCTATGCGCGTTATGCCGTGCTCCCTTTGTTGTTTATCGGGGCGCTCTGGCTCACCGGCAAAGGGTTGGATTTCCTGGATTCCTACCAGCGGGTCGTCGATTACAGAACGGCCTACGAACCCCCCGCTCCATTCGCTTTCCGCCTGGTCAACCCGGAACTCAGGTCGCGGGAGAATCAGGCGTTTACCCTGAAGGTGCGCACTGTGGGGGACGTGCAGCCTGAAACCGTGGAATTGGTTGCCGGGGGGCGCCGCCTATTGATGGAAGACAAGGCCACACATTTCGAATACACCTTTCGCCCGCCATTGGTAGACATGGATCTCTACTTTGAGGCCAACGAGGTGCAATCCCCGGCCTACCGGCTGGAGGTGGTTCGCGTGCCGGTAATAGACCGGTTTGGTATGGAGCTGGAATACCCGGCCTATCTGCAGCGAACCGGACAACAAGTCCAGGGAACCGGCAGTATCACTGTGCCCGAGGGCACGCGAATTCGCTGGAATATCGCTACTGTACACACAGATACCGTCCGGTATGAAGATAAGGACACAGTACTGTTTGCAGCACGGGAGGGAAATACCTTTTCGCTTGCACGTCGCGTTTTCCGGCCCACGGATTATATGCTCAGCACGTCCAACCGGGATGTATCGGGATACGATAAGCTCAGATATCGGATTGAGGTGATCCGGGATGAGTATCCGGACATCCGTGCGCGGATGGTGCGGGACTCCCTGGAACCGAACCTGGCCTATTTTTCAGGAGAGGTTTCCGATGATTACGGCCTGGGGAAGCTAACGGTTATCTGTTACCCGGAAGGGGACGAGGAGGCTGTACGGGAAGTGGATCTCGATGTGCCGGGAGGAACCTATCATACTTTTTACTACACATTTCCATCCGGATTGAATCTGGAAAGCGGAACGGATTACATCGTACAGTTCCGCATCCGCGACAACGACGGATTGCGGGGCGGTAAGGTTCGTGAAAGTGAACTGTTCAGGCTTACCCAGTATACTCCTGAGGAGTTACGGGATCAGCAACTGGACTATCAGAATTCCCTTCTTGACGGGTTGGGGAAAACCCGGGAGACCCAGGAAAAGCTGCAAGAGGAACTGGAGGCCTTTCGAAAGGAACAACAGGAGAAGCGCAATCTTGAATTCAACGACCAGCAGAAACTCAAGGACGTACTCAACAGACAGCTGAAGCAGGAATGGCTGATGGAAAAATTCAGCAAGGAGCTCGGCGAGAACCTCGAGTCCGAAGAAGCCAAAAAGGACCCCTTCCGGGAATTGCTCCAGGAACGCCTGGAACGGCAGGAAATTGAAGCGAGGAAAAATGCCCAATTGATGGAGGAGATGCAGAAGGTCCTGGACCAACTGGACAAGGACGCCCTGAGGGAGCGCATGGAGGAAATCGGCAAACGGCAGGAGGGCAACCGGCGCAGCATGGAACAATTGCTGGAGCTTACCAAACGGTATTATGTGCAGGAAAAGTCGCGGCAGCTGGCTGCACAACTGAAAGAGCTTGCAGAACGGCAGGATATCCTCTCGGAGCTGGAGAACATGATGGAAAATTTCTCCGCGGAACAACAGGATAAACTCCGTAAAGAATTCGATAGTTTGCGCAGGGAATTGTCGGAACTCGAGAAAAGCAACCAGGACCTGAAGCAACCCCTCCCATGGAAACGGGATACACAGAAGGAGGAAAGTGCTTCTCAGGACCAGAAGGATGCACAGGAATTATTGGAAAAGCTTCATGCGCCGGAAACTTCGGAAACAAGGGATCAGCAATCCGAACCGTCCAGTACGCGTAAGAAACAGAAGGCTGCTGCCCGGAAGATCCGGGAATTGTCCGAAGCGCTGCAGCAATCTGCCGCTTCGGGAGGTGGGAGCGAATCCACAGCGGAAGACGCCGAGATGTTGCGCCAGATCCTTGATAACCTGGTGGTCTTTTCCTTTAAGCAGGAGACGCTTTACGACGCCGTACAGAAACTCGAAGAAGGTGCCGCCTCCCTTAGCGGGGATATACGGCAGCAACAAGAGCTCAGGAAGCTTTTCGAGCATGTGGATGACAGTTTGTTTGCCCTCTCGCTACGCCAACCCCAGGTATCAGAACAGGTGAATAAACAGATAGCCGAAGTATATTACAACGTAGACAAGGGCCTTGAAAGCCTGAGCGAGAATCAATGGTACCGGGGCGCCTCCTATCAGCAATATGTAATTACTGCTGCCAATGAGTTGGCATCCATGCTTGCCGAAATGCTCGAATCCATGCAACAATCCATGATGCCGGGAAAAGGAGAGGGTTCAGGCAACGACTTTCAGCTTCCGGATATTATCCAGAGCCAGGAAGAACTCCGTCAACGGATGCAAGGGTCTCAGGAAGGCAATTCCCAGGAAGGCAGCCAGGGGAACCAAGGGGAATCATCCGGCGAATCCGGACAGGGTGAACAAGGCGAACAGGGAAGCGAAGGACAGGGCGAAGGATCCCAGGGCCAACAAGGCCAGCAAGGCCAGGGAGGTCAGGAGGGCTCCGGGGAACAAGGCCAGGGTAACGGTGAGAATGGAAAAGGACAGGGACAAAACCAGGGCCAGGATGGGCAAGATGGTCAGGGTTCCGGGGGGGAGAACGGCGAAGGAACCGGTGGTTCTAACGGGGATGAAATGAGCTATCAGGAATTGTTTGAAATCTATAAGCAGCAGCAGATTATCCGCAACCGTCTCGAAGAGCAATTACAGGACATGATCGATAATTCAGACAGGGAATTGGCACAACGAATTGCCCGTGAAATGGAGCAATTCGAGGAAGAATTATTGCGAAACGGCGTCACTACCCGGACAGCGGACCGAATGAACCGAATCCAGCAACAATTGATGAAGCTGGAAAATGCCTCCTTTCAACAAGGGGAGAAAGAAGAACGGGAAAGCCGGACAAGTACCAGGACCTATATGAACCCAATTACCACCCGGCCAGAAGTATTTGAAAATGAGGGTGAAAACGTTGAAATATTAAACAGGCAAGTATTACCTTTGCGCCGCATTTACAAGAACAAAATTAAGGCGTATTTCCAGGATGAGGATCGATTACCACAGTGAGACGGATTTTTCCCTGCCCAATCCGGCCAATTATACCGAATGGATTATTAATGTCTTGAATTCCAGGGAATTAACACCCGGGGAACTGCAATTCGTTTTTTGTTCGGATGATTATTTGCTGGAGATGAATCATAAATATCTGGGCCACGATTATTACACAGACATCCTCACCTTCGAGAACGACCTGGAAGATGACGTTAGCGGAGATATTTTTATTTCAATAGATCGAATCCGGGATAATGCCAAAACGTATTGCGTACCATTTGAGGAAGAACTCGCACGCGTGATGATCCACGGGGTTTTGCATTTGATTGGTTTCGGCGACAGTACGGAGAAGGAAAAGGATATTATGCGGCAGGAAGAGTCTGCCTGCCTGCGAATGTTCCACGTGAAACAATGAGTATGTTTACGGAAGAGTACGACGTAATAGTAGTAGGTGGAGGTCACGCCGGATGCGAGGCTGCGGCTGCTGCAGCTAACCTGGGCTCAAAAACCCTGCTGGTTACCATGAACCTTCAGACCATTGGCCAGATGTCCTGCAACCCTGCCATGGGTGGCATTGCCAAGGGTCAGATTGTCCGGGAAATTGACGCCCTGGGAGGCTACAGTGGTATCGTATCCGACCGGTCGGCCATACAGTTTAAAATGCTGAACAAATCCAAAGGACCGGCCATGTGGAGTCCCCGCACCCAGAATGATCGGATGCGGTTTGCAGAAGAATGGCGGTTGTCGCTGGAACGTACCCAGCACCTCGATTTTTACCAGGAAATGGTCAGTGATCTGATCGTTTCGGAAGATCGGGTGGTAGGGGTGCGTACCTCTCTCGGGTTGGAAATCCGTGGCCGGTGCGTGGTTCTTACCAACGGGACTTTTCTGAATGGATTAATCCATATAGGCGAAAAGCAATTCGGCGGTGGTCGGGCGGGGGAACGCGCTGCCCGGGGCATCACCGAGCAGCTTGCAGAAATGGGCTTTGATACCGGTCGTATGAAAACAGGCACACCGCCTCGCGTGGACGGCAGGAGCCTTGATTTTTCTAAGATGATCCCCCAGCCAGGTGACGCAGAGCCGGGTCGTTTCTCGTATCTGGACACTCCTAAACTTACAAGGCAAAGGGAATGTCATATGACGTATACGAGTCCGGAGGTACATGAATTATTGATGGAGGGGTTTGACCGGAGCCCGATGTTTAATGGTCGCATCCAAAGCATCGGCCCGAGGTATTGCCCCTCAATTGAAGATAAAATCCACCGGTTTAAGGATAAAGACCGGCACCAATTGTTTGTGGAACCGGAGGGATGGGATACCGTTGAGGTCTATGTAAACGGCTTCTCAACTTCCCTCCCGGAAGACGTCCAGTTCCGTGCGCTGCGTTCAGTGGCAGGATTCGAAAACGTGAAGTTTTTCCGTCCGGGTTATGCCATTGAGTACGACTATTTTCCCCCCACCCAGTTACGGCATACCTTGGAGACGAAGCTCATTGGGAATTTGTATTTCGCCGGGCAGATCAACGGCACAACGGGGTATGAAGAAGCCGCTTCCCAGGGTTTGATGGCGGGGATCAATGCCCACTTGAAATTAAATGAAAAGGAGCCGTTTATTCTGCGGCGGGACGAAGCGTATATCGGGGTACTGATCGACGACCTGATTACCAAGGGCACGGAAGAACCCTACCGGATGTTTACGAGTCGTGCGGAGTACCGCACTTTATTGCGACAGGACAATGCGGATCTGCGGCTTACGGAGAAGTCCTTTCGGATGGGCCTGGCAAGCGAAGAGCGCATGCGGGCAGTGGAGCAGAAGAAGGCCCAATCCCAGGATTTGGTCGGGTTCTTTAAAAAGACCAGCTTTGTCCCGGAAGAAATCAACCCCATCCTGGAAACTGTCGGATCGAAAAATGTGGATCAGGGCGATAAATTATTTAAGGTGTTTTCCAGGCCTCAGGTGCAAATGGAGCATATGATGCAACTGGAGAGTGTATCGGAATATGTTCGGGAGAACCAGCTGGGGCAGGAAGTGCTTGAGCAGGCTGAAATTGAGGTGAAATATTCCGGATATATCGAAAAGGAAAAGAACAATGCAGATAAATTGCAGCGTCTCGAGAATGTTAAGATACCGGAAGGTTTTGATTATAGCCAGGTAAAATCGCTCTCCTACGAAGCCCGGGAAAAACTCGGCCGGATCCGTCCCGCAACCCTCTCACAGGCCTCGCGGGTAAGCGGGGTATCCCCAAGCGACATCAGCGTCCTGATGGTTTTTTTGAATCGATAGTTCCACGTGGAACAATCCGGACAAGAACGCGTAAATGATGGCCGAAAATTCAACGAAACCCCCCTCGATGCTCCAGGATCCAGTTTTGACCACCAGAGACTATATGGTGAGCGGGGAGGAATTCCAACTGCACCGGCATGACAAAATACACGGCCTGCTGATGACTCATCCCGTGCCCGAGGACCTGACGCGCTACTACGAATCCCGAGAATACCTTTCACATCGCGATCGTCCGGAAACGCTGTTTGGCCGATTGTATCAATTGGCCCGGGCATGGAGCGTAAATTGGAAGGTCCGGTTGGTGGCAAAATTCGTCCCCACCGGAGGGGAGATGCTGGAGATTGGTACGGGACAGGGAGACTTTTTACAGGTTGCTTCCCGCCACTGGAGCGTGAGCGGGGTAGAGCCAAATAGGGGAGCCAGACATCGTGCCTTGCAGAAAAAACTCAAAGTATTTGAGAAGTTGCACGAAGTGCCCGCAGCTGCCAATGACGCGATTGTGCTCTGGCACGTACTGGAGCATATCCCCGATCTGGAAGCAACCATTTCCGATTTACTCAATCGACTAAAGCCAGATGGACGACTGATCCTGGCCCTGCCCAACCACCGTTCCTGGGATGCCCGCCACTATCGGGAATACTGGGCAGCCTACGACGTGCCCAGGCATCTCTGGCATTTTTCAAAGCATTCCGTAAAAGATCTTTTCGGCACATACGGGCTGGAGTGTATCGCTATGCGACCGATGTGGCTGGACGCCTTTTATGTGTCCTGGCTATCGGAAAAATACAAGGCCAACCGCTGGGCGGCGCTGGTGGCTCCATGGAAAGGGCTCACTTCAAACCTGGGAGCCCTGTTTACCCGGGAACCTTCTTCCGTGGTCTATGTGTTGGGAAGGAGGGGGCCGACAGGCAACTCAGGGCCATAGCGCCCTTTTACGGGCTCAAAACAACGGCAGACACCCATGGGGTTCACGCAGGCTGTTAAATGCCCTCAAAGGCTTTAAAAAGCCCAACTTCTAAATAGACTCAGGATATGAAAATACAAAAACAGCATAGCGTACGTCTATAGCAGCCCAAACCGCTTCCTCCATCGGGGGGGCCGCATTACAAATCGGTATGGCCTCCATGCAAAAAGATAAATTGGATGGAGGTTCGACGAAAGGCCCAAATCCCCTATTTTTGCCCCGCACCTAAAAAATCAGGTACACATGAAAAAAGTAATTCTTTTGGCAGCCGCCATTATCTTGAGCAGTTGCCAGCAAAATAAAGTAGCCTACGTAGATTATGCGACACTACTGGACGGCTACAGCAAAAAGAAGGATCTGGAAGCTACTTACAATTCCCGTGCAGAAGCCTTCGCCCAACGCCGCGACAGTATTTCCCAGGCCTTCCAGATTGAAGCACAAAGCCTCCAGAATAAAACCAAGAGCATGTCCCAGCAACAAGCCCAGGAGGAATTTGGGGCCTTGCAGCAACGGGGCCAGGCAATCGGGGCACAATTGCAACAGGAGGAGCAGCGCATGCAGCAACAGGGCCAGCAGAAAATGGATAGCCTCCTCATGGAGGTCAAAGAGCGCATTGGGGAGTATGGCCAGAACAATGGCTACACGTACATCCTGGCCGGAGGAGAAGGAGGCACGGTTCTGTATGGATCTGAAAGCCAGGACATTACAGATAAAGTGCTCGAATATCTGAACGAGCAGGCCACGCAGTAGCCTGTTGCTTAATCAGGGGCCCGGGCAGCCACTGCCCGGGGGTATCCGGGCGCCGGGATCTACTGTAACAGGAAGACCAGGAATACGGCCGGGATAAAGTAAACCGCTATCGTCTTGGCCCCGTCGTAGTCCTTGGCGAGCCGCTGGCCGAAAAGCAGCATCAGCAGGGACACGCAGGAAACAATAGCGCCCAACAGCGCGATTTTTCCGGATTCGTACAGGAGCAATTGGACCAGACCCACGGCGCAGAGAATCCCCGCCAGCATTTCTGCAATCAGGACGATAGCCAAAAGGACAGGTACCAGTCCCTGTAAAGGGGTTTCGGAAAAGTGGGAACGCAGCCAGCTCAGGTTGCCCGTCCAGTCCATTACCTTATCGATTCCGCTCTGCATAAATGTGATGATCAGAAAAAGCAGGATGAGGATTTCGGCAGCGTGTTCCAATAGCGTGTTCATGATTCCTGGATGTTTGCGGCCCGGGCGTGTAGCAGCCGGGTCAGTTTGATTGACAGATCCGTGAAAATGATCTTGGCATTCCCATTCCGCTCAATGTGGTAGAGGGCAGATTCCAGTTCGCGCACCATGGGTTGCACATTGTTTTCGTGCACGAAAGGCGCAAACTTCCGCAAGTCAAAATCCGGCTGACGCATCTTCATATACACCAGGGCATCCGCCCGGTAGTTCATCAGCAGGGCTTGCCGGATAACGGACAGGCAGTAGGAGAGAAATTTCTTTTGCGTTTCCCGGCCGGTTTTGGCCACCTCCTCGCTCCAGAGGATCAATTCGTGGACCGCCCCCTTGTTTCCTTTGGCCTTGAAAGCCGTGCGCGTCCATTGCACAAACCATCGCTCAAATACCAGGTCCTCGCTGTCCTTGTTTAACAGGTCCAGCGCCTTGTTGAAATTTCCATTGGCCTCCTGGGCAATTTGCGTGGCTTCTTCCCGGTTGGAGCCCCGGACCACCAGGCCGTCGGCGATCACCACTTCGGGCAGGGGGGGGAAATGCAGCAGCTGGCACCGGCTCCGGATGGTTTGCAACAGAAGTTCTTCGTCCTCTGCAATCAATATGAGCACGGTTTTCGGGGCGGGCTCCTCGATGAGTTTCAGCAGTTTGTTAGCCGCCGGGATATTCATCCGTTCGGCCATCCAGACAATCATCACCTTATACCCTCCTTCATAGGATTTCAGGCTGAGTTTCTTAACGATGTCGTGCGCTTCATCCACGCCGATCTGCCCTTGTTTTTTCTCAATCCCGATAAAGCGGTACCAGTCAAAAAGGTTGCCGTAGGGCTGCTCCCGGACAAAATCCCGCCACCGGGGCAGGTAGTGGTCGCTCACAGCGTGGCTTTTGACCGTGTCCGAATTCGCCACGGGAAAGGCAAAGTGCAGGTCCGGGTGGGCGAGCCGCTCGCATTTGGAGTTGCAGGCGGTATTGGGCCCGTCGTTTTCGCCCCCGGAATTCCCGCAGAGGATATACCGGGCATAGGCGACGGCCATCGGGAGGGTGCCGCACCCCTCCGGCCCGACAAACAACTGGGCGTGGGGGATCCGTCCGCCGTCTGCGCTGGAAGTCAGGTGTTTCTTCAGGTGGGCAAGCCCCAGAATGTCGGCAAAACGCATGGACCAAATATAGCACTTTTGCGTCGCGGCCCCGAAATTAAATGGGTTGGGGGCAAATGGTCCGTGCATTATATATTATTTTTGGGTCTGCCAATAAACCGCAACACCATGACGATTGACAAATTTGACTTCAAGGACAAGAAAGCACTGGTACGTGTAGATTTCAACGTGCCCCTGAACGAGGACTTCCAAGTGACCGACACGAACCGCATTGAAGCGGCCAAACCCACCATTATCAAAATCCTGGAGGATGGCGGCAGCGCCGTACTGATGAGCCACCTGGGCCGTCCCAAAGGCAGCCCGAACCCGGACCTGTCGCTGTCCCATATCGTCGATACGGTATCCGATATCATCGGGGTGGAAGTAAAATTCGCATCGGATTGCATCGGGGATTCTGCAGCCGCCGAGGTAGAGGCACTCCAGAGCGGGGAGATCCTCCTGCTGGAAAACCTGCGGTTCCACGGGGAGGAGGAAGCCGGCGACCGCGAGTTTGCCCGGAAGCTCTCCCAGTGGGGGGATATCTATGTAAACGACGCCTTCGGGACGGCCCACCGGCCGCATGCCTCCACTACGGTGGTGGCCGAATTCTTTCCGGAAAAGAAATGTTTCGGATACCTGCTTGCCCGGGAAATTGAAGCTATCGACAAGGTGATGGAAACCGGCGAAAAACCGGTTACAGCCATCCTGGGGGGTGCCAAGGTCTCATCCAAAATCACCATCATCGAGAACATCCTCGACAAGATCGACCACCTGATTATCGGGGGCGGGATGACGTACACCTTTGTCAAGGCCCGGGGAGGCTCCGTGGGGGATTCCATTTGCGAGCCGGATAAAACGGATCTGGCGCTTTCCATCCTGGAGAAAGCGAAGGCCAAAGGGGTGGCCGTACACCTGCCCGTGGATGTGGTGGCAGCCGATGCCTTTGACAATGATGCGGAGTCCCGGATCATGGCTGTGGACGCCATCGAAGACGGCTGGCAGGGCCTGGACGCCGGACCCGAAACCCTGGAGCGATTCCGGAAAGTGATCCTGGAATCCCGGACCATCCTCTGGAACGGCCCGGTGGGCGTATTTGAGATGCCCAACTTTGCCAAGGGGACCATTGCCGTGGGGAACTATGTAGCCGAGGCTACGCGTAACGGGGCGTTTTCCCTGGTCGGAGGGGGCGATTCGGTGGCCGCCGTGAAGCAATTTGGCTTTGACGAAAAGGTGAGCTATGTATCTACCGGAGGAGGCGCCATGCTGGAAAGCCTGGAAGGTCGCACCCTTCCGGGGATTGCAGCTATTCGCGGCAGCTAGTTCCCTCAACCAAAAGGGGGGTTGCCGCACTTTAACGGCAAAAATTTCGTTCTTATATAAAATTATGCGATTTTCGCTAACCCCCACTTCAAACACGCTGGAAATCAAATGAAAAAGCTATTTGTCGTATGCGCTCTGGCCCTGTTTGGCACGGCCTTCGGGCAGGGCGATTCCACGGCCGTTACCCGGCCCGCGGATACCTTGAAACCTCGTCCGGTGGCTGCCCGGGTTGCCGGTCTGGCAGATGTGGCGGAAGTGGCATTTTCGGCCACGGATTCCGCCCGTATGCGCGACCACGAACTCGCCGCCCGTTATGACAGCCTCTGGATGGGCGAACTCCGGCAGGCTGCCGAACGCTTTCCCGAGATGTATGAGGAAGTCCGGTTGGCTGCTTTGGAAAACGCCCCCGACAGCATCCCCTCCTTCGACACGGAGGTGTTCAAGGACCGCCTGGAACGACTCAACCAAAGGACCCCGTTTAACATCGTTTACAGCACCTCCCTGGAGAGCGTGGTGAAAACCTTCCTGACCCGGAAACGGGACCTGATGGAACGCATGTTGACGGCCAGCCAGTTTTACTTCCCGATGTTTGAGGAGGCCCTGGACCGGCACGACCTGCCGCTGGAGATCAAGTACCTGGCCATCGTGGAATCGGCCCTGAACCCGAAAGCGCGTTCGCGCGTGGGCGCCACCGGGCTCTGGCAGTTTATGTACAGTACCGGCCGTATGTACGACCTGGATGTGAGCAGCTATGTAGACGAACGCAACGACCCGATTGAATCTACGGAGGCAGCCGCCCAGTACCTGAAGCGGCTCCACGGTATTTTCGGGGACTGGGACCTGGCCCTGGCCGCCTACAATTCCGGCCCCGGGAACGTCAATAAAGCCATCCGGCGATCCGGGGGCTATACGAATTACTGGAACCTGCGGAATTTCCTGCCGCGGGAGACAGCCGGATACGTGCCCGCCTTTTTTGCGGCCATGTATATTTTTGAATACGCCGCCGAACACGGCCTGGGCTTTACCCCGGCAGAACGGCCTTATTTTGAAACGGATACCGTTTGGGTGCGGGCCACGCTTACCTTCGACCAGATTGCGCGAGTAACCGGGGTGGACAAAGAGGAAATCGCCATGCTCAACCCGGCCTTCAAATTGGGGATCATCCCGAAAATCGACGGGAAGAATTACGTGCTCCGGCTCCCCCGCAGGGCCATCGGCACCTTTGTCGCAAACGAAGAGGCCGTATATGCCCTGGCCCGGGAAGAACTCAAAAAGAAGGAAAATGCCCTGCCGCAACTGGTGGAAGCCGAAGACCGGATCCGCTACCGGGTGCGCAGCGGGGACTACCTCGGAAAGATCGCCGAACGCTACGGGGTCGGCATCAGCCAGATTAAGCGCTGGAACGGCCTGCGGAGCAACGACCTTCGGATTGGCCAGCGGCTGACCATCTATCCCAGAAAACCGGTGACCACCCCAAAGGCCCAGGCCTCCGGATCCGGGGCCGAGGTGGCGGGTAATGCCGGGGAGGGTCCCCGTGTCCACGTGGTTCGCGAAGGGGATTCGCTCTGGACGATTTCCCGGAAGTACCCGGGGATCAGCATTGAAAACCTGCGGGAGTGGAACGGGATTCGCGGGAACAACCTGCAGCCCGGGACCCGGTTGAAACTCTGTAATTGCTCCTCCTGATTCCCGCATTAAAAGGAACCCGATCGAAAATGAGAAAACTAGTTATCCTGATCGCATGTGCAGCCGTTTTATCGGCCTGTGACGATACCCCGAAGAAAAAATACAAACCGGGCTCCATCGGCGCCCTGAACACGGTGGCAGTGGTCATGCCGAACGCCATGTGGGAAGGCGCGGTCGGGGATAAGGTCCGCGAACATTTTGCCGCCCCCCTGATCGGTCTGACCTGGGACGAACCCCGCTTTAACCTGGAACACATGCCGCCCTCTGTTTTCACGGGGACCACACGTCACCGGAGGTCTGTGCTTTACGTGTCCCGGGACAGCGTGACGGGGGCCCAGGTCCGGAGCGACCTCTACGCCTCCCCCCAGATGGTAGGAGTGGTCAAGGGGACTACGGATTCCGCCATCATGGCGGCCATCGAAACCCATGCCGGCCAGATAATCGACAGCATCCGGACCATGGAGATGGAAGAGGCCCAGGAGCGGTTCCGCCGCTCGCTCAGCAAGGAGACCATCTTCCAGGATAAGTTTGGCGTGACACTCCGCCTGCCGTCTATCTACAAGGTGGGGAATCAGGAGGAAAACTTTGTGTGGATAGACCGGGAAATCCAGAAGGGCAGCATGAACATCATTGCCTATGAAATGCCGGGCGACAGTTTTGACAACGACAGTACGTTTGTACGCGATATCGTCCGAATGCGCGATTCCATCGGAAAGCTGTACATCCCGGGCCCGGACGTTCCCGGAAAGGTAACTTATATGGGTACCGAAAAGGCCTTTGCCCCGTCTGTATTTCCGGCAGAAGTCGGGGGGAAGCCGGCAGCCGAGGTACGCGGGATCTGGGAAATCGTCAATTACCCGATGGCGGGCCCGTTCCTGACCTACATCATCAACGACCCGGAGAACAACCGCAAACTGGTCCTGGAGGGATTTACCTTTGCCCCTGCCACCAACAAGCGGGACTATATGTTTGAGCTGGAGGCCATCCTTCGGACGGTCCGTTTCGGCAATTCCCCCGCGGATTCCGCCCCGGCGGCGAAGTAGCCGGAATAATGCGCGTGGGCTGAAGACCGACGCATAAGACAAAAAAAAGCCCTGCGAACCGCAGGGCTTTTTTTAATTGTAACACACCCGATCAGTCAAACGCGTATCCGGTGGAAACCCGGAAAATAAAGGCGTACATGGTCACTATCCAGAGCGCAAAACAAAACCAGGAAAAGGCCTTGAAATAGCGCTGCAGGATCAGGTTGGTCCAGTTGCGAAATGCTTCCAGGTAAATTTCTTTAAGGAGTAATAATTTTTCCATAGGGGGCTTTTAAGTGGTTCTACAGGGTCAAAGATCAACGGACGCCTGGCGAATCCCTTAAAAATCGGGTAAAGCACGGAAAAATTAGTCAAAGCGGGACGGATTGTACGTCTGTTCGGCGAAGGGTTTAAATATTCGACGAACAGGGCGGGGACAAAGCCGTAGCCCGCAGTCTTACCGGGGCTGGGAGACGTCAATCAAAGGCAAAGCCCGTGGCGACCCGGTAGATGAAAGCGTAAAGGGCAATCAGATAGCAGGCAAAACAGAACCAGAACAGGATCCTGTAGAGATTGCGGACCACGAAGGACCCGATAGCCTGGAAGGCCTCCCGGTAGATTTCGGCGATAAGCGTGATGGTTTTCATGTGTTTGGCTTTAAAGTTTGCGGGACTACATGTCCTCGACGGCGGGACTACATGTCCACGACGATGAATTCGGACCGGCGGTTGAGCTGGTGCTGTTGGGAGGTACAACGGACGCTACCGTCGCAATCGTTCAGCAACCGGTCTTCTCCGTACCCCTTGGCGCTCTGGATCCGTGACGGGTCGATGCCGTTCTCGATCAGGTAGGCGCGCGTGGACTTGGCCCTGAGATCGGAGAGGTAGCGGTTGTAAACGCTGCTTCCCCGGGAATCTGTATGGGATTCGATGGCAATCACCATACTCGGGTATTCCTGCATCACGGCAACGAGCTTGTCGAGTTCTTCGGCGGCATCGGAGCGGATGTTGTGTTTGTCGAAATTAAAGTAGATCGGTCCGGTCTTGAGTTTGCGGACCCCGTCCTCCACGACGATCCGTTCCCGGAGTTTCCTCATGGGCAGTTCCACGTCTACCTGTTCGTTGTCCCGGGTGGCGACCTCTTCCTGTTGCTCGGAATACGTTGCTTTTTCCACCAGGATTCGGTAGCGCGTATTGCTGTCCAGGTCCTGGAAGACAAAACTTCCGTCGGCCTCCGTGACAATTTCCTTGAGTTTCCGGTTATTCGCATCCAGGAGGGTGACCAGGGCTTCGGGAATCGCATCCCCGGTTACAAGGTCCGTCACCACGCCGGCAATGGCGTTCTCGTTGGTTTCCTCCGGCAACAGGCGCTGGAAGGAATACAGGTCGTCATCCCCTTTGCCGCCCACCCGGTTGGAGGCAAAAAACCCCTTTTGGGTGGCCTCGTCCACGATATAGGAGAAATCGTCCTTTTTACTGTTGATGGGTTGCCCGAGGTTTTCCACCTCGAGGAACCCGATTTCCTCGTCGAAGGAAACCTGAAAAATGTCCAGGCCTCCCAGGCCTACGTGGCCGTTGGAGGAGAAGTAGAGTTTCCGCCCGGTGATAAACGGGAACATTTCCTTTTGAGGGGTGTTGATACCCGGCCCCAGGTTCCGGGGTTCCGAGAATGTCCCGTCCCCGAGGACATCTACCACAAAAATATCCGTTCCCCCGATGGTACCCGGCATGTCGGAAACAAAATACAGCTGCTTCCCGTCCGGGCTCAGGGCCGGGTGGCCGGTGGAATAGCTCTCCCCGTTGAAAGGGAGTTCCTCGGCCTCCGTCCACTCATCCCCGACCTTCCGGGAGCGGTAGAGTTTCAGGTGGTTTACGCCGTTCTTGTCCCGGCGGAGCCTTTTTCCGTAATTGTTTCGGGTAAAATATACCGTTTGTTTGTCCGGGGAAAAGGCCACTCCGGCCTCGTGGTATTTTGTATTCAGGGTTTTTGAAAACTTCACCCCGTGTTCCAGGTTGTCCCCCTCCGCATTCAAGCGGGAAACATAGAGGTCCAGGTAGGGCTGGTTGTTCCATTTATACCTTCTGGTATGAAAGAACGCGGAATCCACGGACGACGCAAATACGATTTGGTCGTCCTGGTAGAACATCGGCCCGAATTCCGAGTACTTCGAATTGACATCCAGGTTCCGGATGCCGTATGCGGCCTCCCGGTTCAGGATATTGTCCATTACGGTTTCGCGCAGCAACCGGTTCTGGCCTGCCTCCCCCGACCTGCCTGCGTCCGTCACCTTGTCGTACAGCCGCATAATCCGACGGGCCCGGCCGTATTTGCCGTTGCCCTTCAGGGCGTGTGCGTACTTAAAGAGGTTGGCGGCGCTCATCTCGTCCCCGTACCGGTCGTAGAGGATGTCGTACCAGTGGTAGGCGCGCTCCATATCCGTATTGAAATAATGGGCGTCCGCCACTTTGCGAATAATCTCAAAAGAGTAGGCATTCTCGTCCCGGTCCAGCAACTGCTCGTACAGGCGGGCCGCCTCCGCATACCACATGATATCGAAATAACGGTCTGCCCGCTGCAACAATACGGTTCGGTTGGTCTGCAGGGGGGTTCCCTGCCCGGTTGATACCTGTATGGGCGTTTCTGCCGCGGCTTGCCGGCCGGCTTGCCCCATTGCGGATTCCTTTCCTGCAATCCCGGGGCTGGTGCCTGCCGAGAACTCGTCGGCGGGCGCCCGGAGTTCCGGTGCCGGGGAAATTTCCCCGTTGATCAGGATCCACAAGTCTCCCTGATAGTTTCCATCCAGTTGGCTGGTAGCCCCCAGGAGCGCTTCTTCCGGGATTGTATAGTGGGAGGCGTAGACGTAGTTCAGGTTGTTTTCCGGGTTGATGAAGCTGCCCGCATCCAGGCCCTGGCGCTTTAGTTTCCTCACCGAACGCCGGAGGTTTTTGCCCTCCTTGAACACCCCGACAATCAGATAAAAGCCGTCGGATACGGAGGCTGGCCGGCCAAAGCGACGCACGGGGATCCCGGCCTCGCTGGCGCGCGCGGTAAAAGCCGCTTCGTCAAAAATATTCGTACGCTCCGCCGGAAGGCCCGCTTCATAATCGGCATCGGCAGCAGCCGGGCTGTTGCCAACGGAGGCCGGGGACGCAGCCGCCCATTCGGCCCGGGGCGATTCCTGGGCCGGCAGCATACTCGCGAAGATCAGGCAGCCGGCTGCCAACCAAATTTTTAACGGGTTCTTCATCGGGGTCGGTTATGAGGGTGCTCGAAACGGAATTCAGCCCGTTCGTCTGCATGCCCCGAAAATAAGGCATCCCGTACCGGGGGGTAACTTTTTGTTGTGAACCCGGGGAATTACGTCGTGAATGGGGATTTGTTGTGGTTTTGAGGGGATTAGTGGCGGGTGAAAACGGGCCTGCGCTGGCAGCATCACGGGCCTGATCGACAAACGGAACAGGGTGGGTTTGGCGGGCAAAGGCGTGAAAAAAAGGAAAGGGACGGGAATAAAAAAAGCACCCCGCAGGGTGCTTTTACAATATCAAATTCAATCCGGAATGTGCGGTGGAATCCCGACCGTTCCGAAAATTCAGTCTTTCTTTTCGTCCAGCTTTTCGTCTTCGCGGGAGGCATCCTTGAATTCTTTGATCCCGCTGCCCAATCCGCGCATCAGCTCGGGGATTTTCTTTCCGCCGAACAACAACAATACCACCAGGACGATGATGGCAATCTGCCAGGGCCCAATTGCTAAGAATAATAAAAGTGCATTCATGCCTGCTTCATTTTAGGAATGTAAAGGTAATGAAAAAACATATTCCTGCCCGTTTTATTGTTGCAGAAGCCTTATTTTAGACAAATCATCTCGATTTGACTCCCGATCCATGGCGAAGAAAGATAAACGACGGAAGGAGATCAGGCGCAAACTCTTGCACAAGTATCGGCTGGTTATCCTGAACGAGAACACTTTTGAGGAGAAGATATCCTTTAAACTGAGCCGGCTGAATGTATTTGTATCCGGGTCCCTGGCCGTCATTGGCCTTATTGCGCTGACTACCCTGCTGATTGCCTTTACCCCGCTGCGGGAATATATCCCCGGCTATTCCTCCACCGCCCTGAAACGACAGGCCACCGAGCTTACCTATACCACGGATTCCCTGGTAACCGTCCTCAACTATACCAATAGGTATATTGATAACATCCGCAAAGTCCTCCGGGGGGACATCGAAAATAACCAGAGCAACCGGGACTCCGTTTTCGAGCCTTTTAAAATCGATCCCGCCCAGGTAGACCTGAGCCCGATCCGCGAAGACAGCGTCCTGCGGGCGCAGGTGGCCCTGGAAGACAAGTACAATCTGTTCGAACGGCCGAGCGCCGACGGGAGCACCCTGTTGTTTGCCCCCCTTACCGGGACGGTCACCCTGGGATACGACCCCAAAGGCCGGCACTATGCGGTGGACGTGGTAGCCCCCCGGGACACCCCGGTTAAAGCGGTTGCCAACGGGACGGTCATCTTCTCCGAATGGACAGCCGCCACCGGTTACGTGGTTATCCTGGAGCATAAAGACGGCCTCCTTTCCGTATACAAACACAACGGGTCGCTGGCCAAAGAGCAGGGCGAAGTCGTCCGCTCCGGGGAGGTCATCGCCTCGGTAGGGAACACCGGGGAGCTTACCACGGGCCCGCACCTGCACTTTGAACTCTGGAAAAACGGCAACCCGGTCAACCCGTTGAATTACATCGACTTTAATTGATTTCTATGTCCCTGAAGGCCCTGGCAGCGCGGATTTTTGCAGCAACTGTCCATTACCGGTCCCGGCGGTGGGTGCGCAACCCCCAGGCTGCCCAACTCAAGGTTTTCCGGGAATTGCTGCGGCAGGGCCGGGCGACCCAATTCGGAAAGGATCACGATTTCGGCGACATCAACACGTATGAGGATTTTGCCTCCCGCGTCCCGATCCGGGATTACGAGGAACTGAAACCCTGGGTGCTGCCCGCCCTGGAAGGGAAGGAAGACATCCTCTGGCCCGGCAGGCCCCTCTATTTTGCCAAGACTTCCGGGACTACTTCCGGGGCCAAGTACATCCCGATTACCCGGCCTTCCATCCGGGAACAGGTACGCGCCTCCCGGAATGCAATCCTGAGCTATATCCACCGGACGGGTCGGGCCGCCTTTGTGGATGGGAAGATGATCTTCCTGCAAGGCAGCCCGGAACTCCAGGAAAAGAACGGCATCAAGGTTGGGAGGTTATCCGGTATCTCGGCCCATTTCGTACCCGGGTACCTGCAGAAAAACCGCCTGCCCAGCTGGGAGACCAATTGCATTGAAGACTGGGAGACCAAGGTAGACCGGATCGTGGATGAAACGGTGGAGGAAGACATGACCGTCATTGCGGGGATCCCTTCCTGGGTGCAGATGTACTTTGAAAAATTGCGGGAGCGCACCGGGAAGGATGTGGGCGAATTGTTCCCCAACCTGGAGTTATTTATTTACGGGGGCGTGAACTTTGAGCCCTACCGGGGCCGGTTTGAACACCTGCTGGGCCGGCGGGTGGCGAGCATTGAACTCTTCCCGGCCAGTGAAGGGTTCTTTGCCTACCAGGATACGGACGGGGGCAAGGGGCTGCTCCTCTTGCTGGACGCGGGGATCTTCTACGAGTTTGTCCGGGCGGACGAATTCTTTGAACCGGGGGCGCGCCGGCTGACCATCGGGGAGGTGGAGACCGGGGTGAACTACGCCATGGTTATCTCCACGAATGCCGGTCTCTGGGGTTATAACCTGGGAGATACCGTTCAGTTTATTTCCCTGGACCCTTACCGGGTAATCGTTTCGGGCCGGATAAAGCATTTTATTTCCGCCTTCGGGGAGCACGTGATTGCCAAGGAGGTGGAATACGCCATGGAAGAGGCCCTGGAGGGATCCGGGGCAAGGGTTGCCGAGTTCACGGTGGCCCCGGTGATCGAAACCGGGGGGGAGGAACTGCCCTACCACGAATGGCTCGTGGAGTTTGAAGCCGAACCGGAGGATATGCCGGCATTTATCGCCAGGCTGGACGCTTCCCTCCAACGGCAAAACAGTTACTACTACGACCTGATTGCCGGGAACATCCTGCAACCCCTGAAGATCACCCGGATCCGCGCCGGCGGATTCCGGGAATATATGAAGTCGGTAGGAAAGCTCGGAGGGCAGAACAAGGTGCAACGGCTTGCCAACGACCGGAAAGTGGCCGACGCCCTGTACCCCTTCCGCAAATAGCAGCACCCTTCCGTGTACGAAAATTAAACGTAAATTTGCCGCAGGAACCTAACTGATGGAGACAACCCGAGCGCAGGAATCCACCAATGCTATCGAGCGCATGTACATCACCATGCGCCATTTGTTCAACCGGGGCTTCTACAAGCCCATGGGCGTTTCCGGCGAAACGCTGCGGAACGCGCTCCTGCAGTTGCGCCCGGAGATTTACGGGTCCATTGGGGAGGACAAGACGGAACTCGAAGGCCTGATGTACGTCCTGGAACGGCTGCCCGAAGGCATCGAACAGTGCCGCTTCATCAACCTCACCTCGGACGAAGGGTACGGCAAATCCCACTTCAAGCCGATCATCCCCCCAAAGAGGCGCCGGAACTGCTACCGCATTGACGAGGAGCAAATGAATATCGAGATTACCCGGGGGCGTTCCGATATCTATGACATCCTCACCCACCTGACCTTCCTCTTTGTGGAATCGGACAAAATCGGGCGCCGCGTGCTCATTGACGATGGGCCCCGGACCATCCGGGACTGGCAGAAACTCGAAAAGGCGATCGGTAAAGAGAAGCTCTCCCAGGCCGAGCGGGAGGTGGCGCTTATCCATACGGCGAACATCCTGGGACGTTCCTTTGTGGATGTCGCCGAGGTCTACGACAAACTGGCCACCAAGAAGAACCCGGCCCGCTTCCTGCAGATTATCTACTGGCTCGGCAAGCTGGCCATCGAGGAAATCACCACGGGAGAAAAACGAACCATCACCTTCAGCTCGCTCCTACGGGAACGCCTGGGCCACCACATCCACGGGGAGCGGTGGGCCAACAACATCAAGGGGGTGCTTCGGAAAGAAGGTTTACTCAACCGGCCGCTGCACATTATCAGCAGCAATATGCACAGCGTGCTAAACTCGCTTTTTGCCCGGAAGGCCCTGGCTAAAACGCTGCCCGGCAAGTCGCCCCTGGAGCTCTACGAGGCGTTGAGCCAGCCCGGAAGCGCCAAGCTCCGTGAGCTGGTAACCTCCCGGGCGGTCAAAAACGGGATGATACCCATCGACGACCTGTCCGGCACAAACATCGACGTCCAACTCTTCGACACGGCCCGTCTGGGCCCGGATGCCTGCTGCTATGAACTGGCGGCGGAGAAGGAAGCGGACAAGCCGGTGATCCTGGTCATGGACTACGCCTTCGGGGAGCAGGCTTTCGAGACGATCGACGAGTTGCTGAAGCCCTACAACATGGACGGGAAACTCCACTATATGTCGGTGGACTCCATTTCAATCATGGGAAAGGCAGGGATCCTGGAGGGCGACAAAGGCGACCTGATGATCCCATCGGCCCATATCTTTGAAGGCACGGCCGACAACTACCCGTTCCGGAACGAACTTTGCAAATCGGATTTCGAGGGGAACGGCTTGCGCGTTTTCGAAGGCACCATGGTAACCGTCCTGGGGACCTCCCTGCAGAACAAGGACATCCTGAGTTTTTTCCACGATTCCACCTGGAACGTCATCGGCCTGGAGATGGAGGGGGTACACTACCAGAAGGCCATCCAATCGGCTTCCCGCATCCGCAAGAGCATCCGGGAGGACGTGAAGGTGCGGTACGCATACTACGCCTCGGACAATCCGCTCAAGACCGGCCATACCCTGGCCTCCGGGGGGCTGGGCACCACGGGCGTCAAACCCACCTACCTGATTACCGACAAAATATTGAAACAAATTTTTAATTCGTAAGTACGTATGAACGCAAATTCCAATAACACGTCTCAACCTGAAGACCAGATTGACATCGGGCAATTGTTCGATGGTGTAAGGAACGGGTTTCGAGTTGTTTTCCGGGGTATTCTAAAAGCTTTATTATACCTGGTAAAAAGGTTTTGGATCTTTTGCCTGCTGGTAGTAATCGGTCTTGGTTTAGGATGGGGCCTCGAAGGCTTGACGAGCGATTCCTTCAAGACAGAAGTAATTGTACGGCCCAATATGGAGAATAAGAACTATCTGTACGATGCCGTTTCGGAAATCCAGGCGAACCTACAAGCCGAAGATTCCTCGTTTTTCGAAGCACTCGGAATTCCGGGGCTTGCAGCCGATAAGTTTCAAATTGAAATCGAACCGGTTAATGAAGGGGCAGAAAGCCTCAACAACAAAGACTATCTCAGGTATTTGGAATTGCTCGAAAATTTTCAGGCCGATCCGACGATTTCTGAGGTCATACGAGAGGAAATTCTGGATAAGTCCGGTATAAACCACCGAATTATATGCACCTATCCAGATCCGGTCAGAGGGCCCGAATATGCAAAAGCCATATTAGAGTATATAAATTCCAACACCTACTATGGCAAACTGGTTGAGGTACGCCAGGAGAATAGTGAGGATCGTATAGCCTGGAACTACCGCCTGATAGGCCAGGTAGACTCGCTTATTTCCGGCTACACGGCTAGTCTGATGCGCGAAGAGGTTCAAGCCCCGAACCGGATCGTTCTCGAGGGAAGTGATGGAGTTGAGCCAACCTCTCTATTACAACTTAAAAGCACGTTGCTACGCGAAATCGAATCCAACCGTTTTACATTGGCCAGGGAAACGCAGCCTGTCCAGATCATGAACTTCGGACGGTCACAACGCGTAAACCCAACATTTTTGGCCAGGCCCCTTATTCTGGTTCCGCTAGTCTTATTGTTGTTGTACCTGTTGAAAGATTTTTTTGTTTTTATGATTAAAAAGGCCCGGGAACTGGAAGCATGAGGAAGCCTGCCACCGAAAAGCGAACAATACTAATTACCGGAGGCGCTGGGTTTATCGGGTCGAACTTTATTCATTACCTGGCTTTAGAGCGGCCGGATTGGCACATAGTAAATCTCGACAAGCTTACGTATGCCGGATCCTTGGACAACCTGGACGGGCTGAATCCGGATTTTCAATACGATTTTATTCAGGGAGATATAACGGATGGGGGGCTGCTTAACCGCCTTCACCGACGTTATCATTTCGATGGGATCGTTCATTTCGCAGCCGAATCTCATGTGGACAATAGCATTGCGTCCCCAGAAACTTTTGTAATGTCCAATGTTATGGGCACCTTCACATTACTCGAGGCCGCCCGTAAATGGTGGATGCCAAAGGGTCGAAGTGCATGTCAGGGACGATTTTTGCATATTTCAACGGATGAAGTTTTTGGCGAGCTTGGCAAAACAGGTGTTTTCTCAGAAACAAGCCCCTATAGACCAAACAGCCCATACAGCGCCTCGAAGGCAGGGTCTGACCACCTGGTCAGGAGCTATGTAAAAACCTACGGGATGGACTGTATTACCACCAATTGCTCGAACAACTACGGCCCCCGTCAGCACCGGGAAAAATTTATTCCCACAGTGATAAACACAGCGATGACAGGGAAGGAAATCCCGATTTACGGTGACGGCTCCAATATCCGGGACTGGTTGTTTGTTAAAGACCATTGCGAAGCGCTTCTTGGCATTTTTGAATACAGCGATCCCGGGGAGCACTACCTGATCGGCGCCAACAATGAACAAAACAATTTGGATCTGGCACGACTTATTTGCCAGAAGCTTGACGAGATCGTACCGTCGCTGGGGGGAAAATCCTATACGGATCAAATTCGGTTTGTTGAAGATCGCCCCGGGCATGATATCCGTTATGCGGTAGATCATTCGAAATTAACCGGCGAGCTTGGATGGAAGCCCGTCACTACTTTTGAGTCGGGTTTAACCGAAACAATTCATTGGTATATCGGGAAATTAAATAAGAAATTATGAAAGGCATTATACTCGCCGGCGGTTCCGGCACGCGCTTGTACCCGATGACCATTGCCCTCAGTAAGCAATTGATGCCTGTTTACGATAAACCGATGATCTATTACCCGTTGGCTACGCTTATGCGTGCGGGAATACGGGAAGTCCTGATAATTACAACACCCCGGGACTCTGGACTATTTCAAAAGCTACTCGGTGACGGCAGCCAACTTGGGTGCCGCTTTGAATATGCAGTTCAATCACATCCAAGAGGAATAGCTGACGCTTTTAACATCGGCAGGTTGTTCATCGGCGAGGATAATGTGGCACTCATCCTTGGGGACAACATTTTTTACGGTTCTTCCCTGCACCAACAACTGTCCGAGAGGCTGAATCCGGACGGAGGGGTGATTTTTGCCTACCATGTCAATAACCCGAGGCGCTACGGGGTTGTTAACCTCGACGCCACGGGTCAGGTAGATTCCATAGAAGAAAAGCCCGAAAATCCCCGTTCCAATTACGCCATTCCCGGGATTTACTTTTACGACAATGAGGTTTTGGATATCGTCAAGGGCATTCAACCTAGTCACCGAGGCGAACTGGAAATTACGGATGTTAACAAGGCATACTTGAAAATGGGAAAGTTGCACGTCTCTGTACTTGACCGGGGAACGGCCTGGCTGGATACCGGCACCGTATCCTCACTAATGCAGGCGTCGCAATTTGTCGAAGTAATCGAGAACCGGCAGGGTCAGAAGATCGGGGCAATCGAGGAGGCTGCGTTTGAAATGGGTTACATCGGGGAGGCTCAATTGCGACAACTGGCCGAACCGCTGCGAAGCAGCGGATATGGAGAATATTTATTAAGCCTCATTCAACACACCTGAAGGACTTGTATATTGAAACTTTCAAAGACGGAAATAGTCGGATGTTACCTAATTGAACCCACCATTTACAGAGACGACAGGGGTTTTTTTATGGAGTCCTACAACAAGGCGAAATTCGAAAAGAATCTCGGCCTGTCTGTGGACTTTGTGCAGGACAATCATTCGGTTTCTTCCCGAAACGTACTTCGTGGCCTGCACTATCAAAAAGGACAATGGGCTCAGGCCAAGTTGGTACGCGTGGTACGCGGAAGGGTCCGGGATATTGTTGTGGATCTCCGGACTGACAGTCCAACGTTCGGAAGGCACGTGGCTGTTGAACTTTCATCGGACAACTCCCGGATGCTCTGGATACCCAAAGGACTCGCTCACGGTTTTCTGAGCCTTGAGGACGATACGATATTTTGTTACAAATGCGATGCCTACTATAACCCGAAAGCCGAGGCTGGCATTCGGTTCAATGATCCGGACCTGGATCTGGACTGGGGGGTTCCGGAATCCGAGATCAAACTCTCGCCAAGGGACCGAGCACTTCCGTTTTTTAGAATGTTGAAATAATGACTTCTGTAATTGTAACCGGCGCAGACGGCCAACTGGGAAAAAGCATTCAAGCCAGAATTGGGAGTTACGACGAAATCAACGGCGTTTTTGTATCAAAGGAGTCCCTCGACATAACGCGTGTGGAAGAAATCAGAAAACGATTCAAGGAACATGCTCCGGAATACTGTATAAATACGGCGGCTTTCACCGAGGTAGATGAGGCAGAAGTAGCAGAAGACAAAGCCATGGAGGTCAACGCCTGCGGGGCAGAAAATTTGGCCAGAGCTTGCGCCGAATTCCGGGTTATACTGATTCACTTGTCAACAGATTATGTTTTTGACGGGAGTAAACCGCACGGCTATCGACCTACTGACAAACCAAATCCGATCAATGCATATGGTCGTTCCAAATGGGAAGGGGAAAAGCGTATCGGTAAGTGTCTGGACAGGTATTTTATTATTCGCACTTCCTGGTTGTATTCCGAATATCCTCCGAATTTCTTTACAACAATCCTCAACCGCCTTAATAAAAATGAAAACTTGGAAGTAACTGACCAGCAGCGAGGCTGTCCTACAAAGGCCGGGAATCTAGCAAATTATATTCTGGAGCTCATTACCTCTGATGATCAGGATTTTGGGATCAGGCATTTTACAGACGGGGAGCCGATGACCTGGTACGAATTTGCTCTGCGGATCAAGAATAGATATGCTCCCGATAGTACGTCAAAGATTCGAAGGGGAAATAATTATCGTAGTTTTGCCAAACGGCCGGAATGTAGTATTCTTCTTCCATAACAAAAAAGTATCATACCCAATATGAGCAAGATCGCATTGATTACCGGAGTTACAGGTCAGGACGGGGCGTACCTGAGCGAATTCCTCCTGAAAAAGGGCTACGAAGTACATGGCCTCAAAAGGCGTTCCTCCCTGTTCAACACAGATCGTATCGATCACCTCTACGAAGATCCGCATGTTGAGAATCAGCAGTATTTCCTCCATTACGGGGATATGACTGACAGCACCAACCTGATTCGGCTCATTCAGGAAATTCGGCCGGATGAAATTTACAACCTGGCGGCGATGAGCCATGTGCATGTTTCTTTTCAAATTCCGGAATATACAGCAAATGCTGATGGAATAGGAACGCTTCGGATTTTGGAAGCAGTTCGGCTTCTGGGTCTGGAAAAACACACGCGAATATATCAGGCATCCACTTCGGAACTCTACGGAAAGGTTCAGGAAGTCCCGCAAAGTGAAACCACTCCCTTTTATCCACGAAGTCCGTATGCAGTAGCAAAGATGTATGCCTATTGGATTACTGTAAATTACCGGGAGGCTTATGGGATGTTCGCATGCAACGGCATATTGTTCAACCACGAGTCGCCAATCCGTGGCGAAACATTTGTGACGCGTAAAATCACCCGGGCCGTTTCACGGATCGCACTAGGCCTTCAGGAGAAATTTTATCTCGGGAACCTGGATGCCCGACGGGACTGGGGCCATGCAAAGGATTATATCCGGATGATGTGGATGATCCTGCAGGCCGATGAACCTGAAGACTGGGTAATAGCGACGGGAACCACTACAACTGTAAGGGATTTTGTTCGCATGAGTTTCCGGGAAGTGGGAATAGAACTGGAGTTTAGGGGAGAAGGTGTTGAGGAAAAAGCCTATATCAATTCCTGTTCAGATCCTGATTACCAGATACCTGTGGGTAAAGAAGTGCTCAGCGTTGACCCGAAATACTTCCGGCCTACAGAGGTGGATCTGTTGATCGGGGATGCTTCGAAGGCAAAAAATAAACTGGGCTGGGAACCTCATTTCAACCTCGAGGATCTGGTTCGGGATATGATGCAATCCGATCTGAAATTCATGAAAAAAGAACAATACCTCCGGAAGGGGGGGTATACGATTATGAATTACTTTGAATGAGCCCCATGCATAAACAAGATAAAATATTTGTAGCCGGCCACCGCGGAATGGTGGGCTCAGCCATCTGGAGCGCGTTGGAAAGTAAAGGCTATACCAATCTCATAGGCAGGAGTAGCCGTGATTTGGATTTGCGGGATCAGGCTGCGGTCAATGAATTTTTTCAATCGGAAAAGCCTGAGTTTGTAATTGATGCGGCGGCGCGGGTGGGGGGTATCCTGGCAAACGACACCTACCCTTACCAGTTCCTGATGGAGAACCTGAGCATCCAGAACAATCTCATCCAGGCTTCACATGAGAGCGGGGTCACAGGATTTATTTTTCTTGGGAGTTCGTGTATCTATCCGAAATTAGCACCGCAGCCACTTGGAGAAGACAGTTTGCTCACCGGGCCGCTTGAACCGACGAATCAATGGTATGCCATTGCCAAAATTGCCGGAGTTAAACTATGTGAGTCTATCCGAAGGCAATATGGAAAATACTATATAAGCCTGATGCCTACGAATCTCTACGGGCCGAATGACAACTTTGACCTGAAAACATCCCATGTTTTGCCGGCGATGATCCGGAAGTTTCACGAAGCGAAATTAGCGGATCATAAAAGCGTAGACCTTTGGGGATCTGGAAAACCAATGCGGGAATTTCTTCACGTAGACGACCTGGCAGATGCTGTGGTTTATGCCATGGAAAATAAATTGCCTCATGATCTGTATAATGTGGGGACCGGCCGGGACCTAACCATTCGGAGCCTGGCCAAGTTGATACAGGAAATTGTGGGCCATAAGGGAGCGATTCACTGGGATATGGATAAACCCGACGGAACGCCGCGAAAACTCATGGACGTCAGTCGCCTGAAGGAATCCGGGTGGACCGCATCCATTGGTTTGGAAGATGGCATCCGGTCTACTTATGATTGGTTTTTGAAAAATCAGGATATGTATAAACAGGTACGACTTTCTTGATTCAATGAATACCCGAAGCCTCATGTACCGTATTAAAAACCTCGGCCTCTTTAAGGCCGGGTGCTCATTCTGGGGGTTCTTTGCTATTTTAATCTTGTTCTGTGGTTGCCGAAACCCGGATTCGTCGTGGATTCAAAGCGAGCCGGGGAATAGCGTTTTGGATCTTGAGTATTTTAACGACACGCTGGGGTTGATCGTTCGGGACATACGGGTTTATCCCCAAAGCAACTCAAAACGATACCAGGTTCGGGTGTATTTAGAAGAAACCCGTCGATCGGAGCATTGGTCGGATCATAGCTTTTACCTGCATTTTTATCCTAAAATTAATACAGAGGCCCAGGGTGGATTTTATCCTGCGCAAGCCACTCCTTCTGAAGTTCGGCGGGGGATATGGGTGTTTACGGGCACTTTTGAGTCGGATCTTGAGCGGTTTGAGATGCTGCGTTTTGGATTGGTAGACGGAAATCGGAGGCGATTGTTTACGCTTGCTGTCGATTCGATTCCGATCCGCATCAGATAGTATTATTTACAATAATGAAGTAACAATGCCGGTTCACCTATGCCATTAAAAAAAATCCTTTACAAACTCCTTTCGGGGAAAGACCAAAAGGAACTCGTGGCCAAGGCGGGCGTATTTGTGTTTTTTCGTGTAGCAGCATTGATTTTAGGCTATGGATTTACACTGATGGTAATCCATTATTTCGGCAATGAAGTTTACGGCATGGTGGTCCTTGGCTTTACCCTGTTCATGGTTTTGTCCATTGCCGGTAAGCTGGGATACGACGTCAGCCTGACGAGATACGTAGCTGCCGGAAACCTCCCTAAAAACGAATTATCCGGGTATTTGGCACAGGCTACCATACGCTCTTTCCTGGTGTGCGCTATTCTGGCGACGCCGATGGTGCTCTTTGATGAATGGATTGCCTCCCGAGTTTTTAACAGGCTTGAATTTGCACCATTTCTTAGATGGACAGCCCTCACTTTTCCGATTTGGTCACTGATCTATATACACAATGGAATTTATCGCGGCCTGAAAAAAAATACACTTTTTTCGATTTATGCCGCATTCGGGAGATTCCTGCTTACAATCGGGGTTTTACTGGCCGGAGTGCTTTTCTTTGGAAATAGATACGACGAATTGCCCATTGTTGCGCATTTTATCGCCATATTCCTTCTGTGGTTGAGTTGTTGCTGGTTCACTTACAGAGTTTTTGGATATAGTCTCTACCAGTCTCTTGAAGGCTCGTTTCGCAAGTTTAATAAGGAGTCCCGACCGATATTGATTACATCTGTTTTGGGGATTCTGCTGATCTGGATCGACCGGTTGTTCGTCGGAGCCTATTTAGATGAATCCGATGTGGCTGTTTACGATGTTGGTGCAAAACTGGCCTTGCTCATATCCTTCAACTTGGATGCAATTAATTCAATTTTGGCGCCAAAAATTGTTGAGCTTTATCGAAAGGATGATGTAAAACCGTTGCAGACCCTATTGACTTTTGCCGTGGGCATCAGTGCAGCCATCGCATTGGGGACTTTTCTGGTAATTCTATTGGGGAAGGACATCCTCCTGAGGCTTTTTGGGGAAGCCTACCTCTCGGGATCCGGGGTCTTGTTAATTTTGGGAGTCGGGCAACTATTGAATTGTTTTTGCGGTTCAGTGGGCAATATTCTCCAGATGACAGGCCATCAAAAGACGCATCAGAAAATCATGCTGATTGGCCTCATCGTCAATTTGACTTTAAATTTCGCACTAGTTCAACGCTTTGGCATTGAAGGGGTGGCTATTGCAACAATTGCAAGCTTGTTGACATGGAATTTCCTGGGGGCCTATTATGTTAAAAAGCGAACCGGACTGAGAAGTTACCTGGACCCCCTGGCCCTGCTGAATAAAATTAATAGAAATGGCTGAGCTAACTCCCAATGTATTCCTTATCGGCGTTCAAAAGGCCGCAACAACTTCTCTATACGACTGGCTGGCCCAGCACCCGGAAGTTTGTGCGCCGTTTTCCATGAAAGACACACCATTCTTTATAGATGATGAACTTTTTGAAAAAGGAACAAAGTTTCTGGATAGGATTTACCGGGATGAATATTCGGGGCAACCCGCTGTATTGAACGGAAGCGCCAACATCATATATTTTGAGAAAGCCATCCAAAGAATCGCCTCACTGAACCCGGACGCCAAACTCATCCTTGTACTCAGAAACCCGGTGGAACGCGCTATTTCAGCATATAACTTTGCTGTTAAAAGAAACATGGAGCAGGAAATCCTGCACAAGGCAATCAGCCTGGAAGAGAGCCGGATCAGGGAAGGGGATTTGCGGACCCTATCCAACAACACATATGTCGATCATGGAAGGTATTTTACGCAGATCACCCGTTTGAGAAAATACTTCCCTGCTGAGAGCGCCCACATTGTGTTTTATGAGGAGATAAAAAATGACCCGTTGGCAGTTGTCCGCGATGCCTATGAGTTTATTGGCGTGGACCCGGATTTTGAACCGGAACTAAAACAGCTGAATAAAACAGGGGAAGTGCGGTTTCCGTGGATACGGAATGCACTCTATAGCCAATCGGGCATAAAAAAAGCACTTGTCAGGTATATCATAGACCCATTGGTGCCGTACAATTTGAAATATAAATTAAAGATTTTCTTTCTGAATCTCGTTACCAGCCAAAAATCAAAAAAGCGTGTGGCAAATCCGGATGACAATAAGGCCCGGGAATTAATTCGGGAGGCCCTTTCGGAAGAAATTGAGCAATTAGAGGAACTGCTGGGCACAGATCTGAAAAGCTGGAAATCCTAAAAGATGATTTTACGCACAATTAAAAGTAAATTGGAACAAGCCACTCGACTCTTGTTGATAAACACCCTGACAACGGTCAATGACTCGG
This sequence comes from Robiginitalea sp., assembly GCF_982776155.1. Classification (NCBI taxonomy): domain Bacteria; kingdom Pseudomonadati; phylum Bacteroidota; class Flavobacteriia; order Flavobacteriales; family Flavobacteriaceae; genus Robiginitalea; species Robiginitalea sp. The sequence continues at coordinate 262,644 of NZ_CEXZKX010000005.1, forward strand.
TTCTCATTGTAGAATACCCCAAATCCGGAGGCACCTGGCTTGGTCAACTGGTTTCTGCGTATCTGGGGTTGCCGTTTCCGAGAAACCGGATGCCGGCCCTGGGGTCTTCGGTATTTCACGGCCATTATCTTCCCACTGGACGGATTCCGAGTAACAAAAAGATTTTGTTTCTGGTGAGAGATGGGCGGGATGTGATGATTTCTCTTTATTATCACCAATTGATCTGGAACGAAAAGAATAAGCTGAACCCCAAGGATGTCATTTATCACCGAAACAAAACAGGATTCGAAAATTTTGAGGATATAAAATACAATCTTCGTGCATTCATCGACTACGCTTTTATGAGCAAGCCGAGTAAATGGCAACAATTCACTTATATGGGAAATTGGGCTGAGTTCAACCGGGCCTGGCTCAGGGAAATGGAACACGGTAGTGAAAACATCTATTTAGTGAAGTACGAGGATTTGTTACATGATACTTTTGGGACGGTCTCTAAGTTATTAAAAGAGCAACTTGGTGTTTCACATATCGAGAAGGAGCGCCTGGAAAAAGTGGTTCAAAAATATTCATTTGAGAACCAGTCGCAACGCAAAAAGGGAGACGAAAAGAAAAACAGTTTCCTTAGAAAAGGCATTTCCGGCGATTGGAAAAATTATTTTGGTCAGGAAGAGAAAGAGTGCTTCAAGAAGCATTCGGGGGACGTGCTTGTTAAACTCGGCTATGAACCGGATATGACATGGTAGTTTCCCGTAAGCAGGCAATATTTTGGACACTGTTACTGACAGGGCTTCTGGTATTCACCTTTTTGCGCCAAACCCTTATTCTGGTTTATCCTGTGATTCTAGCCGTCCTTGGGTACTTGCTCCGGCTAAAATTAAATAGGAGCATATTGCTTTTCACGCTATTGTTTTTTCTGTTGGGCCTGTTGTCAGCGTATCTGGCGGGGGGGTATTTTCTCAATTTTTTCGTCTCTGCTTATCTGATATTGCCTATTTGGGTCTTTTTACAAGCTCGTCCCATAGCCTGGAAATCTGGCAGGGTTTTTTCCGTATTTGACACATTCCTGGCGATTGCATCACGCGTATTGGTGGTGGTGAACGTCAGTGCATTCATTTATGCACAATTTATTATAGACCCCTCCTTGATGAATTACGATGACGCCTTTACGGGACTCTATGGGCTGGACGGTCTGGGCTCCCATACGCTTTCGGTTATAAACCTGGGGTTTAGCGTGTACTATCTCAGTAAAAGGAAATATTATTCCTTTGCCTTTTTTCTGATTAGTGGTGTTTTTGGTTTTTATGGACTGGGACTTGTGATTTTTCTGATTTCCCTTCTGCTGTTGTACGCCACGCGGCTCCTTAGATATTGGAAAATCATGGGGGCCATCTTATTGAGTTCGATTATTGCGGTGGGGATGATAGGAGTATTCAATCCCAGGAACCTGGATTATATCGAGGCCAATATCAACCGGGCGCTTTTGGTTTTTGATTCTTACGACTATCAGGAGGAAGTGGAGCGATCTCGCCAATTGGAAGTCACCCAGATACCGCGTTTTATAACGTTTCTGGACGGGTCCCAGAAACGATTTCTCGGCGACATGAAGGTTTTTATGTTAGGGGCCGCACCCGGGGGATATAATTCCAGAACCGCCTTCTACCTTAATGGCGACTTCGTTCAGAACGAATGGCTAAGGAGCAACTTTTCAATCCGTACACCAGCACATTCCGAAGATGTTTACCCCCTCCTGAACAGGGAATTGTTGTCGAAACCCTACAATGACGGTACAAGGAACCAAACATTTTCTTCTCTGGTTGCGCTTCTTCTTGAGTACGGCCTGCTTGCCGGGGGCGGTTACCTGATTTTCTTTTTTATCAGGATTTGGCAGATCCAGGGTAATCTGATCAGCCGGGAGCGAGCAGAATTCCTTAAATTTATTGGTATATATGCCTTTTTTTTACTTTCGGTTCAGAATTACCTGGAGTACCCGGAAATCATCGTACCCATTATACTATTATTTAAACTGGCCGAGTTTGACCGCGCACAGCAAATGCATGTTGATTGAAATTATCCCGTAAAAACATATGGATCGGCCTATTCGCAACTTTCCTGGTTGTGCTACCGTTTGGGCCGGCCTTGCCCAACCTGATGGCTGGCGCAATTTTGGCTTTCTGGTTGTTTGAATTATTGCACTTTCGCGTTCAGGCTTCCCGGCGTGATTGGTTGGAGTTCCTCGTGATCAATGGATACGTATTGTTGCATTTCCTATCCTTGTTTTGGAGTGATGACCTCGCGCACGGTCTCCAGAAATCACTGTTGCTCGTTTTCATTCCCCTGTTTTTTCTCGTAATGCGTCATTTAAAAGGCATATTCAGCATTTCAGATGCAGGTCTACTTGTAGGGTGCTTTACGTTTTCCACGTCAATTCTCTCGATACTCTCTCTCTCTGTGGCCATGAATGCCCCGGAGTTTTCCTTGGACGCGTTGCTTCAGGAAAATCTTGCCACCTCCCTAATAAATTTTCATTATCTGGGATTCTCCCTGTACGTTGGCGCGGCCATTGTTTTGACATTGACCCTCTGGTTGTTCCACCGCAATTCAATGCCGCAATGGTATCGGAAGCCGGCTCCGATTATTTTAATTTTCCTTTTAGGGATTCTACTACTATTGAGCAGTAGAAGTACAATAGTTTTTACTTTGATCCTGTCTGTTTTTTTACTTTGGAGGGCGAGGAAAATAGCATCCACACCGGAGTTCCTCGGCATTATAGCAATTATAGTACTCGCCGTTGTATTTGTTTTTAGTAATCGGGCCCTGATAGAAAAATTCAAGGATGCGGTTAATTTCGAAGGGCAATACGAGGTAACTGAGTACTGGGGAGGCAGGGGTTTCCGGGAACTCATCTGGGACTGTACGGCACACGTAATAGAGGCAAATCCGGCCTTAGGCACGGGTTATGGTGACCAACAAACCGAGTTGGAACTTTGCTTTCGACGCCACAGGTATCAGGCCTTGCTTCTAAAAGGAAATACGTTTAACGCACATAATTTATTCCTGCAAATTACTCTGGCAACAGGGCTGGTGGGGCTTGTGCTTTTTTTAACGTCATTGGTATATGCTACCAGCCGGCTATGGAACCGGGAAGCCACCATTTATTTTGCGTTCCTCGTCCTTTTTCTCGGAACGAGCCTGACCGAATCCCATTTTAACAGGAACGCCATCGTGCTGCTTTTTGCATTCTTCCACGCTTTTTTCTACTTCAAATTTTCTGCCTATGAACGTTCTTCAGATACATAATTTGTATCGGTTTTCGGGAGGCGAGGACGCTGTGGTAGACAACGAAATGAAGTTGCTTACGGAATACGGCCTGAACGTAAAACAACTGCATTTTGACAATAAGCAAATCAATGCGGGCCGTCTTTTCTTCAATAAGCAGGCCTATTCCCGGACCAGGGAGGCAATTCGAGAATTCCAACCACACGTCGTACACGCACATAATTTGTTTTACCAGGCATCCCCGGCTGTATTGAAGGCAGCAAAGGATTTGGGAGTACCCATCGTGATGACGCTACATAATTTCCGGCTGATATGCCCGGCGGCACTATTACTCCGGGATGGACAAATCTGCACGAAATGTGTGAATTTAAAGTTTCCCTCCCATGGAGTATATCACGCTTGCTTTCAGGACTCCGTTCCGAAGAGCCTATTGCTATCAACATTTTTGTGGTATTCAAAGGTCCAGGGGATCTGGAAGGATTCTGTAGATCGGTTTATTGTCCTGACCCCGTTTATCAAAGATTTATTTATTCAATCGAGCCTGGGAGTTGGAGGGGAAAAGCTAATTGTGAAGCCAAATAGTACGGACGACATTTATGAGGACACTGAGAAAGTGCCTCCCGCTCGCCAAGGGTTTTTATATATCGGCAGACTGTCCCGGGAAAAAGGTGTTCATTTGTTGTTAGAAGCTTTTCAGGGACTCCCCGAAAAGTCCCTGACCATCGTCGGCACGGGCCCACTGGAGCAGGAGCTCAGGGATTTGGCAGGTAAGAACATCCATTTTCGGGGTGAGCAGTCCAGGTCCTCGGTGGCGGAACTGTTGAGAACCACCAAGGCACTTGTATTTCCATCCCTGTGTTATGAAGGGTTGCCAAATACCATTATCGAGTCTTACGCTGCGGGAACCCCTGTAATAGCATGTGACAATGAGAATATCAGCAAATTAGTAAACCACAATTACAATGGGTTATTGTTTTCTTCCGGTCAGGTTAAATCATTAATACAGGCAATCGAGGATTACGATATGGTGCCGAGAGAGGATTTTGAAAAATGTGCCCGGCGGACATATCTTGAAAAATACACTCATAAAATTAATCTGGAGAACTTACTGGAGATATACAATTCCGTAGTGAATTAGATTCATGGACAACAGCAAGAAAAGAATTATCAGCATCGATGTAAATGCCATCCGGGAGGTCGATTTAATTGAACAACTTCATCATAGAATCGAACAGGAAGAATCCGGTTATGCCTGCTTTTCCAATGTTCACATGTTGATTGAAGCGTATGATAATTCCGATTTCGCCGAGGTGGTCAATTCTGCCACATATGCTTTACCGGATGGTTTACCCGTTGCCAAAAGCTTTCGGGTACTTCACGGGATCAGTCAGGAGCGGATTGCAGGAATGGATTTCTTGCCGCTCTTTTTGCATCACTGCAATCTAAAAGAATACCGGGTGGCATTCATCGGTTCAACCGAAGAGGTTTTGGAGGCGACCCGATCCAAAATCAACAGAGAGTTGCCGGGAATTGTTTTGACTCATTTAATTTCCCCTCCCTTTGGGCAGTCCTGGGAAAATGAGAAATATGTAAGACAATTGAACGAATCCAACACACAGGTCGTTTTTGTTGCTTTAGGTTGCCCAAAACAGGAAGTCTGGATGCACGCCCACACCCGGCAGATAGACGCGTTTCTTTTCGGCATAGGTGGAGCATTGCCGACATACGTTGGGGTTATTAAGCGGGCACCAGCCTGGATGCGCAAATCTGGCCTCGAATGGTTTTACAGGTTGCTAAAGGAGCCTAGGAGAATGTTCAAAAGATATTTGTACACGAACTCCAAATTTCTCTACTTACTGGCTCGCCATTATATAAAATAACCCCTATTTTTAGGCGAATGAACCCTGGGGACATTCGGCCGCATAAGTCCATTATCGCGGTACCCGAGAACAAATGATCATGCCCTTTCAACAATCCAAATATCTGGATCTTATATCTCCGGTATCTTTTTTGGTGGATTTTGTGATAATCAACTATATCGCAAAACTGCTCCCCATCAATTTGGAGGTTGACCTGCTATTTCATGGCTATATATCCCTTGGTTGGTTGATAATCGCGTTTAAAACTGAATTTTATGTAATCAGGAGGCATGCAAAGGTTGTTCACATTTTGCGCCTTCTCGTTCAGCAATTCTTTATTTATTTCCTGATCGTTTATGCATTTATCGGCTTTTTCAAGCAACCAAACATGAGTCGTTTTGCGTTGGCACAGTATGTTGGGATAGTATTTGTATCCGTTAGCAGCATGAAATTATTGAGCTATTACCTTCTCATGAAGTATCGCGAAAAAGTCAAAGGGGATCTGCGCGACGTTGTTGTGATCGGCAAAAACAAGAAAACAGACCAATTGGTTCAGGTGTTTAACGATCGCACAGAATTTGGTTATCGATTCAGGAAGCAATTCTGCCCCAGATCTGAAAACTTTGACTTGAAAGCCTGTTTCGAATTTATTGTAAGCAATAAGATCGATGAGGTGTATTGCTCGGTTTCAGAATTAAAAAACAGCGAAATCATTGATTTCATCAACTTTGCGGACAACAACTTGATAACACTTAAATTTCTTCCTGACAACAAAAATTTATATTCAAAAAAGCTGAAATTCGAGTACTACGACTACCTCCCGATCCTGTCCCTCCGGGATATCCCGCTCCACAACCCCATCAATGCTTTTGTCAAGCGTTCGTTCGACATCGCCTTCAGCCTGGTGGTGATATTCGGCGTGCTGATCTGGCTCGGGCCCCTGCTGGCCATCCTGATCTGGCTGGAATCGCCGGGGCCGCTGTTTTTTGTGCAGAAGCGCACGGGGCTGGACAACCGGGAATTTTATTGCTATAAATTCCGCTCCATGGCCATGAACAAAGACGCCGACAAGCTCCAGGCCGGGAAAAACGATATGCGGGTAACGCGGATTGGCCGGTTTATCCGGAAGACGAGTATCGACGAGCTGCCCCAGTTCTACAACGTGCTCTTCGGGAATATGTCCGTGGTGGGCCCGCGGCCGCACATGCTCAAGCACACGGACGAGTACGCCAGCAAGGTAGACAAATACATGGTCCGGCATTTTATCAAACCGGGCATCACCGGCCTGGCCCAGGTGCGCGGCTACCGGGGGGAGGTAGAACGGGATTCGGACATACACGGCCGGATTAAATTCGACATTTTTTACATCGAGAACTGGTCCTTTCTGCTGGATGTAAAAATCATCGTGCAGACGGTCCTCAATATGTTCCGGGGGGAGGAAAAGGCGTATTAGTAGCCTGCCTCCGATCCCGGGGTTGCATTTCGGATTTGTCGGCAAAGCGGCATACCATCGCGGAAAAAAGCGCGTTAATGGAACCGGGAGGTACTTCGCACAGTAGGAAAACGAGTACTTTTATCCCGGAATTGGGTTGTTCGACCAAAACAGTTGCGCGGTACGCCCCGTTCTAATTAATATTGCGGCCACATCGCACGGCTTTTAATCAGCAACAAAGAATCAATCAATGAAAATATCAGTAATAGGTACGGGCTATGTCGGTTTGGTAACCGGGACCTGCCTGGCCGAAACCGGTAACGACGTGGTTTGCGTCGACATCGACGAGCTCAAGGTCAAACGGATGCAGGAGGGGGAGGTGCCCATCTACGAGCCGCACCTGGACGTATTGTTTGAGCGGAACATCAATGCGGGCCGCCTCACCTTTACGACTTCCCTGGCCGAGGGCCTGGAGCACGGCGAAATCGTATTTCTGGCGCTCCCCACCCCGGAGGACGAAGACGGGTCTGCGGACCTGAAATACGTCCTGGGCGTGGCGGATGAAATCGGGAAACTGATAACCGATTACCGGGTAATTGTGGACAAGAGTACGGTGCCTGTCGGGACTTCCGATAAGGTGCGGGAGGCGATTGCAAAAAATGCCAAATGCGACTTTGACGTGGTGTCCAACCCGGAATTCCTCCGGGAGGGCTTTGCGGTGGACGATTTTTTGAAGCCCGAACGGATTGTGGTGGGCTCCAGCTCTCCCCGTGCCACGGAACTGATGGAGAAACTCTACAAGCCCTTTGTACGATCCGGGAACCCGGTCATCATCATGGACGAACGCTCGGCTGAGCTCACCAAATACGCGGCGAATTCCTTCCTGGCCACCAAGATCACCTTTATGAACGAGATCGCCAACTTCTGCGAGCTGGTGGGGGCCGATGTGGACAAGGTCCGGATTGGGATGGGCACCGACTCCCGCATCGGGAAGCGCTTTTTGTTCCCGGGCATCGGGTACGGGGGGTCCTGTTTCCCGAAGGATGTCAAGGCCCTGCATAAATCCGGCAAGGATTCCGGCTATGATTTCCAGATCCTGGAATCCGTGATCGACGTAAACCAGAAACAGAAAACGGCCCTGATCCCCAAGATCCGGAAATATTTCGGGGATGACCTGAAGGGTAAGAAGATCGGCCTTTGGGGGCTGGCCTTTAAACCGGAAACCGACGATATCCGGGAGGCCCCGGCCCTGTATATTATCGAGGAGTTGCTGGCCGCCGGGGCTGAGGTTACTGCCTTTGACCCGGAAGCCATGGAAAACGTCAAGCGGAAGCTGGGAGATGCCATCGCTTTTGCACCCGGCATGTACGGGGCGGTGGAGGACATGGATGCCCTGGTGATCTGTACGGAATGGAGCGTGTTCCGCAACCCGAATTTCAGCATGGTCAAGGACCTGTTGAAAGCCCCGGTGATTTTTGACGGGCGCAACCTCTACGACGTGGAGGAGATGAAGTCGCGCGGGTTCCACTACGAATCCATCGGCCGCGGATAGCACATCATCCGGTCTGCGGGCAACCTGCGTTCCCGCCGGCACGAAAGGCAATTAAGTAACAACAACAAATAAGCAAACAGGTGAAGCGAATTTTGATAACAGGGGCGGCCGGATTTCTGGGGTCCCATTTGTGCGACCGGTTTATCGCGGAAGGCTACCACGTCATCGCCATGGACAACCTGATCACGGGCGACCTGAAAAACATCGAACACCTGTTCCGCCACGAGCACTTTGAGTATTACCACCACGATGTAACGAAGTTTGTCCACGTCCCGGACCGGCTGGACTACATCCTGCATTTTGCGAGCCCGGCCAGCCCGATCGACTATTTGAAAATCCCGATCCAGACACTCAAGGTGGGCGCCCTGGGAACGCACAACCTGCTGGGGCTCGCCAAGGAGAAAAAGGCACGTATCCTGATAGCCTCCACCTCCGAGGTATACGGGGACCCGCTGGTGCACCCGCAGACCGAGGAGTACTACGGCAATGTAAATACCATCGGCCCCCGGGGGGTTTATGACGAAGCGAAGCGGTTCCAGGAGTCCATCACGATGGCCTACCACCGTTTCCACGGGCTGGAGACCCGGATCGTGCGGATCTTCAATACCTACGGGCCGCGGATGCGCCTGAATGACGGACGGGTGATCCCGGCCTTTATGGGCCAGGCGCTCCGGGGCGAGGACCTGACGGTTTTCGGCGACGGTTCCCAGACGCGTTCCTTCTGCTACGTGGACGACCAGGTAGAGGGGATCTACCGGTTGCTCCTCTCGGACTACGCCCTCCCGGTGAATATCGGGAACCCCCACGAAATTACCATCCGGGACTTTGCCGAGGAGATCATCAAACTGACCGGCACGGACCAGAAAATCGTGTTTAAGCCGCTGCCCAAGGACGACCCGATGCAGCGGCAGCCGGACATCACCAAGGCCAGGGAAATCCTGGGCTGGGAACCGCAGGTGGGCCGGGAAGAAGGGATGAAGAAGACCTTCGATTACTTCCGGACGCTTTCGCGGGAAGACCTGGAACGGAAGGAACATCGGGACTTTTCCGGCAGGAACCGGCGCTGAGAACGCACCCCGGGACGGGTTGCCGCTGGTGCCGCCCCCCGGTTGGGTAACCGCTGATGCCCCCCGCTTGGGTAGCGCCTGGCGCCTCGCGGCCGGGTAGCGGCTGCCTCCTTGTGTTGAGGTTCCGGCAGGATGCAGGCCGCCTGCTCAAAAGTGCAATTACCGGCAAATAGCTTCCCCGGGAAGCCGTCCATTTGGCCTGCATCCCCTATTTTTGTCGAAAATATGGCATCATGAATATCCTGGTCCTGGGATCCGGCGGGCGCGAACACGCCCTGGCCTGGAAACTGGCGCAAAGCAATTCCCTCGGAAAACTCTACGTGGCCCCCGGAAATGCGGGCACCTCCCAAGTTGCAACCAATCTGCCCCTGGCAGTAGACGATTTTGACCGTATTGCCCAAAGCGTACGGAACAACGACATCGACATGCTGATCGTGGGTCCGGAAGTCCCGCTGGTAGAGGGAATCAGCGACTATTTTAAAGACCACCCGGAGCTTTCAGGCATCCCGGTCATCGGCCCGTCCCGGGCGGCTGCCCAACTCGAGGGCAGCAAGGAATTCGCCAAGGCCTTTATGAGCCGCCACAACATCCCCACCGCGGCCTACGAAAGCTTCGGGCCCGAGGACCTCGACAAGGGTTACCGCTTCCTGGAAACCCTGCAGCCCCCATACGTGTTAAAAGCCGACGGCCTGGCCGCCGGCAAAGGGGTGCTGATCCTCGAATCCCTGGACGATGCAAAGTCCGAGCTCCGCTCCATGCTGCTGGATGCCAAATTCGGTTCGGCCAGCGCCCGGGTGGTGATTGAGGAATTCCTGTCCGGGATTGAGTTGAGTTGCTTTGTACTCACAGACGGCAGGAATTACAAAATCCTCCCCACCGCCAAGGACTACAAGCGGATCGGGGAAGGGGACACCGGCCTGAACACCGGGGGCATGGGCGCTGTTTCCCCGGTGCCCTTTGCGGATGCCGCTTTTATGGAGAAAATCGAAAACCGCATCATCCGGCCCACGGTAGAAGGGTTGCAGCGCGAAGGGCTGCCTTATGTGGGCTTTATCTTTATCGGGCTGATCCGGGTGGGGGACGACCCGCTTGTTATCGAGTACAACGTCCGCATGGGCGACCCGGAGACCGAGGTGGTTATCCCGCGGATTGAAACGGACCTGCTGGACCTGATGCAGGCGACGGCCGAGGGCCGGCTGGATGAGGTGGAGTTGCACGTGCGGCCGGAAGCGGCCACCACGGTGGTCATGGTTAGCGGGGGGTACCCGGAGGCGTACGAAAAAGGACGCGTGATTCGCGGCCTGGAAGCGACCGGGGATGCCGTGGTCTTCCACGCCGGGACGCGACGGGACGAATCCGGGCAGGTGGTGAGCAGCGGCGGCCGGGTGCTGGCCGTTACCGCTTATGGTACGGACTTCAGGGAGGCCCTGAAAGGCTCTTACAGGGCCGTGGAGGCGTTAACCTTCCAGGATGCCTACTACCGGAAAGATATCGGTTTCGACCTCTGAGAGGGACTATAAATACGAATGGGAAGTAATGCTGCGGTCTTCTTCCCCTCGGGAGTCAAACAAGCGCAATTGGCCGAGCCAGTAAACCATCGCTACCGTGCCGATAATGACGAAAATCCAATTGATGGTGTTGGCGGCCCACCAGCTTTCCATGAAGCGGAAAAAGTCGTAAGGGGCGAAGAGGAAGTTGACAAATAAATTTTCGATCCCTTCAAAAAAAGCTCTCATTGTACCTATATTTACCCTGCAAACATACGAAAACCAGCGATGATTTCAAGCGTTTTTGGCAAAACAAAACCCGTCAATTACATCCTGGTTCTCTGCTTTCTCACCCTCCTGTACGCCTGCGCGCTATTTCTCCGGTTCAACCGGGAAATCAGCCTGGAAACCCTGCCGATGGACGTGCTGGGGATCAGTGCCCTGTTGCTGAGCGTGCTGCTGGTGAACTTCATCGTCCAGCGCAACCAGCTTACGGGCTCCCATTCCTATACCAGCTACTTCTTTGCATTGCTGGTCCTGCTTTTTCCCGAATCCCTGTTGGACCGTCACGCCCTGGTGGCCAACCTGTTCCTGTTGCTGGCCATGCGTCGGCTGATCAGCCTGAAATCCCTGCGGAACGTCAAGGCCAAAATTTTTGACGGGGCCCTCTGGATCCTCGTGGGCAGCCTGCTGGTAGACTGGGTCCTGCTGTTTATGCTGCTGCCCTGGATCTATGTCTATTTCTACGAACCCCGGAACCTGCGGAACTGGCTGAACCCGTTGGCAGCTGTGGCGGTGGTGGGCCTGATCGGGGCGGCCGTCGCGTTCCTGGCGGGGATCCCCGATTTTATCGGCACCCACTACCGGCTGCGCTGGGAGGGAACGGTGGAATACTGGGCCCAATGGCGCAATGCGGCAAAACTGGGCAGCTACATCCTCGTGGTCCTGATCGCCGGGTTTACCGCCTTTTTAAAGCTGGGGAAAGCCGGGCATGGGCGGATTGTGGTCATGCGTCTGCTGGCGATATCCCTGCTCGTGGGGATTGGGGTGGTGCTTCTTCGAAGCGGGATGCGTGGGAGTCCGATTGTCCTGACCTTCTTCCCGGCGGCCGTATTCCTGTCCAAGTATATCGAGTCTGTCCGGAAGGAGAAAATCCGGGAGGGTCTGCTTATAGGGGCCCTGTTGATCTGCCTGGCGGTTTTTTCCGGGGAGTGGCTCCTGGCCTGACCTGGGCGCCCCCCCCGGGGGGCGCGTCGAACACCACCCGGTTCACCAATAAGGGGTTCTCAAATAAGCGGTATCTTTGCGGAAAATGCAACCTATGTTCAGCGACTTCGCATTCCGGATTTTTGAGGCAAGTATCGACAAATACCACGAGGAGGACCGGGTAGACCAGCCCCGTCCCAACCCGTATGAACCCGGGAGTATCGAATACCTGCTCTACCTCAAAAACTGGATCGACACGGTGCAATGGCACTACGAAGACCTGATCCGCGACCCGGGCATCGACCCGGAGGCTGCCCTGGAACTCAAGCGAAAGATCGATGCGAGCAACCAGGAGCGCACGGACCTTGTGGAGTACATCGACAGCTATTTCCTGAAAAAATACCAATCGGTAGAAGTGTCGGAAACAGCCACCATCAATACGGAAAGCCCGGCCTGGGCCATCGACCGGCTCTCCATCCTGGCCCTGAAGATCTACCATATGCGGGAAGAGGCCGGCCGGCCGGACGCGGGTCAGGAACACCGCGAGGCCTGTAAAAAGAAACTAGACATCCTCCTGGAGCAACGGGCCGACCTCTCCACCGCCATCGACCAGTTGCTCGCAGATATCGAAGCCGGCCGGAAGTACATGAAGGTCTACAAACAGATGAAGATGTACAACGACGAGGAGTTAAACCCGGTGCTCCGTGAGAGGAAGCAATAACCCGCACCTGCTCGTTTGGCGTTTCTCGGCCCTGGGGGATGCCGCCATGGCCGTTCACGTCTTACTCGCCTTGCAGCGGGAATACCCGGGAATCCGCCTGACCGTTGCGACGAAAAAGGGCTACACGCCCGTATTTGAGCAAATCCCGGGTGTCCGTGTGTTTCCGGTGGATACCCGGGGCGCACACAGGGGGTTGGGGGGTCTTTGGAAGCTCTACCGGGAACTCCTCGCCCTGAAACCGGATGCCATTGCAGACCTCCATGCGGTTTTGCGCACCCACATCCTGCGGTTCTTTTTCCGGATTTCCGGCGTCCGGGTTGCAGTCCTGGATAAGGGTCGGAAGGAAAAGCGCCGGTTGGTTGCAGCCCGGGGTCGGAAACTGGCGCCCCTCACCCCTACCCACCAGCGATACGCGGCGGTTTTTGCCGCCCTGGGCTATCCCGTGGAACTCCGCCCGGCGGACGTGCTGGGGAAGCCGCCCTGGCCGGAAGCCATCGGGATCCCCAAACCCGGGGATGATGGGGGAATCCGTTCCCGGGATGGCGCAGGAGCGAATATCGGGGTGGCGCCGTTTGCGGCACACGCCGGCAAGTGCTACCCGGAAAAGGAGATGAAACGCCTATTGGCGCTTTTGCAGGAAGAAAAAGGGCTGCGGGTATACCTGTTGGGCGGGGGCCCGGAGGAGACCCGGAAACTGAAACAGTGGGAGCGGGAATTCCAGAATTGTACCTGTGTGGCCGGCAAAGGCAGCCTGGGGCAGGAATTACAGCTTATCGGCAACCTGGACCTGGTGGTATCCATGGACAGCGGCAACGGGCATCTGGCTGCCCTCTTCGGCATTCCGGTCATTACCCTTTGGGGGGTGACCCACCCGTATGCGGGATTTGCGCCTTTTGGCCAGCCAAGGCAGAACTCCCTCCTGTCCGACCGGGGGCAATTCCCCCTGATCCCAACTTCCGTATACGGCAACAAGGTGCCGCCCGGGTATGAGGAGGTAATGGCGAGCATCCCGCCGGAAACCGTGTACGGGTGCATCCGCGGGGCACTCGGCCCGGATACTGCCAATCAGGCGAGTACGACCGGGGAGAGCGAGCGGAAGTAGTTCCGCAGCTGCTGGATATAGTTGTAGCGGAGGATCTTGCAATTCCCGGAGACCATCAGGCTGCGAACCCCGAAATAGCTCGAGATAATAAAAGAGGCAACCCCTTCGCTATCCACGTGCCGTTCCACAAAACCGTCGGTTTTCCCCTTCTGGAGGGCGGTAACGAGGTTTACTTCCCAGACCTTGGAAATATCCGTCAGGTACCGGGTGATCTTGTCGTTCCTCCCATTGAATTCGTTCAGGAAGTTTGCAAGGACGAAACCGTAATCCAGGTCGTTGAATTCGGCGGTCTTCAACGCGTCGTCCAGGCAGATCTCGATGGCCCTGAGCGGGTTTTCCACCCCTTCGATGGGCTCGATCAGCATGGTGTACACCTTGCGAAACACGAGGTTCTGCACAATGCTGATAAAGAATTCCTCCTTAGACTGGAAGTGATAATAGAAGGCACCCTTCGACAAATTCAGGGATTTGAGGATGTCGTCGATGCTGGTGTTGTAGTAGCCCTGGGCGTAAAAAAGTTCCAGGCCGGTCATCTGCATGCGATTCATCGTCGCCATGCGCTTGAGGTTCTTGTCCATGATGTAAGATTTTGGGCAACCGACTAATCGGTCGTTTACAAAGAACTCGCGGATTCAGGGCATGGCAGGTTTTATCTGACGAATCCCGGAAAAATTTCGACGAAGTGTAAAAATTCCGGTGAATGACCACCTGGCTGGAAAGGCGCACCGACCACCCGGTCGGTTAAAGCGCACGGATTTATGGATGAGCGGACGCCTCAGGCCACGGATCCCTGGCAGCTGCTGCCCGCCCCGGCCGTGCAACCATAGCAATGCTGGGAGATTAAAATCTCCCGGTCCTGCAATACGGCTTCGTTGTAATCCGCAATGTGTTTCACCTTGCTGGCCACTTTCAGGCCGAGCATCTGGTTGAAGTCGCAGTCGTAGAGCCACCCGTCCCAACTCACCGACAGCGTATTCCGGCACATGACGTTTTCGACAGCTGCCGGGTTGTATGCGTCCACCAGGGCGGTCATGTAGTCCTCGTAGTTTTCCGAGGCAATCAGGTAGTCCAGGAAACGCGCAATGGGCAGGTTGGTGATGGCGAAGAGGTTGTTGAAAACGATCCCGAAGTCTGAGGCGAGCGCTTTTTTAAAGTCCTTCTCCATCGCCTGCTGGTCGGCTGGGAGGAAGGCTCCCGACGGGTTGTAGACCAGGTCGAGTTTTAACCCGCTGCCGGCTTTCCCATACCCCGTTTCGTTCAGCGACCGGAGCGCTTCGATCGATTGGTCAAAAACCCCGCTGCCCCGCTGGCGGTCCGTTTTCCCGCGGGTGTAGTGCGGGAGGGAGGAGACCACATGCACGTTATACCGGGCAAAAAATTCCGGCAGGTCGTAGTATTTTTTGTTGGCCCGGATAATGGTCAGGTTGGACCGGACGATAAAATCGGCGATCCCCGCTTTGGAAGCTTCGGCCACGAACCAGCGGAAATCCGGGTTCATCTCCGGTGCCCCGCCGGTGAGGTCCAGGGTATGCGCCCCGGTGCGGCGGATTACCTCCAGGCATTGCTCCATGGTCTCCCGGGTCATGATCTCCTTGCGGTCCGGCCCCGCATCCACATGGCAGTGGGCGCAAACCTGGTTGCACATATATCCCAGGTTGATCTGAAGGATTTCCAGGGGTTTGGGACGAAGTGTTTTCTGCCCGGTTTCCCGCAGTTTCTCCCGGAAACGGGGTAATTCCCCGGAAGCGAACGGCCCTCCGTCGAGGATTTTTAATTGATATTGTGTGTTGGCCAGGTCCTTTTCCTGGGCCTTGAGGGATTTTGTAGCCAAAATTCAGGGTTTTGAGCAGGCTATGCGTGCCGGCTTACATGGATAATTTGTCGTATTTGTTCATCATCTGCACGCCGTGGACCAGGCTGGCCCCGCTTTCGATGGCCGCTCCTGCGTGAACGGCTTCCATCATTTCCTCCCGCGTGATGCCCCGCTGCAGGCCGTCTTTGGTGTAGGCGTCAATACAGTACGGGCATTTGACCACGTGGGAAACCGCCAGGGCGATCAGGGATTTTTCGCGAGCCGTGAGGGCCCCGTCCTTGAATACGGAGTTGTAGTAGTCAAAGAATTTGGTGCCGAGTTCCTCGCTCCATTCCGTGATGTTGCCGAACTTTCTCAGGTCGGCGGGGTCGTAATAATTTGTTGCCATATTGATTTACTCTTTTATTTAAGTCGGGTCGTTTGGCCTGGTCTGCTGTCTAAACTTACGGGAGTTTCGTCGCAAGGTTCGGTTTTTCATTACCCAAAAACGGGATTTTAACATTCCCGGGCCGATTTTGCCGTAACCGACCCCCCGGTCGGTTTGACCGGTTCGGGTTAGCCTCGGAATCCGCCGGATCCCCGACGACCGGATCCCTGAATCGATAAAAACCCTCCCGATATGCGTAATGGGCCGTTTCGAAATGGCCTGCCGACCAGGGAGTCGGTTTATCCGCCCTCCACCCGGGCCAATTTTAAAAAAATTTTAGCACTGACAGCCGGTTTAATGGCATGGGATTTGTCCTGGAGTGGGTCGAAAAAAATTTGTGTCAAACTTAAATACCACAATATGAAAAAGCGAACTATCAACCCGGCGCAGCGGACCTATTTGTTCGCGGCGCTCATCGCCCTGCTGGTGAGCCTGACGGTGGTCGGGATCGACAAATGGCAGGACACCGGCCGGGTAACCCTGGACCGGGCACCCGAAAACCTGGCCAAACCCGTGTTGTATACGGCCGATAAAGAGGGGAACATTACCCCCCTGGATTTTACCGAGACTACTGAAAAAGTCCTGGACGCGGTAGTGCATATCACCTCGCGCGGAACCCAGCCTTATGGCCGGAGCTACCGCCAGTTGCCGGATCCGTTCCGGGAATTCTTTAAGGACAGCCCCTTTGGCCGGTACTTTGAAGCCCCGGAGGGCGATGCCCCAGGGCGAGACGGGAGCCGCGGGGAGTATCCCGATGAACTCCCGCGCATGGGAACCGGATCTGGCGTGATCATCAATAAAGACGGTTATATAGTGACCAACAACCACGTCATCGCCAATGCGGATGAGGTGGAGGTAACCCTGCACAACAACGGCACGTACGATGCGAAAGTGATCGGGGTGGACCCCACAACGGATCTGGCCCTGCTCAAAATTGAAGCCGAAAACCTGAAATCCCTGGCCCTTGTAAATTCGGACGATGTGGAAGTAGGCGAATGGGTACTGGCCATCGGCAACCCCTTTAGCCTGAACTCCACGGTCACGGCCGGGATCGTCAGCGCCAAGGCGCGGAACATCAACATCAACCGGGAGGAATTGGCCGTTGAGAGCTTTATCCAGACGGATGCGGCCATTAATCCCGGCAACAGCGGGGGAGCGCTTGTCAACCTCAACGGCGACCTGATCGGCATCAATACGGCCATTGCCAGTCGTACCGGAAGCTACAGCGGCTACGGCTTTGCCGTACCCAGCAACATCGTGTCCAAGGTGGTGGAAGACCTCCTGGAATACGGGAACGTACAGCGGGGCATCCTCGGGGTACGGATCCAAAACCTGGACGGCCGCCTGGCCGAGGATAAGGGCATCGACCTGATTCCGGGGGTTTACGTGGCATCGGTGAATGACGGCAGCGCAGCACAGGAGGCCGGCATCCGCGAAGGGGATATTATCACGGCAGTGAACGACAAACCCGTTGCCAGTTCGCCCCGCCTGCAGGAGCTGATTGCAGGCTTCCGCCCGGGCGATGAGGTAACTATCACCCTGGACCGGGAGGGGAAATCCCGCAAATTTGAGGTCACCCTTAAGGATTCCGCCGGCACGACTGCCCTGGTGGCTCGTGCGGACCGGGAGTTGTTCAACCGCCTGGGGGCCGAATTCCGAAACCTGCCCGCGGATCAGGCTTCCGAACTGGGCATTGACGGAGGCGTTGAGGTCGCCCGACTGGTACCCGGCCTGCTGCGGCAGGAAACCCGGATGCGGGAAGGCTTTATTGTAACCCGCGTCAATGGCCGGGAGGTAAACAACCTGGAGGAATTCCGGTCCGAGTTGGAGAAAAGCGAGGACGGGGGCGTGATGCTCGCCGGCCGCTATCCGGACAGCCCGAAAACCTATTATTACGCTTTCGGACTGGATTCCTGATTGAAATAAACCCGATACCCGGAAAGCCGCAGGCAAAAGGATTCGCTCCGATCGCCTGCGGCTTTTATATTTGTAGAAAGAGTTGGTGCTATGGAATATCCGGGAGGAGACGAATCCGGGATTGTATTTTCAGGAGGCGGGGTCCGCGGGATGGCGCATATCGGGGTAATCCGCGCCTTGCGGGAGTATGACCTGGACCCCCAATGGGTATCCGGCAGCAGCGTGGGCGCGCTGGTGGGAGCCCTGTATGCCGCCGACGCCTCGGTGGATGCCATGCTGTCATTTTTCAAGGAAACCCCGTTGTTCCGCTATAATTTTTTCAGTATCAGCAAACCGGGCTTCATTGATACCGATCGGTACTATAAATTATTCGAATCCTACTGGCCGGATAATTCCTTCGAGAAGCTCAGCCGGCGGCTCTATGTGGCCGCAACCAACCTGAACCTCGGACAGGAAGCCTATTTTCAGTCAGGGGAACTGATCCGCCCGTTATTGGCTTCGGCCGCCCTGCCGCCCATATTCAGCCCGGTCGCCATGGGGGAAGCCCTCTACGCGGACGGGGGCATCATGAATAACTTCCCCCTGGAACCCATCGCCCCGCACTGCCGGTATGTGATCGGCAGCAACGTATCGGTTATCGGGAAGGTCGGTTCCCGGGAAATCCGGTCTTCCATCCAGCTCACCAACCGCACCACGGCCCTGATGATCTACGCCATCAACCGGAACAAGATCCACAGTTGCGACCTGGTGTTTGAACCGCCCGAACTCGAAAAAATCGGCGTACTCGATAAAAAGGGGATCGAACGGGCCTACCAGATTGGTTACGACCACGGGCGGATAGTTCTGGATCGGGCCCGGGGCAACGGGCAGCCCTGAATTTTGGCGAGAAACTCCTGCCCGGGGATCAGACGTCGTCGTAGTCTACGGTCAGTTCCGGGGAGGTAGGATGCGCCTGGCAGGTGAGAATTAAGCCCTCTTCAATTTCCGAGTCCGTCAGAATCTGGTTTTGGGCCATCCGCGCCGTTCCGGACCGGATCCGGGCAATACACGTACTGCAAATCCCCCCCTGGCAACTGTAGGGGGCATCGATTTTCTCGTTCAGCACCGCATCGAGTACCACGTTTTTCTGGTCCATGTTCAGCTCGTGGGTTTCTTCGTCCAGGACCACCGTCAGGCGGGTCGTCCCCTCGAGTTGCTCCCGGAGCTCATCCGGCTGGTCGGCGGTTTCAAAGAGCTCGTGGAGGACGCGGTCTGCAGGGACTCCATTGTCAAGGAGGGTTTCCTCCACGGTCCGGATCATCGGTTCCGGCCCGCAGATGTAGTAGCGGTCAAATTCCAGGTCGCTGTGCTTGTTTTTGACGATGTAGTTCACCGTACTCCTTTCAATCCGGCCGAACAGCGAGTCGTCGTACTGTCCGCGGCTAAAGGTGAAATAAGGAATAAACCGATCGGGATATTCATTGGCAAGGGCTTGCAGGTCTTCCAGGAACATCGTGGACTCCCGGCTCTGGTTCCCGTAAACCAATACCACCCGGGCTTCCGCGTCGGCCTCCAGGGCCGTGCGAAGGATACTCATTATCGGGGTGATCCCGCTGCCGGCGGCAAAAGCGATCAGGTGCCGTCCGGGCGTACCGGGCTCATAGGTAAACCGACCCTCGGGGGGCATGACCTCCAGGGAGTCGCCCTCCCGGAGCGATTCGTTGGCAAATACCGAAAACGTTCCATCCGTCACTTTTTTGATGCCGATGGTCAGCTCGGCATCCCCCGGCCGGGAGGAGATGGAATACGCCCTGCGGACGTCGCTGCCGGTTGCTTCGGAACGGACGGTAATATACTGGCCGGCCGTAAATTTGAAACGTTCTTTTTGGGATGCCGGGATCTCCAGGGATACGGCAACCGCATTCGGGGTCAGCCGTCGGACCCGGGAAACTTTCAGGGTATGAAAATCGCTCATGCGCAAAATTTTGTGCAAAACTAAGCAATGGCGTACTTTCGGCACAGGTTCCGGCGGCAATTTCTCCTAATTGTAACAAATGGGGCTCTTTTGGGACTAATCGAATCGAATTCCGACACCAACCCGATGTTCAGACATTTTATCCGGCTGCAGTGGAAGGCCTTTTTCCGGTCTGCCTCCTTCAAAACCGAAATCTGGTTCAAGATCCTGATGGCCCTGGGGGCCCTGTACTTTATCCTGGTCTTCCTGGGGCTGGGGGTGGGCGCCTATTTCATGATCGAAAAATCCGGCCTGGGCGACCCACTGCGGGTGGTCAACCGCTTTTTGATCTACTATCTGGCCGGCGACCTGTACCTGCGCTATATGTTGCAGAAGATGCCGGTACTCAACATCCGGCCGCTGCTCTACCTCCCCATTTCCAAGGCCAGCGTGGTCCGTTTTTCACTCGGCAAGACGGTCCTGTCCTTTTTCAATTTCAGCCACGCCTTCTTTTTTGTGCCGTTTTCCATCGTGCTCCTGATCAAAGGCTACCCCGCCGGTTCGGTCATCGGCTGGCACCTGGCGTGTTTTGCGCTCTTTTACACGAATAACTTTTTGAATATACTGATCAACAATGTAGACCGGATATTCTACCCGCTCATTGCGGTGCTGGCCCTCCTGGGAATTTCCCAGTATTACGGTTGGTTCGATATTACCGCCTACACGGGGCCCGTCTTTGACCTGTTCTACGACCAGCCCTGGACTGCCGCGATTCCCTGGGCGGCCCTGGCAATTGCCGTCTGGGCGTCGTTCAATTATTTCAAGCGGCACATGTACCTGGACGCCGGCCTGGCCACTAAAACGGCGGTCGGGAAGACAGAGGATTACACCTGGCTCAACCGGTTTGGGAATCTGGGGACCTTCCTCAAGAACGACATCAAGCTCATCCGGCGCAACAAGCGCTCCAAGACCACCGTAATTGTCAGCGTGCTGTTCCTGTTCTACGGCCTGCTGTTCTTTTCGGGGGGGCTGGAGGTGTACGAAAGCCCGGTTTGGCGGGTGTTTGCAGGCATCTTCGTCTCCGGGGGCTTCCTGTTCAGTTTCGGGCAGTACGTGCCCAGCTGGGACAGCTCCTACTACCCGCTGATGATGAGCCAGAACATCCAGTACCGGGAATACCTCAGTTCCAAATGGTGGCTCATCGTCATTGCCACCGGCATCAGTACGGTGCTCTCGGCATTTTATCTCTACTTTGGATGGGAAGCGTACCTGGCCATCCTGGTGGGGGCCGTCTACAATATCGGGATCAACTCCTACCTGGTACTCTGGGGCGGCGCCTATATCAAGACCCCGATCGACCTGACCTCCAACAAGAAAGCGTTTGGAGACAAACAGGCCTTCAACATGAAAACCCTGTTGCTCACCATCCCGAAACTGCTCCTCCCCCTGCTCGTCTACTGGCTGGGCGATATGTTCCTGGGCGAAACGGCGGGTTTCCTCCTGGTGGCACTGCTCGGGGTGCTCGGGTTTGCGTTTAAGGAGCGGGTATTCCGAATGATCGAAAAGATCTACAAAAAAGAGAAATACAAAACGCTGCTTGCCTACAAGCAAAAAGCATAATTCAGGTAACATAATACTGGCATCACCGATGATTCACGCAGAAAATCTCACCAAGAAATACAGCCAACAAACCGTCCTGGACATCGCGTCCCTGGAAATCCCAAAGGGCCAGAGCTTTGGCCTGGTCGGCAACAACGGGGCCGGGAAGACCACGCTCTTCAGCCTGCTCCTGGACCTGATCGAACCCACTACCGGTCAGATAACCAGTGGGGGGGTGCCAGTGCGCGAGAGCGAAGACTGGAAGCCATTTACCTCGGCCTTTATCGACGAGAGTTTCCTCATTGGCTACCTGACCCCGGAGGAGTACTTCTACTTTATCGGGGAACTCCGCGGCCAGAGCCGTGCCGATGTGGATGCGCTGCTGGCCGGGTTTGAGGATTTTTTCCACGGGGAAATCATGGGCCAGAAGAAATACCTGCGGGACCTCTCCAAGGGGAACCAGAAAAAAGTGGGCATTGTGGCCACCTTTATCGGGTCGCCCGAGGTGGTCATCCTGGATGAGCCGTTTGCCAACCTGGACCCGACCACCCAGATCCGACTGAAAAAGATCATCCGGGAACTCGCCGACCGGCGGGAGGTGACCGTCCTGGTTTCCAGCCACGACCTGATCCACGTCACGGAGGTCTGCCAGCGGATTGTGGTGCTTGAAAAGGGGCGCATTGTCCGCGATATTGAGACCACCCCGGAAACCCTCAGGGAGCTCGAGACCTTCTTTGCGGGCGAACCGGCGGCCACCTCGCTGACCCCGGCGGATGACCCGGGAGAAACGGGGGAATAAGCGGCTGCCGCCCGGCGAAGCCTGCGGGATACCTTTGCGCAGATCCTCCCTGGGGGGAACCCAGCCGCAATTATCGCCACCGCGGCATACTAAATCGGGGGTTTTCCAGTTTACATACCATACGAATACCGGGAATTTTGAAGCTTCGTCTGGCATTTTTTTACGGCCTGCCGCTGGTGGCAGGATTATTCTGGGGCTGCTCGACAAAGAAAGACACCTTCGTCAACCGCAACTGGCACGCCCTGAACACCAGGTACAACGTCCTCTACAACGGCGAACTCGCCTTTGAAGACGGGCGGGAGGAACTCAATGCCACCTACCGGGACAACTACTGGGAACTCCTGCCGGTAGAACGTCTGGAGGTCTCCGGCGAAGTAAAGCTCGATTCCGAGGACAACAACCCGAATTTTTTGCGTGCCGAGGAAAAGGCCGCCAAGGCGATCCAGAAACACAGCATGGACATCTCGGACCGGGAGCGAAACCCGCTTACGGACGAAGCCTTCCTGTTGCTGGGCAAGGCCCGGTATTTTGACGAGCGGTACATCCCCGCCCTGGAAGCCTTCAACTACGTCCTGCAGAAATACGAATCCAGCGACAAACGGGCGGAAGCCCGGATCTGGAGGGAGAAGACCAACATCCGCCTCGGGTATGAGGAGCTTGCGATCAAAAATCTGAAACAGCTTTTCAAGTACATCGAGCTCAGCGACCAGGAATACGCGGATGCCCGGGCCATTATGGGGCAGGCCTACATCAATCTGAGCCATCCGGATACCGCCTTGCAGCAACTCAAGACCGCGGCGGCCTACACCCGGAAAAACGAGGAACGCGGACGTTACCTGTTCATCATCGGGCAGTTGTTCAACCAAATGCAGCACCCGGACAGCGCCAACCTGGCCTTCGACAAGATCATCGCGATGAACCGCAAGATCCCCAGGGTTTACCTGATCAACGCCCACCTGAAAAAAATCCAGAATACCGAAGTGGACGCGGAATCCCGCGACGCCGTCCTGGAATACCTGACGGATTTGGAGGAAAACCGCGAAAACCGGCCCTTTTTGGATAAGATTTACCGGCAGTTGGCCGAATTCCACATGGGGCAGGGGAACGACAGCCTGGCGGTGGATTATTACAACCGATCGCTCCGGGCTGCCCAGGGAGACCGGGTCATCAACGCGTTCAACTATACGGACCTGGCGGATTACAACTTTGACCGAAACGCCTACAAGCCGGCCGGGGCGTACTACGACAGCGTCCTGCTGAACCTGGAGGAGAACACCCGGGAATTTCGGGCCATCCGCAAGAAACGGGAGAACCTGGACGATGTGATTGCCCACGAGGAAATCGTCCGGCAAGCGGACAGCGTGATTGCGCTCTATGAGATGGAGCCCGTGCAGCGGGAGATCTATTTCCAGACCTATATCGATTCCATCCGCGCCCTGGACGAGGCGGAAGCTGCCCGGAAGGAGCGGCAGGCCGAAGCGGGGTTTGAGGCTTTTGCAAATTCGGCCGGGGGAAAAGCCAATCAAGGGAAGTTCTATTTCTACAATATCACGAGCCTCGGTTACGGTAAGACCGCGTTTACCAACAAATGGGGGAACCGGGAACTCGAGGACAACTGGCGCTGGAGCAACCGGGCCCGGGTATTGCCGGAATCCGGGGAGGCCGGCGACCTGGCAGGGGCTGCGGCCGGGCCGGAAGACCTTACGGAGGAGGAAAAGTATTCCCTGGAATTTTACCTGGGCCGGATCCCAACCGACGAGGCAGTGATCGACAGCCTGCGAAGGGAGCGGAATTTTTCGAACTACCAACTCGGGCTGATCTATAAGGAAAAATTCAAGGAACTCCTCCTGGCTGCGGGAAAACTCGAACGCGTCCTGGCGTCGGACCCGGAAGAGCGGCTCGTATTGCCGTCCAAGTACAACCTGTACAAGATTTACCAGGAGGTGGGCAGCCCCCTGGAAGCATCCATGCGGGAGGACATCATCCGGAACCACCCCCAGTCCCGGTATGCAGCCATCCTGACCAATCCGGAGATTGAACTGGCCGCCATGGAGAACAGCCCGGAATACCGGTACGGGGAATTGTTCAAGGCCTTTGAGGCGCAGCGGTACCTGGAGGTCATCACCGGCAGCGAGGAGAGCATTTCCCAGTTTACCGGCGACCCGATTGTCCCGAAACTCGAGCTGCTGAAGGCCAATGCCATTGGGCGGCTGCAGGGCTTTGAGGATTTCCGGGAAGCCCTGAACTACGTGGCCCTGAACTACCCGAATACGGAGGAAGGCCGCAAGGCGCAGCAGATCATCACGGAGCAGTTGCCCCAGCTGGAATCCACGGAATTCACCCAAGAACTCAGCGCGCCGGGTACCCAGAACTGGAAGGTGGTCTTCCCTTTCAAGCGCCACCAGGAAAAGGAAGCCCTGGCGCTGATGGAAGATCTGGAAAAATCCCTGAAGGACCTCGGGTACCGCAACCGCATCTCCCGGGACATTTACAACCTGGAAGACCAGTTTGTGGTGGTACACGGTTTCCGGTCCCGGGATTTTGCCCTCGGCTATGTGGAGCTGTTAAAAAAGAATCGCGATTACCGGATTGATAATGAGAATTTTGTAATTTTATCGGCCAACTATAAGGTCGTGCAGATACACAAGAATATCGAAGCGTACCGGAGTCAGCTTGAAACCCCAAAATCCTAATCCCCATGTTTTCAGACAACAAAAAACCCAGAGCTATGAGCGAGATCGGCGGACAACCCAATCGGATTGAAAAAAACACAAAAATCAAAGGTGATATCATCTCCGAGGCAGACTTCCGCATCGACGGCAAGCTGGACGGCAACGTCAAGACCTCCGGCAAGGTGGTCATCGGCAAGGACGGCTACATCCACGGCAAGGTGGAATGCGTCAACGCGGATATCGAAGGCAGTTTCAACGGCGAACTCCAGGTAAGCGACCTGCTGTCCCTGAAGAATACGGCGGTCATCGAAGGGACGGTTATCGTATCCAAGCTCTCGGTAGAACCGGGTGCTACCTTCAATGCCTCCTGCAGTATGAAAGGCAAAGGCGGCCTCGGCAACAGCCCTGCCCCGTCTGCTTCCTCCGCATCCGCAAGATCGGGAGGTTCCGCCGGCTCCGGCAGCCAGGGCGTGAAACCGGCTGTAGGCAGCCCATCAAGTACCGGGGAACGTGCCAAAGCATCCTGACCCGGACAAGCCAAGGAACCCCCTCAGGCAGGTAGCCGTCCTGTCCGGCATTGCCATTGAGATGGGGGTCATCATCTTCCTCGCGGCCCGGGCCGGCATGTGGCTCGATGCGAACTACGGTTCCGATAAAAGACTGTTTACGGCCGGGTGTACCATCCTGGGCGTAGCCATATCCCTCTGGGTGGTCCTGCGCCAAATCAAGCGTTTGAACCCATGAGGCAAAACCGCGCCTTCCTTACCCGCTTTACCGCTACCCTGCTCCTGCTGCTGGGCGGGGCCTTTGCCATCCATGCCGCCCTGCGCTCGCATTTTGGCCTGGACCCCCTGGGCGACCTGCTGTTGGCTTCGTACGCCATCAATTGCCTCCTGGCCGGCGCCATCGTCTGGAGCCTCTACTTTTTCCGCCAACGCCTCCGAACCCAGATCGGTTTCCTGTTTATCGGGGGGAGCCTGTTAAAATTCCTCGTGTTTTTTGCCCTGATTTACCCGGGTTTCCAGGCCGACGGCGATATGTCCCGGCCTGAATTCGCCTCCTTCTTTATCCCCTACCTGCTGGCCCTGCTGGCCGAGACCTATTTTACGGCAAAAATGCTCCGCGATCTGGAAAAGGAAGATACCCGCTAGCTCCCGGCTTCAAGGGCCTAAAATAAAATGCAATTGCTTTTTTCTTTTTGGAGGAATAGCTTACATTTGCACCGATTTTTAGCGACCCCAAGATTTGAGCATGATGCGATTTGATTTCCTGAGCAAAATCCTGTCCCTTACCGCTTTACTTTGCAGTATCGGGCTTTTCGCCAAAGAAACCCCCCAGGGGGAAGACACCCCCGAGGGAACCAAGGCCGAGATCCAGGAATACATCCAGCACCACCTGCAGGATTCCCACGACTTCAACCTGTTCTCCTACACGAATGACGCCGGGGAAAAAGTTCACGTCGGCTTTCCGCTGCCGGTCATCCTCTGGGACGACGGCCTGAAGGTCTTTTCCTCCGCCCGTTTCCACCACGGGGAGGAAGTTGCCGAAGTCGATGGCAATTACTACGTGCTCCACCACAGCAAAATTTATAAAACCAATGCCGCCGGGGACCTGAACATGGACGCGGAAGACCACCCGACCAATGCGAAACCCCTGGATTTTTCAATCACCAAGAGCGTCGTGATGATGCTGGTGACCGGCCTGCTGCTCATCTGGCTCTTCAGCAGTCTGGCCCGCAGCTACGCCAAAAACGGGCACATCCCGCGCGGCATCGGGCGGTTCTTTGAGCCCATCGTACTCTACATCCGGGACGACATCGCCATTGCGAACATCGGGGAGAAGAAATACAAGCGCTACATGCCGTTTCTGCTCACGGTCTTTTTCTTTATCTGGTTCCTGAACATGTTTGGCCTGACCCCCCTGGGCGTCAATGTCACCGGGAACATCGCGGTAACCACCGCCCTGGCCATCCTGGTCTTTTTGCTGACGAACTTCACCGGGACCAAAGACTACTGGAAGCACATCTTCGACCCGCTCGGGGACGGGATGCCCTGGTATGGGAAAATCGTGATTTACATCATCCTGGTACCGATCGAGATCCTCGGGATCTTCATCAAGCCATTTGCGCTGCTCATCCGTCTCTACGCGAACATGACGGCGGGCCACGTGGTACTGATGAGCCTGATCGGGCTGATATTCATATTTAAAAGCTGGGTCGGCGGCCCGCTTTCATTCGGACTGAGCTTTGCCATCTCCCTCATCGAGGTGCTGGTGGCCCTGTTGCAGGCCTATATCTTCACCATGCTGGCTGCGCTCTATTTCGGCTTTGCCGCCGAGGAGCACGATCACGGACATGGGGAAGAAACGGAACTGGCGCATCCTTAAGGGGTGCCTTAGTAGTTGAATTGTTTAATTCTTTAATAATTATTTTATGGAAATTCCAAGTGTAGTAGGAGCAGGCCTCGCCGTAATCGGTGCCGGTATCGGTATCGGGATGATCGGCGGACGTGCCATGGAAGCGATTGCCCGTCAGCCTGAGGCCTACGGAAAGATTCAAACGGCGATGCTGATTGCAGCGGCGCTTATTGAAGGGATTGGTTTCGCCGCGATTTTCGCCGGATAAACCCAATCGAAACCACGACAACCCCAACGGTTGGTTGGGGTTGTCCTGGTATTTCGGAATCATAGAATAACCCGACGACAATGGATAAATTAATCAACGAATTTTCGGCAGGACTTTTTTTCTGGCAGATCATCCTGTTTGTATTGCTGCTGATCCTCTTGCGCCGTTTTGCGTGGAAACCCATCCTGAAAGCGGTCAACGACCGGGAGGAAGGCATTAAAAACGCCCTGGCGGCCGCAGAGGAAGCGAAAAAAGAAATGCAGAACGTCACTGCGGACAGCGAGAAGCTGCTGCAGGAGGCGCGCGCCGAACGCGAGGCGATGCTCAAGGAGGCCCGGCAGATCAAGGAGAAGATGATCGCCGACGCCAAGGAGCAGGCCCAGGTGGAAGGCGATAAGATGATCCGGGCTGCCCAACAGAGTATCGAGGGCGAAAAGAAAGCCGCCATCGCGGACATCAAGAACCAGGTAGCTTCCCTCTCCGTGGAAATCGCCGAAAAGGTGCTGCGGGACGAACTCGGCAACAAAGACAAGCAGCTGAAGCTGGTCGACACGTTGGTGGACGATATTAAACTGCGTTAAGAGATGAGCGAAGCACGTGCAGCCTCCCGGTATGCCAAGGCGGTCCTGGACCTGGCCCTGGAACAGAAAAAAGCGGGGGACGTGGAAAAGGATATGCAGCAACTGCTGGATACGCTTTCCGGAAGCGATAGCCTGTGGGAAGTGTTGACAAGCCCCGTACTGAAGGGCACGGACAAGGCTTCGGCCCTCGGCGCGATATTCGGGGATGCCAGCAAACTTACCGTGCAACTCTTTGGGCTCCTGGCCGAGAACAAGCGGATAGGGATGCTCGATGAGGTGGCCCGGCAATACATCGCCCGGTACGAGGAGATCAAGGGGCAGGATGTGGCCCACGTCACCACGGCTGTACCGCTGACCCAGGCCCTGGAGAAGAAAGTGCTCGGGCAACTGCAGGCCATCACAGGCAAGGATGTGACCCTGGAACAAACCGTAGACCCGGAGCTGATCGGGGGCTTTGTGCTCCGAGTGGGCGACCTGGAATACAACGCGAGCCTGGCGCACAAGCTCGAAAACTTAAAAAGAGAATTAGTACAGAAATAAATAACCCGGTCCGCCCGGTTGGACGGATCGCCTTTTTATCATAGAGAAATGGCTGGAATCAAAGCTGCTGAAGTATCAGCGATCTTAAAGAAGCAATTATCCGGATTCGAAGCGTCCGCCTCCCTGGACGAGGTGGGAACCGTACTCCAGGTAGGAGACGGTATTGCCCGCGTTTACGGGCTTGCCAACGCCCAGTATGGGGAGTTGGTGGAATTCGACGGCGGGCTTGAAGGCATCGTCCTGAACCTGGAAGAGGACAACGTGGGGGTGGTACTCCTCGGTCCGTCCCGCGGGGTGGTCGAAGGGGCCACGGTTAAACGGACCCAGCGGATCGCATCGATCAATGTGGGCGAAGGCATTGTGGGCCGGGTGGTGGATACCCTCGGAAACCCGATCGACGGGAAAGGTGCCATTACCGGGGAAACCTACGAAATGCCGCTGGAGCGCAAGGCGCCCGGGGTGATCTTCCGCCAACCGGTAAACGAACCCCTCCAGACCGGGGTAAAGGCCATCGACGCGATGATCCCGATCGGACGCGGCCAGCGGGAGCTGGTAATCGGCGACCGCCAGACGGGGAAAACCACCGTGTGTATCGATACGATCATCAACCAGAAAGAATTTTACGATGCGGGGGAACCGGTTTACTGTATCTACGTAGCCATCGGCCAGAAGGCCTCCACCGTGGCCGGAATTGCCAAGACCCTCGAGGACAAAGGCGCCCTGGCCTACACCACCATCGTAGCGGCCAACGCATCCGACCCGGCCCCCATGCAGGTATACGCCCCCTTCGCGGGAGCGGCCATCGGGGAGTATTTCCGGGACACCGGACGCCCGGCCCTGATCATCTACGACGACCTGTCCAAGCAGGCCGTCGCATACCGGGAAGTATCCCTCCTGCTTCGCCGTCCGCCAGGGCGTGAAGCCTATCCGGGGGACGTTTTCTACCTCCACTCCCGCCTGTTGGAGCGCTCGGCCAAGGTGATTGCCGACGACGACATCGCCAAGGACATGAACGACCTGCCCGACGTGCTGAAAGACAAGGTAAAGGGTGGCGGGTCCCTGACGGCCCTCCCGATTATTGAAACCCAGGCAGGGGACGTTTCGGCCTATATCCCTACCAACGTGATCTCGATTACGGACGGACAGATCTTCCTGGAGCAGGACCTCTTTAACCAGGGGGTTCGCCCGGCGATCAACGTGGGGATCTCGGTTTCCCGTGTCGGTGGATCGGCCCAGATTAAATCGATGAAGAAGGTAGCGGGTACCCTGAAGCTCGACCAGGCCCAGTTCCGCGAACTCGAGGCATTTGCCAAGTTCGGTTCCGACCTGGATGCCGCTACGCTGAATGTTATCGAAAAAGGGCGCCGCAACGTGGAAATCCTCAAGCAGGCCCAGAACGATCCCTTTACCGTAGAAGACCAGGTAGCCATTATCTACGCAGGCTCCAAGAACCTGCTGCGGGATGTGCCGGTCAACAAGGTGAAGGAGTTTGAGCGCGACTACCTGGAGTTTTTGAACGCCAAGCACCGCGACGTACTCGATACCCTGAAGGCAGGGAAACTCACGGACGAAGTAACCGATACGCTCACGGCGGTATGCCGCGACCTGGCAGCCAAATACAAAGCGTGATAACGGGTTGCGGGCCGGGCCCGCAACCGCGATAATGCATCCATAGGATATGGCAAACTTAAAGGAAATACGCAACAGGATCACCTCGGTGAGCTCCACCATGCAGATTACCTCTGCGATGAAGATGGTATCGGCAGCCAAGCTGAAGAAGGCCCAGGATGCCATTACCGCCATGCGGCCGTATGCCGATAAGCTTACGGAGTTGCTGCAGGGCCTGAGCGCCAACCTGGACGGGGACAGCGGCAGCCAGTACGCGGACGTGCGCGAGGTGCGCCGGGTACTCGTGGTGTCTATCTCCTCCAACCGGGGGCTGTGCGG
Source organism: Robiginitalea sp. (assembly GCF_982776155.1). NCBI lineage: Bacteria > Pseudomonadati > Bacteroidota > Flavobacteriia > Flavobacteriales > Flavobacteriaceae > Robiginitalea > Robiginitalea sp. The sequence goes on from NZ_CEXZKX010000005.1 coordinate 293,197, forward strand.
GGCGTTTAACTCCAACATCATCAAGCAGAGCATGAGCCTGGTGCAGGGCACTTACGGCGACAAACAGGTAGATTTCCTGACCATCGGCAAGAAGGCCCACGACCTGATCCGCAAGCGCCATACGATAATCAGCGACCACAGCGCCGTCTACGACAACCTGACCTTTGAGGCGGTGGAGGCGATTGCCGAGGAGCTGATGCAGTTATTTGCGGAAGGCAAATACGACCGGATCGACCTGGTGTACAACCAGTTCAAAAATGCGGCCACCCAGATTGTTCGGACGGAGCAATTCCTGCCCATCCAGCCGGCGGAAACGGAATCCAGCGTATCCGCGGACTATATCTTTGAGCCGTCCGAGGCGGAAATCGTGGAACAACTCATCCCGAAATCCCTGAAAACACAGCTCTTCAAGGCCATCCGGGATTCCTTTGCCAGCGAGCACGGGGCGCGGATGACCGCCATGCACAAGGCCACGGACAACGCGGCCGAACTGCGCGATCAGCTCAAGCTCACCTACAACAAGGCGCGGCAGGCGGCCATCACCAACGAGATCCTCGAGATCGTCGGTGGGGCAGAAGCCCTGGCCGGATAGGCGGGCCGCTGCCCGCGAAGGGCGATCAAACAAGACAGCATCCCCGGCACCTCGCCGGGGATTTTTTTTGCCGGCGGCTGTGGCAACGCATCCCGGAGAAATACGCACCATAAACGGGTTCTGAGGCTTTGGCATCAATATTGGTTACTTATCTTTACACAGACCCGTAAAATGAAAAGAAGTATGTTACATCGCCACTTTGCCACGCTGCTGCTGACCATGGGGCTCATGGGGTGCTCGTCCCAGAAATCCTTCCAGGAAGACCCTCCCTTCCAGGTCGCCGACCCCACCGCCCAAATGTGGATGGGGGGGCGGGAGGCTTCGGGCGCCGGGATGGAACTCCGGCTGCGCTATACGCCCGGGAGCCCCGGGGAGGTCCGGCCGGATTCCCTCTATTTCAGGGGGCAGATTATGCCGGCAGTAGTCGAGGACACGGAAACCGGCATGTTGGTGACGGCGAGTTTTCGCACGGATCTGGGCGGGGACGCAGACCGGGTGATGCATGCGGACGCCCGTCGGGAAGTGGGTAACCAGCCCCCCAAACCCCTGCCGGCCCCGGATTTCCCTTTTGACCTGGAGCCCGACCAGGCCGTGTTGTCCTACATTCGCTTGTCCGACGGGAAGCGTTTCTATGTCCGGGTCGACGGGGTGAAGGAAAAACCCGCCCGCGTGTATCCCGGCAAGCAGCGCCAATAACTTTGCCGGCGTCGGGTAATTACCTAATTTAGGGGTTTATCTAACCCCCTTCTTCTTTGAAGCTGTTTCGTAAACTCTTCAGGCAAACGTTTATTTACGGCCTGGCCACCGTGTTGCCACGGATGTTGTCGTTCCTGCTGGTGCCCCTCTACACCGAGGTGATGCCGCCCGGGGGATACGGGGAAATTACGCTGATTTTCACCTTTTTTGCCATCTTCAACGTAATCCTGGCCTACGGGATGGAAACGGCCTTTTTCCGCTTTTACAGCAAGGAGGACGACAAGGAGCGGGTCTTGTCCACTTCCCTGCTCTCCATCGGCGGGTCCACGCTCCTGTTCTTTATCCTCGGTGTCCTGATGCGCGAGCCGTTGGCCGGGCTGATGAACATTGAGGTGAACTATTTCTGGTACTTTATCATCATCCTCTCCCTGGATGCGCTGGTGATTGTGCCTTTTGCCCGGTTGCGCGCCCAGGAGTCCCCGGGGATCTACGCAATGGTTAAGATCGCCAATGTCACCACGAACATCGTATTGAACCTGTTTTTCCTCCTGGCGCTGCCCAGGCTGGCGGAAAGCGAGACGGAAGGCATCTGGTCCGCGTTGTACGTGCCGGATTTCCAGATCAATTATATCCTGATTGCCAACACGGTGGCCAGCGGCCTCACCCTCCTGATTCTCAGCGGGAACTACCGGCATATGCGCCTGGCTTTTGACCGCGCCCTCTGGAGGCGGATGCTCGCCTACGGGCTGCCCGTGATGGTGGCCGGCATGGCCTTTACCATCAATGAGGTCTTTGACAAGTACCTGCTCTCGGAACTGTTGCCGCTCACCCCGGAGGAAGCCAAGGCGGAAGTGGGCAAGTACGCGGCATGCTACAAACTCGCCATGTTTATGACGCTATTTGCCACCGCTTTCCGACTCGGGATCGAGCCGTTTTTCTTCAGCCATGCCACTTCGGAAAACCCAAAACGCGCCTATGCGCAGATCACCAATTACTTCGTTGTCCTGGGAAGCGTCATCCTGCTGGCCGTGGTGGTCTTTGCGGACGTGCTCAAAGTCCTCTTCGTAAGGGATGCTGCCTACTGGGAGGCCATGGAGGTGGTACCGATTGTGCTGCTCGGGAGCTTTTGCCTGGGAATCTACCACAACCTCTCGGTCTGGTATAAGGTCACGGACCGCACCCGGTTCGGGGCCGTGATCTCCCTGGTGGGCGCCGTACTCACCATCGCCATCAACGTGGTCTTTATCCCGGAATACGGGTATACCGCTTCGGCCTGGGCCACCCTGGCCGCCTACGGCACGATGATGGTCCTCTCCTACCTGCTGGGGAAACGGTATTACCCGATCCCCTACAACATGCGGAAAATCGCCTTCTACCTGGGTATTTCCATCGGTTTTTCGGCCCTGTCCTTTTACGTATTTAACAGGAACTTATATATCGGCCTGGGGTTACTTTTAGTATTTTTGGGGATGCTCTACCGGCTTGAAAAAGAATTGTTGCTCAAACTGATACGCGGGAAATGAAGGTAAAGATCATCAACCGGTCCGGGCGGCCCCTGCCGGCCTATCAGACCGAAGGTGCCGCAGGGATGGACCTGCGGGCCTGCCTGGAGGGGCCCGTCACGCTCGGCCCCCTGGAGCGGGCCGTGATCAAAACCGGCCTGTTTATGGAATTGCCCCTGGGGTACGAGGCCCAGGTCCGGCCCCGGAGCGGCCTGGCAGCCAAACAGGGCATCGGGGTGTTGAACAGCCCGGGAACCATCGATGCGGATTACCGGGGAGAGATTGGTGTGATTCTTGTGAACCTTTCCAATGACCCCGTCACCGTTTCGGACGGAGACCGGATTGCGCAGATGGTGATTGCCAGGCACGAACGGGCCGAATGGGTGGAGGTAGAAGCGCTGAATGAATCGGTACGCGGGGCTGGAGGCTTTGGCAGTACCGGCAAGAAATGACGATGAAATTACTGGTTCCAATTCCGAATGCCATCCGGGTGTTGCCCGTGTGCTGGTGCCTCTTGGCAGGCGCCCAGGAGGAGGGCAGTGCCGACGTATTCCTGGAGTCCTACTCGGACGCCTTCCAGGAGACGTTTTTTCGGGCCCTGAGGGAAAAGGGAATCGAAAATTACGACCGGGCCGAAGCCTTGCTGCTGGAATGCAAGCAGCTGGACCCCCTGACCCCGGTTCTGGACCACGAGCTCGCCAAGGTCCTGATCCGGCAGGAGCAATACCCGGCTGCCGAGCAGTACGCCCTCACGGCTGTCCGGGCGGAACCTGCGGAATACTGGTATCTTCACACGTTGATGGAGGCCCTCGGGCCCCAATACAAACAACCTGCGGAACTGCGCGACTTCCTGCCGATGGATATGCCGGAATTCCGGATCAACCTGGCCCGGTGGTACCTGGAACAACAGGACGGGGAACAGGTTTTGGAACAGCTCCGGGGGCTGGAGGATACCGACGAGGTCCTGGCACTCCGCCAACAGGCCCGGCAGCTGGAACCGGAATCGGCACAAACTCCCGATGCCGCAACCCCGGGGGCCGATTCAGAAAGTGAAACCCAAGCGGCCGATTCACAACCGGATCCACCGGCAGAGGAAGGATCTGTTCCGTTATATATGAAACAACTCGAGGCGCTGCTCGTCTCAGAATCGTGGGGCGAGGCTGAGGAGCTTGGATCGGAGGCGATAGAAACCTATCCCCTGCAGCCCTTTTTTTATTTTGCGAAGGGACGCGGGCTGCTGGGACTTGGCCGGCCTGCTGAGGCCGTGTCGGTTCTGGAATCCGGGGAGGAATTCCTGCTGGAAAGCGGGGAGCTCGCCCGGCGGATCTACACGGCGCTGGCAGATGCGCATACCGCCCTGGGCAACATGGAAAAGGCCGGGGAGTACCGGGCTAAAAGTAAAAACGGATCGCAGTGATGCAACAGTTAAAAACATGGATCGTAATCCTTTCCGCAGCGTGGCTGGCAACCGGCTGCGGGGCGCGGAAATTGACGGCCACAGGCGAGGTGGACTCCCGGATGACCGCAAAGAACGTGGTCCGGTACCACATGTCCGGCACGCCGGATTTCAAGACCCTGAGCGGCCGGCTGGCCATCGACTATTCGGACGCCGAAAACAACCAGAGCGTTACGGTGAGCCTGCGGATGAAGCGCGATGAGGTGATCTGGCTGAGCGCCCCCCTGGGGGTGGTTAAAGTGTTGATCACGCCGAACCGGGTTTCCTATTACAACAAACTCCAGAACGAATTTTTCGACGGGGATTTTACCTATATCCGCAACCTGCTGGGATCGGAGATCGATTTCAATAACCTCCAGAACCTCCTCCTGGGCCAGGCGGTCCACGACCTGCGCGGCCAGAAATACCACCTGTCCGTAGACGGGGAGGTGTATGAATTGAAACCGGAGGCAAACCCGTGGATCTACAAACTGCTCTACGAAATTGAGCCTCGGAATTTTCGCCTGGCCTCCCAGCAGCTTTCCCAACCCGAATTCAAGCGGTTGATGCACGTGAGATACCCGAGCTATCAGGAAGTGGATGGCCGGATTGTTCCCGAACGGCTTTATATTGCGGCCATTGAAAAGGAGGAGCGGGTAACGATCGGGATCACCTACCGACAGGTGGAATTGAACCGGGAACTGAATTTTCCATATAAAATACCAAAAGGTTTTAATCAGATATCGGCCAAGTGATCCGACCATTCATGGCTTTGCGGTTTCCTCTAGCGCTGTTTCTGGCGTTTCTGGCCGGGCAGGGCGCCTATGCCCAGGAGGGTGAACAGGAGGCCCTGGAAGCCAAAAAGGAGCAGCTCGAAGAAGAGATCCGGGAGATCAACCGGTTGTTGTTATCCGAGCGGAAGCAGAAGGGGAGCGTCCTGGACCAGATGGAGGCCCTGGACCAGAAGATCAGCCGGCAGCAGCAGCTCATTCGTATTACCAACCAGCAGTCCAACCTGCTCAACCGGCGGATTAACGCGAATATCCGGAATATCAGCAAGCTTCGCGAAGACCTGGAGGCCCTCAAGACGGATTATGCCGCCATGATCCAAAAATCCTACCGGAACCGGTCCAAACAGAACCGGTTGTTGTTTTTGCTCTCCTCCGAATCCTGGTACCAGGCCTTCAAGCGGTTACAATACATGAAACAATACACCCAGTTCCGGAAGGAACAGGGGGAGGAAATCCAGGAAAAAACGGAAGAGCTCGTCGTCATGAACCAGAACCTCTCTGCCCAGCGAAAGGAAAAAGAGGAATTGATTGCTGCCAACCGACGGGTCAGGGACCAGCTCATGGCCGAAATCCAAAACCAGAAAGGCTTGTTGCAGACCATTCGCCAAAACGAGAGCGCCTATGCGGCGGAGATTGAATCCAAACGCCGGGAGGCCCGGGAAATCGAGCGGGAAATCGATCGGCTGATCCGCTCGGCCATCGCGGCTTCCAACCGGGACAGCGGCTCGGGGAATACCTCGAGCAGCCGGTTTGCGCTTACGCCGGAAGCCACGCTTATCGCCAGCAATTTTTCCGCCAATAAAGGCAACCTGATCTGGCCCGTGGAGAAAGGGGTGAAGAAACAGGGCTTCGGGATCTATCAGGATGCGGTTTACCCCGGGATCAAACACCAGAGCAACGGGGTGATCATTGCCACAGACGAGGGTGCCCGGGCCCGGGCGGTTTTTGAAGGGGAGGTGATTGCCATCCTGGCCGTCCCGGGGGGCAACAAGGGGGTCCAGGTAAAACACGGGAATTATATCAGCACCTATTACAACCTCTCGGAACTCTATGTGAAGAAGGGGGACAAGGTACAGGTGAAAGATGAACTCGGCGAGATACATACCAATCGGTCTAACGGCTTGACGCAATTGAAATTCTACCTGTACCGGGACGCTACGCGCCTGAATCCGGAGGATTGGATCTATCGCCTATAAAATATAACGATGAGTACAATTACAGACATACAAGGAACATTTGAACTGAATAACGGGGTGCAGATGCCCTACCTCGGGCTGGGGGTTTACCAGGCTGAAGAAGGCGGGGAGGTGGAACGGGCCGTGCAATGGGCCCTGGAAGCCGGCTACCGGCATATCGATACGGCGCGGGCTTATGGGAACGAGGCCGGGGTTGGGAAAGCCCTCCGGGAGAGCGGCGTGGACCGGGAAGAGGTGTTTGTCACCAGCAAGGTCTGGAATTCCGACCAGGGCTATGAGAGCACCCTGAAGGCTTTTGACAGCACCATGGACGACCTGGGCCTCGATTACCTGGACCTGTACCTGGTCCACTGGCCGGTGGAGGGGAAATACAAGGATACCTGGCGGGCACTCGAACACCTCTACGATACGGGCCGGGTACGGGCCATCGGCGTCAGCAATTTCCTGCAACACCACCTGGAGGACCTGCTGGCCGACGCCGAAGTAATCCCGGCGGTAGACCAGCTCGAATTCCACCCCTACCTGGTACAACAGCCTTTACAGGATTATTGCCAGGCCAAAAAGATACAATATGAGGCCTGGTCCCCGCTCATGCAGGGGGAGATCTTCAAATTGCCCGAAATGGAGGCCATGGCGGACTCCTATGGAAAGAGTATCGCCCAGGTGGTATTGCGGTGGGACTTGCAGAAAGGCGTGGTGACCATCCCGAAATCCTCTAAGAAGGAGCGGATCCGGGCCAATGCAGACCTGTTCGATTTTGAATTATCCGAAGAAGATGTGGCCAAACTCGACGCCATGGACCGCGGGCACCGCTTTGGCCCGGACCCGGACAACTTCGACTTTTAGGCCAGTCGCACCGCGGCCAGGGCTCCTATTCCACAGGGATACCCCGAAGACGCTCCCCGGGATCGCGGCAGGTTTCCCGTTGCTTTTCTGTTAAGATTCCAGAAACAACGCCTTGAGTTCGGTGGCATCCGCGGGTTTCATCTTGCCCGCGAGGACCAGGCTGAGTTGTTTCCGCCGGAGGGCTGCCTCGTACCGTTGCTTTTCCAGTTCGGTCTCGGGTTCCAGGGGCGGAACTTCCGTGGGGATGCCCGTGTCGTCTACCGCGACAAAGGTGTAAATCGCCTCGTTCGCTTTATCCCGTTCCCCGCTGAACCGATCTTCAATCCACACATCGATAAAAACTTCCATGGACGTGCGGAAGGTGCGGGAAATCGCCGCTTCCACCGTTACCACGCTCCCCAGGGGGATGGAGCGGTTGAAGGCCACGTGGTTCACCGAGGCCGTTACGGTGATCCGCCGGCTGTGCCGCCTGGCGGCAATGCTCGCAGCCCGATCCATCCGGGCGAGCAATTCGCCCCCGAAGAGGTTGTTGAGCGGGTTGGTCTCGCTGGGCAGCACCAGATCCGTCATCACGGTCCGTGAATCGCTGGGAGTTTTTGGTTTCATGGATAAAAATTTCGGCAAAGATACAATTCCGGGAGCAGGGACACCTATTTTTCGGAGAGTAGCCAGGCATCGGCCGATACTTCCCGCTTAATCCGGCGGAGCGCTTCCAGGGCGCGCTGCGGGTCGCTGAAGGAGCCGCAGGATACCTGGTGGAGGCCAAAGGCATTCACTCCGTGGTATCGGGCCTCAAAGCCGCGGTTGCGCAACTGGCTGATTTTTTTGTCGGCATTCCCCCGTACGCGGAAGGCCCCCGCAATGATATGGTGGGAAGCCTTTGGGGATTCGGTTACCACGTCCAGGGTAATGGAAGGGAGCTCCAGGGGCTGGGACCCGAAGAAAGTGGCTTCCTGGATGTGGCGGGAGACTTCCTCCCGGGCGGCGGCGCGCACCAGGTCGCCGGAAGCATTTTGGTTTCTGTAGAAACCGTAGCCGGAAATACCGGCCGTAATGGCGAGCAGGACAATGGCTGCGTATTTAAGGAACGGCCGGATGCCGGCCGAATCGCGCGACTCCGGGGTAAAGGAAAAGGGGATCCGCTCTTCCAGTTCCGCAACCTCCTCCTTCAGGGCTTCCCGGGTTACCGGCGTGGCAATCAGGGAGCTCAGCCCAAAGGAAGTGGTCAGGTAATTGTTCGTGTCAGCCGGCTGGAAAAAGACCTTATTCTCGCTGTTCAGCCGGAACGTCCCCAGGGCCTCCAGGGTAAATTTCTTTTCCCGGCGGAGTGCTTCCAGCCAGGATTGCGCCTCCTGTTCCACCCATTCCAGGGCTTCTTCGTAGGATATTTTCTCGGCCTGCGCCACGTGGGATACCAACAGGCCGTCATTGGTGCGCAATTGGGCATTGAAGGACAATACCTTGGAAGGCGGGTGGAAGGTATTGCTTTCTTTTTGCAGGTAGGCAGATTTAATTTGCGTCAGGAACGCCCCGAATCCAGGCACTACCACGCATTGGTAGCGGTAGAGCAGCGATTCGATATGTCTGGCGGTATCCATAGAGACAAAGATGCTAAAATTTAACATTTACACCAACGGGAGCCGCTACCTTTTTATCAACTTTTTCTCCTGGCAAGTTGTGAACTATTCTTTTAAATGGTTGAAAAAGAGCTAATTGCACTGATCCGGTTACAGCTTATTCCGGGATTGGGCCCCATTGGAGCCCGAAATCTGATAGCCATATGCGGCAGTCCCTCCGCGGTTTTCTCCCAGACGAAAATGCTGGCTGGCAACGGCTTACGGCACAACCTGGTAAGCAGCCTGGAGGAGGAAGCCTACCTGCGGAGGGCGCAGGCGGAGCTACGATTTGCGGAAAAGCGGGGTGCCCGCTGCCTGGGCTGCCTGGATCCGGATTACCCGGCCGGGTTGCGGGAATGTGCGGACAGCCCGCTGGTGCTCTATACCCGCGGCAGGATCAATTTCGGGAGGCACCCCCTGGTTTCCGTAGTCGGAACCCGGAGTATGACCGGATACGGTAGGGAAACCTGTGAGGCCTTTATTGCCGGTATTGCCCCGGCCAACCCCATAATTATCAGTGGTTTTGCTTATGGCATTGACATATGTGCGCAAAGTACCGCCATGCGCTACGGTTTACAGACCATCGCTGTGATGGCCCATGGCCTGGACAGTCTCTACCCGGCATCCCACCGAAAGTACCGGGATGCCCTTGTTGCAAACGGGGGCTTTTTGACCGAATTTCCCAGCGGCACCCCCGCTGAGCCCGGCCATTTCCTCCGGCGGAACCGCGTGATTGCCGGAATGAGCCCGGCAACCGTCGTGGTGGAATCCGGGGAACGGGGCGGGAGCCTGGTAACCGCAGACCTGGCCTTTGGTTACGACCGGGAGGTATTTGCCTTCCCCGGGAGGGCGTCCGACCCGCAAAGTGCCGGGTGCAACGCCCTGATTCGTACCCAGAAGGCGCAATTGCTCACCAATGCGCGGGAATTCCTGCAAGCCATGGACTGGGAAGAAGCACAATCCCCGGAAACAAAGGGAAGCGGGGGGCTTGTGGACGCCGGAAGCCTCAGCAATACGAGAAACCCTGTGGAAACCGGAAATTTCAGGGAAACGAAAAATCCTGCGGAAACCGGAAATCCCGGAGAGAAAGGGGGGCTTCCCAATCCAAATCGGGCTGTGAACCCCGTACCGGGCGACCTGGATCCTACGGAAAACACCCTGGCCCGTTGCCTGGCGGAATCCGGGTGCATGCACCTGGACGAAGTGGCCGTTCGGTGCCAACTTGGGGTGTCCGAAGCGGTTTCGGGCCTTTTCAACCTCGAAATGCGCGGATTGGTGCGCTCTTTGCCCGGAAAATTGTTTCGGTGGGGAGCGTAAAAAACAAACCACCGGGTCGGTTACCGCCCCGGCAAGTTGTTTTCCGGAGGCGTATCGGGAAGTTTGTCGGCGGCAAGCGGCATTTGATCCGATCCATTCAGAGAGGGGTGGATCGATGAAAGGGCACGTTTCCGACTACCCGGTCGGTTCCTTCATTTTGGGCCCGGAAACGGAAGGGTTAATACCCGAGCTTTTCCCGGACGCGCTGCAGCACGCCATCGGCCACCTTAGCGGCCTTTTGGGCGCCTTTTTCCAGCGCTTCCTCGACTTCCCCGGGATGCTGTTTGTAGTATTCAAAACGTTCGCGGGCCTCCCCGAAGACCTCCCGGATACACTCATACAGGGCCTGCTTGGCATGGCCGTACCCGTAATTGCCGCCCTCGTAGTTGGCGCGCATCTCCTCTGTCTGTTCTGGGGTAGCAAGGATTTTATAGAGGGCAAAAACCGTATCGGAATCCGGGTCTTTGGGCTCCTCCAGGGGAGTGCTGTCCGTGACGATGCCCATAATTTGCTTCCGCAGGGCTTTGTCCGGCTGGAAAATATCGATCAGGTTGCCCCTGCTCTTGCTCATTTTCTGCCCATCCGTCCCCGGAATGTACATGGTATTTTCGTGCAGCCGGGCCTCGGGCATCACAAAGGTTTCCCCCAGTTGGGCGTGGAAACGGGACGCCACGTCCCGGGTCATCTCCAAATGCTGCAACTGGTCCTTGCCTACGGGTACCAGGTCGGCGTCGTAGAGCAGGATGTCCGCCGCCATAAGCATCGGGTAAGTAAAAAGCCCCGCGTTTACATCTTCCAGCCTGTCGGCCTTGTCCTTGAAGGAGTGGGCCAGGGTCAGGCGCTGGTAGGGGAAAAAGCAGCTCAGGTACCAGGCGAGTTCCGTAACCTGGGGGACGTCGCTTTGGCGATAGAATACCGTTTTCTCGATGTCCAGGCCAAACGCGAGCCAGGTTGCAGCCGTGGCAAGGGTGTTGCCCCGCAGGGTGTCCCCATCTTTGATCTGGGTCAGGGAATGCATGTTTGCGATAAACAGGAAGGAGTCGTTTTCAGGACGTCCCGCCATTTCGATGGCCGGCCGGATGGCTCCTAAAATATTCCCGAGGTGGGGGGTCCCGGTACTCTGAATCCCGGTGAGAATCCTTGGCATAGCGTCATTCTTTGCTTCTATGCGCAAATGTAGGCTGGCAATTCGCCTTGTGCAAGCCCCGCCGGGGCAAAATGCCTATTTTTGGAAGCATGACGACCCTGCTCCGCATGATGGCCCAAGCCCTATGGAGGGTGTGGTTCTACATCCTGGTAGCCCTGCCCATCCTGGTGTTTTTCCCGATTTTGCTGTTATTTACGCTATCTCCCCGCACCTATCCCCAGTTTTTCTGGATGGCCCGGAACCTCTGGGCCCCGGTAATCCTTTACGGGATGGGGTGCCCTCCCGTCATCCGGTACGACCAGCGGCCTGTCCGGGGGAAGAGCTATATGCTGGTTGCCAACCACACGAGCATGCTGGATATCATGTTTATGCTGCGGGTCAGCCGGAATCCCTTTGTTTTTGTGGGCAAGAAGGAATTGGTCCGCATCCCGGTGTTCGGGTTTTTTTACAAACGGGTGTGCATCATGGTAGACCGGGAAGACAGCCGGAGCCGGACCGGGGTGTACCGCAGGGCACAGAGCCGGATTCGCAACGGGCTGAGCATCTGCATTTTCCCGGAGGGAGGTGTCCCGGACGAAACCGTGGAACTCGACGCGTTCAAGGACGGGGCGTTTAAAATGGCCATTGCGCATGGGATCCCGATTGTCCCGGTGGTTTTTTACAATTCAAAGAAACGATTTCCATTCCGGTTTTTTGCGGGTTCCCCCGGCCGCCTCAGGGCCCGGGTACTCGCATTCACGGAAACCACTGAACTTACCGAAAAAGACAAGGCGGGGCTCCGGGAGTCGGTCCGTGACAGGATCCTCGCGCAACTCAGGCAGGGCCCGTCCGCAGTTTAGAAGCGATACCGGATCCCGCTATACACCCCTACCGAATAGGGCTGGAAATTCCCGGCCGTATTGGAAAAGGTATTCAGGTGGTATTTAAACATCGGTTGCACCTCCAATTGCAGCTCCCGGTTCAGATTGTAAAAGACGCCCAAGCCCAGGTTTGTGCTGAAACTGACCGAATTCATGTTGGTGGCCTCCCCGATCTGGGTCGTGGCTCCGTCCGAATCCAGGCTTACTGAGTTGTCCATCAGGAAAAGCGAACTCATCCCGCCTACCAGGTTCACCCCGAGCTTCTTATCTACCAATCGGTATTCCATTTCAACGGGGACCTCAAGGTATCCAAACTCCTGCAGCATCCGGCCTTCACGTGCCGGGGTTTGCGCATTTACATCTGCCGTGGTGTTGTCCATGGCCGGGGTGCCGTTCCGCGCGGTGCTCTCCACCACCACGGTTCGGGCATTTTCGGAATAACTGATGGTGCGGATCAGGGAAGCGGAGGAGGGACCCGAAAGGGTGGATGTAAATGCCACCTGGTTGGTATTGTAACCGAAATCTACCCGGTTAAGGCCCGAACGGAGGCTCAGCCGGTCCGTTACCGCGTATCCCACGGAGACTCCATAGCTGAAATTCATCGTCCCGGACTTGCTGTTAGACACAAAATTCTGTGATATGGGCGAACCATCCCCAAAGGAATTGTAATAAACCGGTGCCAGGGAAGTACCCAACGTCCAGCGCTTCCCTCCTTCATCTGTCCGGGTTTTCGGCACTCCGTCTTCCGCTGCATTCGCTTCAGCAATCGCTTCGAGCAGCGATTGACGTTCCTTTTCCGGTGCGGCTTCTCCCTCCGGCGCCGGTTCCCGTCCGGTAACGGCATCCCGTCCGGTAGCGGCATCCCGTCCGGCTTCGTTTTCGGTGCGCGCTGCGACAGCCTCTTCAGAGGGAAGCCCCACGCTGCCCCCAGTTGTATTTTCCCGGGAATCGCCCCCTTTTCGGGAATCACCCTCCTTGAGCGAGGCACCATCATTGCGGGAGGCGGACTCGTTGCGGGACGAGCCCTGAGTGTCCCGAGCAGCCAAAGCACCGGTATTTTCCAGGGAAGCGTTCGCATCATTCGTCCCGGTAAGGCGATCCTGCTCATTTTGCGCCTCCCCGGCTGGAGGATTCCCAGGCTGTGAGGTCACGACAGGCTGGGATTCCATGCCGGGTTGGGATTCGATACCAGGTTGGGAATCCATGCCGGGCTGCCCGTTCGGTTCCGTTTGCCCGGGGGATTCCGTTTGTCCGGGGGATTCCGATTGCCCAGGAGATTCCGTTTCCCCGGGGGATTCCGATTGCCCAGGAGATTCCGTTTCCCCGGGGGGGGCCGTCTGCGTATCAGTCACCGGCGTGGAATCGAAAAGCACAGCCGGATCATCCGGCCGGAACAGGAACAAACCGAGCAGCAGCACGGCAGCGGCCCCGCCCAGGGTCCACCATATCGGTACTGCCCGACGCTTTTTTTTGCGGTCCAGGGAATCGCTGATGCGTTTCCACACACGGGGGTCGGGCTCCCGGGCATAGTTCCCGAGCTTCTCCCTGTAAAGGTCGTCTGTGTTTTCTGGTTCCATGTGTCTTGTGTTAGGCGATGTTGATTTTTGTATTCTTTATCCGGTCCCTCAGGATGGCCCGTGCCCGGGCCAGGTTCGATTTGGAGGTGCCTTCCGATGTGCCCAGGGACTCGCTGATTTCCTTGTGGGAATAGCCGTCCAGGACATACAGGTTAAAGGTGATCCGGTATTTTTCCGGGAGTTCCTGCACAAATTGCAGCAGCGTCCCCAGGGACAATTCCTCTCCCGTCCCGGTCCCGGGCTCCGGGTCCCCGTCCGGGTCCGGCGTTTCTGCCACCAGGCTCAGGGGTTCCTTTTTCCGGTATTTTTGCAGCACGGTATTCACCGTTATCCGCTTGAGCCAGCCCTCAAAAGAACCCTTGTCCCGGAACTGGTGGATCTTCTCAAATACAGTCATAAAGCTGTCGTGCAAATTGTCCTCGGCTTCCGTTTTGTTGCGGGAATACTTCAGACAAATGCCAAAAAGCACGGCGGAATAGGTCCGGTATAACTCCTCCTGGGCCGCTCGGTTTCCTTTCTTACATTTCCTTATGAGCTCTTTTTGGGTCAAAATGTCGGTTCGGTTACACAGGAAGCGCTGAATGCGGGAATCAGTTAATATACGGGTACTTCCACCTCGATGAATTGGGCGGTTCCGGATTCATCCCGGCCGGAATAAAACCGGAAAAGATAGGGCTGGGAGTACAGGCAGGTGAATTCAAAACTGGCGGTTACCAACTCGGCGTCCCCGGAGCAGTCCTCTTCGGGAAATTCCGCTCCGATCGCCACCACGCGACGCGTGGTGCTGCCTTCCGACTGAACGTCGAACCCCTCAAAGGAAGTGCACCCGTTGGGCCGGACAAAAGACACCCCGATTTCATAGGTTTCATTCAGTTGGAAAGACTCCGGGACATCCACCTCTGAGATCTCCAGGGTGACAAAGTGGTAGCTCATGCCGTCGTCACTGACGTCGCAGGCCGAAAACAGGAGTACCAACAGGAATACAGGCAGCCCTTTCCAAAAGCGCTTCATATGCATCATCTTTAACTATTCCTCGTCCCTAAGATGACCCCGGCGCCCAAAGGTTGCTTGCCCGATACGGTAAATTAAAGGGTTTACGCCTTGATTGCCTTGATGGCCTCTTTGATTTTCTCCTCGAGTTCCTCCAGGAGTTCCGGGTTGTCCTTGAGCAGGATCTTCACGGCATCCCGACCCTGTCCGAGCTTCGTGTCCCCGTAGCTGAACCAGGAGCCGCTTTTCTGGATAATCTCGTAGTCCACTCCGATATCCAGGATTTCGCCCACCTTGGAGATGCCTTCCCCGTACATGATGTCGAATTCCACCGTGCGGAAGGGCGGGGCCACTTTGTTCTTGACTACTTTCACCCGGGTCTTGTTCCCCTGTACATCCCCGTCCGTATTCTTAATCTGAGTGGAGCGGCGGATATCCAGGCGTACGGAGCTGTAAAATTTCAGGGCATTCCCCCCGGTGGTGGTTTCCGGGTTTCCGAACATCACCCCGATCTTTTCCCGGAGCTGGTTGATAAAGATCACCGTACAGTGCGTCTTGCTGATGGAAGCTGTAAGTTTCCGGAGGGCCTGGGACATGAGCCGGGCGTGCAGCCCAACCTTGGAGTCGCCCATTTCCCCTTCGATCTCGCTTTTGGGCGTCAGTGCCGCGACGGAATCTACCACAATAATGTCGATGGCGCCGCTGCGGATCAGGTTATCGGCAATTTCCAGCGCCTGTTCCCCGTGATCCGGCTGGGAGATAATCAGGTTGTCGATGTCCACCCCGAGGTTTTTGGCGTAAAACCGGTCGAACGCGTGCTCTGCGTCGATAAAGGCGGCGATGCCCCCGGCTTTTTGCGCCTCGGCAATGGCATGCAGGGTCAGCGTGGTTTTTCCCGAGGATTCCGGGCCGTAGATTTCCACCACGCGCCCCCTGGGGTACCCGCCCACTCCGAGCGCGACATCCAGGCCTAGGGAACCAGACGGGATTACTTCAACATCCTGTGCCACATCGTCCCCCATCTTCATGACCGTGCCCTTTCCATAGGTCTTGTCGAGTTTGTCCAGGGTGAGTTTCAGGGCCTTTAATTTGGCGTCTTTTTCGCTGCTCATGAGTGTGTTCGAATTTCTAAGTGGGAGGCTAAATTACCATTTCTTTTCCGAGTTTCACAATGCGGGAAGCAACCTTTTTGGCAATGCTGTATCTAGTAGGTGAATCCACATGAGAAGCCCGCAATTTAATGCGGGTTACCGCAACGGCATTTCACTGAATTGCTATGAAGAAGAAGGAAAATGTTTTGCGGTCCCAAAGGCCCTGTTCGCAAGAACAGGGCTTTTTTTTTGGAACGAGTTTGAGCTATACACTTTGGCTACAAAATGTCCTTTTGAATTTGTTTCTTGTCTTTTTCTCCCCACGTAGCGCTGCTATGCGGCTCAAAAAAGCCGTCGCCCATGTAGCCTTCCGCGGGACTCGGAAAGCCTGCCTGCAAATCGAAACTTTTCCCTAAATTTGCACCCTCGATTTCTTTGACCCTTCCCGGGAAGACGCGGGCGGGGGGTAACCTGCAAAAACGTATAGCATGCAACTGTACAACACGCTGAGTGCCAAAGAAAGGGAAGCGCTTATTGACGAGGCCGGACAGGACCGCCTCACCATCTCTTTCTACAAGTACGCCCACATTGGCAACCCGGGCCTTTTCCGGGACTATCTGTTCATCCATTGGGACGCCCTGGAAGTCCTCGGCCGGATCTACGTGGCCCGGGAGGGGATCAACGCGCAGCTCTCCGTGCCGGCCGTAAATTTCGCAGCCTTCAAGGAACACCTGGACAGCATTACCTTCCTGGAAGGGGTGCGGCTCAACATCGCCATCGAACAGGACAACAAATCCTTCCTGAAACTCAAGATCAAGGTGCGCCCGAAGATCGTGGCCGACGGCCTGGACGACGGCAGTTTTGACGTTACCAACAAGGGGGTGCACGTGGATGCGCGCCGGTTTAACGAGCTCATCGAAGACCCGGAGGCCATTGTGGTGGATATGCGGAACCACTACGAGAGCGAGATCGGGCATTTTGAGAATGCGATTACCCCGGACGTGGATACTTTCCGCGATTCCCTGGACCTGATCGAAGAACAGCTCCACGACCACAAGGAAGACAAAAAGCTCGTCATGTACTGCACGGGCGGGATCCGCTGTGAAAAGGCAAGTGCGTATTACAAGCACAAAGGTTTTAAACAGGTCTACCAGCTGGAGGGGGGCATCATCGAATACACCCGCCAGGTTCAGAAGGAGTCCCTGGAGAACAAATTCCACGGCAAGAACTTTGTCTTCGACAACCGCCGGGGCGAACGGATTACCGATGAGGTCATCGCCCGGTGCCACCAGTGCGGGGAACCGGCGGACACCCATACCAATTGCGCCAACGAAGGCTGCCACCTGCTCTTTATACAGTGCGATGCCTGTGCCGCGGAGATGGATGGCTGCTGCAGCGATGCCTGCAAGGACATCGTCGCCCTGCCGCCGGAGGAGCGCAAAAAACTGCGCAAGGGGAAATCCAACAGCAACCGCATCTTTAAAAAGGGCCGTTCGGAGGTACTTACCTACAAGCGGCAGGTGCCCGACCCCTTCAGCCCGGTCGCCGGGGATAAAGACCCGGCCGGAGCCTCCTGACCGGCCCTGAACCTGCACCCCCGACGGGAATGCAGGGATGCCGGGCGGTTACCGCTCCGGCGTATTGGGCCGTTCGCTATCGTGCTAAAATTATCCTATCTTTACGTTTGTAAATTATTATGAACCTATTTCTGCCGGGGTCCCACGGGGCCGGGTGGAATTGAGATACAGAACATGGGGTGTAGCAGTTGTTCAACCGGTTCGGATGGACAGCCGCGCGGATGTAGGAACAATGGTACCTGCGGTACGGATGGCTGTAACAAACTGACCGTGTTTGACTGGCTTTCCAACATGTCATTGCCCGCCGGAGCGGAGGTATTTGACGGGGTGGAGGTGCGGTTTAAAAACAGCAGAAAGGAATTTTTCAGGAATACCGAGGGGCTTACGCTCTCCATCGGCGACGTGGTGGCCACGCAGGCCCGGTCCGGTCACGATGTGGGTATCGTTACCCTGACCGGCGAACTGGTACGGGTGCAGATGAAGAAGAAAAAGGTCAACCCCGGGGCCGACCTGCCCAAAATTTACCGGAAGGCTACCCAGCGCGATATCGATAAATGGCAGAAATGCCGCAACAAGGAAGAGGAGATCAAGAAGCGCTCCCGGGAGATGGCCATCATCCTCCGTTTGCAGATGAAGATCTCGGATGTGGAATTTCAGGGCGACGGCTCGAAGGCCACTTTCTACTACACGGCCGAGGATCGGGTAGATTTCCGCCAGCTCATCAAGGACATGGCCAAGGCGTTCGGCATCCGCATCGAGATGCGGCAAATCGGTTACCGGCAGGAGGCCCAACGGCTCGGGGGTATCGGTTCCTGTGGCCGGGAGCTCTGCTGTTCTACCTGGTTGACGGATTTCCGCTCGGTGAGTACCGCGGCTGCCCGCTACCAGCAACTCTCCCTGAACCCGCAAAAACTCGCCGGCCAGTGCGGCAAGCTCAAATGCTGCCTGAATTACGAACTGGACACCTATCTGGATGCCCTGAAGGATTTCCCCCCGACCGACACGAAACTGTATACGGAGAAAGGCACGGCTTTTTGCCAGAAGAGCGATATTTTCAAGGGGATTCTCTGGTTTTCCTACAAGGACGACCCGGGGAACTGGCACGTGCTGACCAAGGAGCAGGTGCACGAGATCCGCGAGAAGAACCGGCAGAAGAAAAAAGTACGGAGCCTCGAGGAGTACGCGAGCAACAATTTCGACCGTGAAAACGTTACATTTGAAAACCCCGTCGGACAGGACAGCCTCACTCGTTTTGACCGGCCCAGGGGCAAACGCCGGGGGAAAAAACGTAAGAAAAGACGCAATCAGAAACAAGGAAAGGCCCGTAATGCGTAGGTTACCCATTGCACTACTAATTATACTGATCGGTACCAGTTGTACCGACCATCTGGTTTATTCTGAATTCCAGAGTACCCGTAACGGCCAGTGGGGCCGCGAACAGGCCATGGAATTTTCCCTGGAGGACCCGGACACCACCGCTTCCCACAACCTCTATATCTTCCTTAGGAACGACAATACCTATCCGTACAGCAACCTCTTCCTGATTGCCGAAATGACATTTCCGGACGGCAGTACGCAAAGGGATACCCTGGAGTACGAAATGGCGGATGCCCAGGGCCGTTGGCTGGGGGAGGGCCTCGGCAGCGTCCGGGAAAACAAACTCGGATACAAGCGGGACGTCGTTTTTCCGTCTTCCGGCGTATATACTTTTACCGTATCGCATGCCATGCGAAAGAACGGGAGTGTGGACGGGGTCCAGGCTTTGCCAGGCGTGCTCGACGTAGGGCTCCAGGTTGAACCAAATCAATAGGCAATTTCATGGCAAGGACTCGCAAAAAGGCCGGGGGCGGCAAAAAGAAAAAACAGGCATCATTCTGGCCCTTCATCAAGTGGTTCTGGATCTTGTTCGGGGCCGGCATCCTGGCAGTATTCCAAACCTTCCTGCTGGCTTCCTGGGGGGTTTTCGGGGAGATGCCCACCTTTGAACGCCTGGAAAACCCCCAGACCAACCTCGCTACGGAGATCATTTCCTCCGACGGGGAAACCCTCGGCAAATTTTTCCTGGACGACAACCGCACGGACGTCCCCTTTGACCAGCTGCCGGACAACCTGGTCAACGCTTTGGTGGCTACTGAAGACGCGCGGTACTTTGACCATTCCGGCATCGATGCCCGCGGGACCATCCGGGCCTTTGTCTTCCTCGGCACCCGGGGCGGGGCGAGTACGATTTCCCAGCAGCTGGCCCGCCAGCTTTTCGTCGGGGTGCGTTCCAACAACCTGGCCGAGGCCATCATCCAGAAAATCAAGGAGTGGGTGATCGCCACGCGCCTGGAGCGCAACTACACCAAGGAGGAGATCATCGCCATGTACCTGAATATCTACGACTTCAACTACAACGCGGACGGTATCCGGAGTGCAGCGCGCATCTACTTCGGCAAGGAACCCCGGGATTTGAAAACCGAGGAATCGGCCGTACTGGTGGGCATGCTCAAGAACTCCTCCCTCTACAATCCGATCCGCCGGGAAGAACTCGTGCTCAACCGCCGGAACACGGTTATCGCCCAGATGGCCAAATACGATTATATCACGGACGCCGACCGGGATTCGCTCATGGCCCTGAAGATGGATATCAACTTCAACCCGGAAAACCACCGGGAAGGACCAGCCACTTACTTCCGCATGTACCTGCAGGGCTGGCTCCGGGACTGGATAGAGGAGAATCCGAAACCGGCCCGGGAAGGCGAGCGCGACAAATGGAACATCTACCTGGACGGCCTCAAGGTTTACACCACCATCGACTCCCGCATGCAGGAGCACGCCGAAAGTGCCGTGAAGGAACATATGCAGAACCTCCAGGCAGAATTCTTCCACCAGAATACCCCGGACCGGAACCCCACCACCCCTTTCCTAGACCTGGAATCCCAGCAAATCAATTCCATCATGGAACGGGCCATGAAGAATTCCGAACGCTGGCGGGCCATGAACCGGGCCGGCAAGACCGAAGAGGAAATCCGCCAGTCCTTCAACGAAAAGACCGAAATGACCGTCTTTGACTGGAATTCCCCCCCGGTCTATGAGAAGGATACGGTGATGACCCCCATGGATTCCATCCGGTATTACAAAACATTCCTGCGGGCAGCCATGATGTCCATGGAACCCCAGACCGGCCACGTAAAGGCCTGGGTGGGCGGGCTGAACTATCGCCACTTCCAGTACGACAATGTCATTCAAGGTTCCCGCCAGGCGGGGTCCACCTTTAAACCTTTCGTCTATGCGGCGGCCATCGACCAGTTGCGCCGCTCCCCCTGCGACACCAAGCCGGATACGCAGTATTGCATCGAAGCAGGGAAGCACGGGAATATGGAAGCCTGGTGCCCGGACAATTCCGACGACAAGTTTTCCGGACGCAGCCTTACCCTCAAGGAGGCGTTGGCCAATTCGGTGAATTCGGTAACTGCCCAGCTCATTGACGAGGTAGGCCCGAAAGCCGTTGTGACCATGGTTAAAGACCTGGGCCTGAACCGGGACATCCTGGAGGTGCCGGCAATTGCGCTTGGGACCCCGGAGTTCAACGTCTATGAAATGGTGGGGGCCTACGGCACTTTCGCCAACCAGGGGGTGTACGTAAAACCCGTGATGGTTACCCGGATCGAAGACCGGAACGGGACGGTGCTATACGAGTACACCCCGGAGACCAAAGACGTTCTCAGCAAGGACGTCGCCTACGCAATGGTGGACCTGTTAAAAGGGGTCACCCAGTCCGGTTCGGGGGTGCGGCTGCGGGGCAACTACCAAACGAATACAACGGTCTACAAGGAAATTATCACCGGCTACCCGTACGAATTCACGAATCCGATTGCCGGGAAGACTGGCACCACCCAGAACAACAGCGATGGCTGGTTTATGGGGATGGTGCCGAACCTGGTAACGGGGGTCTGGGTCGGCGGAGAGGATCGATCGGTGCATTTCCGGAGCATCACCTACGGACAGGGGGCGTCCATGGCCCTGCCCATTTGGGCGCTCTACATGCGGCAGAACTACGAAGACCCGGAATTGAACGTGTCCAAAGAAGACTTCGAAGAACCGGAGGACCTCTCCATCCGCATCGATTGCAGCCAGACCGAAGAGGAGCTCGAGGAGCCGGATGAGTTGGAAGACGACCTGGACGACATCGATTTTTAGAACACAAACGCCATGATTGACAAACAAGTTGCCAACGCCAAGGCCGCCCTGGAAGGGGTGGCAGACGGAATGACTTTCATGCTGGGGGGGTTCGGCCTCTGCGGCATCCCCGAAAATGCCATCAGCGAACTGGTACGCCTCGGGGTGAAGGACCTGACCTGCATCAGCAACAATGCCGGCGTGGACGATTTTGGCCTGGGCCTCTTGTTGCAGGGCCGGCAAATCCGGAAAATGATTTCCTCCTATGTGGGCGAGAACGACGAATTTGAACGGCAGATGCTCAGCGGGGAACTCGAGGTGGAACTCACCCCCCAGGGGACCCTGGCCGAGAAATGCCGGGCCGCCCAGGCAGGCATCCCGGCCTTTTTTACCCCAGCGGGATACGGCACCGAGGTGGCGGAAGGCAAGGAGACCCGGGAATTCAACGATAAGATGTACGTGATGGAGGAAGCCTTCAAGGCGGACTTCTCCTTTGTGAAAGCCTGGAAGGGCGACACGGCGGGCAACCTGATTTTCAAAGGCACCGCCCGGAATTTCAACCCGGTCATGTGCGGGGCAGCCGCCATTACGGTGGCCGAGGTGGAGGAACTGCTGCCCGCCGGCAGCCTGGACCCGAACCAGATCCACATCCCCGGGATTTTCGTCCAGCGAATCTTTGAAGGAACCGGGTACGAGAAGCGGATTGAGCAGCGGACGGTGCGCGAAAGGGGTTAGGGATTTGAAAATTTGGCGATTTGAAGATTTGAAAATGAGGATGGGATCCAAATCTGACATGCAGAAGTGATGCATCCATAGGGCCTATATTTGTCTGTTTCTGAAGTCGATATATGGCATGCGTGATGATAGACATAATTACATCGTAGACCTGAGTTTCCAAGTAGCCCTGAAAATTGTTGATTTTACAGAGCAACTACGACAGTTTCGAAAATTCGAAATGGCCTCTCAACTCTTCAAGAGTGGCACATCCATCGGAGCGAACGTCAGGGAAGCGCAGAATGCAGAAAGTAAAACGGATTTTATTCATAAATTCAAGGTAGCAGCTAAGGAGGCAGAAGAAACCGAATACTGGCTAAGTTTATGCAATGCATCCGCATCATATCCAAGCCCGTCTTCCGATCTATTGCAAAAAATCAAATCGACCATTTTAGTAATCTCAAAGATTATCGGAACTAGTAAACGAAATATTTACAATTAAAAAGTAATTAACCTGGAATCTTCAAATCTCCAAATTTTCAAATCTTCAAATCAACGTCATGTTGGATAAAAACGGAATCGCCCAGCGCATCGCCAAGGAAGTCAAAGACGGATACTATGTAAACCTGGGTATCGGGATCCCGACCCTGGTGGCCAATTTTGTCCGGGACGACATCCAGGTGGAATTCCAGAGCGAGAACGGCATCCTGGGGATGGGGCCGTTTCCCTACGAGGGGGAGGAAGATGCCGACCTGATCAACGCGGGGAAACAGACCATCACCGCCCTGCCCGGCGCGTCCTTTTTCGATTCTGCCCTGAGTTTTTCGATGATCCGGGGCCAGCACGTGGACCTGACCATCCTCGGGGCCATGGAAGTGGCCGACAACGGGGATATTGCCAACTGGAAAATCCCCGGCAAAATGGTCAAGGGGATGGGGGGCGCCATGGACCTGGTGGCTTCCGCCGAGAATATCATCGTCGCCATGATGCACACCAACAAGGCCGGACAATCGAAACTCCTCAAGCAGTGCACATTGCCGCTTACCGGGGTGGGCTGCGTCCGGAAGATTGTCACAAACCTGGCCGTTCTGGAGGTCACCGACCAGGGCTTCCTGCTGCAGGAGCGGGCCCCCGGCGTTTCCGTAGACGAAATCCGCAAAGCTACTTTGGGCCGCCTGGTGGTGCCGGAGCACGTACCGGAAATGCAACTCTAGCCCCGGGGTCGTCGCCCGCCGGGCATGCCGTTCGTCGATCGGGCAACCCGGAAGTATTTTTTTACAACAACATCCCGGGCCTTCACAACAATTCCTGTGCGCGATGCGGGAAATCTGGTATATTCGAACATGCATCTGAGCCTTTTTCCCCAAACAAAGTCTCGCTAACCGAAATAGCCTATGGAGTCCCAAATCAACCAAATGCCCCCGCAGGAGGAAATTCAGGTTTATCGCAACGACTTTATCAGCGGCCTGATCCTGCTCACCAAAAAGTTGTTCATGCTTTAGGCCCGAGCCGAAAAGCCAAATTAAACAACCAGCCATGAAGGCCCCTTCCGAGGGGCCTTTTTTATAGCCTGAAACCAGGACTTTTTTTAAGACATGAAACCGGGGTTGTCCCGTCCGGGACCCGGTTGGCGAAATCCGTATCTTTAGAGCGTGGAACCGCTCGAATTCATCCGGTGTACCCCCGCCGACCTGGACGTGCTCCGGGACGTCTCCATTTCCACTTTCTCCCGCGCCTTCGAAACCCAGAACAACCCGGAGGATTTTGCCGCCTACCTCCGGAAAGCCTTTGGACGCAGCCAACTCGAAACCGAACTCCGCCACCCGGACATGCACTTCTATTTTGTCCGGAGCGAAGGGGGCCTGGTGGGTTACTTCAAACTGAATACCGGGAATGCGCAAACCGAGCTCAGGGAACCCAAAGGCATGGAGCTTGAGCGCATCTATGTGTTGGCCGGCTACCAGGGCAGGGGGATGGGAGCCCGTATGCTCGACTGGATCTGCGGCCATGCGCGGAGCGCCGGGAAAACCTACCTATGGCTCGGCGTCTGGGAACACAACCCGCGGGCCATTGCATTCTACGAGCGGCAGGGTTTTGTTACATTTGGGAAACACCCATACGATATCGGCAACGACCGGCAATGGGACTGGCTTATGCGGTTGGACCTGCCGGCTTCAAAAGGGATGGCCCCGGACCGCGGACCGGCCTCCGACAACACAATTTAAAACTGATGGTTATGCGCTTTGCACTTTGTTTTCTTCTCCTCATCCTCGCAGCTCCTGTGGCAACTTCCCAGGCGGGATTCTATTACCCGCCCCGAGGGGCCGATTGGGAAACCCGTTCCCCGGAATCCCTCGGGCTGGACGAGGCGGCCATCGCAGAGGCCGTGGACTTTGCCCGGGCCAACGAATACAGCGGATCCCGCGACCTGCGCCGGGCGATCCTGGAGGGATTTGAACGGGAGCCCTACCACGAATTGCTGGGGCCGGTGAAAAAGCGGGGCGGCCCGGCCGGCATGATCCTGAAAAACGGGTACGTGGTGGCCTCCTGGGGGGATACCCGCCGGGTGGACATGACCTTCAGCGTCACCAAGAGCTTCCTGTCTACTGTGGCGGGCCTGGCCGCCGACCGGGGCCTGATCCGCTCGGTGGACGACCCGGTTTCGGAATATATCTGGGACGGGACCTTTGCGGGCGAACACAACTCGGGCATTACCTGGTCGCACCTGTTGCAACAAAATTCGGACTGGACCGGCAGCCTCTGGGGGTTGCACGACTGGGCGGACCGCCCGCCCCGGGAAGGCGGCATCGACGATTGGAAGCACCGGGAGCTCCGCACCCCGGGCACCGTCATGGAATACAACGACGTGCGCGTGAACGTGCTGGCCTATGCGCTCACGCACCTCTGGCGGCAGCCGTTGCCCCGGGTGCTCAAGGAGGAATTGATGGACCCCGTCGGGGCCTCCGCCACCTGGCGCTGGTTTGGCTACGACCACGCCTGGACCGTGGTAGACGGGCTGAAGATGCAATCGGTTACCGGCGGAGGACATTCCGGCGGTGGGATTTTCATCAGTGCGGAAGATATGGCCCGGTTTGGACTGCTTTTTCTGTCGGACGGCAGCTGGGAGGGGGAGCAATTGCTCAGCCCGGGGTGGATTGAACAGGCCGTTTCGCCCTCGGCCCCCAACCCGAATTACGGGTTTATGTGGTGGCTGAACCGGCCGGGCAGCCGGCAATGGGAAGGGGTCCCCGAGTCCGTCTATTACGCGGCCGGGTTCGGGGGGAACTTTATCGTGGTTTGCCCGGAACAAGACCTGGTGATGGTCCTTCGCTGGCTGGAACCCTCCCGGATCGGGGAGTTTGTGGGGAAGGTCTTTGAGGGGATTTAGGGCAGCCCGCCCTACGGGACGCAGTTCCTGTGCGCGGTATCCTTGAGGGGTGCGGTTTGCCGGGATGCGGTTTGCGGCAATGCAATTTACGGCAATGTGATTTCTGGAGATGCGACATCCCGAAACCTTCAGACCTGGCTCAGGATCTCCCCCGCGCGTTTGAGCGTCTCATCTTTTTTCGCAAAACAGAAGCGCAGCTGGCGGTTGTCCTGCCGGTTCCGGTTAAATACGGAAATCGGGATGCCGGCCAGGCCCTTGTCGCGGGCCAGTGTTTCGGCGAATTCCGTATCCGGGGCCTCGCTGATGTCCTGGTAACCCAGCAGCTGGAAATAGGTGCCTGCCGCAGGGGTAAACGTAAAGCGGGAGCTGGCCACGGCCTCCAGGAAGAGATCGCGCTTGCGCTGCATAAAATCGTTGAGTTCCAGGTAGTGGTCCGGGTTTTCCAGGTAGGTTTTCAGGGCCCGCTGGGCCGGGTGGCTCACGCAGAAAATCGCGAATTCGTGGATTTTCCGGAATTCCTGCATCAGCAGTTCCGGGGCCAGGCAGTACCCGGTTTTCCACCCGGTGATATGAAAGGTTTTCCCAAAAGAGGCGCAGACAAATGCGCGTTCCCGGAGGCCCGGGAACCGGGCGACGCTTTGGTGTTCCTGCCCGTCAAAGACCAGGTGTTCGTATACCTCGTCGCTCAGCACCAGGATATTCGTCCCCCGAAGTCGGGTTTCGAGCATTTCCATATCCTCACGGGAAAGCACGGTCCCGCTCGGGTTGTGGGGGGTGTTGATGATCACCATCCTGGTGGAGGCGGTCAGGGCGGCATCGAAGGCCACCCAATCGATCCGGAAATCCGGTCCCTGCAATTGCAGGAGCACGGGTACCCCGCCGTGGGCCTTTACCGAAGGCTCGTAATGGTCGTACGCCGGCTTAAAGACGATCACCTCGTCCCCGGGTCGGATAGTGGCTGCAATGGCCGTATAGAGCGCCTGGGTGGCCCCGGCCGTTACCGTGACTTCAGTTTCCGGGTGGTAGCTGGCCCCGTAAAGGGTTTCCGTCTTTTCGGCAATGGCTTCCCGGAGCGAGTAGATGCCCGACATGGGCGCATACTGGTTGTAGCCTTCCTCCAGGGCCTCGCTGTGCAGGCGGATGAGTTCCGGGTCGGCGCCGAAATCCGGGAACCCCTGGGCGAGGTTCAGGGCCCCGGCGTCCAGGGCAATGCGGTTCATCACCCCGAAAATGGAGGGTTCCAGGCCAGGGAGTTTCGATTCAAAAGGTAGTTTCATAGAATTAAATGTATAAAAAAACCCCCGGCATCGGGCCGGGGGTTGGGGGAATTCATCAGTTATCAGGCGTGCTGTTCCTCGTGCTTGCCTTCGCGGATCTCTTCGATCACTTTACTGTTGAAGGCGGGCAGGTCTCCCGGGTTGCGGCTGGTCACAAAACCTTCGTCCACAACTACCGCCTGGTCTTTCCAGGTTGCGCCTGCATTGATCAGGTCGTCTTTGATCGATTTATAGGAGGTCAGCGTGCGTCCTTCTACGACGCCGGCGCTGATCAGGATTTGCGGGGCGTGGCAAATGGCTGCCACGGGTTTCTTCAGCTTGAAGAAATCGCGGACAAACAGCAATGCGTCTTCATTGACGCGCAACTGGTCCGGGTTGTATACGCCTCCGGGCAGTACCAGGGCATTGTAGTCCTTGGCATCCACCTGGCTCAGCGTTTTATCCACCGTATAACTGTTAGACCAGTTTCCGTCGGACCATCCTTTGATGGATCCGGATTCCGGGCTGACTATATCGATCTGGAAACCTTCGGCTTCCATCGCTTCTTTCGGGGATTTTAATTCGCTTTCCTCAAATCCATTCGTAGCTAATATGGCTATCTTCTTCATGTTGCGTATGTTTTATTGGTTTATCTTTCAGTTCACTCTTTAATATAGCCGATAGCCCCCGGAATCTCCGTTAAAGCCCTTATAAATCCCGGGCCCGACCTGTTAAGTTCCTTTAACATCTTCCCTGGGGAGAACACCTTCCCTGGGGATAACACCTGCCCTGGGAATAACACCTGCCCAGGGGATAACATCCGCCCTTGGCATATCACCTGCCTTTGGGAAATAAAAAACCCCCGCCGGGGGGGCAGGGGTTTGAGATTGATTCCTGAAAATCCGTGTTATCCTTCCGTGGTCGCTGAGAGGTACTCCCGGTTCATTCGGGCGATGTTCTCCAGGGAAATCCCCTTGGGGCATTCCACTTCGCATGCCCCTGTATTCGTACAGTTGCCGAAGCCTTCCAGGTCCATCTGGCGGACCATGTTCTGGACGCGCTCAGAAGCCTCCACCCGGCCCTGGGGCAGCAGGGCAAACTGCGATACCTTGGCCGAGGTAAACAGCATGGCGCTCGCATTTTTACAGGCGGCCACGCAGGCCCCACAGCCAATACAAGTTGCCGCGTTAAAGGATTTGTCGGCATCGTCTTTTTCAATCGGGATGGCGTTGGCGTCTACGGTATTCCCGGAAGTATTCACCGAGATATAACCCCCGGCCTGCTGGATGCGGTCAAAGGCTGTCCGGTCTATCATCAGGTCCTTGATAACCGGGAAGGCCGTAGCGCGGAAGGGCTCGATGACGATCGTATCCCCGTCGTTGAATTTCCGCATGTGCAGCTGGCAGGTAGTGATCAGCCGGTCGGGCCCGTGGGGCTCCCCGTTGATCTGCAGAGAGCAGGAACCGCAGATACCTTCGCGGCAATCGTGGTCAAACACCACGGGCTCCTCCCCCTTGTCGATGAGTTGCTGGTTCAATACGTCCAGCATTTCCAGGAAAGACATGTCGCCCTCGATGCCGCTGATGGGGTAATCCACCATCTTGCCCTTGGAGTCGGCGTCTTTCTGCCGCCAAATTTTCAGTAGTAAATTCATAGCGATTTTATCAAATTTTCAAATCGGCAAATTTTCAAATTGCCAAATTACTTATAGCTCCGTGTTTTCAACTCAATATTCTCAAACACCAGGTCCTCCTTGTGGAGTACGGCATCCTTGGGTTCCCCCTTGTATTCCCAGGCGGAAACGAACTTGAAATTCTCGTCGTCCCGCAGGGCTTCCCCTTCCGGGGTCTGGTACTCTTCGCGGAAATGCCCGCCGCACGATTCATTCCGGTGCAGGGCATCCTTGGCAAAGAGTTCGCCGAGTTCCAGGAAATCGGCTACGCGCCCGGCTTTTTCCAGCTCGGGGTTTGTCTCGTCCATGCTGCCGGGTACCCGGACGTTTTCGTAGAACTCCTTGCGCAGGGCGGCAATCTCCTCGATGGCCTCCTCAAGACCCTGGGCATTCCGGGACATCCCGCATTTGTTCCACATGATCTTGCCGAGCTTCTTGTGGTAGTAATCCACGGATTTTGTGCCGTTGGCATTCAGCAGGCGTTCCAGGCGGGAGCGCACGTCGGCCTCGGCCTTGTCGAAGGCCTCGCTGTCCGTCGGGATGGGCCCGGTACGGATGTCGTCGGAGAGGTAGTCGCCAATGGTATAGGGCAACACAAAATACCCGTCGGCCAGCCCCTGCATCAGGGCGGAGGCGCCCAGGCGGTTGGCCCCGTGGTCGCTGAAATTCGCCTCCCCGGCGCAGTAGCAGCCCGGGATGGTGGTCTGCAGGTTGTAGTCCACCCAGAGCCCGCCCATGGTGTAGTGGACGGCCGGGTAGATCATCATCGGCGTATCGTAGGGGTTGTCGTCGACGATCTTTTCGTACATCTGGAAGAGGTTCCCGTATTTGGCGGCGATGATTTCCTTGCCCAGCTTGGTGATGGTCTCCTTGTCCGGGTCTTTGATCCCGGAGGTATAGGCTTTTTCCTTGCCGTAGCGCTCAATGGCCGCGGCAAAGTCCAGGTAGACGGCCTCGCCCGTCTTGTTGACCCCGTAGCCCGCATCGCAGCGTTCCTTGGCGGCGCGGGAGGCCACGTCCCGGGGCACCAGGTTACCGAAGGCCGGGTAGCGGCGCTCCAGGTAGTAATCCCGGTCCTCTTCCGCAAGCTGGGTGGGCTTGAGTTTCCCGGCGCGGATCGCCTCGGCGTCCTCTTTGCGTTTGGGCACCCAGATCCGTCCGTCATTCCTCAGGGATTCGGACATGAGCGTGAGCTTGGACTGGTGGTCGCCGGAAACCGGGATGCATGTAGGGTGGATCTGCGTAAAGCAGGGGTTGGCAAAATAAGCCCCCCGCCGGTGGGCGCGCCAGGCAGCCGTTACGTTGCTCCCCATCGCATTCGTGGAGAGATAGAAGACATTGCCGTACCCGCCGGATGCCAGCACCACGGCGTGGGCGCTGTGCCGCTCAATCTCCCCGGTTACCAGGTCGCGGGCGATGATGCCCCGGGCCTTGCCGTCCACCAGGACGAGGTCCAGCATTTCGTGCCGGTTGTAGGGCCGGATCTTGCCCCGGTTGATCTGCCGGTTCATGGCCGCATAGCAGCCCAGCAGCAGTTGCTGGCCGGTCTGCCCCTTGGCGTAAAACGTCCGGGATACGAGTACCCCCCCAAAGGAGCGGTTATCCAGGAGCCCGCCGTATTCCCGGGCAAATGGGACCCCCTGGGCCACACACTGGTCGATGATGTTCACGGACTCTTCGGCCAGCCGGTAGACGTTGGCTTCCCGGGAGCGGTAGTCGCCCCCTTTGATGGTATCGTAAAACAGGCGGTAGGGGCTGTCCCCGTCGCCCTGGTAGTTCTTGGCTGCATTGATCCCGCCCTGGGCCGCGATGCTGTGCGCCCGGCGGGGGGAATCCTGGTAACAGAAGGTCTTCACGTTGTACCCGAGTTCCGCCAGGGTGGCAGCTGCCGCCCCGCCGGCCAGGCCGGTCCCGACGACGATAATATCGATATTCCGCTTGTTGGCCGGGTTGACCAGATTGATCTCGTTCTTGTGCTTTGTCCACTTTTCCGCCAGCGGGCCGGAGGGGACTTTGGAATCCAGGGTTGCCATATTATGAGTGCGTTATCGGATTAAAATGATGGTAGAGGGCGATGAAGATAAAGATCAGCGGCACCACGATGGCGTAGAGCCGGGTAAAATTGCGGATCGCCGGGGTGTACTTGTTGTTGACCCCCATGCTCTGGAAGGACGACGCAAAGCCGTGCCAGAGGTGGAGCGCCAAAAGCACAAAACTGACCACGTAGATGACCGTGCGCCAGATAGGCTCGAACTTCTCGACGGTTTCCGCGTGGTAGCGGGTCGGGTCTTCCGGACGGGCCTCCACGTATTTGTAGGCCATCTCGTGTACCCAGAAATCGTAGAAGTGCAGCCCCAGGAAGGCGAGCACCACCAGCCCGGTGATGATCATGTTGCGGGAAACCCAGGGCGCATTCGCGCTGCCCTTGAATTTCACGTATTTAACATTCCGCGCGCGGTTGTTCTGGATCTCCAGGACAATCCCCATCACAAAGTGCACGATGACCCCTGCAATCAGGATGGGTTGCAGGATGAACTGCACCACGGCGTTGTACCCCATAAAGTGCGACCATTTATTGAAGGTCTCCGGGCTCACCACCGAGCTGAGGTTGATGGTGGCGTGCTGTGCCAGGAACAGGACCAAAAAAAGGCCCGAGAGCGCCATGACGACCTTCCGGGCTATAGAAGAACTAGCGAATCCGCTCATTTCAGTTGGGTTTAGTAAAGCCCTACAAAAATAGCTTACAGGCGGCGTTTTAACAAACTTTGCCGCCGGGGGCCAACCATTTTAGAATCGTTTTAAAGAAGGGTAGGAGCCAGCGCGCCAAAGGGGGTCCGGAATTTACTTCCGCGCGGCCCGCCGCATGCGTTTGGGCCCGTACCAGAGCCAGAACCCGGTGATGGTAAACACCAGCAGGGCCACCCCGGCCAGGGAGGTGTAGAACAGCTTGAACGCCCCGTTGTCGAGGCCCAGCCAGAGGTCTACCAGGGAGCCGTCGTGCAGTTTTTCGATAAAGTCGCTCCGCCGGGTTTCCACATACAGTACCTCCCCGGTGGCCCCGTCCAGTTGCAGGCCCCGGAATCCCGGGGTAAAAGTGAATTTCACCACCCCCTTGTCCGGACGCACGTCCATGCGGTCTACCTCAAAGGCTCCCTGCGTCTGGAGGGAGTCCCGGTAATAAGCCACCGCGTTGTCCCGGAGCTCCGACAGGGATTTCCAGCGGGCGAGGTCTGTAGTGCTGCCCGTGCGGGTTTTGGCCAGGATGGCGTCCCCGGAATGTTTTTTCCACCCCAGCAACAGGCCGCTGACGGCGATAAAAAAGAAAACGGCAAAGAGGCAGGCCCCCGTATAGCGGTGGATTTTCCGGAAGATCCGCAGTGTGTTGGCCTGTTTCTTGCGGCGGGTGGTTTCCGGTTTTGGCAAGACGGTGCTGCTTCCCTGGGAGGAGGCAGGTTCAGCCGGTTTACGCGCACTGGGTCGGGAATGGGAAAAAGACATGGCAGGTTGCAATCAGAAAGCCCCAAATATCGGCCAATTCCGGGGAATCCCGGGTCAAAGACTTGTTAAAACCGCCGGCTCCGACGGGTGGCAACCCCCGGATGCAGGCTGCCCGGGAGGCAGCTGCCAAATCCCGCAGGGCCGAGGCTTCACCTCCCCATGGCCCACAGCGCCCTGGCTTCACGTGCCCATATCCCGCAGCTGGATCTCCAGGGCCCGGGTGGAAAGCCGCACTTCCCAGAGCGAAAGGATCAGGGAAACCATCAGGAAAATCAGGCTCAACCCGAAAATGCCATTGGCCCAGAGCCGGAGTTCCACATAGATCAGGAACATGCTGATGGCGGCCAGCAAGAAACTCGCGATGGACGTGGACTGCATGTCCTTGATGATGCGCAACCGGCGTTTCAGGGACCCGATCTGTTTTTCCAGCGGGGCTGCCTGGGTTTCCCGGAACTGCCCGTGCAATTGGCGGATCAGGGCGGCAATGGCCAGGTAGCGGGCATTGTAGGCCAGCATGCTCAGGGAGATGGCCGGGAAGAGCAGGGCAGGGATGCTCAGGGAGAGTTCCATAGGCAACTTATTTGATTTTAAATTCCCGGCTCACCTTGGTTTTGCCCTGTTGGAGTTCGGCCTGGTAGGTGCCTTCCGGCAGGTAGGTCTTCCCGTTGCCGGCTGTTTTCAGCGGCACCTTGTTCTTTTTCAGGAAGTCGCTCTTGCCCTCCTTGCTGAAGGCCAGGTCGTAGGAGAGGATGTTGAAGCCCGCATCGGCGTCGAGCTGCGTCTCGCTCACTACGGTGCCGTCCGCGCTCAGTATGCGCGCCTGCACCGTCCCGGGCGACTGGGCAAAGAACTCGATGTCCAGGCCCGGCGTGTTGGGCTCCCCCCAGGTGGAGCGCGTATTCCCCCAGCGGGAGGAGTGGCGGATCTCCGGCAGGTCAAAGACCACGAGCGGTTCGGAGAGGTCCTGGGCGGGAAGCGCCTCCAGGGCGCCGATGTCCGCCTTGTAGATGCTCCGGCCATGGGTGCCCACCAACAGGTGGCCCGCCTTAGGCTGGATCACCAGGTCGTGTACGGCCACGTTGGGCAGCCCGTTTTGCATGAGTTCCCAGGTAGCGCCCCGGTCCAGGCTGGCGTAGAGCCCGTTGTCCGTGCCCACAAAGAGCAGGTTTTCGTTTTTCGGGTCTTCCACCAAGGCGTTTACCGGGGAGGCCGGCAAGCCGTCCGCCAGGGACCTCCAGGTGGCCCCGTAATCCTCGCTTACGTACACATAGGGGGTAAAGTCGTCCCAGCGGTAGCCGTTCAGGGCAACATACACCCGTTCCTTTTTGTGGGAGGAGGCCGCCACGCGGCTCACCCATAAGTCTTCCGGGAAGCTGCCGGAGATTTGCTGCCAGGAGCCGCCGCCGTTTTTGCTCACATGTACCAGCCCGTCGTCGCTGCCCGTGTAGAGCAATCCAAACTGGAAAGGCGATTCCGAGACGGTGGTCAGCGTGCCGTAGGCGACGTTCCCCTTTTTCCCGCCCCGTGTCAGGTCGTCCGAGATGGCTGTCCAGTCGTCGCCCTGGTTCATGGACCGGTGCAGTTTGTTGCCGCCCAGGTAGAGGATGTCCTGGTTGTGGGGCGAAAGCAGGATGGGCGTCTGCCAGTTAAAGCGGTAGGGCGATTCCCCCAGTTCGTGTTTCGGCTGGATGTAGGTGCGTTTGTCTGCCCCGAGGTCCAGGCGGAAATAGTTCCCGAACTGGAAGCCCGTGTACACGATGTCCGAGTTGCGGCTATCGACCTCCACCTGCATGCCGTCCCCGCCCAGGAGCATCTCCCAGGGGTAGCGGCCGCTCTGGTGCCACCCGTCCGATTCGCCGGCGTTGTGGGCCCCTTTCCACACCCCGTTGTCCTGCAGGCCGCCGTACACGTTGTAGGGGTCCTCGTGGTCTACTGCAATGGCGTAGAACTGCCCCACGGACGGGGAGTTGTTCTTGATCCAGTGTTCGCCGTAGTCGTAGGTGATGTTGATGCCCCCGTCGTTCCCGTTGATCAGGTGGCCTTCCTTCTCCGGGTTGATCCAGAGGGCGTGGTGGTCTGCATGTACGTTGTCCCCGTCTATCGCCTCAAAGGTTTTGCCCCCGTCTGCCGACCGGATCAGCGGGACGCCGGCCAGGTAGATTTGATCCCGGTCGTACGGGGCCACCCGGATCTGCCCGAAGTAGTAGCCGTAGCTGTAAAACAGGTCGTCGATGTAGCCCTCGTGGGTCCGCGTCCAGGTGCGACCCCCGTCCTCGGAGCGATACACCTCCGCCCCGATGACCGGGGTGTCGAAGAGCAGGGAATTTGCGTCTTCCAGGTAGGTGGCCAGGTCCGCAGGTTTCACCGAGCCGCTCCGCACCAGTTGCTTGACGTTTTCCGCCCGGTATTTCTCCTGGAAGCCATTGGTCTTCAGGAATTCGTTCAGCTCGCCGTTGTCCAGGGCCAGGAGCCGGGAGGCGGACATCGATTTAAAATCGTCCTTGGTAAGCCCCTCATCCGCATCTGCGTCGCCGGACTCTTTGGGGCGCCGGTCCTGGTTGTCGATGACGGCATAGACAATCTGGTGGTCAAATGCGGCCAGGCCAATCCGACCGGCGCCGGATCCGGTGGGGAACCCACTGCCTGCGGCGGTCATCAAATTCCAGTTGTCGCCCCCGTCAATGCTTTTATAGATACCCGTACCCGGGCCGCTGCCGTCAAAGTTCCAGGCCTTCCGGTCGCGCTGCCAGGAAGCGGCATAGAGGACTTCCGGGCGCCCCGGGGAGGCTACCAGGTCGATCATCCCGGTTTTGTCGTCCACAAAAAGCGTCCGCTGCCAGCTGGCGCCCCCGTCCGTAGTCTTGTAGATGCCCCGTTCCTCGTTGTCCGAGTAGAGGTGTCCCGCCACGGCCACCACTACCTCGTCCGGGTTTTCCGGGTGGATGACGATCCGGCCGATATGGTGGGAATCCGGCAGGCCGGCAAAGGTCCAGCTCTCCCCCCCGTCTGTGGATTTGTACAGGCCGATCCCGGCGTAGGACGACCGGGACGCGTTGTTTTCTCCCGTTCCCACCCAGATGGTGCCGGAAGGCCAGTGTACGGCAACCGCCCCGAGGTTCTGCGTGGGGGCGTTGTCCATGACGGGGGTAAAACTCGTCCCGTTGTTGTCGGTGTACCAGAGGCCGCCCGATGCATAGGCCACATAGAATTCCACCGGGTTGTCCGGGTTGACGGCCAGGTCCACCACACGGCCGCTCATTACGCTCGGGCCGATATTCTCCAAACGGAGGTTGGCCACTTTGGAGGCGTTGGCCATCCGGGCTTTTTGCTCCAGGGCCTGTTGTACGACAGAGGCGTCGGTAGCAGGGGCTTGGGCCAGTAAGGGAAGGGTCGCCAGGCAGGCGGCAAGGGTACGGAAAATCTTCATTTCTATGGGCTGGTTTTGCTTGTAGGATTCCCCCTGCAATGTGTGATTTTTACACAAAACAGTTGCACGGGTGCCTAAAAAATTGTTAATTTATTCCTCTTTTCGGACGAATCTACCAAAAAAGCGCGACACCTGTTCAATGAACATTGCCCGCTTTCAGGACAGCTCCCGGAAGACCAAAGATCGCATATCCTGCTTCTAATAGCAACTAACCAACCAACCACACCTCGGGGGCTTCACAAAGCCCCCTTTTTTTGTCCCGACCGCCCGGAATCTTCGCCCCCCGAATTATTGTTCCCGCCTGCCGAATTTTTGTTCCCACCCCCGCGAATCCCTACCTTTGGGCAAACCGAAAATACCTATGAAGTACCACCCGATCGATTCCGGGCTTTTCACCAGGAACCGCCAGAAGTTTATGGCGAAGATGCAGCCCGGCAGCCTGGCCGTTTTTAACTCCAACGACGTATACCCCATCGGGGCGGACAGCACGATGCCCTTCCGCCAGGCCCCGGACATCTTCTACCTCTCCGGGGTGGACCAGGAGGAATCCATCCTGCTGCTGTTCCCGGACGCCATCGACCCGAAACACCGGGAAATCCTCTTTTTGCGGGAGACCAACGACCACATCGCCGTCTGGGAAGGCGAAAAACTCACCAAGGACCGGGCCTTCGCCACTTCGGGTATCCGCACAGTGTACTGGCTCCAGGACTTTGACAAGGTGTTTTTTGACCTGATGACCGAGGCGCACACCATCTACTTCAACACCAACGAACACTACCGGCAGGCCGTGGAAACCGAGACCCGGGAAGACCGGTTCATCCACGCGACCAAACGGAAATTCCCGGCCCACAAGGTGGCCAAGAGCAACCCGATCCTGCAGGAGATCCGGGGAGTCAAGGAACCCGAGGAAATCGACCTGATGCAAACCGCTTGCGGGATTACCGAAAAGGGCTTCCGCCGGGTGCTCGGCTTCGTAAAACCCGGCGTCTGGGAGTTCGAGATCGAGGCGGAATTCCTGCACGAATTCATCCGGAACCGCTCCCGCGGCTTTGCCTATACGCCCATTATCGCCTCGGGCAACAGCGCTAACGTGTTGCACTACGTAGAGAACAAAAACCAGTGCCGGGAAGGGGAGCTCATCCTGATGGACGTGGGGGCCGAATACGCCAATTATTCCAGCGACATGACGCGGACCATCCCGGTGAGCGGCCGCTTTACGGACCGGCAAAAACAGGTGTACAACGCTGTTTTGAACGTCAAGAAGGAGGCCACCAAAATGCTGGTGCCCGGCACGCTCTGGGCGGAATACCACAAAGAGGTGGGCAAGCTGATGACCTCTGAGCTCCTGGGCCTGGGCCTGCTGGACAAGGCAGACGTACAGAACGAGGACCCGGACAAACCGGCCTATAAACAATACTTCATGCACGGCACCAGCCACCACATTGGCCTGGACACCCACGACTACGGGGCGCTGAAAACCCCCATGCAGCCCAACATGGTCTTTACCGTGGAGCCCGGCATCTACGTGCCCGAAGAGGGCTTCGGCATCCGCCTGGAAGACGACGTGGTTATCCGGGATAAGGGCGAGCCACTGAACCTGATGGCGGACATCCCCATTGAGGCGGAGGAGATTGAATCACTGATGAATGGGTGATTCGATTTGAAGATTTGAAGATTTGTCGATTTGAAAATGCAGCGAGGTGATTTGGAAATTTGTCAATGAGGCAATGGCTAAGCCCGCTCGATATCAAAGAGGGAAAGTGAACGAGCCGATACCAGCCAACTCGCTCGGATGGCGCGACGACACCCCAATCTTCAAATTTTCAAATCGACAAATCTTCAAATTAAAAAACCCCGGGCGCAAGCCGCGGGGTTTTTCTTCGTGTAACTCAAAAAACAAACTACTCTTCAATAAAAAGATAGTTTAGGTTCAGGTCGTTGAAGGCCTTGTTGAAGGCGGTGATTTCCTCGTCGACCATTTTGTCGAATGCGCTGAGCTGGGTTTCGATCTCCCGGCTGAGTTCCTGCTGCACGGCGATGTCCTGCTCGGTGGGCGGGAAATCGTCCAGGCTCACCAGGGAATTCAGGTGGGCCAGCTTGTTGGTCAGGCGGATCGGGAAGTTCAGCGGATCCTGCCCGCTGCGGTTCTGGGTCTGGTAGAGCGCTTTTTCGATCTCGCCGAAGCCTTCCTTCATCTCCTTCGCCTTTTCCACCAACTCTTCCGTCGCTTCATTGCCCTTATACTGCTTCATAAAGGCGTCCAGCTGGTCGTTCACCTTCCGGATCTTCTCAATAGACTGGTGGGCCCGGTCTACGGTCTCGTTCACAGCCGTGATAAAGTCGTGCTGCTTCTGCATGTCGGCCACGGTTGCCTCGGCCCGCGGGTCCGGCACAATCCGGAATTGCTGGGTTTGAGTCTCCCCGTTCGCCGTCAGGTGTACCTGGTAACTGCCGGGAACCGCCTTGGGCCCGCTGAGGTTCGCCCACCAGAGGATCATGCCGGGCAGGCGTTTGGCCCCCTTGCCCTCGGTATCCCAAACATGCGTGTTGCCGCCTTTTTCCACCTTCAGCTTTTTGTCGATCTCCGACGCATACGTGCTGAAGTTCGCCAGGGTATCCCCGGCCATCGTCGTATAGGTCAGGGCCACGCTGTCCTTCTCGGAGAAATCCTTCATATAGAAATGGGTCACCACGCCATTCGGGTGGTTCTGCCCCTCGGTGAGCGACGGGGTGCTGCGCGCCCCGCCCTTGGTGCGATAGGCATCCTTGGGCTTGTAGAGGATGCTGGAGGCAGACCGCTTGGCGTCGTCCAGCTGGTGGAGGACGGTGAGGTCGTCCAGGATCCAGAGGCTCCGGCCCTGGGTGGCTACAATCAGGTTGTTGTCCTTGATGGTCAGGTCGGTGATCGGCACCACGGGGAGGTTCAGCTGGAAGGGTTTCCAGGAGGCCCCGTCGTCAAAAGAGATATACATGCCCGTCTCGGTACCTGCGTAGAGCAGGCCTTTCCGCTTCGGGTCTTCGCGTACCACCCGGGTAAAGTGCTCCGGGTCGATGCCGCTGGTGATCTCCGTCCAGCTCTGGCCGTAATCGGTGGTCTTGTACAGGTAGGGCTTAAAATCCCCGAGCTTGTAGCGGGTGGCCGCCACGTAAGCCGTACCCTCGTCAAAATAGGAGGGATCGATGCTGTTGACCATGCTCCATTCCGGCATATTCGGCGGGGTGACATTCTCCCAGTTCTGCCCCCCGTCCCGGGAGATGTGGATGAGCCCGTCGTCGCTGCCCACCCAGAGGAGGCCCTCCTTAAGCGGGCTCTCGTTGGCGGCAAAAATGGTGCAGTAATACTCTACCCCGGTGTTGTCCTGGGTGATGGGCCCGCCGCTGGAGACCAACTTGTCGGGATCGTTCCGGGTGAGGTCCGGGCTCAGGAGTTCCCAGCTCTGCCCCTCGTTCGTACTCATGTGCACGTGGTTCGAAAAGGTGTAGAGCTTGTTTGGGTCGTGGCGGGAAAAGATGATCGGGAAGTTCCACTGGAAGCGGTACTTCATCCCCTCGGCCCCGTACCCCATCGGGTTGTCCGGCCAGACGTTGATGGCGCGCACGGTTTGGGCATCGTGGTTCACGCGGGTCAGGAAGCCGCCGTAGCTGCCCCCATAGACAATGTTGTCGTTTTCCGGGTCTACGGCAATGTGGGCCGATTCGCCCCCGGCCGTCGGTTCCCAGTCTTCCTCCCCAATGCCGAAGCCGTCCGAGCGGTGGCGGATGCGGACGGTGGAATTGTCCTGCTGGGCCGCGTAAATCCGGTAGGGAAAGGCGTTGTCGGTGGTCACCCGGTAGAATTGGGCGGTGGGCTGGTTGTAATAGGTGCTCCAGGTGGTGCCCCCGTCGTAGGAGACCTGGGCGCCGCCGTCGTCCCCGATGATCATCCGCTGCGGGTCCTCGGGTGCAATCCAGAGGTCGTGGTGGTCGCCGTGGGGCGCGTTGAAGGTTTCAAACGTCTTGCCCCCGTCCGACGACTTGTGGTAGCGCACGTTCAATACGTAGACCACGTCCTCGTCCTGGGTATCCGCATACATGCGGGTGTAATACCAGGCGCGCTGGCGCAGGTTCCGGTCGTCGTTGATCTGTTTCCAGGTCTCGCCTCCGTCCTCGCTCCGGTAGAGGCCGCCCTTATCTTTGTTTTCCACAATGGCAAAGACGCGCTGGGAATTCACCGGCGATACGGCTACGCCGATGATCCCGAGGGTATCCGTCGGGAAGCCGTCGTTTTTGGAGATCTCCGTCCAGGTTTCCCCGGAGTCCGTAGACTTCCAGAGGGCCGAGCCGTCGCCCCCGCTGCTCAGGGAGTAGGGGGTGCGCTGCACGCGCCAGGTGCTCGCGTAGAGGATGCGCGGGTTGGTGGGGTCGAAGGTGAGGTCCACGGCCCCGGCCTGCTCGTTGGCAAAGAGGACCTTGCGCCAGGTCTCGCCCCCGTCCGTACTCTTGTATACGCCCCGTTCCTGGGTAGGTTTGTAGATATTCCCCAGCACGGCCGCAAAGACCACGTCCGGGTTTTTCGGGTGCACTTTCAGGCGCGGGATGTGCCGGCTTTTCGCCAGGCCGGCTTCCTGCCAGGTTTTCCCGGCGTCCACGGATTTCCAGACGCCATAGCCGCTGGAGACATTCCCCCTTACGGTTTTCTCGCCCCCGCCCACGTAGATGACGTTCGGGTCGCTCGCTGCAATTTCAACCGCCCCGATACTGCCGCCAAAGTAGCCGTCCGAGATATTTTCCCAGGTGCGGCCCCCGTCCTGGGTGCGCCAGACGCCGCCCCCGGTGGCCCCGAAGTAAAACAGGTTCGGCTTGCCCGGCACGCCGGTTACCGCCGCGGACCGGCCACCCCGGAAGGGGCCTACCAGCCGGTATTCCATGGAGGAATACAAGGATTCGGGAAAGGTTGTGGTATTCGATCGGTTGCGCCGTTGGGCATCGGTTTGCCAGGGCGCCAGGCAAAGGAAAAGCAGGAGGATCCCTGCTTTGAAAAGTGGGTTACTCATAG
The DNA here is from genome assembly GCF_982776155.1 of Robiginitalea sp. Classification (NCBI taxonomy): domain Bacteria; kingdom Pseudomonadati; phylum Bacteroidota; class Flavobacteriia; order Flavobacteriales; family Flavobacteriaceae; genus Robiginitalea; species Robiginitalea sp. Next base: position 333,581 of record NZ_CEXZKX010000005.1, read on the forward strand.
TTGTTTTTCGTATTCGAATTAGTCAGCTGTTGAAGGTACTAATATTTTTTATTTTCTGCGGTCGCCCCTGCGTAGGTCAGCCACCTGCCGGGGGGCAAAAAAACCTGCCGAGGGGCAAAAAAAAGAGGGGGCCCATGCCCCCTCCATCTGGTATTCCGTATAGGAAAAACCGAAATTTTCAGTCTCAGAACCGGTAGCCGACCCCGAGTTGGAAGCCTTTGGTTTTTAAGGAGATGTCCTCAAAACCGGGCTCCTCTTCGGCGATGTTGGACAGCCCCAGGTTGTACCGGGCATCCACAAAGAAACCGGCCGGCAACTCATAGGCCGCCCCAAAGTTCAGCGCAAAGTTGGTGGATTTAAGGCCGTCGGTATCCCCGTCTTCGGCATCCACCAGGAAGCCGATTTGCGGGCCCGCCTGCACGTTAAATCCATCCACGACGTAGTACTTCAGCATGAGCGGGAGGTTGATAAAGCTCACGCTGGCATCTTTCGCCCCTTCAATGGAATATTGCAATTCGGGTTGAAAGTTCAGCTTTTCAGCAATGCCGATATCCACGTAGCCGCCGACAAAAATGCTCGTGGCACCGTCCGGGGAAATCCCGTCGCCGTCAAAGTCGAGCTTCAGGTTGGAAAAGTTCGCCCCGGCCTTCACGCCAAAGGTGATGTCGCGGTCCTGGGCCTGCAGCTGGAAGGCCCCTAAAACCAGGCAAAAAATCAAGAGTTTTTTCATTCGGTATCAAAAGATTAGGTTTCTATTAAACAAAGTAAATGTAGTGCGAAAAGCAATTCGCCGGCCAATTATTTTCGGGAATCGACAGGCCGGGTAACCCGCGACATCCCCACCTCCCAGATCACCAGATTGCGACATCACCTACCGGGTGAACCGGGATTGAATTCGTACCTTTCCGGGTGTTTACTGCCCGCTCCGGCCGGAGTGGAAAAAGCGCCCGAACCATGCAAGAAAACCGCAAACTCCAGACCGCCTTTTATGTGGGCCTGTTCCTGTCGATGATCGGGGTGCTCTTCCCGCTCTGGGGCGCCCCCCTGGTGGTGGCCGGCAGTGGGATTCTGATGGTGACCACCCGCCGCTACGGCGACCCGCATGCCCAGTGGTACCGCGTGTGCTTTCTGATGATTGTCCTGGGGGTGGTCTCGCTCTGGACCCGTTTTGCCATCAGCGGCCTGGATACGGAGGCCGCCCTGGCCGACGGCTGGGGGATGCTTGTGCTGCCCTACCCGCTCGGGTGGTTCGGGATATTGATCCTGGTGTTTATCCGGTTGTTTATCCGCCGTGCTCCCCAATAATCCTTACATTCCGGGAAAATACCGAATGATGAACACGCAACTTAAATGGCCGCTCCTCCTGCTCGCAGGCTTGATGCTGGGCCTGACAGCTTGTAAAACCGAACCGGAGGCCCCTTCGGCCTCCCAATCCGAGGTGCCGCAGCACCCCGCTTCGACCACTTACCAGCCCGCCCGCTTTGAGGAGGACAACCGGGCAGAAAAGATCCGGAGCCTCGCCCCCGACATGCAACGACTCATCGAGGAGCACGCTGCAGAGCGTCACATCCCCGGCATTGCCTACGGGATTGTGGTAGACGACGAACTGGTCGTGTCCGGCGCCACGGGCGTGCTCGACATCGAATCCGAGCGACCGGCCACCACCTCTTCCGCCTTCCGGATTGCCTCCATGACCAAGAGCTTTACGGCCATGGCCATCCTGAAATTGCGGGATGAAGGCCGCCTGGCCCTGGCAGATCCGGCCGAAAAATACATCCCGGCGATGGCCGGTCTTGAATACCTCACCAGCGATGCCCCCGCCATTACCATCGAAAACCTGCTGACGATGACTGCCGGCTTCCCGGAAGACAACCCCTGGGGCGACCGGCAACTGGACGAAACGGACCAGATGCTCACCGACCTGATGGCCGGCGGGGTCTCCTTCAGCAACCCGGCCTCCTTTGCATTTGAATACAGCAATACGGGGTATGCCTTGCTGGGCAAGATCATCTCGGAGGTTTCCGGGCAGCCCTACCAGGAGTACATCCGGGAAGAAATCCTGCTGCCCCTGGGCATGACCCGGACCTATTGGGAATACGACAGCGTGCCGGCCGACATCCTGGCCCATGGCTATCGGTGGGAAGACGAACAATGGAAGCCGGAGCCCATTTTACACGACGGGTCGTATGGCGCCATGGGTGGGCTCATCACCACCATTGAGGACTTCAGCAAGTATGTGAGCTTCCACCTGTCTGCCTGGCCGCCCCGAAGCGCCCCGGATGAGGGACCGGTGAAGCGAAGTTCTTTGCGGGACATGCAGCAACCGCGTTTTTCCCGTTTGTACGCGGAGGCCAAAGACTGGAATGGGGAAGACTGCGCCGTGATGTCCGGCTACGCCTTTGGCCTGGGAAGCGCTACATTTTGCAACGGCCTCCGGCAGGTCTCCCACGGGGGCGCCCTGCCCGGATACGGCAGCAACTATGTGTTTTTTCCGGATTACGGGATCGGGGTCATGGCCTTCGGCAACCGCACCTATACCTCCCCGTACTCCCTCGGGCCCGTCTACCGCAAAATCTTCGATTCGCTCCAGGTAAAGCCGCGCGCCCTGCCGGTGTCGGATATCCTAAAAACCCGCAAGGAGGAAGTAGCCCAGTGGGTCCGCAGCGGCGATCCGCAGGTGGAAGCGAGCATCATGGCCGAGAACTTCTTTATGGACCAGAGCAAGGAACACCGCCGGTCTGAAATCGCGGAAGTCCTGGAGGAAGCCGGGGACATTTCGTCCGTGGGCGAATTAGAGCCGGAAAACCAGCTCCGCGGACGGTTCCGCATGCAGGCCGCAAACGGGGAGGTGGTTGTATTCTTTACCCTTACCCCGGAGGCCGACCCGAAGGTGCAGCAACTGGACGTGAGTTTTGAAGGCGAAAATGAGGATTAAAGACAATTAAACAGACATGTTGCGCCCTGGTTCCTGATCGCTTCGTATCCGGACCCGGGCCCGGGTCCGGGACTCGTGCACTTCCCGGCGGGGGTGAATGGGCACGGTTGTTGTACATTTTGAGTCGAAATTTGCCGGGACGCATCCCCAACAATATCATGGTTAATGGCTGAGAAAAAGAGCAAGAAAGAAAAGAAAAGCACCCGGGCGCTGGCCGTCGTGCCCGCCACGCAATTGGAAGCGGAGGACCTGCGTGTGCTGGAATCTGCTAAACGGCGGATGGAAAATATTGGCTGGGCCATGGAGGGGCTCAACCAGCTCGGGAACAAGATCGACAAGCAGGTGTCCCGTTTGTCTGAGGGCCAGCAAAAGCAGTTGCAACAGATCAGTTATACCGTGCTGCAGCGGGTAGTGCAGTCCAACCTGAAAACCATGGACCCGGATAAAGCCAAGCCGGCTTCCCTCAACACCGCCTACCAGGCCATGGCCTCCCTCTCAGGCGCCATTGGCGGGGCCTTCGGCTTTGTGGCCTTTGCGGCCGATATGGCCCTGACCACCAAGCTGATGATGCGTTCCATCATGGACATCGCCCGCAGCGAGGGGGAGGACCTGCGGGAACTCGACACCCAGCTGGCCTGCCTGCAGGTGTTTGCCCTGGGCGGGAAATCCAAGCACGACGACAGTCTGGATACGGGCTACTACGCCCTGCGCATGTCCATCCGGTCTGCCCTGCGGGGGGTTGCCAACCCGCTGGCCAAAGCCATCGGGCAGGTGGCCGGCCGTTTCAGCGTGCAGGTGACCGAGAAATTTGCCGCCCAGGCCGTCCCGGTAATCGGGGCCGTGGGCGGGGCTGCCATCAACACGGCGTTTATGACCCACTTCCAGAACATGGCGGAAGCCCATTTTGCCGTCCGTCGCCTGGAGCGCAAGTACGGGATGGAGGCGGTTGAGGCGGCGTATCACGCGATTGGGGACGTGGCGAAGAAAACCTGATATTGTCCGCGGGATTTGCTATCTTGATGAATGGGAATCAGCGCGTTGGTATTAAAAAAACTATCGGATGGTTCCTGACCAACGAACCTTCCACAAATGACTGGCACCTTCACTTGGATACTGCATCCCGGCAAACTCCTGTTAGTTTTCCTGCTGGCCACCAACAGCTACTGGGTCCGTGCCGGGGCAAATCCGGTGCCTGCGCCACAGGATTACCCGGATAAAGTGGCCCTGCTGATCAGTGTGGCGGATTACGGAAGCAAAAACGAGATGGAGGAGGCACAAAACAATTTGCGGGATTTGGAATTCGCCTTGTCCGAACTGGGCTTCAGGGTATTTCTGGTAACAGACCCGGACCGCGAAGCCTTATTGCAGGGAATCGCAACTTTCCAGGAATATGCCGACCGGGCTATTGTAGCCTTTGCGTACTATTCGGGTCGGATTCGCACAACGGGGGACAGGAACTTTTTGATGCCGGCCGGGGCCAGGTTGAAACAATCGTTTACTTCGGCCATGAAACAGGGGGTAGACCTTGAACTATTGACAGGGAGTATGAAGGCCAGTGACGAAAATGTCGTTTCCCTGGATGCCTATCGATGGAATTTTAAGCGCACCTCCCGCAAAAATGCCTTACCCGAGAAACTACCTGCGCGCATCGCGCGCCCGGAAGAATCAAGGAAACGGGCTTTCCTGACCTATCTTGCGGGTGAAGAAAACATCGCGTACGGGGATACCCAGGGCATATCCGTAAGCTTGTTCTCAAAATACTTTTCAGAAGCTATTTCCAATGGCGACCCGTACCAGGCCCTGCTAAAAGCCCAGGCCGGCCTGAAGAGGGAGACCGGCGGGGAGGCCTTCCTGCAGGTAGCCGGGTTCCTGGAAGGCCAATACCGCAAGAACAGTTGGAACGGATACCGCGATTATATGCGGGACGGAAGAATCCAGGAGTACTCGGATGATCCACCTGTTTCCTATTTCATCGAAGAAGAGCCGTTTCCCTGGCCGCCGCCCCGGGCTTCCGCCACATACATATTGCCTCAGGAAATCTTCACCGGGGCCCAATACTTGCGGGAAATCGACAACCGGTTACGCAAAGCCCTGGATGCCACAGGGTATTACGATTTTGCCTACTTCCCGATTGCGGACCACCCGCGGGTATTGAGGTCACTCTTCGGGCCCGACCCGGATTTGGAAGGGTTGCGCGGGTTTGTGCTGCTTACGCGGATCGAACAAATCAATCCGGACGGGACACCCGTGGACAACGATAGCCGTTGGGCACTGGAAATTGAACAGCGCTACAGTATATCCATTCGGGAATATCTTTCCTCCCTGTTTTTTCCCCGCAAAGGTCATTTCCGGGTGATCGCCTTTGCGGTAACCGATAAACCCTTTAAGCAGACCACCCAACGCCTGGGCCGGCAACGTGCTTTGGATCTAGTATCCATGGGGAATCACAACAATTCCTGGTTTGCCCAAAAGGAACTCAACGATGCATTTTCCGTAACCGCCCTGATCTATGAATACGAACTCTCCGAAAACAGTGTCGAGGCCTACCTGTTGAGATCCAGCGACCTGCCGGGCCGCGTACACCTGGAACGGTCCAGGATTTGGGAATTTCTACAAAACAGGCCGTAATGGGGCAAGCCAGGAAAAATAAAACCATCTTATTAACGATCCTGCTAACGGGTTTCATCCTCGTTTTCCTGCTCTTTTTGTTTCAGACCATCGGCGGGATTTATGCAAACCGGGTTTACATCCCCTGGATGTGGTTCCTCCTCCTTTATATCCCCCCGCTAACCTATGGGATGATGTTCCGGGATGATACCGGAAGCATGTCGCTCCGGGCATCCCACCTGCTGGCACTGCTCTTTGTGGTCGCTACCCTGGCAACCATTCTTCTGCAACGGTTGGCGGTTGATGCGGAAGACGGCCAACCCATTTCCCGGGCATTTTCCAACCATCTGTTACTATCGCTTCTCTTTCTGCTACCGTTGGAAGCCTTCCTCATTTTCTCGCTTTGGCGGGCGAAAAAAAATGCGCAGCCACCGGTGTTGGAACCTCGGGCATTTATTTCTTATAACCACGGGGATAGCCCGACAGCCCTGAAAATCAAAGCCTCCCTGGAGCAGGCGGGGATCCCGGTAATCCTGGACCAGACGGATATGGAAGCCGGGCAGGACATCCATGAATTTATACAGGCATCCATCAAGCGCGCTACCGCCATTGTGTTGCTGGTCTCAGACCGGAGCCTGAAGTCTGCCTGGGTGGGTAAGGAGTCCATGGACAGCTTGTTCCTGCGGAACTACCTGGAAGACAAAAAAGTCATTGCCTGCTACCTGGAAGATCATTTTTTCCGGGATGACTACACCCTGGAAGCCATCTCGGAAATAGACCTGGGCATCCGGAACGTGCAGGAGCAAATCGAAAAAAGCCACGATGCCGGGATTGACACCCGAGATTTAAATGACAAGAAATCCCGATTGATGGGATTGCGGGCCGGCCTGGACGGGATTATCGGTTGCCTCCGGGGCAGCCTCTGCCTGGATGTGCGGGGCGATCACTTTGAAAAAAGTATGGAACGATTGGTGGCCGCGGTGAAATCCAGGGCTTAACAACTCGCCTATATTTACCTGATTTTCTTACCTTTAGGATGAATCCCCCAGATTAGACGAAATAAAACCCGTGTAAGATGATACGATTCAGACCCCGACCCTGCGGGCCATCTAAATCACCCGGCCTCATTCCAATTCCCATCTCCATCCCCGTGTACACCTTCGTCCTGGCCCTCCTTTTAGGATGCGCGGACAAGGAGGTGCAACCCGAAGATTATTCGCCCGAGATCGCCATTCAATGGAATGACCGGATTATGGAACTGGCCGTGGAAAAAGACGGGCTCTTGACGCTTAACGGCGTACGCACCGAAGCCATCGCTTTTACGGCGGCACACAATGCGCTCAATGCCATCCACCCCGTATATGAATCGTACCATTTTTCCGGGTCGCACCCGGATGCCAACCCATCTGCGGCCGTAGCCCAGGCGCTGTATGAGGTGACGGCAGCCAGTTTTCCGGACCAGCAGGAACAGATCCGGGGCTGGCTGGGGGAGGTGCTGGATACGATCCCGGAGGGTGCTGCCCGGGAGGCCGGCATCCAACTGGGAAAGGAAGCCGCCGAAGCCCTGCTGGAGATGCGGCAGGCGGACCAGTGGAACGGGGAGGCCGAATATACCTGGCACCCCATGGCCCCGGGCGTTTACGCGGAGTTTAACGAGCATAGCGGCACCCCGGAGGGATTTGTTTTCGGGGCCGGCTGGGCCCGGGCCGAACCCTTCCTGTTGGAGTCCCCGGACCAGTTCCGGTCGCCTCCGCCTCCGGATATCGCTTCGGATGCCTACACGGCTGCCTTTAACGAGGTAAAATCCGTGGGAAGTGAATCCAGCGATACCCGTACGAAAGACCAGGCGCATCTGGCTATGTGGTGGAAGGATTTTGTGGAAAATTCGCATAACCGGCTGGCCAGGCAGTTGGTCGCTGCGGAAGGCCTGAACCTGTGGGAAACGGTCCGCAGCATGGCCCTGCTGAACATGACCGTCTACGATGCCTATGTGAACGTATTCGACAACAAGTTCCACTACAACCACTGGCGCCCCTATACGGCGATCCGATGGGCCGCCAACGATGAAAACCCGGATACGGAACCCGACGAGGAGTGGAACAACCTGCACCGGCATACCTATGCCTTCCCGTCCTACCCTTCGGCCCATGGCTCTGCGAGTTCCGCAGCCATGCGCGTCCTTTCCGAAACCCTGGGAACCGGAGACGACTACGCCTTTACCATGCGCACCGTACAGGTGGACAGCGCCGGGCCATTTTCCGGGAAAATGACCATGGACCCGCCCGTGCGATCCTTTTCTTCCTTTACCGAGGCGGGTTTGGAAGCGGCCATGTCCAGGGTGTACCTGGGCATCCACTTCCGGTACGATTCGGAGGAAGGCCACCGGCTGGGCAATGCTATCGGGGATTATGCAAATGACAATTTTTTGAGGCCGCTGCCGCGTTAAATCGAATCTGGAAATGGGCCCCCACCCGCCCGCCACATCCAACCTAACCC
>NZ_CEXZKX010000006.1:0-244823 GCF_982776155.1 Robiginitalea sp.
CCCGTTCGTCTAGGGGTTAGGACGCCAGGTTTTCATCCTGGTAACAGGGGTTCGAATCCCCTACGGGCTACCAGGAAAATAGAGACTATAAAGCGAATTTAGAATTCATGGCAAATCATAAGTCAGCATTAAAGCGCATCCGCAGGAACGAATCTGTGCGTCTGCGCAACCGCTATCAGCACAAGACCACGCGTAATGCAATCAAGAAGTTGCGTTCGGAGACCGATAAGAAAAGCGCCGAAGCCCTTCTGCCCTCAGTGGTCAGCATGATTGATAAACTGGCCAAGCGGAATATCATCCATTCCAACAAAGCGGCCAACCTCAAGAGCAAGCTTACCAGGCAGGTTGCCGGGCTGTAAAAGCGCTTTTTGATACCGAATTGGAACCCCGTTTCGCAACCCCGTTGCGAAACGGGGTTTTTGTTTTGTGTCCCCGGTTAAGGGCTCGATCCATTATTCCCCCCATTCCCGCCGTGATTGCGATTACCCGGTTTTCGGAGTCGTTTCATCCGGATAAATCCCACAAGGAAGCAGCCGTACATGCAATAGATCAACGCCAGGTGTACCGGCCGCGTCCATGCCGCGTATTCGGCCTCCCCGACGGCCACCTGGAAGCGGTGCAGGTTTATCGGCAGGTACCCCAGGTGGAAAACCAGCAGGCCGATACTGATCCAAACCAGCAGGTCCCGCCAGAACAAATCCCGGTTCGCCAGGTGGAATTCCTGAAACAAATAGCCGGCAGAAGAAACGATGAGCAACACCCCGCCTGCCGTATAGGCATAGGCCTGGGATACGGTGGAAAAGTCGTGCTGCCAGGCATTCCAAAGACTTACCCCGACAAATAGCCCGAGCCCGGCGGCCTTGACCCAATCCATGCGGAGGGCCGTGATATACCGGTGATAGAGGATGTAAAAGAATACAACCAGGACCAGGCTGTAAATATTGTAGATGAGCCAGTTGTTGTTGTAGTACATCTCCCGGATCACGATACTGAATGCATCGTAGTCCCTGACGATGATCCCCACCGTTTCGGTGAGCAGCGTATAGGCAAAAAAGACCGGCAGGTACCGCGCAGGGGTATCGTAATATCGGGGAAAACGATAAACGGCCAGGCCCAGTACCAGGGCGTATAACCCGAAAAAAACAAATTCAGCAAGGTCGTCCAGTAGTTCCAATCTCAGTTGCTCAGGAATACGCGCTGAGGCCGCATCCGCCATAAGCCTACCAAGATACACCCGTACATCACAAAAATCAACACCTGCAGGATCCGGGTTACCACCACCGGGTCCATCAGGCCGGTGGGTGCATGCATGTTGCGATAGATGGTTATCGGGATAAACCCTGAATAGAAAATGGCGATGCCCAGAGAAATCCACGACAGCAGGTCCCGGTCGGTAAATGCCCTCCCGGAAACAGACCGGCGGTATATAAGGTACATCATTGAGGAAACCACCAGCACAGCAGACCCGGTAATATAGGTTCCCAGCTGGACCTCATACTGGAAGCTCTGGTACAGCGGGTTGATTAGTGCCGCAATGGCAAGGAGGGTCGAGCCGATGAGGATTGCGGTCCGCGCCGCCCGCCAGGGGATTACCCGGTAGTAGACGAAAAAAAAGTACCCGCAAAAGATCAACAGGTAGACATTGTATATCAACCAGTTGTAATAACTGAAGAACTCATTCAGGAAAATGCTGAATTCCGTAAATTCATAGGTGATGATCCCCAGGATTTCAGTGGCCAGCGTATAGGTAAACAACACCGGAAGCAGCCGCAACAGCGTATCAAAATAGCGCGGGTACCTCCATATTGCCAGGAATACGGTGACCAGATAAACCGGGAGGAACGGATATTTCAGCAGGAGCGAAATTGGGTTGACCTCCATATATCAGGCGCTATTAGGTATTAGTTGTGTGGCGGCGGCGCAGACCCGCCAAAATTCATGATCAGGCTCCCCCCGTCCTGGAGAGTGGCCGGCGCTGTGGGCAGCGACAGGAAAGCAGCTTCCGAACGTTCCATGCCGTCCTGATCCATCCCGGAACCCTGGCCTTTCACGGGCTGCAGATCCAGGCTCAGATACCCTGCGGTTCCGTCCGGGCGGATATATAGGCCAAATTGTTCATCGCGTTCCTTGTCGGGTTGGGCCGCGGGGACCAGGAAAACGGTATTCTGCCGGGGATGCACGTGTCCGCCGCTTTCCGGGTTGTTTCCGAAATACACGCGAAGGCTCGAAATATCCGTCCCCGCCTTTTGGGCCTCCTGCTCGATATACTGCATATATTGCTTCAGGTTGGCGTAGTCAAAGGCTACATAACGGGCAACGGCAAATGCAGAATCCACTCCTTCCGCCCGCAGCAGGGAATCCTCGTACTGGCGGATCAGCGGGGCGCGCCGCTTGCTGTAGAGTTCAAAATCGATCCGCGCTTCCTCCAATGTAATAATGCCCTCCGGGGCATTTACCATTTCCTGCTGTCCGGGATCATCCCCCGGGGGGGTGCCGGATTGCTCCCCGCAGGAAACAAAGATGAGGAGCAGGAAAAACGAAAAAATCTGGAAGCGTTGAAAATTCCGGGTAGTCTGGGAAAGCGGCATGGCTAGATGTTTAAATGGTTTGATGTCTCGACCTAAAATTACTATAAAAACCCCGTTTTTTTGATGCCATCCGTAAAGCCAGCCCTGCCGATTATACATAAAAAAGCCCCGACGATACCGCCGGGGCTGAATTTTGAGCCTGTTGCCCTTATTCGTTCATGGTCATCAGGAATTCCTCGTTGCTCTTGGTTTGCTTGATGCGGTTTTCCATGAATTCCATGGCCTCGATGGGGTTCATATCGGCCAGGTATTTCCGGAGGATCCACATGCGTTGCGTGGTGGTATCGTCCAGGAGCAGGTCGTCCCGACGGGTGCTAGAAGCCACCAGGTCGATGGCCGGGAAAATCCGGCGGTTGGAGATGCGGCGGTCGAGCTGCAGTTCCATGTTGCCGGTACCCTTAAATTCTTCAAAGATGACTTCGTCCATTTTGGACCCGGTTTCCGTCAGGGCCGTGGCGATGATGGATAGGGAGCCCCCGTTTTCGATGTTCCGGGCTGCCCCGAAAAAACGCTTGGGCTTGTGGAGCGCATTGGCATCCACACCCCCGCTGAGTACTTTCCCTGAAGCGGGTTGCACCGTATTGTAAGCCCGCGCCAGGCGGGTAATACTGTCGAGCAGGATCACCACGTCGTGGCCGCATTCCACCAGGCGTTTGGCTTTATCGATCACGATGTTCGCCACGCGAACGTGCTCGGTGGCTTCCTTGTCAAAAGTGGACGCCACCACTTCTCCGCGGACGTTGCGCTGCATGTCGGTAACCTCTTCCGGGCGTTCATCGATCAGCAGGATGATCTGGTAAACCTCCGGGTGGTTGGCGGCAATCGCGTTGGCGATGTCCTTGAGGAGCATCGTCTTACCGGTTTTGGGCTGGGCGACGATCATCCCCCGCTGGCCTTTTCCGATCGGGCAGAACAGGTCGATGATCCGCGTGGAAATATTGCTCTGGCGATCTGCCAGGTTGAATTTTTCTTTCGGGAACAAGGGGGTCAGGTGTTCAAAGGAAACCCGGTCCCGGACAACCTGGGGGTCCAGGCCGTTGATTTTATTCACCTTGATCAGGGGAAAATATTTCTCGCCTTCCTTGGGAGGGCGTACGTTCCCCAGGACTGTATCCCCGGTTTTCAGGCCAAACAGCCGGATCTGGGACTGGGACACATAGATGTCGTCCGGTGACGAGAGGTAGTTGTAATCGGATGAGCGCAGGAAACCGTAGCCGTCGGACATGATATCCAGGACGCCTTCGCTTTCGATGATGCTGTCGAATTCGTATTCGGGCTGCTTGTACTTGTTTTTCTGGCTATTGTCGTAATTGCCATTGTTGCGCTTGTCGCCGCCGGAATTATCCTTTTTACGGGACTCGCGCTTGGGGCGGTCCTTGTTGTCGGAGGAGGCGTCGCCCTTTGACTTGCTGCGATTGTCGCGCCGGCGATCGTCTTTGTTATCGCCCCGCCGACTCCGGGAGTCCTTGCGGTTGTCTTTGTTGTCGTTGTTGTCGCTGCTGTCGCCGGTTTCTTTCTGAGCCTCGGACTCCTGCCCGTTGCTTTTGTGGCGGGACGATCCGCTGTCTTTTTTGGGGGAGCGACCGCGCTGGTTCTGGCGGGGTTTGCCGGAATCCCTGGAGGCGTCATCGGCGCCTTGGGTATCTTTGTTGTCTTCGGCAGTTGCTTCCTGGGCGTGCTCGCGGACGGCTGCAGGATTGGAAGCCTGGAGGTCCAGGATCTGGTAGACCAGATCGAGTTTTTTGAGGCTGCGGTATTTGGGGACATTCAGGTTTTTAGCTATGTCCTGAAGCTCTGGAAGCTTCTTAGCCTTCAATTCGGAGATTTCAAACATGTAAGAAATAAAATAGGTTATACGATGGATCCAGTACTGTTATAAGTAAGTAGGATTGAAGAAGTGTTATTCGGATATTGCCTGGGCCAGAATGCCCGCTTGGTAGGTGCTATAACTAATAACTTTGCAATATTACGAAATATTTTTCAATAATTCAGCAATTTACCGCTGGAAATAGCAGCTCTGCCATAAGCTTTGGGCTGGGGTTGAAGCGGTTAGCAGAACGGCAGCGTTGTTGCGGAAGATTTGAACCGGATATTGCATCCATTTCGCAGGATTCTGTTTATTTTTGCTGTCCGTTACGCTTAGTGCATAGATATGATACAACGCATCCAGACGGTTTATTTGCTGCTGGTGGCACTGGCCACCGGGGTTCTGCCGTTCTGGGTGAATCTTTGGACACAGAGCGACGGCACCGCGGTCTACGCACAGGGCGAATTGTGGATCTCCCTTGCGTTTTACGCATCGGCCCTGTTGGCGGTTGTTTCCATGCTGCGGTTTAAAAACAGAAAATCACAGTTCGTATTGAATCGTTTCAATATGCTGCTGAACCTTTTTTTACTAGGATTCTTCGTAATCCGGGCACTAAATCTATCCGGAGAAACCCAGGTTTCTGAGAAGGGTATTGGGATGCTCATCCCCGTTTTTTCTATCGTTTTTTTAGTCCTGGCCAACAGGGCAATCAAGCGGGATGAGGACCTCGTAAAATCTGTGGACCGGTTGCGGTAGACCTTTTATCTTAGTAGTATTAGTGCGATGGACCCCGGCAGCAATGCCGGGGTTCTTGCATTTTGGTGCCTGGCAGCGTATGGGTCATGTGCAGGCATCCCGCTACTCCGGAGATGGGATTTCCAACCTGTAGACCGAGGATTATGGCTCGAATATTCGGCACCCCAGGGAGCCTGCTTAAGGATCACCGTGTCCCCATGGAGGAACCAGAACCCGCGGCTTTGGTGTACCCCATGTGCCAGTTCTATGTATGAGCTGCGTTCGTATGTGGAATCGGCGGATATCCGGATCCGGTGCAACTGCATGCCAATTTTTGAAGTGTACGTACCCGGGACAGGTTGCGCAATGAGGTCTGCCGCGATCAAAAATAAAAGCATTAAGAGTACAAATGGCTTGCCCAAGCATGGTGGATTTACCTGAAAGATAGGACAATAGTCCGAAGGCAAATAATTCTTGCGCCCCCTGATAAATATCAGCTTGCAATCCTTCCGTTGGCTGTAGATTTGAGCATAAGGAACCCTTGCAGAGGTTGGTGTGAAAAAAGTAATTGAGTATAACTATAGTTTTTAGTAAATTGAACCAATAAAACGTATACAATGGGAAAATTTGAAGTCAAAACAGACAAAGCGGGGAAATACCGCTTTAACCTGAAATCCGGAAACGGGCAGGTGATCCTGAGCAGCCAGGGATACAGTTCCAAGGAAGCTTGCGAGAACGGCATCGAGTCGGTCAAAAAGAATTCGCAGAACGATGCCATGTTCGAGCGGGACCAATCCAGCAGCGGAAAACCTTTTTTCAATCTGAAGGCCGCCAACGGCCAGGTGATTGGGTCCAGCCAGATGTATTCCAGCACCAGCGCCATGGAAAACGGGATTCAATCCGTCAAGAAAAATGCACCGGGAGCAGACGTCGTTGAGGCATAATCCGTGACAGGCCAACGGGATGGGAGGCAAAACCCGTCCCTGACAAATGGATAAAGGAAGCAATTTTGCTTCCTTTCTTTATTGGTAACCGCCCGATTGCCCTGCCGGCAATGTTTGTCGATACCGCAGGACCCCAACCCAGAATAGCAGACCCGGTACTCCGCCGATGCGCTGCAAATTCCTATTTTTGCACTCCAAATTTTCCAAACCGATACTGCACGCATGACCCGCATCCTGTTGCTTTCCGATACGCATAACCACATCGACGACCGCATTTGTGCATACGCCCGGGAAGCGGATGAGATCTGGCATGCCGGGGACATCGGTTCGCTGCGGATTACAGATACCCTCCGGGCAATCAGGCCCGTCCGGGCGGTGTACGGGAATATCGACGGCAAGGAGGTGCGAGGGGAATTCCCACTGGACGCTCGTTTTATGTGCGAGGAGGTCCCGGTCTGGATCACCCATATCGGTGGGTACCCGAAGCGGTACGAGCCGCGCGTCAGGGAGGAAATCAGGCGGGACCCGCCCAAACTCTTTATCAGCGGCCATTCGCACATCCTCAAGGTGCAGTTCGACAAGGACCTGGACCTTTTGCATATGAACCCGGGGGCCTGCGGCAAGGCGGGGTTCCACCAGGTGCGGACGATGCTGCGCTTTGCCATCGACGGGACCGATATCCGGGATCTGGAAGTGATTGAGCTCGGGAAGCGGGGGTAGGGGGTGTCCCACCCCGCCCCATTTACAAGATAACCTCTCAGGCTGCAAAGGCCCGGCAGGCACCGATCCATTTCGGAACTTCCTATCTTTGATTTGAAATTGATTCAACGCATGCGATTTTTCCTGGAAATTTCCTACCTCGGTACTGCCTATCACGGATGGCAAAAGCAGCCCAATGCCCTCGCCATACAGGAAATCCTCGAGGACCGTATGGGAAAACTGCTGGGGAACGGCCCCATCGACCTGGTCGGAGCCGGGAGAACGGATGCCGGGGTGCATGCGCGCCAATTGTTCGCCCATTTTGACCGGGATGCTGCGCTGCCGTCCGGCTTTGTCCACCGCCTGAATGCCTTCCTCCCTGCCGACATCGCGGTGAAAGGGGTCTACGAGGTGGCGCCCAATGCCCATGCCCGTTTCGACGCCACCGGCCGGACCTACGAATACCACCTGGTGCGGGAAAAGGATCCGTTCCGGGAGGGTCTCGCCTATCAGTTTCAGGGGGAGCTGGATTTTGGGGCCATGAATCGTGCGGCCGCTTCCATGCTCGGGTACGGGAACTTTAAAGCGTTTTCCCGTTCCAAAAGCGATGTTAAGACCTACAATTGCGACCTGAGGGAAGCCCGTTGGGAGGAAGGCGACGGCGTCTGGGTATTTACCATTTCAGCAGACCGTTTCCTCCGGAACATGGTGCGGGCGGTTGTGGGGACGCTGCTGGAAGTAGGGAAGGGCCGCCTGGATGCAGAGGGTGTTAAGACAATTATAAAAAGCCAGGATCGATCCGAGGCGGGGGTTTCCGTACCTGCAAAAGGCCTATATTTGACGCGTATTACGTATCCCGATACTCTTTTTCTCCATGGCCAAAGAAACCGGTAAAGCTTTCGATCTGACGCTCTTCAGGCGCGTGATGGCTTTTACCCGTCCCTACAGGGCCACCTTTCTCGGAACCGCATTTGCCGCCATCCTGCTTACCGCTTTTGCCGTGGTGACCCCCATGCTGCTCCGGGAGATCATCGACAACGCGATTAAAGTCCAGGACCAGCCCTATCTGCTCAACCTGTGCCTGGCAATGCTCGGCGTGCTTATCGGGCAGGTGGTCTGCCAGTTGCTCTTTACTTATTACGCCAACTGGTTGGGGGAGTCCGTCATCCGGGATATGCGGGTGAAATTGTTCAGGCGGATGCTGGGCTTTCGGATGGAATACTACAACAAGTCGTCCATCGGGGTATTGGTTACCCGCGCGGTGGCCGATATGCAGCGGATTGGCGAAATCTTTTCCCAGGGTTTCTTTATGATTGTGGCAGACCTGTTGAAGATGCTGGCAGCCTCGGCGGTGATGCTCATCTGGAACTGGCGCCTGGCTTTGATCGTCTTTGCCATCCTGCCGATTATCCTATACGCTACCCGGGTATTCCAGAAGAAAATGAAATCCGCTTTTGCGGAAGTGCGGGCTCAGGTGTCCCGCCTGAATTCCTTTGTACAGGAACGCCTGACCGGAATGAAAATCGTGCAGCTGTTCAACCGCGAGGCAACTGAAAGCCGGAAGTTCCGGGATATCAACAAAAAACATCAGGACGCCTGGCTGAAAACCGTCTGGTACAACTCTTTTTTCTTCCCCATTGCAGAAATCGTCACTTCCATCGCTATCGGGTTGGTAGCCTGGTACGGAGGCTTGCAGAATATTTCAAACATCCAGACCGAAAACATGGGGATCATTTTCGGTTTTATCCTGCTGATTGAAATGCTCTTCAGGCCGCTGCGGCAGATAGCGGACAAGTTCAATACGCTGCAGATGGGCATGGTGGCTGCCGGAAGGGTTTTCGGTATTTTGGATACGGAGAGCCGGATAGAAGACGCCGGAACGCTTAACCTGGACCACGTGGAGGGCGCCATTGAATTTAAGGACGTGCATTTCAGCTATGTGCCGGACGAAGAAGTACTCCACGGGATTTCCTTTTCCGTGCAGCCCGGGGAGAAGGTGGCCATCGTAGGTGCCACGGGCGCGGGAAAATCCACCATCATCAACCTGCTCAACCGCTTTTACGACATCCAGTCCGGGGAAATCCGGATTGACGGTACGAACATCCGGGAGTACCAGCTGGCCTCGCTTCGGGGGAACATCGCCGTGGTCCTCCAGGATGTCTTCCTGTTTGCCGATACCATCGGCAACAACATCACGCTCCAGGACCCGGAGATCCCGCAGGAAGATATCGAATCGGCTGCCCGGGCCATCGGCGTCCACGAGTTTATCAGCAGCCTGCCCGGGGGATATAGCTACAATGTGAAGGAGCGCGGCAGCATGCTCTCCAGCGGGCAGCGCCAACTCATCGCCTTCCTGCGCGCCTATATGCGGAACCCGGGCATCCTGGTCCTGGACGAGGCGACCTCCTCGGTGGATACCTACACGGAGCAACTCATCCAGAAGGCCACGGAAAAAGTCACGGAGGGGCGCACCTCCATTATCATTGCCCACCGCCTGGCGACGGTGAAGAAAGTGGATAAAATTTTAGTGATGGATGCCGGACACATCGTGGAAACGGGGACCCACAAAGAGCTCCTCAAAAAGAAGGGTTACTACAGCAAACTCTACGAGGCCCAGTTTATGGCCGAGGAGGAACTCGCCTGAGGCGGGTCGTTCCCGGGAACAACCGGCAATCCGATTATTTTTCGATTGGCCTGAAATCCTCCAGGCTCACTTCCCCCGTAAGGAAGAACACCATGTTCAGCCCGAGTGACAGGGCCAGGTATCCCAGGAAAAACAGCAGCAGGAAAATAACGGACCGGCCCAGGCCGGAGGCCAGGGAATAGGTGCCCAGCCGCAGGAACGCCCAGAGCGAATACCCGAACATAAAGAGCATCATTATAAGGGAATACTGCATATAATGTTCGGGCAGGAATAGCATAATCAGAAGCGATGGTAAAAAGGTCAGGATGGAGATATGGGCCAGCGCATAGGACAATGCTACCATGTATTCGGGCAGGTTGTAGTCCTGCCTGTTCAGGGTGAGGTAGCCGGAACATCCGATAATCGGTATATAGAGCAGGAAGACGAAGCTGCTGTATTCCATGACGGCATCCATAATTTTCACGGAGGCGGCGTTGGTCATCCCGGTCCCGAAAACGTCAAAATTGATCCTGTCCATGGCAAACTTGCGCATCGCGTAAAACAAAGCCCCGGAAATAAAGATCGCCAGCCCCAGGTAGTTGAGCGGGTTCATGTACTTGCGCCGGATTCCGGCAACGTAGGCGTGGATGACGTGTTCCGGGCGGACGGTCAGGTCCCGGATGGTCCGGAAAATCGTGTTGTCGATGTTGAAGACGCGTTCGTAGACGTCAGCGGCCAGGTTCCGGAACGTGAGCCTTTTCTGGACAACGCGTGCCCCGCAGGTGGGGCAATAGGCAAAATCGGTCCGCAGGTTGCTATCGCAATTTTTACAGTTCATTTCGCGCGATGTTACGTCAGGTCTTTCCGGATCATTTTCCCGAGTTCCTCGAGGTCTTTGAACAGGACGAATTCCCCGTTTTTGATATAGGAAATCAATCCGGTTTCCTCGCTGACCACCAAGGCCAGGGCGTCGGTCCGTTCGGTGATCCCCACGGCTGCCCGGTGCCTGAGGCCGAAGCGCTGCGGGATGGAGCGCTCCCGGGAGACCGGGAGGATGACCCGGGTGGCGACGATATAATTCCCCTTGATGATGGCGGCCCCGTCGTGGAGCGGGCTGTTCTTGTAAAAAATACTTTCCAGGATGGGCTGGTTGACTTCAATCTGCATGCTGTCCCCGGAGGATTTGATAAAGTCCAGGGAGGTATCCCGCTCAATGACCAGAATCGCTCCCGTACCTGTTTTGCCCATTTTTTCACAGGCACCCATCAGGGCATCCACATCCAGGGCCAGGCTGATGCCGTCCTGTTTCAGGAATTTGAAGTGTTTGACAAAGCGGCGCTGCTTGGCGAAATTGGTAGAGCCGATCACCAGGAGGAATTTGCGGATTTCCTGCTGGAAAACGATGATCAGGGCAATCAGGCCCACCTGCATAAAGCCGCCCACCATGCTGCTGGTCATGCGCATATCCAGGAGTTGGGTAAACTTCCAGAAGGCCCAGATGATCACGATGCCGATAAAGATATTGATGGCTACCGTGCCGCGGACGAGCCGGTAGAAGTAGTAGAGCAGGATGGCGACAAGCAGGATATCAATCAGGTCGGTGATGCCGAAATCCAGAAAGTTTAAAAAGTCCAATCCGCGCTGCTTTTTGTAAAAGTAGAAAAATTACCAGAATACCGACGGGATTGCGCTGCCTATTGCGGGCCCCCGATTGCCTGCCAGAGGTGGATGCACTCCCTGGCGGCAGCCGCGTCGTGCACGCGCAGGATGGAAGCACCCCCAAAAAGGGCTGCCATATGCAGGGCGGTAGTGCCGTTCAGGGCCTCGTCCGGGGTAATCCCCAGGGTTTTCCATATCATGGACTTCCGGCTGAGCCCCACCAGGATCGGGACGTCCAACACCCCGAAATGCCGCAGTTTGCCAAGGAGTTCAAAATTCTGTTCCCGGGTCTTGGCGAAGCCGAAGCCCGGGTCTGCGAGGACATCGACAATTCCCAGTTCCCTGGCGGCCAGCAGCCGGCCGGAAAGGTATTGGAGCACCTCTGTCACCAAATGGTCGTAGTCGGTGAGCCCGGACATGGTGGCCGGGGTACCCCGCATGTGCATCAGGATCACAGGCACCTGTTTTTCAGCGAGCAGCGGCAGCATCTTCGGGTCTGCCTCCCCGGCGGTTATGTCGTTGATCAGGGCCGCCCCCGCCCCGAGGGTTTCCCGGGCTACCCGGCTCCGGAATGTATCCACCGAAATCCGCGCCTCCGGGAATTCCCGGGCCAGCTTTTCCACCAGCGGGACCACGCGCCCGAGTTCTTCGCTCTCACTGACCTGCCCCGCTCCGGGACGCGTGCTGTAACCGCCCACGTCCAGGAAGTCGGCACCTTCGCCCAGCAGTTGTTCTGCCCGGAGCATGGCTGCCCGTGGATCTGCAAATCGTCCGCCGTCGTAAAACGAATCCGGGGTTGAATTGAGGATGCCCATAATCCGCGGGGTCGAAAGATCCAGCAGCTTTCCATTGCAGCAGATGGTCATAAATCGAGGTTTTTTGGCCCGGCTCCGGCAAAAATCCCGTGAAAACAGTACTTTTGACAGGCGCGTTAACCCGCCGAAATTACGCAAATTCGAGCAACCCATGAAGGAAACTTCCAGAGCCTACGACGCTGTCATCGCCACGTGCCGGGACCTGTTCCGCCGCAAGATGAACGATTACGGCGCTGCCTGGCGCATCCTGAGATTGCCCTCCCTGACGGACCAGATATTTATCAAGGCCCAGCGGATCCGCAGCCTGCAGGAGCACGGGGAGCGCAAAGTGGACGAAGGGGAACTGGCGGAATTTATCGGGATCACGAATTATGCGATTATGGCCCTGATCCAGTTGTCCCGTGGGGTTGCCGACCAGCCGGACCTGGAACCGGAGGAGGCCCTTTCCCTTTACGACGCTCAGGTGGCCCGGACCAAGGCGCTGATGGAAGCCAAGAACCACGACTACGGGGAAGCCTGGCGCGACATGCGAATTTCCTCCCTGACGGATTTGATATTGCAGAAGCTCCTGCGGGTTAAGCAAATTGAAGCGAATCTCGGGAAAACCGAAGTGAGCGAGGGAGTGGAAGCCAATTACCAGGACATGATCAACTATGCGGTCTTTGCCCTGATCCATCTGGAAGAAAGCGCTGAAAAACCCAATCAAGCATGAAATACCTTGTGCACCTGGCCCGCGTACTGGTCGGGCTCCTGTTTATCGTCAGCGGATTTATCAAGCTCAATGACCCGGTGGGCTTCTCCTTCAAACTGGAGGAGTACTTCAGCCCACCCGTGCTGGACCTGCCGTTTTTGGAACCTTATGCCCTGGCCATTGCCCTCTTTGTGGTGGTCCTGGAAGTCATACTGGGGGTGACGCTGCTGTTGGGCTATCTGCGCAAGCCCACGCTCTGGACGCTCCTGGCGACCATCGTATTCTTTACGTTTCTCACGCTATATTCGGCCGTGACGGGCAAGGTGACGGATTGCGGGTGCTTCGGGGACGCCCTGAAACTCACGCCCTGGCAGTCCTTTTACAAGGACGTCGCCCTGCTGGTGCTCATCCTGGTTCTGCTGGCGGGCAGTAAGTACATTAATCCGATAGGGAGCCGGCTCTTCCGGGCAGCGGCAACTGCCCTGGCCCTGGTGGCTTGTATCCTGTTTGCCAACTACGTGTTGAATCACCTTCCCTGGATCGATTTCAGGCCCTACCATATTGGCGCCAGCATCCCGGAGGGGATGGTCATCCCGGAAGACGCCCCGGCCCCGGTCTACGAATACGACTGGAAGTTCCGGATAGACGGGGAAGAACAAATTATCACCACCAATGGGGAATACCCGGAGGTGGAGGGGGAATTCGTAGAAGTGGCGGATACCCGTGAGATCCGGGCGGGTTACGAGCCTCCCATCCACGATTTTACCCTGGAGAGGGAAGGGGTGGACTACGCCGGAGAAATCCTGACCCGGCCGCAACTGCTGATGGTCATCTCCTACGACCTGGACAAGAGCCATGCCCCGGCGTTTAAAGCCCTCGCCCGCTACACGGATTCCGCGGCCGCATTGGGGTATTCGGTAATCGGCATGTCGGCCTCCTCCCAGGAGGCGGTCGATGCCCTCAAGGCCGCAAACGGGCTGGACTTCCCGTTTTATTTTTCGGACCAGACCACGCTGAAGACCATAGTGCGCTCCAACCCGGGGGTCCTCAGGCTCGAACGGGGCATCATTCGCCAGAAGCTCCATTACAACGACCTGGAGGAGCTGGAACTGCAACCCCTGACGGAAGCGGCACGGTATAACATGCCCCTGAAGAATAGCCTGGACAGCATCATGGAGCTCGACCAGAAATACCGGGCCGAGGCCCATCAGGGCGATTTCTCGAACTGGGGCCTGCAAATGGAAATCGACAGTTCGAACATCGCCTGGATCGATTCTGTTATTGCGGTCAACGGTTACCCCGGTAAGAGTCAGGTTGGCGGGGAAACATCCAAAGCGGCGTGGTACGTAATCCAGCATTCCAACCGAATCGATGAATTTCTGCCCCAGATCGAAGGGGCTGCGCGGGCCGGGGAGCTGCCTTTCCGCCTGTATGCCATGATGCTGGACCGCCAGTTGATGAGGCAGGGAGAACCCCAGATATACGGGACACAGGGCACGTCATTTTACATGGGTTCCCCCCCGGAGAAAGTTGATATGATCTGGCCCGTGGCCCAACCCGGGAAGGTAGACAGCCTCCGGAAGGCCGCAGGATTTGACCAGCCCCTGGAAGATTATGGAAGGGAATTATATGGCGAAGATTTTGTGTACAGGAACTATACAATCGAACAGGCCCGGGAAATGTGGGCGAAACAAAACATCCAACAATAAAACCGAAACGCAATGAGATCTAATATCGTAGCCGGAAACTGGAAAATGAACAAAACGGCCTCCGAGTCGGAAGCCCTGCTGGACGAACTGGCCGCCAAGCTGCCGGACTGTTCGGCCGAGGTGATGGTCGCGCCCGTATTCGTCAACCTGGCCGAAGCGGTCAGGCGCCTGGAACATTCTAAAATCGAGGCGATTGCCCAGAACATGCACTTTGCGGATTCCGGGGCCTACACCGGGGAAGTTGCCGCGGATATGCTGCTCGGCATCGGGGTAGACACGGTCATCCTCGGGCATTCCGAGCGGCGGGCGTATTTTGGCGAGGACGACGACTTGCTGGCCAAAAAAGTGGGGCAGGCCATTGAAAAAGGCATGCGGACCATCTTCTGCTTTGGGGAAGAGCTCAAGGACCGGCAAGCCGGGAAGCATTTCCAGGTGGTAGAATCCCAGTTGAAGAACGCCCTGTTCCAGCTGCCGGAGGAAGCCTGGGGGCGGATCGTCCTGGCGTATGAGCCCGTCTGGGCTATCGGCACGGGAGAAACCGCCAGCCCGGAACAGGCCCAGGAGATGCATGCATTTATCCGTAAAATTGTGTCCGACGCCTACACGGATGCGGTGGCCCAGAAAGTTTCCATCCTTTACGGCGGCAGCGTCAAGCCCGGGAACGCCGCCGAGATCTTTTCCAAGCCCGATGTAGATGGCGGGCTGATCGGCGGGGCTTCCCTCAAGGCGGATGACTTTGTGGCCATTATCAAGGCCATTGGATAGGTGTGCAAACCGTTCCTATGTATATCTGTTGTTCCCTGACCCTGAAGCCGCTGCAGCCGGGTTCGGAAATATTCATAGCGGCACTGGGGGAACTCGGGTTTGAGAGTTTCGAGGAAACCCCCACAGGGCTCAAGGCCTATATCCGGGAGGAAGACTGGGATGAGCAGGCACTGGCCGGGGTACCTTACTGGTCGTCCCCGGAATGGGAAGCTTCTTTTGAGATTACCCGGGTGGCCCAGCAAAACTGGAATGCGCTCTGGGAAGCGGATTATCAACCCATCCAGGTGGGGGACCGGTGCGTGGTGCGGGCCCCGTTCCACCCGGATCCGCCGGCCGGAACGGATTTTGACCTGGTCATTTCCCCAAAGATGAGTTTTGGAACAGGCCACCACCAGACCACCTGGCTGATGCTCCGATACCTCCTGGACATGGACCTGAATGGGAAAGCCCTCCTGGATATGGGTTCCGGGACAGGCGTATTGGCCATCCTGGCTGCGCGGCGGGGTGCCCGACCCGTCCTGGCCGTGGACATCGATCCCTGGTCGGCAGAGAATTGCCGGGAGAATGCAGCCCGGAACGGGGTGCCGGAAATCGAGGCGGTCCTCGGGGATGTTCGGGCCATCCGTGGCAGGGATTTCGATTGTATCCTGGCGAATATCAATAAGAATATACTTCTGGAGGACCTTCCGGGCTATACGACCTCCCTGCGGGAAGGCGGGGAACTTTTGCTCAGCGGGTTTTACCGGGCCGACCTCCCGGATATCCGCGAAGCCGCTTCCCGCCACGGGCTGGAATTCAAGGATTTCCGCGAACGGGAAAACTGGGTTGCCGCCCGGTTTGGGAAGTCCTGATTTCGGGCCGACCGACAGGACTCTTGCTGACGGATTCGGAATGGGGCACCGGATGTTTTGCAAATACATTTTGCCGCAAGCCCTTTTTTTGAGGGGAATGCAAATCCGCAAACCCGACGAATTGCGGGAATTTTTTTTTATTATATTCGTATCAAACCCCTTGGATATGAGTACGAAGGAACGCTTGCAGGAAGAATTGCTGGTAGAAGACAAGCAAAAACACCTGAGTGAAATTGTGCTGTTCAACGACGAGGTGAATACTTTTGACCACGTCATCCAAACCCTCATCGACGTCTGCGAGCATACACCCGAACAAGCCGAACAGTGTTCCCTGATCGTACACCACAACGGCAAATGCACCGTTAAAACAGGGGAATTCAGCGACCTGAAACCGCGATGCACCCGCCTGCTGCAAGCTGGCCTGAGCGCCGAAATCGTCTGAGAACCATTCTGATATATTTTATCGATATTTGGTAAAAACCAACGATCGATGCGCGCTCTTTCCTTTCTCCTGCTATTTACACTTTGTACTGCAAACGTTTCCTATTCGCAACAACCGGCCGGGCAGTCAGCCGATGCTGCAACCGCACGGGATGCGTTTATCAGGAACTTGCTCTCGCGGATGACCCTGGAGGAAAAGGTTGGGCAGATGAACCAGTACAACGGTTTCTGGGATGTCACCGGGCCGGTCCCGGAAGGGGGCGATGCCGAGCGTAAATACGAAGACTTGCGGAGTGGCCGGGTGGGCTCCATGCTGAATATCACCAACACCTCGGATACCCGTAAACTCCAGGAGGTAGCCGTTAAAGAAACCCGGTTGGGCATTCCGCTGATTTTCGGGCAGGATGTGATCCACGGGTTTAAGACCATCAGCCCAATTCCCCTTGCCGAGGCCGCCAGTTGGGATCTGGAGGCAATCCGGAAATCCGCGGAACTCGCTGCCCGGGAAGCAGCGGCGTCCGGGATTCACTGGACCTTTGCCCCCATGGTGGATATTTCCCGCGACCCCCGATGGGGCCGGGTGATGGAGGGGGCCGGGGAAGACCCCTACCTGGGAAGCCGGGTTGGTGTGGCCCGGGTCCGCGGTTTCCAGGGGGACGATTTGTCCGACCCGCTGACGGTAGCCGCCTGCCTGAAACATTTTGCAGGGTATGGCTTTGCCGAAGGGGGACGCGATTACAACACGGCCGATTTCGGTTTGTCCACCCTGTACAACGTGGTGCTTCCACCGTTTAAAGCCGGGGTGGATGCCGGGGCAGCGACGGTCATGAATTCCTTCAACGTATTAAATGGGATCCCGGCAACCGCGGACGCCTTCCTGCAGCGGGAAATCCTGAAAGACGCCTGGGATTTTCAGGGGTTTGTAGTCTCCGATTGGGGGTCGATAGGCGAAATGATCCCGCATGGCTATGCCCGCGACCGGAATGAAGCAGCCCTGCGGGCGGCAGTGGCCGGTTCGGATATGGATATGGAGAGCGGCATGTACCTGACCGAGCTGCCGGAACTTGTCCGGGACGGCAAGGTGCCGGAAAGCCTGGTGGACGAGGCCGTTTTGCGGATCCTGGGGTTGAAATACGACCTGGGGTTGTTTGCCGACCCGTACCGGTACGCGGATGCAGAGCGGGAGAAACGCATCCTCTCGGATCCTGCGCGCCTGGAGACCGTCCGGGATATGGCGCGAAAATCCATCGTCTTGCTCAAGAATGAAAGAGGTGTGCTGCCCCTGTCAAAAAATGGCGGTTCCATTGCCCTGATCGGCCCGCTTGCATCGGATAAGGACAGCCCCCTGGGCAGCTGGCGCCTAACGGCCGAACCGAATTCCGCGGTTTCCGTCCTGGAAGGGATGCAGGCCTATAGCGGAAATACATTGGCATATGAACGGGGGGTACCCCTGGCAGAAGGGGAGACTGCCTTTGTCTTCGAAACTAAAATCAATACCACCGACCGGAGCGGGATCCCCGCCGCCGTGGAACTTGCCCGGAGCTCGGAAACCGTCGTGATGGTCCTTGGGGAACACGGGTTTCAGTCGGGGGAGGGGAGGAGCCGGGCCGCACTCGGACTGCCGGGCCTGCAGCAGGAGTTGCTCGAAGCGGTCCATGCGGTGAACCCGAATATCGTCCTGGTATTGATGAACGGCCGTCCGTTGACCATCAACTGGGCGGCTGAGCATGTGCCGGCCATCCTGGAAGCCTGGCACCTGGGTACGGAGAGCGGCCACGCCATTGCCGAGGTGTTATACGGGGACTACAACCCAAGCGGGAAGTTGCCCATGACGTTCCCGAAATCCGTCGGGCAGATTCCGGTGTATTACAGCCACCTGGCCACCGGCCGGCCGGAATACCCGGGGAACGACCTGGTGTTCTGGTCCCACTATATCGATCAGGTCAATGAGCCCCTCTATCCGTTCGGGCACGGGTTGAGCTATTCGGACTTCCGCTATGCCGACTTAAAGTTGCAAACGACGGAAATCCGGCCCGGGGGTTCCCTGGAGGTCAGCGTTCGACTCGAGAATGCCAGCGATACGCCGGGAACCGAAATTGTCCAGCTCTACGTCCGGGATCACTTTGGCTCCCGGGCCCGGCCGGTTCGCGAACTCAAGGGCTTTGAAAAAGTATTCCTCGAAGCAGGCGGATCTGCGGAAGTTTCCTTTACGCTGTCGGCTGAAGACTTGGCATATTATACGGCAGGTGGCACGTGGGAAGCGGAGCCCGGCCGGTTCAGTGTCTATGTAGGGGGAAGTTCCCGGGCCAGCCTCCAGGCAGACTTCACCCTGACGGAATAGCCATCCAAAACTGCGTAATTCTGTGGTTGCGCGCTATTGTTTTGTATAAATTTCCGCCTGTAATTCAGGCAGGACCTCCCCAATGGTATTGGTGAGGGTTTCCGTCTCGCTGTCAAAGGTAAACTGGGTTACCACCCCGGATCCGTCGGCAAGACGAAGCGTGTTTCCCACCAAATCCCAGTTGCCGGAAGCCAATCGGATTTGGTCCGAGCAGAAGAATTTAAAGAGGCCGCCCGTAATGGTGGTGATTATCACGTCATTCCCGCTAAAACTCCAGGTATTGTCGCTTCGGATGGTGATCCGCGCATTGACGCAGGGCAACTCATCCAGAATGTTTGAGGTGGTCGTTCCATCTTCGTCAATGTCCTGGGCCGGGCTGATGCGCAGTTCGGTCAGTTCCCAGGTTCCGGGTACCAGTTCCAGGTTCGGGTCCGGCCCGCTGCCGCCGTCATCGTCGGAACAACCCAGGGCGCAGGCAGCCATCACGAATACAAACAGATACTTTTTCATAGGCAATTTTTAGCGAAAGGCAGCTACCAAGATACGGTTTTTGACAGTTGTTCCCAAGTTGGCCAGGCACGCGACATTTGATCTTTCGCAACATTTTATGGTACTTCGCAAAAAACGAGATCAGGATGGTTGTTTTTGTAGACATGGATGAGGTGCTGGCCGATACCTACGGGGCGCACATCGAACGATTCAACAAGCGGTTCGGCGCCACCTTAAGCAAGGAACAGTGCATGGGGGGCGAAGTCTGGCAGCAAATTCCCGAACACCGGGAAACCCTGTGGCAACATTACTTCGAACCCGGTTTTTTTCGCGATCTCCGACCGCTTCCCGACAGCCGGGAGGTGCTGGAAGAAATCGCGTCCAGGCACCAGGTCTATATTGCCTCAGCCGCTATGCAGTTCCCGGATTCCCTGAAAGAGAAACACGAATGGCTGGACGAACATTTCCCTTTTATCCACTGGCGCAACCGGATCCTTTGCGGGGACAAGCACATCCTGCGCGGGGACGTACTCATCGACGACCGAAGCCACAACCTGGAGAAGTTCCAGGGGCGGAGTATCTTGTTTACTTCCCCGCACAACATCCACACTACCGGGTTTGAGCGGGCGGAGGACTGGCAGGACATCCGGTCGAAACTGCTATAGTAGGATATTTCCTGCCTTAACTCTTTGATAAAAGGGGGGAACCTGAATATCGGCGGATTCCAGCAGGGCGTTTGCATATTTTCCATAACTTCCCTGTTGCCCGGCCTGACCCGTAGCGGTATTCCGGGAATCGAATTGCCTGACAGTAAGAACAAACCAACCAACCGATGAAACGATTTCCGGATACCCTGGTGATCATGCTGGGGGGCATCCTCCTGGCCTGGATCTTTACCTATATCATTCCCTCAGGCGTTTTTGCGCGAATCACCGACCCGGAGACCGGCAATACCCAGGTGGTGGCCGGCTCGTATAAGCAGATCGAGGCAGATGCCCCGGGGGTATTCGACCTGCTGCTGGCAATCCCCGAAGGGATCATCGCCCGGGCCGACCTGATTGTGCTGATCCTGTTGATAGGGGGGAGCTTTTATGTCATTGAAAAAACCGGGGCCCTTGGGCAGGGGTTGCAGCGGGTCGTGGACCTGCTCAAAGGTCGCGAAGTAATGGCCCTGGTCCTGGTATCCCTTTTGTTTGCCGCAGCCGGCGCCACCATTGGCCTGCAGGAAGAAATTATTGCCCTGGCCCCCATCCTGATCCTGTTTGCGCGCTCGATGGGCTATGACGCCTTTGCAGCCCTGGGCATCAGTTATGGTTCGGCCGTCCTGGGGGCGGCATTCAGCCCGATCAACCCTTTTGCCGTTGTTATTGCCCAGGAGGCTGCCGAGTTGCCGCTGCTTTCAGGCAGCGGGTTTCGCCTGGTCGTCCTGGGGCTCGCCTTTGTGCTCTGGACGGGGGCGATGGTCCGGTATGCCCGGAAAAACCGGGTGCCTAAAAAGGCCATCGAAACGGAGGGCAACCGGTTGACCCCGGGGAGTATCCTGATCCTGTGCCTGCTCGTCGCCACCTTTGTCTGGGTCACCTACGGCATGTTGCAATGGGGGTGGTACTTCAATGAATTGTCCGCGGCATTTTTCGGCCTGGGAATTGTTGCCGGGCTGGTCGGGAAGCTCGGACTGAACGGCACGGGCCGTGCTTTCGCCGCGGGGTTCCGGGAGATGATATTTGCCGGGGTGGTTATCGGGCTGGCGCAAAGTATTACCATCCTTTTGGAGAACGGGAAGGTTATTGACAGTGTGGTCTACGGACTGTTTACCCCCCTGCAGGACCTGCCGCAGGGTATCTCTGCCCTGGGCATCTATGGCGCTCAGGCACTTTTGCATTTCCCGGTTCCCAGCTACTCCGGTCAGGCCGTACTGACCCTGCCGATCCTCACCCCGCTATCGGACCTGATCGGGATTTCCCGGCAGACCTGCGTGCTGGCTTACCAGTACGGGGCGGTGAATATGGACCTGATTGTACCCACCAACGGGGCGCTTATGGGCATCCTGGCGGTGGCGGGTATTTCCTATGACAAGTGGATCCGGTTTATCTGGAAGCCGGTCCTGCTGCTCTTTGCCCTGGGTGGGGCCGCCATTATCACGGCCATCCAGATCGGATACGCCTGAGCCGGATCAGCGATCGTAGAACGGGATATAACCCTCCCACCTCCAGGGGGTGTAGGTGTCTTTCAGCGCCAGATGCAACAGGTCCCTGAAGATCCCTTCTGCGTTGTCGCTGTTGGCCAGGATCATCATGCCTTTACCTGCCCGGGGAAAGACGATGGTGTAGTGCTGGAAGCCATTCCCGTGGCCTTCCTTAAATAGCCCGGGCCCGTGCGGGGTTTCCAGGTATCCCCAGCCCATGGCATACCCGAGTCCGATCCCGTCGTACCGGTCCGTTTGCTCTCTGGCGCCTTCCCCGAATTGTTTGACCGAGCGAATCCGGATTTGCCGGCTGAACAGCCGCCCCCAGCTTTCAGGTTGCAGGATCTCCCGCTTCAGTACGCCTTCCAGGAACCGGGTGTAATCTGCAGGGGTGGTCTCCAGCGTACTGGCCGAGCGCGGTTCGTTGTCGGTATCCTTTTTATAGGCGGTCCCGTCTGCCCGGTGTCCTACGGCGTAGTTTCGGGCAAATGGTTCCTTCCATAAATAGGCGGTATCCGACATGCCCAGGGGTTTAAAGATGTGCTCCCGGGCCAGTTCCTCCAACGGTTGCCCGGTGATTTTTTCAAGGACCACCTGCAGGTAGACCAGGCCTTCCCCGGAATACCGGTACTCCTCCCCGGGTGTCCCGTGAACCCGCAATTTTTGGTCGGGTTCAAACCAGCGCCAGTTGGGGAACCCACTCGTATGGGCCAGGCACATGCGGGCCGTGATAGCCGGATACACCGTATCGCCTTCCAGGTCGGAATAATCATCATGCCATTTGGTCTGGGGCGTGTATTCGTGGATTTTTTTAGGCAGGTAGGACTCCAGGGGCGTATCCAGGTCAATCACCCCCTCTTCGATTAATTTCATGACCAGGACCGCAAAAACCGCCTTACTCAGGGAGGCGCCGTACATATTTGATCCGACCTCCAAATGCAGCCCCCGCGGGGCATCCCGGTACCCGAATGTTTCCTGGTATACCGGGGTTGCCTCATTGAAAACGGCAACCGCCAATCCGGTTACGCCCCCGGCTTCGGCCAGCTCTTTAATCTGTCGCGTAAGTTCGGCCGCGGTAATCCGGCTGCCATCCAGTCGTTCGATAGCCTTGGACCGCCGGATGCCGTCCAACCTTTCAATTGTGCCTGCCCGGTGGTTGGCATCCCAATGCCCGGCTAGTGCCTGGCCTTGTGCAGGGAGGGACTGGGTAGTAAGCGCAAACCCTGCAAGCAGGATGGTTTTCAGCGTTTTTTTCCTTCCGCTGCCCAGGAAGGGGATGGCCGGGTAGAAGCATTTGCGGGATCGAAGCGCATAGATGATGTTGGCAAAGGTGATGGCGATGCAGAGTGGGATTACGGTAATGAAGAAAACGAACCCGTAGCCTTCCCAGGTCAGCAGGGCGGCAAAAGATGCCAGGTAGAGCAGCAGGACGGTGATCTGGAAGTTGATCACCTGTGCCCCGTGCCGGTAGTATAGCGGGTGGTCTTCCCGCTTGTGGATCCAGAGGAAAAGCGGCAACAGGACATTCAGGAACGGGATAAACAACCCCAATAGGGGGGTGGCGTGTATCAGGAGGAGCCATTTGGCCTGAATGGTTTCCTCCCGGGGGTTGTCGATTGGCATCAGGTCTTCCACCTCCACGGAGAGGGCGGCGGCCAGGAGTTTTACGGTTTGCAGGTGGGGGTTGACGTCCCCCTTTTCGATCCGCTGGATGGTTCGTACCGTAACCTGGGTTTTGCCCGCGAGTTCCTCCTGGGAGAGTCCCTGTTTTTTGCGTTGGTAGATTAAGTTTTCGCCAAGTGTCATACTATTCGTTTTACGGGGTTTCGTCTCCGCAAAGCTACTTCCCCATCCCGGACAGCACCACGACATTTCAATGTCATCTGGCTGTCATTCGCTTGTTATACGGGTGTTTCGCAAGGGTTTCCACGGAAAATCCGATGGCAGTCGGCGTGTCATTCAGAACCGGATCAACAGTTCCAGGGTGCGCCCCGGTTGTTCTCCGTTTACCCAAAGCGTGTCGATTGCAAGGCTGTCTGTAGGCACGGGGCGCAACTCCTGCGTAAAGGTTTCCACGCGCTGGTCGGCATCTTCTCCCAGGGCGATGTCTATCCGCCCCTCCACGGCTTGCCAGGTGCCCCTTACGATGGTATCCAGGCGGTATTCTCCATAGCGGCCGGGCCGTTCCAAACGGTGCAATTCGGCATTGCCCCCCGCTGCAAGTACATAGCGCTGCGAAACATTCCGGGAGGTCTGGCCCGCTTCCCGGATCAGGTACTGGCCGGCATAGGCCAGCGTCCAGGGATTGGGTTCGGCCTTTTTCTCTTCTTTGCAGCCGAAAGGAAGGGAGCATGCCGCTGCGAATAAAATGATCAGGAGCCTGGACGGTTTTTTCATGAATGACAGGAGTTGGGGCATGCTTGTTTTCTCAACGCGTAAAATACGCGTTTTTTACCAACCCCTCAAGCGGGAATGGGCCCGGGGCGCGACGAAATGGCTGTTCCGACGGCCGGGGGGGCTGATCCGACGTCCGGGGGGCTGATCCGACGTCCGGGGGGCTGATCCGGAGGCTGACTCCCATTTTAAGAAGGTTCCCCGCCGGGACCGGTCTCTTCGGGCAGCATCCCAAGTAATTTCTCGACCGTATTCCGGTTCCTCGCGGTTATTTGCGTTCCGGGAAAAACCCGGTCCATTTTGGATGCCAGTTTGGAACGCCCGATACCGTCCGGGGCGCGGAGGTAGGCAACGCGTCCCGTTAGCGCCCATTGTTCCGAATTTGCTCGCAACTCCTCGGCCAGGTCCCGATTGACGGATTCAGGTTCCCGGTCCAGGAAGAAGAAGTGCACGGTTTTTCCGGCATCGTCCCGAAACGGATTGGCGGCAGCTGCCTGCCGCAGCTCTTCCGGGCTTAGGGCGAGGACCCAGGGACTAAAGCCGAAGTTTTTTTCGATCTGCTCCCCGATACGTGTTTCAGGAGGACCCGGAAAATTAAATACCAAATTGCCGCTTTGTATATAGGTTCGGACGGCTGCAAAGCCGTCGGCTTCCAGAGCCTCCCGCAATTCCTTCATGGGCACAATATGCTTGCCGCCTACGTTGATACCTCTTAGTAATACGACCCAGGTTTTCACGGTTTGGTGGTTTTTTGGCGTTCCGACCACAGGCCGATCAGCCCCAACAAAGGCCCGGCGGCCAGGATGGCAAATATGCCAAAGCCCCCTTCCCGACCCTGTAGTGCGGTGAGCAACTGGATACTGATTATCGTGATGGAAAACCCGATACAATTGACAATGGTGAGCGCGGTTCCTTTCAGGGCCGGGTGGGCCCGCTGCGCCACCAGGGTGGAGAACAACGGGGAATCCGCGACGACCATAAACCCCCAGAAGAGGAGGAACCCCAGAAAAACGGGCCAGGAGGCCGCGGCGGCAAGGGGCAGCGCCAAACAGCACACCCCGGAGAGGAAGAGGGCTGTGGCGGCTGTGGCTCTGGTGCCCAGTTGCCGGGACACCTGGCCGGAAACCACGCAGCCCAGGCCGCCAATCCCGATAACGGCAAACGACAGGCTGGGGACGGAGGCGGCAATTCCCGGGTGCTTTTCCAGGTATGCAGCGAGGAGTAGCGGGACAAAGGCCCAGAAGGCGTAGAGTTCCCACATATGCCCGAAATAACCGAAGGCTGCCGCCCGAAAATTGCGGTCCGAAAAGATCCGGAAAAAGCCCGAGAAGTCCGGGCCGCTGCCGGGCCGCCGATACGGGCCGTCGGCTACGGTTGCCCAAAGCAGGACCCCGCCCAGTGCGGCCAGGGCCGAAGTGGCAACCAGGGCATACCGCCAGGGGAGGTCGGCGCCCAGGCCCCGGACCAGGTGGGGAAAGGCCGTGCCGAGGACCAGGGCCCCCACCAGGAACCCCAGGGAGCGCCCCAGCTTTTTATCGAAGTAGTCCGCGGCAATTTTCATGCCCACGGGGTAGATGCCCGCCAGGAAAAACCCCGTGGCGAAACGAAAAGCGAGCAGGCTGGCCATGCCTTGTTCCCCGGGCAACATCCCCAGGTTGCAGAGGGCCCCGGCCAGGGCGCTGAACAGGAAAACCCGGGAAGGGGAAAAGCGGTCGGCCACTGTCAGGATAGCAAAAGCCAGCGTACCGCTGATAAATCCGAACTGGACGGCAGAAGTCAGATGGCCGACATCGTTCGGGGACAGGCCGAATTCCCGGACCAGGTCCGGCATCACCGCGTTGCCTGCAAACCACAGGGAGGTACAGCAAAACTGCGCGAATACGATGACGGGCAGGATGTGACGGGCAGGTTTCACGCAGCGGTTTCCCGATTAGTCCAGCTCCCGGATGAGGTGGTAGGTGAAACCGATGATTTCCGCATAATTCTCTTTGGAAATTTTTTCGTCAATCCCGTGGAAACGGCTGGCGTTCTCCGGGCTGAGCCGCATGGGGTAGAACCTGTACACATCTTCGGAAATGTTGTAAAAATAACGGGCATCCGTTCCCCCGCCAACCAGGCTGGGAACCACTACTGCTTCGGGAAACAGGCCCCGGATGGTCCGCTGCAATACCCGGAAGCCTTCGGAATCGATTTTAGATACCGGGGAGGGGTTGGTCAGGAAGCCCGTCGGCTCCACCCGGATGGTGTCGTGGACGGTGCTTCGGATGTGTTCCTCGACGGTTTCAATGGTTTCCCCCGGCAGGATCCGGAAGTTGATGGTGGCGCGCGCTACCGTAGGGATCACGTTGTTTTTAACGCCCCCGGTGATGATGGTCGGGGCGGTGGTGGTATGCGCATTCATCGCCTCGAGGATGGGACCGTCCAGCAGCCACGGGTTGGCAAAGGCCACCCGCTCGGCAAAAGGCAGTTCCGGCCCCATAAACGCCAGGGTATGGTTGATGGGTTCCACCATTTTATAAGGCCGTTGGTTGTTCTCCAAATCCACAATGGCCTGTGCCAGGATGCCGATGGTATTTTCCCTGGGGGGTTGGGAACTGTGGCCGCCCCCGGTTTCCACTACCAGGTCGAAGGAGGCAAACCCCTTCTCGGCCAGGTTGATCACGGCTACGGGTGCCTCTACGCCGGGTACGAGGTCCTGGGCCAGATACCCCCCTTCGTCCACAGTCATCAGCGCTTCAACGCCCTGCTGTTCCAGGTATTCCGCAATTTTGGCGGCCCCGTTGCTGCCGCCCACTTCCTCGTCATGACCGAAGGCCAGGTAGATGGTCCTGCCCGGCTGGTAGCCCTCGCCCAGCAGGAGTTCCACGCTTTCCATCAGGGCCATGAGCGTGCCTTTGTCGTCCATCGTCCCGCGTCCGATCACGTACTCGTCCGTAATAGCGCCTTCGAAGGGTCCGGCCTCCCAGTCTTCCAGGGTAGGCTGGTCTACGGGGACCACGTCCTGGTGGGACATAAAGATGACGGGCTTCTTGGCCGGGTCGGAGCCTTCCCAACGATACAAAAGGCTGTATTCGCCGATCAGCGTGAGTTCCAGGTTTTCATGCACCCGTGGGAAAACGGAATCCAGGAATTTGTGGAAGCCCTTAAAAGCGGCCGAATCCGGTTCCGCTTCTTCGCTTACGGAGATCGTCGGGAAGGTAATGGCCCCGGCCAGGCGGTCGTAAATGCCGCTGGGCAATTCAGGTTGTGCCAGGGGTTCCGCATCGATCTGGCGGGATTCCAGTGTGAAGGCATTAAAGAGCAATACCGCTGCAAAAATCAGGATGATGGCAAGGAGTACGAGAAGGATTTTTTTCATGGTTGATTATCAGGTGTTCATATTTTGGGGTATTCATCTTGTCGGGTGTTCATGATGTCGCGAATATCGAATCCCCCCGTAAATCTAGGCAATATGGAAAAGAAAACCGCACGGATTACAAGTAGTACGCCTGCTTCCTATTCAAAATACCCCTGCACGTGCTCTTTGAAATAAGCGGCACTGGCGGCAACGCTCTCCAGCGGGCTGCTAGCAAAATTCCCGCCTTGCTCTATGTAGTAATATTCCAGGCCGGAGGCGTCCGGGTCCGGGAGGATGTTCGGGTAGTGGATGGACCCGTTGCCCAGTTCGGTATAGTCGCGGGTACGGGTATCCATATCCTTGATGTGCCACATCACAAACCGCCCCGGGTGTTCGCTCACCAGTTGTTGCGGGGTGGTCCGGCCCGCATGTACTACCCAATAGAGGTCCATCTGCAGCTTTACCAGTTCCGGGTCCGTTTCGCGGAGCAGCAATTCGTAGGGTGTCACTTCCCCGGCGGCTTCGAATTCAAAGCCGTGATTGTGGTAGGCAAACCCAAGCCCGGCTCCCTTAACCTGTTCCCCGATGCGGTTGAGCATCCCGGCCAACTTCCTGTAATTTTCCGGTGTGCGGTAGTCCGGGGCCAGCCAGGGCCAGGTGATATAGGGACTCCCCAGGGCGAGTGCTCCCTGGATACATCGATCCGTAAACCAGCGCATGCGGTCTTCGGGGGCGTCGAAGAAGGTCGAAAAACCGTAGTGGCCGCTGCTTACAGTGAGCCCGAGCGTGTCCAGGCTGCTTCTTAACCGGGCTGCCTCCAGGCCGTAATACGTCACCGGTTCCGGGTCAAAGCCGTATATCTCGAAGTCTTCATACCCCATCGCCTGGACGGCCTTCAGGGTGCCCAGCGGGTCCCGGTTCATGTCGTCATTGACCGTAAAGAGTTGCAGCCCCAGTTTAAATTTCCGGGATCCGGAAGGTGGATTGCCGGAAAACACCGGGCCGGTTTCGGGGGAGGTTTCACGCCAGGGGCGATGGCCCCCGGGTGTTATATTACTGCGTCCCAGGGCGCCCAGCGGCAGCAGGCTGGCCGCACCGGCCAGGCCCGAACGGGAAATAAACTTTCGACGGTCCATTGACATACTTGCTTTTCGATTTGTGGTTTTCTGAAACGGCTCCGGCTCAGGCTCCGGCTCCTTCCAGGGCTCCGGCTACGGTTCCGGCGCGGGCTTCGGCTCCTTCCAGGGCTCCGGCCCTGGCGCGGGCTCCCTCCCGGGCTTCACAACGGCAGCTAAGCCGTTGTTGTCGGTTTAATGCCCGGTTCCTGCTGCTTTCCGGTAGGCCGGGGCGCCCCCTACAACCGGTAGCTCCAGGTGGGTGGCTTCCAGGTCGATGGTCAGCTCCGTGCCCGGTTCGGGCCAAAGCGTAAAATCCCGGTCGGTCGAAAAAATCATCAACCCGATTTGCTGTCCTTTTGGAATGACCTGGTCGTCGGGGTTCAGGTCGAAGGCGACGTCGTAGAAGCGTCCGGGTTCCAGGGGTTCGCTTTCCGTAAGGGATCGGTAATTCTGCGGGTCTGCCCATCCCCGGGTAATGATATTGTCCGTGATGCGGGTACCCTGCCCGGTATTCCAGGGCAGGGAAACAAGCCAAACGGACAGGTTGGCCGCTTCCTCACTGCTCGCCAGCCGGATGGTTACCCGGGGAACCCCCGAGATATGCAGGTCTTCGGCAAGTACCGGGGTGGTGTAGAGGAGTCGGTGCCCGGAGGTTTCTGCCCGTGCCAGGGTCTCTCCGGGAAACGAAAAGTTGTCTACCAGGGTCTCCCGGGTACCGCTATCGGCTTTACTGGCCAGTAACCTTCCATGGCCTGGCGCCCCGGGGGAGGGGTACAGCACAACCGGTGCGGCTTCCGGGTTCGGGTAATCCGCGTAGGGGGTCGGCTGGCCACTATCCATTTTTTCCCGGACGATCCAGGCCCTGGGGTCGTTTTCCACACCGTTCTCCACTCCGTGCAGGTAGCGGGTAAACCAGCGGTTCATCATTTTCAGGGGAGGCGGCCCCCCGTGTCCTTTCTGGTGGTAGAAGATCTGTGCCGGGATGCCTTTGGCCCGGGCGGCTTTGTAAATCCGGTAACTGTGTTCCGGCATCACGTTCCAATCGTTAAAGCCGTGCGACATCAACAGGGCCGCCTTCATCGGCTCCATGTCGTTCAGGTAATCGCGACCTGCCCAGAAATCGTTGTAATCCCCGGTAATCCGATCCATCCCCATCTGCATCTCGGTATCCCGGACCGTCTGGTCGTTGTGGGGCCTGCGCGCGGTATCCCCGCTGTTGATAAAGTCGTAGAGCACGTCGATGTCTTCGCCCAGGTACCCGCCCGGCGAGCGCACCAGGCCGTTGGAGCGGTAATAGTGGTAATAAGAGGTATTCGGGGCGATCGGGATGATGGCTTCGAGCCCGTCCACCCCGGTGGTGGCCGCTGCCAGCGGGATGGTCCCGTTATAGGACGTACCGGTCATCCCAACCTTCCCGGTAGTCCAGTACGCCTCGACGGGTTCCCCGCCAACAGGCTCCGTATATCCTTTGGCCCGGCCATTCAACCAGTCAATCACGGCTTTGGGCGCCAGGGATTCGTTGTCGCCGCCCACAGTTGGGGCCCCCTGGGACAGCCCGGTTCCCGGGGAGGAGGAATGCACCACGATATAGCCCCGCGGCACCCAGGTATCGATATGGGAATCCGAGATAACCGGCCGTTTGCCCTTGCGGGTCACTGCCGGGTGCACCCGCTCCCTGGGCGCCGGTTGCCCGAGTTCGTGTTTTACATCCCAGAACAACCCATCCACGAAAGGCGCCGTCCCCGCAAAATACGGGCTCGAGATATAGATGACCGGCAGTTTCAACCCTTCCGTTTCGGTCTGGCCCGGACGGGTGACCGAGACATGCATGCGGTCCGGTTGCTGGTCCCCATCCGTGTCAAACGGGGTTTCCACCCACAGGTCGTGTCGGATCCAGTCTTCCGGGTCCAGAAACCCCGGCACCACCTGGGCTTCCCCGTTTTCGAAGACCGGATGGATCTTGTCCATGGGCTGGGCCAGGGCCCCGGCGTGGAACCCGATAAGTGCCGTAAATAGGAATTGGGTGAAAAATCGTAAGCGCATAACATCCCTGATTTTGAGTTGAAACAGCTTACAAGATAGGGAATCCCTTCAATAGCCGCTATTCGGGATTCTCCAGAAATCCCTTGAGGCGCTGCCGGATAAAATACTCCCACCCGCCGATGCAGCTTTCCTGTTTGAATTCGGGTATATCCCCGGGGAAATCCTCGGTAATCGTGTTGATAAGGTGTACCCGGGTTTTGGCTTCCACACCGGCCAGTTCAAAGGTTACATACCCGCACCCCGCATAATTCTCATACCGCCATTCGCAGGTAATCCGGCAGGGCGGATCTGCCTCGGTAATCCGCCATTTGTGGGGGAATACCCGGTCTTCAACCGCCACGTCAAACCCGGTTTCAAACCCCACCTCGGCCTTGAAATCCGGGATGTCCTCAAAATACCATGCGCGCATTTGGTCCGGGTCGGTAATGGCCTGCCAGACTGCTTCCTGAGAGGCGTTAATAATTGTCGAAATTATAATGGGCGGATCGGTTCGTTTCATCGCAGCGTGATTTTAGTTATCGGCTTTTCTGTTATCGGTTTTATTCGGGCATTTGCCAAACGGATAGGATCCGGCCGGCATCGGTTATCCGCACCAGGTCGGGCCTGGGGGTCTCCCCGGTAAATACCAGGCGGGAAGCAAACAGGAGTTTTCCGAAGTTGGAATAGGCCACCCAATGGGGGGTAAGCGGATCTTCCAATTGGCGAATTACCTCCTGCCTCCCGTCAGGATGGATGACCTTGTATTGGCGCATTCCCCAATAGGCCAGCAACAGTTCGCCGTCCCGGTAATCCGCGTCAAAAACCTGGTTGCGGCCCAACGGGGGCTCGGGGGCATCCGGGTCCAGGAAGGAATCCCAGTATTGGAGGACTTTGCCCTTTTGGTCCGTTAACCAGCACGCGCCTTCGCCCAGGAGCAACAGCCGTTCATCCTCCAGGTGGCGGATCTTGCGGACAGGCTCCCCGAAATTCAGGTAAGGCTCGGGCTCCCCGCCTTTTTCCAAAACGGCTACCCCAGGGTACCGGCCCATTACCATCTGCATATCCGAAAGCATGAAAAAGCCCGCCTCCCCCACGCGCCAGGAGTCCGGGAACCAGGGCCATATTTCCTCGGCGGTTTCACCGGGGCCCAGTTTCAGCACGCGGGATTCAAACCGGTCTTCGGCAGCCAGGTAGCGCCTTTCAACCGCGTATATTTCTTCGCCCCGGGCAGAGAGCATAAAATCGCTCGCCGGGTATTCGGATTGCAACAGGACAATGGGATCCGTACCCGGTTTCCAGGACATGATGCAAGCCTTGTGGTCCGGATCTTCCACCGGGCTGATATACGACCAGAGCACCTGTTCGCCAACAACAAGCAGGTTGCCTGTGGGATGCGCCCATGCCTCGGGCCCGGCGAGTAGGAGCAGCAGGATCGGATACAGTTTCCAGTAGTGGCGGGTGGCCATAAGGACTTTGTTTTACGGGGGAATGGAAACCCAAACTACTAAATTTAGGCGTAAACCCCACCATTTGGGCGTAAACCCCATCATCATATTAATTCGTGTAACAAAAATTGACCCGCGGCGTCTATTGTTGATATTTCAAATTCAGATACCGGAATAAACCACTTCATTTCCGCCAGGGTCGCCAGGCGACCAACGGACCTTCGCCCCTCCCAACTTTCGTTTACCTACGCCTTTATCCATTAATCAGAAAACTATGAAACCATTTGCTCATTACATGGGGTATATACTCCTGCCTGCCATCCTGATTGGTTGTTCAAAAGACGACGACCAGGCTCCGGGTAACCCCGGGGGTTCGAACCCGGTAGCGATTAACCTCGTGGAGGATTTCTCGCACCTGGAAAATGCCGAGGCAGTTGAAATTACCCTGAACCTGGAAATTCCAGCCTTCAGAACCGGTCAGGTAACCATCCGGATCGCAGCGGACGACGGTTTGCAGTTCCATACAGTCCCCGCGGCTATCAACGGGTTTTTGACCCTGCAAATTGCAGAAGAAGCCGAAACAGTCGCCTTTACATTGGTCCCTCAGGACGATGACCTGATCGGCGGGATGAAACACGTCGATTTTACGATTTCCTCCGCCAGCGAAGGATTTGCCATAGGCGAACGGGGGTCCGTCAGCGTGGAAATCATCGATGACGAGTTGCAGGGGAAACCCAGGTCCTACCAGTCGTCCGGAGGCGGTTGGAAATCTTCTAAAACCTATCTTTACCGCCCGGACGGGCAAATCGACCGGGTGGAATGGGAGACGGAAACCCCAGGCCTGCGCCGCGGTACGGATACCTACTATTATGAAGACGGGAAAATATCCCAGATTAACTACCACGATGGCCGGGACGAGTATTTTCACTGGGATAACGGCCGGCTGACCACCTCGGAAGTCATTGACCAGGGAGTTCGCAAGTCGTACGATGTGTACGCCTATGACGACGCCGGGAATATCGGGGGTAAGCAGCAATTCCACCTGCAGGGTTCCGGGGAGTACACGCTCTCCTATGTCTTTGTCAACCTGTTTTTCACCGACGGGAACCTGTACAGGCAACTGACGTATATTCCGGTGGATACCCCGGAAGAGTACGAGCTGATTTCGACCCGTACTTATGAAAACTACCTCGATAAACCGAATATGTTTCCCGTGGTTGAGGTGGTGCCGACCGTTCAGGCACAACACAACCTGCCCGGTTCTTACCGGGTGGAGGAAAACGGGGCGGATCTGCAGTATGTTTTTTCTTATGAATACGATACCGAAGGAAGGGCTGTCCGCCGGACAACCCAGGGGGAAGAGACTACCTATAGCTACTATTAAACCGGTAATTCGGAAAAGGAAAAGGCTGCAATGCAGCCTTTTTTATTTCGGGGATTTTTGTTGCACGGCCCGCGGCTGGGGGTTGGGTCCGGGCGGCGGGGGGTTGGATCCTGGCGGCTGGAGATTGGGTCCGGCCTGTTGCGGGCACTTGGGATGCATACCGCGGAGTTTCTGCGTCATTCACCTTTTTTCGCTTCGCGGAATGCCTCCTGGATCCGGCGGGTGACCGGGCCGGGTGCCTCTTGGTAACACGCCTCGCTATCCACCCGCGCGATGGCCATCACCTGCGTGCTCGTCCCGGTTAGGAAGGCCTCGTCCATTTGGCGCACCTGACCGGCCGGCACCCCTTCCAACCGCACCTCCAGGCCCATTTCACGGCATAGTTCCAGGACAACCCGGCGGGTAATTCCGTCCAGGATGTTCGTGTCGGCAGGATGGGTATAAACCACCTCGCCCCGTACGAAAAACACATTGCAGTGGGAAGCCTCCGTAACCCGTCCATCCCGGATAAAAATGGTTTCGTAACAGGAATTGGAGGCGGCCTCCTGGTTGGAGAGGATATTTCCCAGTAGGGAAGTAGACTTGATATCGCAGCGATGCCAGCGGAAATCCTCCCGGGTAATTACCGAAGCCCGGGATGTTTCAACCTCCGGGAGGGTTTTGGGCCAGGCGTACATCATGGCGGTGGGCTGGGCGTCCGGGGGGAAGGCGTGTTGCCGCGGGGCCGTACCCCGGGTCACCTGCAGGTAGAGCAGGCAGTCCTGGCCCGCAAGGCCGGAGGCTTCCAGGAGGGCAGGTATTTCAGCCTCCAGGCGGGATGCGTCAAAGGGGATGGCAATTTTTTCCAGACAGGATTGCATGCGCGCCATATGATCGGCCTGCCGGAAAAACCGGCCGCCAATCCGGGCCATCACCTCGTAGATCCCATCCCCGAAGATAAACCCCCGGTCAAAAACGGAAATCCGGGCCTCCTCGGCATCGAGGATTTCCCCGTTCAGGTAAACTTTTTTCGGATAGTCGATTGGATGGGGCATGCCGCGTTGGATTTTCGGCCAAAGGTACACAGTTCAACGTAAAATATTTTCAGGCTGTACCGGCGGGATCGCGAAATAGGCAGCCCTAAGGTCGGCAGATCAGTCCCATAGCGTCCCGTCAAGGCCCAGGACAGTCCCTAGCCAAAGGGCCACCAGGAAACCGAACAGGCTCAGCATGAAAACTAACAATCGCATCACATCGGATTGGGGTCGTGCCAGGTCTTTTAAGTAGAAAGCCAGCATTCCCAGGGCAGCCGCCAGGGGGGTAATGACCAGAGGTCGAATTCGCCAGTTGGCCCCCCACTCCGGATTCGGGTCATCGA
The DNA here is from genome assembly GCF_982776155.1 of Robiginitalea sp. NCBI lineage: Bacteria > Pseudomonadati > Bacteroidota > Flavobacteriia > Flavobacteriales > Flavobacteriaceae > Robiginitalea > Robiginitalea sp. The sequence continues at coordinate 34,400 of NZ_CEXZKX010000006.1, forward strand.
CTGAAAAGACGAACAGGGAGATGATGGCAAGGCCGATGGATGCCCCCAGGAGCATTCTTTTGACGGTGGTCTTCGAGGCGAGCAGGCCAGGGAGTTCGCTCATAGCAGACATACGGAATGAATTTGCGGGTGATTTACCAGTACCCCGATTTTTCCCTTAAAGATAATCAAAACACGAATTCAAAATGCCGCTGCTTCGGGGGTGGGTGTTTGCAGGCCTGAAACAGTATACGGGTTGGTGTATTAGTCATTTTTCCCCTGGCTGTACCGCCGGTGATAGGCCCAGGCGGCGGCGGCCCCCATGACCGAAAAAGCCCCGAGCATCCAGAAGACGTGCCGGTGGCCCGGGGGGCCGGGAGATGCGTCCAGGAGGTATCCCATGGCGGGGCCGGCAAAAATATCCGGGGTATATCCGACAAGGGACACCATACCCACAGCGGTTCCCGTAAGCAATAACGGGATGCGGCCCCGTTCCATCACCGCAAAGTAAATGGCGCGTGTTGCGTATACGCCCGCTGCCACAATGAATGTGGAAACAAAGAACAAAACAGTGGCGGAATGGGTAACCAGCCCGGCGGCAAAGAGGAGGGAGCCCCCGGCAGCGATGACAAAACTCAAAAAGAGCATCAGCGTGGTCTGGGTCCGGTCGGCCACAATGCCGATCAATACCCCGATCACCGGACGGATAAACAACAGGAAGGTCCCCACCTGTGCGGATTCCAGCTGGTCGTAGTGCATCACGTCCTGGGCAAAGAGGGAGAAGACATCGGTAATCTTATAGCCCACATAGCCGCACAGGATGATCAGCATGAGCAGCCAGACAGACCGCAGGCGGAGCACCTGGCCGATTTGCGACCAGGTAATCCGTTCCACCCGGATGGACTTTTCGTCCCCATCGCTGGTTTTCATAAAGCGCCAGACCAACCCCCCGACGAGTGCGACCAGGGCCGATGAAAACAAAATGACGTATTTGAAAGCTTCCTGACGCTCCTCAAAGGTGGCGTCCAGGGCTTCCGAGACCAGGAAGAGGGAAAATACCAGCACGCCCAGGGTGCCGAAAAGCGCGCCCACCAGCCCGCGGCCGCCGTCCAGGAATCCAAAGGCCTTTCCCTGGGACCCCGTGCCGCCCCAAACCCGGGTAGCTTTAATCATCGGTGCCCAAAACAGGAATATGGTGGTGAATCCCCAATACCCGTAGAGGATCCGCAGTACGGTAAATCCGGGAAAGGTGGCGTAGACCAGGCCGCCCAGGGCGGTAGTCCACAGGGCGATGGCGATCAGCCGCCGCGGCGCGTAGCGGTCGGCCAGCGGCCCCCCCAGCAGGTAGGCGATGAGTGCCACCAACCCGTACACCGAAAAGCAAAGTCCCAATTCCGTATTGGTCAGGTCAAATGCCTCCAGGACGGTAGGCCGGAAAACCCGCGACAGGACAAAAGGCAGGATAAACACCGATTCCCCGGCGAGGATGAGCAATAACAGGTAGTACCAGGGGGCTTTTGCGGTCTCCATGTATTGGGTTGGATTGATTAGAGATGGATGGACTCCCGGGAAAATTAGCGATTTATATAGTAGGAAACCAGACGCCAGGATTATGGCGGCTGGCTGGGGATGGTCAAAAAACCCGGAAACGCATCGCGTTTTATTGGGTTCCCGGGGGCTCCAGCTGCTTCATTAGGAATTCCGCGTACCCCATGGAGGTATCCCGGTCTAACGGCTCTTCGCCGAGGATGGAGCGAGCCAGGGATTCGGGCAATTCCGGGAATTCCGGGCCGAAAAACTCAAATGCGATGGTATGCCATTGCTGTTCGCAAAAGGCCACGCGGCCGTATTCCACCTGACAGCCCGATTGGATGGATTCCCCGGGGGGCGAGGTTGTCAGGGTATCCCCAACCGGGTGCAGGATGGCGACCCGGCGACTCTTGGATACCGGCAACCAATTGTCGGGGTTTTTGTGAAGCAGCGAGTGGGTAGCCCCTGCATCGGCCAGGGCGAAACTCCACTTTGTATAATTTTCAAACCGGCCCCAGTGGTACGGGGAGAGGCAGCCGTCGGACCAGGTGCCCAAACGTTGTTTGATCTCGATATTCCCTTCGCGGTATTTGGTGCCGACGTCGGCCTTGTGGAGGTCCAGGTAGTAATCCACCCGTTCCTCCGGGGATTCAAAGGGGAGGCTTTGAAACCATCGGAGGATTTGCGTGTGTTCGCGTTCCAGGAACCAGCGTATTTCCCTAGTGGTTCCGGAGGGCATCGATCAATTCCTTCTTGTTCATTTTGGATCGGCCTGCAATCCCGATTTCCCGGGCCTGCTCATAGAGCTCCTCCCGTGTCCGGGCCTCGTATTTGTCGGCAGCGCCTCCTTTTTCCCCGGCATCGGGTGTATTGGCGATCCGCGCGGCTTTTTCCTTGCTGTAGCCCTTCTCCCGAAGCGCTTCGTACTGATCTTCGTTCTTGATGCTTGAATTCGGCATGGGAATGATTTTTTAAGATAGAGCAAATGCATTCGCTACACCCGAAATATACTGGTAATCGTCCGCTAAAACGTTTGGTTTCCCACCAGGAATTGCCTCGATTCCCCAGGGAATCAACCGGGCGCATCGGCGAGGAAGGTGACCGCCTTCATGTTGATGATGTCCGTATTCGGGGCCTCAGGCTTTACCGGGATAAAATAGATGTCATGGCGTCCCTGTATCTCTTGTTCTAGCGGTACTTCCAGGGTTTCCACCCGGTCCCAGTTGCCGGTGGCCGGATACGGGGTCCTGAGGATAACCGGTCCGGCCCGGGAATCGATGCGGACCTCGATGGCACCTGTGGGCCCCTCCGCCGAATATTCGAACAAAAACCCCGTAATGTGCGTCAGGTCTACGTCCTTCATCATATAGTAGGCTTTATGCCCTGCATTGGTCAGGTAGTTGCCGAAGCGCTCAAAGCCTACATACTCGTCCATGGATACCATGGGGACGCGGGCATTGCGGAATATAAGGACCTCCCGCCCGGTCAGCGGGCCGATTCCGTTAGCGCCTGTATCCCTGTAGGCAGCTTCCAACAAGTACCTTCCGGATGCGCCTTCCTCCCCGTGGTCCCTGAATCGAACGGAACCCGTGCGGGCTACTTGGGTCATTTCCCCATCGGCATCCGAGAGGGACAGGATGTACCGGACCATCTCCCGCACATCGGCCGCGGCCAGCTGGGGGTGGGCGCTCATCGGGCTTTCACCCCAGACCCCGGCACCTCCTTCGATGACTTTTTTCACCAGGTATTCCATTGCGTCCGGCTGCCCGGAGTAGCGGCGGGCGATATCCGTATAGGAAGGCCCTACCGAGGCCCCTTCCGTCACGTGGCAGGCACGGCAATCGCTGCGTTCAATCAGCGCGTAGCCGTAGGGCATGGGGGTGTCCGCTAAAGGCGCTCCGGCTGTGGCGGCCCTGGCGGGTTTGGAAGTAAACCCGAACCGGACGGAAAGCCTGTCGGGGTCCGTTGCGGGTTCTTCCGGGTCCGAAACCCGTACCTCATAGCGGAATGGCCGGCCCTCCCAGAAAAAGGATTGATTGTCAGGGCTCTCGAATGCCACCCGGGGCGGCTCGTTGCCCACCGTTACCCGGACGCTGTCCGTGGCCCTATTCCCGGCCGCATCCGTAATGGACAGGCGGGCGGTATAGGTTCCCGGACGGGTATACGTATGGGTTGGATGCCGCTCCGAACTGACGGTTTCCCCCCCGTCAAAGTCCCAGGAGTAGGATAGTGTCTCGCCACCATCCGGATCCCCCGAACCCCGGCTCGTGAAATGGACCCTGAGGGGTGCCTGCCCGGCAATTTCCCGTTGCGCCTGCAGGGTGCGCAATTCCGAGGTAATATATACCCGTTTGGAGAGGTTTGCTTCGGCGGCGGAATCCCGGATACCTGCACTGGCTACCGGAGGCCTGTTCCCCCGGTTGTAGGCAATGCGTACCAGGCGGGCATCGTCGTTGTCCGCCCCGTAGACCGAACCGTATTCCAGCATGTACAGCATGCCGTCCTTCCCGAACACCGCATCGATCGGGCGCCTGAAATCCCCGTTTTCCGTCATAAATGGTTCAGCCCGCAGGTAATTTTCTTCCGCATCGAACCGCAACGCCTTTACCCAGTTACGCATCCACTCAAACACGAACAACGTACCGTCGTAATACTCCGGAAACCGGTTGGGGGCCTCGGAATCCGGGTCGTATTTGTAGAAGGCGCCTGCCATGGCCGAACGCCCGCCCGTCCCGAAATCCGGGAATTCCGCAGACGCGTCGTACGGATACCAGATCATGGCCCCCCGGGCCGGCGGGAGCTGGTTCAGACCCGTGTTGTTGGGGGAGTCGTTGTAGGGCGCATCCGGATCAAAGGTGGAATTCCCGGCCTGTTGCTGGAAATCCCAGTCCGTATAGGCGCGGTTATTCCCGATAAAATAGGGCCAGCCGTAATTCCCGGCCGATTTGGCCTGGTTGAATTCGTCGTACCCCTTGGGGCCCTGGGGCCCGTCTTCACCCGCATCCGGTCCGATATCCCCCCAGTAGAGCGTACCGGTATCCGGGTTGACGGCAATCCGATAGGGGTTGCGGCACCCCATGATGTAGATTTCCGGCCGCGTTTTGGGCGTATCGGCGGCAAACAGGTTGCCATCCGGGATCGTATAGGGGTTGGTGTTGGATTCCGGTCCGTAATTGGGTCGGATCCGGAGGATTTTTCCTTTTAAGTCGTTTGTATTGGCTGCGGACCGTTGCGCGTCCAGGCTGATATACTCCGGGCCCGGCCGCTCGTCGAGCGGGGCGTAGCCTTCAGCCGGGAAGGGGTTGGAGCTGTCCCCGGTGGAAAGGAGCAGGTTGCCGTCCGGGTCCCAGGCCATCGACCCCCCGTGGTGGGATCCGCCGTCCCGGTGTACGGGTACCTGCAGGAGGACCAGCTCGGAATCCGGATCCAGGGTCTGGTCATCCCGTACGACAAAACGCGAGAGGTTGAAGACGATTGTTTCGGCCTCCGTGGCCGGGGCATAGTACACATAGATCAGGTTGTTGGTGGCGAATCCCGGGTCCAGCTTCACTCCAATCAGGCCGGTGCCGCCTTCGGTGGCCACGTCAAACCGGTGGGCAATGCCGTGCTCGCCCGTATGGATGTTGTAAACCCCCAGGTTGGCCGACCGGAGTTCCGTGTAGAAAATGCGGCCGTCATCCGAGATATCCAACTCCATCGGGATGCTCAGGTCGTTCAGCAGGACGGTTTTCTCAAACCGGTTCGCTTCCGGTTCGGCCATGGCCGTTGCCCGGGAGTAATCCAGGTTCCGCCCGCTTCCCATGGCGTAGCGAATACCACCCTGCAGGTGCCTGAGGAACAAGGGTTCCGAAAAGGAGGCGGGTGTGTGGCCCCCTCCTGTGTAAAAGGAGCGGCCCCCGTCGAATTCGTGGTACCAGGCGATGGGGTGTTGGCTTCCGTTGGTGCCGCCCCGGTAGGTTTCCTCATCGATCTGTGCCAGGACATGGATATTCGGGTAGAAGGAGCGGTAGTTGTACCATTCGTCCCGCCGCTCCCAGCGGGCGGGCAGGCTATCCGTGGCGGGATGGTCCGAATCCACGATATCGATGGCGGCGGTCTGCACATTCGGGTTGTGCGGGTGGCTTTCAAAATAGGCGCCCACCAGTTGGCCGTACCAGGGCCATTCGTACTCCGTATCCGCCGCGGCATGGATGCCAACAAACCCGCCCCCGGCCTGGATATACCTCTGGAAAGCGGCCTGTTGTTCCGGGTTGAGGACGTTCCCCGTGGTATTGTTGAAGATCACCGCATCGTACCGCTGCAGCTCCTCGTCGTTGAAGTCCGAGGCGTCCCGGCTGAGATCCACGCGATACCCGTTGGCCTCCCCGAGGCTGTCGATGGCCTTGTTGGCAATCGGGATGGATTCGTGCTCCCAGACCGCCGTCCTGGAGAATACCAGGACCCGCGGGCCTTCATCCTCGCAGGAGGCGAGGCTGCCCCCTGAGAGGATGGCGCAGAGGCAGGCGAATAAAAAGTTTAAAAGGACACGGCTGGAATTGCGGAAGCCCGACGGGTTCCGATGGGTCTGGTTCATGGCAGTTGCTAATTGGATATTTACGGGTTCGGGTACCGGTTAAAATCCAAAAGATACAATGCTTTTGTCATTTTGACGGAACGTATGCGCCCTAATATTCCCCTTTGTGCCTGTAGTCCCCCCACCGGGGCCGGTCCGTTGATTTGAGCGGTATCTTCATGCCGTCAGTGGTTTCCAGCCAGTTGTAGAGGGAATCGAGCATGGTTTGGATTACCTCTTGTTTTTCCGGGTCGCCGATGAGGTTGTACATCTCATGGGGGTCGTTCTCCAGGTCGTAGAGTTCGTTCCGGTCCCAGATGCCGTGGTAGCGGATGTATTTGTACTTATCCGTCCGCATGCCAAAGACGGTTGGGGTCATCGGGAAATCGTTTTCCCAATAGTATTCGTAAAATATCTTATCCCGTTTGGTAGCATCTTTATCCCCCGTCAGGATTGGGATAAAAGAAACCCCCGGCATATCGTCCGGCTGGGCCACCCCGGCCTCGGCCAGCACGGTGGGGCCAATGTCGATATTCTGGACCATGTCCTGCGGCACCTGGCCGCCCTCGAAGAGCTCGGGGCAACGCACCAGCAGCGGAACCTTGACGGACTCCTCGTAGAAATGGCGCTTGTCGATAAGCCCGTGTTCCCCCCAGCTGAAGCCGTTGTCGCCCATATAGATGACCAGGGTCTCCTCGTCCAGGCCTTCTTCTTCCAGGTATTCCAGCACGGCACCCACGCTGTCGTCCACCCCCAGGAGCGTCTCGCAGTAGGCCTGTACGAGTTCCTGCATGTCGATGTTGCTGTGGTACATATAATCCACCCCGTGCCAGCTCACCCGCTGGTCGGCTACCCATTCCGGCCATTTCAGGTCGCGCCAGGCCCCGGTTTTGGTCTGCTCGTATGTGGGCGGCAATTCAATTTTCTTCCCGGCATACCGGCCTTTGTGCCGCCGGGCCGGCTGGAATTCCGCGTGTACGGCCTTGTGGGAGAGATAGAGGAAGAAGGGCTTGTCTTTATCCCGGGACTCCAGCCAGTCCACGGCGTGCTCGGTGAGCAGGTCGGTGATATAGGTGGAATCCTTGTATTCGATGCGCTCCCCGTTGATGTTCAGCGTGGGGTTGTAGTAGACCCCCTGCCCAAAGAAGCTCTCCCAGTGGTCGAAGCCCGGGCGGGGCTCGTCCGTATGGCTGCCCATATGCCATTTGCCCAAAAAGGCCGTCTGGTAGCCCGCCTCCTGCAGGTATTGCGGGAAATAGGTGAGGTTACCCGGGTTCGGGGCCTGGTTATCCACAATCGTATGCGTATGGGAAAACATCCCGGTGAGGATGGAGGCCCGGCTCGGGGAACAGAGGGAGGTGGTGACAAATGCATTCGGCAGGTAGGCGCCCTCGGCCGCCAGCCGGTCCATGTTCGGGGTCTCCAGCCAGGGCACCTTCCCGGTGAATCCCATATAGTCAAAGCGGTGGTCGTCGGTGAGGATAAAGATGACGTTGCGCTGTTTTTTGCCGGTATTTCGCTGGGCGGTAAGCGAGGTGGGGACTCCCAGGAGGAGTCCGCAGGCTAGTGCAATCAGGGGTCGCATTATTTGGAACATCTGGTTTGGGTTATTTAGGTTGTTTAATTGGATTTATTCATTCATTTCAAGAGTGTTCTCGGATGGCAGGTAGCCGATCCGCCGGGCATTTACCTGGATGGTCTGCCCCGGTTTCAGGGGGACCGTTCCGCCTGAATACACTTCCCAGGGTATGGGGACTTCCACGGTGGTAGCTTTGTTCCCGGGCATAAGATAGAAAAAGTCCCAGGTTTTTATTTCGCGGACCCGGGTGGTATCCCCGATGGCCCCGTCAAAGATCCGGTAGCCGATGGATGCTCCCGGCGTGTCGGAAAAGAGCCGGACGCCCCCCGCCACCTTTTCAATCACGGGAGTTGCGGTTACCGGCGGGGAATCCTTTCCGTTCCACCAATTCCGGATCATTTCGGCTTCCGGTATTTCCGCCACGTCGCCAACGGCCTCCAGCCAGTTAAAGAGGGCGGTCTTTAATTCAGCCTGTTTTTCGGCGAAGGCCGGGTTGCCGGCCAGGTTGTGAACCTCGTCCGGGTCTTTGGCCGTATAATAGAGCTCTTCCTGCGGCTTGGGGGCTTGAAACCAGTCCAGCAGAAACGGATTGGTGATTTCCCCCGCATCCCGCATTTCGATTATTTCCCGCATGCTGGCCATTTGCTTCCGGTAGGCCAAATCCTGGTATTTGGGGACTTCCGGCATGAAATTATACACGTACCGGAACGTCCCGTCGCTCACGGACCGCACCCGGTCGTAGTGGTTGGCCGTGCGGTCCCGGGCAGCGAAGATGTACGCATTTTTTTCCTCGTTTTCGTGGGGGCCCAGAAAAGCCTTTCCCTGCAGGTACTGCGGTGGCTGGATGCCCGCAATCGAGAGCATGCTCGGGGCAAAATCGACAGCGCTGATCAGGTCGTTGTTTACCGAACCCGCCTTTTGGCCCCCGGGATGCCGGACCATAAAAGGGATGTGCAGGCCGCGCTCCAGGATTTCGCGTTTCATCCAGGGCAGGTTCCCGCCGTGGTCGCTGTAGAATATGATATAACTGTTTTGGTAGACCCCGTCGGTTTTGAGTTGGGCTATGAGCTCCCCGAAGTCCCGGTCCATTTGCTCGATGCGGGTAAACAGGGCTGCCTTGTCGCGACGCATTTGTCCGGTGTGCTCATAGTACAGCGGCAAGGTCATTGCTTCCGGGTCGTAGTACAGGGAATCCGGGGGGCGGATCACCTGGGATTCGTGGGTAATCGCCAGGTTGAAGACGCTGAAAAAAGGCTGCCCGGCTGCCCGGTTCCGATAGCTGGCCGCCACGCTGCTTTCGTCCCAAACGGTGACCGGTTCTTCGAACTGATAGTCTTCCTTGGCATTGTTAGAGGTGTAATAGCCGTTGATGCGCAGGTATTCCGGGAAGGCGCGCACATTCTCGGGCAGCACGGCCGAATGGCTGGGGACGCCCTCGGGCATCAGCCTCGGGTCGTTGTGCGTACGCATATGTGGGGTGCCAATGGATATCTGGTTCATCCCGGTGATGATGGCAGACCGGCTGGGTGCGCACACCCCGGAAGTGGTATAGACCCGGGTATACCGCTCGGCTTCCCTCGCAAAATCGTCCAGGTTAGGGGTCCGGATCCCGGCCTCCCCGTAGCTCCCCAAATAGGGGGAGATGTCTTCACACACAATCCAGACGATATTGGGCTTCTCCTGCGCAAACCCCAAGAAGGTAGTTGCCAGGAAAATCTGGAGGGGCCAGAAAATCTTTCTCGGGGAAACGTATTGAAAAGCAGATCGTATAGTCACAGGGCGTCTTTTTGTTCCAAGGGTGGACGAATTCCATCTCGTAGTTCTATTTCATAGAGTTGATTTCTCCCTGTTTATAGACACGGTTTGCTGAAATAATATTTTGCAGGACTATTAATTTGAAGACAGTTGTGTTCGGAACTTCTGTTTTTTTTGATGCTGATCCAAGTCATCCGGTATTTCCGACGTCTTCGGGTTAAAAAATTCATTTTAAGATTTTGTTAATTAATTAATATATTTGATTCCAATGCCGCAATGCAGGATCAGATTATTGCGGATTTGGCAATTTCACGTTTTAAAAACCCTCGCGGATATTGTTTCAACTCATGCTGGACCAATCAACAGACAGGCACAAGCACTCGCCGGAAGCTCCAAGTGATTCCGGGTTGTGGGGCCGATTAAAAGCTGGAGACATGGAGGCGCTCGGAGCGCTCTACGACCGGCATGTGGATGATTTGTTTGCAGTATCTCTCTATGTATGCGGCGACCGGAGTACCGCCCAGGATGCCATTCACGACCTCTTTCTGGATCTGTATAAGTATCATAAAAAACTCGCCCCGGCCGACAATGTCCGCGCCTACCTGATCACTGCACTTAGGAGAAGGCTTTATAAGGCCGGCAAGGCAAAATCGAGATCCCTGGATGACGAAACCAACGGGGCCCGTTTCCTGGACCAGCCCGGTCACTTTACAGAATCCGCGGAAGAGGTGATCGTCCTGAAAGAATCCCAAAGAGGATTGCGCCAGAGCCTCCACAAGGCATTGCAAACGCTTACCGAGCACCAGAAACAGGCCATCCAGCTTCGTTTTACCCAGGACAAGAGCTACGAGGAGATCGCAAAGGACCTGCAGCTGTCGGTACCTTCGGCTCGCACCCTGGTCTATCGCACGCTGAAAGCCATGCGAAAAGCAGCCCTCTCCCTGTTTTTTTAATTTTTTTTCGATTTACGTGTCTATAAATGCGAATGCCCGGACTCCTTTAGTTAAAGGGGCCGGCAGACATGCACCGATTCCCTATCCAAAAACACCATGCAACAAGATTCAAAGAACATATTATCCCCTAATGAAAAACAGGCGTTACGGGACCGGATCATGGAATCGGCCCGCAAGGCCGATCACCACAGGAAATGGAAATTCCGCCGTCGTGTCCTGATTGGCGCAGCAGCCTGCCTGGCTATTTCCATCGGGCTGACATTCTTCTACCGCCAGCCGGCAACACCGGGTATCGAGGATTTTGTAAAATCCGCCCCGGACATCCGCCCGAATGAAGGCGATCAGGTTACCATCGTACTGGGCCAGGGGAAAAACCTGACCCTCGATGAGGATCAGGCCGGGGTGGCGTATTCCGAAACCGGGACTGACGTACGCGTTGGGAACCAGACCGTCAAACAGGAGGCGCTCAGGGACAACAAAGCCACCTACAACACCATTCTCGTGCCCTATGGCAAGCGTACCGACTTGAAGCTGTCGGACGGTACGGTAGTCTGGCTGAACTCGGGAACCAGGTTGGTCTACCCGGCCGTTTTTAACGAGGACAACCGGGAAGTCTACCTGGAAGGCGAGGCAATTTTTGACGTGGCCCATAACCCGGAGAAACCCTTCCGCGTATTGTCTGAACACCAGCGGATCGAGGTTTTGGGAACCGTTTTTAATGTCTCCAGCTATCCGGAGGACGTCGAAACGAGTACCGTTTTAAAAAGCGGGAGTGTTCGTGTGTCCTATTCGGCAAAAAAGGATGCGGCCATGCGGATGACTCCCGGGATGCGATCTGCGTTTAATGCCCGGACCCAAAAGGTCTATACCCAGCAGGTGGACCCGGAAGATTACTTTTCCTGGCGGGATGGGTTCCTGAGCCTGAAAAACCACAGCCTGGGAGAAATTGCCACGAAACTCTCGAGATATTACAACCGGACCGTCCGCATTGAGGACCCGGACCTGGCCAAAGAGACGTTTTCCGGAAAACTGGACCTGAAAGAAAATGTAGAAAGTGTTATCGGCATCATCTCGGATGCGACCGAAATCCATTTCCGAGAAACTGCTGACGCCATCGTATTGACCAAAGAACCAACCCAATAATGCGACGCCTATGAAGAAAAGCACATAAAAAAAGCCGACAGGTGCGCCAACACCCGCCGGCCGAAGTTTTAATTATCGCCAGAATAACGACAACTAATACTAAACTGAACTGTAAAATTATGAATAATTACGCAAGATGCGAGCAGGCTTTGAGCCAAATCAACTCCCGACGCATCATCTTCACCATTATGAGGACATTTCTGCTCTTTATCGCCATCGGGATAACCACATTGCAGGCAAATGATTCCTACGCACAGACACGGCTCGACATCGATGTCGAAAAAGTTACGTTGAAAACACTGCTCAACGAAATTCAAGGTAAAAGCGAATATATTTTCTTTTACAAGGACGGGGTTTTGCCGGAAAGCGAAATCGTTACCGTAAGGAAGGAAAATGCCACGCTGATGAACATCCTGGACCCGGTACTCCCGAGGTGGAACCTGGGCTACAAAATCAGCGACCGGCAGGTGACGATTTTTGCCCTGCCCCTGGCTAAAGCCCCGGGAATTGAAGAGGCCAATGTGCCTCAGGGATTTGAGATCAGCGGGACGATACTGGACCAGGAGGGGATTCCCCTGCCCGGCGCGAATATTGTCGAAAAGGGTACCACCACTGGAACGCAAAGCGATTTCGATGGCAATTATTCCCTGGTGGTTTCCGGCCAGAACGCAACCGTAGTGGTGTCCTACATCGGGTTTTCCACCAAGGAAGTAGCCGTCAACGGACAAGCTACTTTGAATGTTACCCTGGAGGAAAGTGCGGCGGCCCTGGATGAGATTGTGGTAGTGGGCTACGGTACCCAGCGCAAAAGCGACCTGACAGGATCCGTCACCTCCCTGAGCCAGGACGACCTGAACCCGGGGGCGAATGCCTCGGTAGACCAACTGATGCTCGGTCGGGCAGCCGGGGTGCAGATTACCCAGGCCAGCTCGGCGCCGGGGGGCGGACTTGCCATCCGGATCCGGGGGGCGAGTTCCCTGAATGCGAGTAATGAACCCCTCTACGTTATCGACGGGTTCCCGATTGACAACAGCCCGAACCTGAGTTCCGGCGGTGCGGCCCAAACCGGGGACAACCAAAGCCCCCGGAACCCACTCAATGCGCTCAACCCGGCGGATATCCAGTCTATCGAAATCCTCAAGGATGCCTCGGCAACTGCCATTTACGGTTCGCGGGGAGCCAACGGGGTGATCCTCATCACTACCAAGAAAGGCCGGGATGGCAAGGTGAACCTGACCTATGACGCCTATGCGGGCATGCAGACCGTTGCCAAGCAAATCGACGTCCTCTCTACCTCCCAGTACATCACTGCAATCAACGAACTGTCGCAGGCACAGGGGAACGGGGTGGTTTTTTCCCCGGAGGACATCAGCGCTATCGGGGATGGGACCCAGTGGCAGGATGAGGTGTTCCGCTCGGCGCCGATATCCAGCCACAACTTATCCATCAGCGGCGGCTCCGAAGCTACCTCCGTTTACGCCTCGGTCAATTACTTTGACCAGGAAGGGGTCGTGAAGAATTCCGGCATCAAGCGATATACCGGAAGGATCAACGTGGATACCCGATTGGGCGAGAACGCGCAGATCGGTATAAACTTCAACACAAGCCTCGTAAAGGACCAGAACAACGTGGACGGTATCCAGACCAATGAAAATGCCGGACCCATTTACGGTGCCTTGCTGTACGACCCGACGGAACCCATTTTCAATGCGGATGGCTCGTATGCGCAATCGCCCAACCTCACGGTAAACAACCCGGTGACAACCCTGAACGGGATTTTGAGCGAGAACGAAACCAACCGGACCTTTGGAAGCGCCTTCCTGAATTACAATTTCACGGATGAATTATCCGGTAAATTCAATTTCGGAACGGACCGGCAAACTTCCCGCAGGGACATCTACAATTCCAGCCGCACGATTTACGGCAGCGCGGCCGGAGGGATCGCCAACATCAACGTACTCGAGCGGAACAACTACCTCTTTGAGTACACGATGACCTACAACAAAACCTTTAATGAAAACCATATCCTGACCGTTCTGGGGGGAACGACCTACCAGAAATTCAGCACCCGGTTTGTGTCGGCCAACATCAGCGGTTTCCCAACGGACGAAATTGGTACCAACAACCTTTCCCTGGGGAACACGAACAACGACGACCTGAACAGCGGCAAGGAGGAAAACACGCTGTTGTCTTACCTGGGACGGGTAAACTATACGCTCTTCGATAAGTTCCTGCTGACCGCATCGATCCGGGCGGACGGTTCCTCCCGTTTCGGGGAGAATACCAAGTGGGGGTACTTCCCGTCTTTCGCCTTTGGGTGGAAGCTGCAGGAGGAGGAGTTTATCCCTGAGATATTCGACCAGTTGAAGTTAAGAGCCAGCTGGGGCCAGACCGGGAACCAGGAAATTGGGAATTACGCCTCCCAACTGACATTTGGCACCGGCCCATTCGTTGTGCTCGGCGGAAATATCCAGAGTACGGTGGTTCCCCAGCGGATCGCCAACCCGGACCTGAAGTGGGAAACCACCGAACAATTCAACGTCGGTTTGGATGCATCCATCCTCAGCGGGCGGTTTAGCACAACCCTCGATTATTTTACCAAGAGCTCCAAGGACCTCCTGTTTAACCTGCCGCTCCCCGTTGCATCGGGTTATTCCTCCATCCTCACCAATGTGGGTGAGGTCCGAAACTCCGGTTTTGAATTCTTGTTCAGCAGCACAAATATTTCGACGGAGGATTTCTCCTGGAAGACCACGCTGAACTTTGCGGCCATCAAGAATGAGGTCGTCGACCTGGGCCGGATTGACAATATCGTGACCGGGAATATCCAGTCGGTTGGAAATACGGCCGTGATCCGCGAAGGCGATCCGCTGGCCGCCTACTACGGCTATGTGGTTACCGGTATTTTCCAGGAAGGGGACGATATCGCCAACTCGGCTCAGCCCACGGCAGAGCCCGGTTTTCCGATATTTGAAGACCGGAACGGCGACGGGGCGATCACCCCGGATGACCAGACAATCATCGGAAGTCCCTTCCCGGATTTCACCTATGGGATCCAGAACTCGATTTCCTGGAAGAATTTCCAGCTGGACTTCTTTTTCCAGGGGCAGGAAGGAGCCGACCTGATCAACATCAACGTCATCGAATCCCTGTATCCGGCCAATTTCCGCCGGAATCGCATCGCCGACCAGATTTTGAACCGCTGGACACCGCAGAATCCGAATGCACCCTGGCCGTCGTCTACTAACCCGAACGCCTACGGCGCGGGCAAGGTAAACAGCCTGACAGTAGAGGATGCGTCGTATCTCCGTTTGAAGACCCTGCAGCTGAGCTACAACGTACCGGTGAACAACCTGGATTTTATCAATGCCCTCCGGGTGTATGTTACCGGCCAGAACCTCTTTACCATCACGGATTACGCCGGGTTTGACCCCGAGGCCAACTCCCTGGGGCGCAGCAACGTCCGGGTTGATTATAGCAGTTATCCGCTGGCGAGGACATTCCTCCTCGGTTTGACCGCTAATTTCTAAACCCAACCATCAAAAATCATATAACAATGAAACCATATAAAATAACTCTCTTAGCCCTTATCGTATTTTTCCACCTGGGGTGTGAGAAGCGACTGGATGAAGAAGTCTTTTCAGAATTGTCTCCTTCCACCCTGTTTACAACGGAAACCGGATTGTCGACTTTGCTGAAGGCATCCTATACGAATGCGCACCGTTCCGGAGCTGTTGAAACCTGGGGCCCGCTCCATATCGAATCCATGACCTCCGGCGAGACCTGGGGGGCCGGCGGTTCCATCGAGAACCTGTGGATTGCCCTCATGGATTTTACCTGGGACTCCAACCATTCACAATTATTCTCCATCTGGCAGGCACATTTTAGTAGTATCCGGGATGCGAACATCGTCCTGGACAACCTGGACAATGAGAATCTGTCCGATGGATTCCGACAGGTAACTGAAGCTGAGGCTCGTTTTCTGCGCGGATGGAATTATGCTGCGCTGTACAATTGGTTCGGCCGGCTTCCGCTCTACACGTCTTCGACGGACGACCCGCTGCAACCCCGGGCTACCGATGAGGAAACCCGGGCCTTCATCGAACAGGAACTCGAGGCAGCAGCTGCGAACCTGCCGGATCAGGCCACCGAATTCGGACGGGCCTCCAGGGGGACCGCACTGGCCGTACTGACCAAGTACTATCTCAATACCCGGCAGTGGCAGAAAGCGGCAAACGCCGCCCAGGATGTGATTGAACTGGGGCAATATGCGCTGCTGACCAACTATTCGGATGTGTTTGCCTTTGACAACGAGGGTAACCAGGAGCTGATCTGGGCGCACCCCAAGGACGGGGCCACCATTACAGCAGCCGGGAACGCCCTGAATGCACTCACATTCCCCCCGGATTTTCCCGTGCCGTTTCCCAGCAACTCGGTTTTTGCGGCCCGCACCTACCTCTTCGACGATTTTGTCAATTCTTTCGAGGCTTCCGATTCGCGGACCAGCCAGATCATTACGGAATGGACCAGTACTTCTACCGGGGAACTCGTCCAGGGGTTGGGCAACGACCAGTCCTTCCCCAATAAATTCCCCTTTGAGCCGACATCCGTAGGCCCCTGGGCGGGGAATGACGTGCCGGTTATCCGTTATGCGGATATCCTGCTCAGCCGGGCCGAAGCGCTGAATGAACTCAATGGGCCCTCCCAGGAAGCCATCGACCTGATCAACCAGGTGCGCAACCGGGCGGGAGCCACGCCTTTGGTCCTGGCAGACTACAACCAAACCACCCTCCGGGAGGCGATCCTGCAGGAGCGGGAATGGGAATTTTATTTTGAGCAGAAAGCCCGGGAGGATCAGATCCGCCATGGCGTGTTCATCGAGCGGGCTCAGGCCCGAGGGAAGAACGCCCAGGAATTCCGCAGGTTGTTCCCCATCCCCCAGGTAGAGCTGGACGCGAATTCCCTGCTGGAACAGAACCCCGGATATTAATCAATAGATCTATTGTATATGCAAGTTTATAGAAGACTCCTGCCTATGCGCATCCTCAAGGGGAAGGCAATGGGCGCCCGTAACCTGATGGCCCTGACCATGTGCCTGGCCCTGATGGCGGGTTGTCAAAATACCGAAACCAGCCCGGGCGACAGCGAAGGAACCGCTGCTGCCGGGGGCATACCCGAAAAGCCGAATTTCATCATCGTATTTGCCGATGACCTGGGGTACGGCGACCTGAGCTCCTTTGGCCACCCGACGATCCATACAAAAAACCTGGACCGGATGGCAGCCGAAGGCCAGAAATGGACGAATTTTTATGTGGCTGCCAGCGTCTGCACCCCAAGCCGGGCGGGACTGCTGACTGGTAGACTGCCGGTAAGGAACGGCTTGACGAGTAACGAGATCGGTGTGTTTTTCCCGGACTCCCACAATGGGATGCCGGCTTCGGAAATCACCCTGGCCGAGCAATTGAAAAAGGCGGGATACGCCACCGGGATGGTGGGCAAGTGGCACCTGGGGCACAAGGAGGAATACCTGCCGCCCAACCACGGTTTTGACGATTATTTCGGTATTCCTTACTCGAATGACATGGACTTTACGGGCCAGTTTGCTTCCTACCAGGATTATTTTGGCCGGTATACGGAGCGCTATGAATCCCTGAAAACCGAGGAATATAACGTGCCATTGATCCGCGGGACGGAAGAGATCGAACGTCCGGTGAACCAGAACACCATCACCAAGCGCTATAACGATGAGGCGGTGAAATGGATTCGGGAGCACAAGGATGAGCCCTTTTTCATGTACCTGGCGCACAGCCTGCCACACGTGCCCCTGTTTACCTCGGATGAGTTCCGGGGCACCAGCGCCCGGGGTCTCTACGGCGACGTGGTGGAGGAAATCGACCATGGGGTAGGGCAGATCATGGAGCTGCTCGAGGCGGAAGGTCTCGCAGAAAATACCATCGTGGTCTTTACCTCCGACAACGGCCCCTGGCTGCCCACTGGTATCTCCGGGGGCAGCGCCGGCCTCCTGCGGGAAGGCAAAGGCACAACCTGGGAAGGCGGAATGAGGGAGCCCACGATTTTCTGGGCGCCCGGAATGCTCCCTGCCAAAGTTGTCATGGATATGGGCAGCACACTGGACCTGTTTAACACCTTCAGCAGCCTGGCCGGGGTGCCCATGCCCGACGACCGGGAAATGGACGGGGTAGACCTGAGCCCGATCCTGTTCGGGGATGCCGAGTCGCCCAGGAAGGAAATGTTTTACTATCAGGGGGCCGACCTGTATGCCGTACGCCTGGGGCCGTACAAGGCACATTTCTATACCAAGGAGGCCTATGTGATGGGGGCCGAGCGGGTGGAACACAATCCGCCGTTGCTCTACAACGTGGAAGAGGACCCCTCCGAAAAATACGACCTGTCCGGGAAGCACCCGGAGGTCATCGAAGAAATCCGGCGGGTTGTGGAAGCGCATAACGCCAAAATGGTCAAAGCCCCCGATTTGCTGAAGGACCGGGGTTGACCTGAAAAGAAATTGATTTATGTTTTGTTCTAGATGTAGATTGATTGTTTAGTTAGTTAATTCGAAGCGCGGTGGGGACACCGCGCTTTAACTTTAAATGTATTTGTCATGACTTTCCATCAATCGGATTCCCGCCGGCTTTGCCCGCTGAACGCCATCCTGGCCCTCTTCTCCATAGGTTGTTTGGCCGCAGCAACCGGAACGTGTTATGCGCAAGAGCGCCCGGATGCCCCGAATATTCTTTGTATCCTGGTCGACGACCTGGGGTATGGCGACCTGTCCTGCCAGGGGGCTGCGGATCTGCAGTCGCCCAATATCGATGCCCTGGCGGCAAACGGCATGCGGTTCACGAATTTCTACGCGAACAGCACGGTATGTTCCCCGAGCCGGGCTGCGTTGCTTACGGGCAGGTATCCGGACCTCGTCGGCGTCCCGGGCGTCATCCGCCAAAACCCGGAGAACAACTGGGGGAACCTCGCGGACGATGCGGTCCTCATCCCCTCGGAGTTGAACCCGGCAGGCTACCACACCGGGATTATCGGCAAGTGGCACCTGGGGTTGGAAGAGCCCGATACGCCCAATGACCGCGGGTTTACTTATTTCAAGGGATTTTTGGGGGATATGATGGACGATTACTGGGACCACCGCCGGGGCGGCATCAACTGGATGCGGCTGAACCGGGAGGAAATCGACCCCAAAGGACATGCCACGGACCTGTTTACGGATTGGACCATTGATTTCCTGAAAGAGCGCCAGGAGAAGGAGCAACCATTTTTCCTCTATCTCGCGTACAACGCACCCCACTTCCCGATCCAACCCCCTCAGGCATGGTTGGATAAGGTCCGGGAGCGGGAACCAAACCTGACGGAGAAACGGGCCAAAAACGTGGCTTTCGTGGAGCACCTGGACTATAGTGTCGGCCGGGTTATGGAGGCTTTGAAAACCACAGGGCTCGAAGAAAATACGTTGGTGGTTTTTGTGTCGGATAATGGCGGGGCCCTTTGGTATGCGCAGAGCAACGGCCCGCTCAGGGGCGGCAAACAGGATATGTACGAAGGCGGGATACGCGTCCCGGCCATTTTTTACTGGAAGGGAAAAATTGCCCCTGGCACCACCAGTGACAATACGGCCCTGTTGATGGATTTATTCCCCACATTTTGTGAATTGGCGGGACGCAAGCCCCCTGAAAACGTCGACGGCATCAGCCTTGTGCCCACCTTGACAGGGAAAGTGCAGGACACGGCCAACCGCTACCTCTACTGGGTCCGCCGCGAGGGGGGTGATTATGGCGGACAAGCCTATTACGCCGCGCGATTCGGGGATTTCAAGATTTTACAGAACACACCTTTTGAACCCATACAGTTTTTTAATATCGGCCAGGATGAGCTGGAAACTACCCCCCTTGAAACGGATTCGGAAGCGTACCGGGCATTGAGGACCCAACTCAAGGAACACATTCGCAAGGCGGGAGGCGTGCCGTGGCAATAAGATGATAGGACTTTCTGCCCGCGTATAAAAAGGCTAAATTTCACCCCGTGAAGCCTATCCGCCTCCATTTTCGCCTGGCCCTCGTCTATTTTTTGGTCGCCGCACTATTCGGTTTGGCCTTACGGGGTTTCGGGGTGTTTGATTTACGGGGAAATACAGGTTCCTGGTGCACACGCATTCGCATATTGCACTACTGGGGTGGGTGTACCTGGCTTTGACCACCTTAATTTACCACGCTTTCCTACATAGCTCCTCCATCCGGGCTCGTTATCACCGGTTGTTCCTTTTTACGCAATTGACCCTGGTGGGCATGCTCGTGAGCTTCCCCTTCCAGGGGTATGCATTCTGGTCTATCTTGTTTTCGACCCTGTTCCTGTTGGCCTCCTACGGCTATTTTGCTTTTTTCCTATCCAATTCCAGGGCGGATCAACGAAAAGCGCCCGGTTTCCGCCTGGTCCGGGCTTCACTTATTTACATGGTCCTTTCCAGTTTGGGCCCCTGGGCGCTGGGTGGGATCATGAACACCCTGGGCCCGGAATCCGCCTGGTATCGGCTGGCTATCTATTTATATTTGCATTTCCAGTACAACGGTTGGATGGTCCTTGCCCTGGCCGGGCTCGGACTGCATTTGGCCGGCAAACGGGGGATAGGCCTGTTGCCCAAACGATTTGAAACCGGGTTTTGGCTGCTTCAAAGTGGCATCATACTCTCCTTTTTCCTCTCTACCCTGTGGATGGAGCCACCCGGGGTGTTTTATGTGATCGGCGGCCTGGGGGCCCTGCTGCAACTCGCCGGGTTCCTCTACATTGGGAGCGCCCTATGGGTGGGCCTGCGCCAACGGTTCAACGGTTGGGCCTTACATCGCCTGTTGGTGTTTGTCCTGGTACTATTCGGGGTAAAGCTTCTGTTGCAGGCCCTTTCAGCCTTGCCGGCATTCGCCACCCTGATAGCCGGGAATATCGATTATATAATCGGGTACCTGCACCTGACTTTTTTAGGAATCCTCACCCCCGCGTTGTGGCTCTTGGGCAAATCGCAAAGGATCATCCGGCTGCCCGTCGGTGGAACAGGGGTCTTCCTGCTGGGGTTTGTACTGTCGGAGTTGCTGATCTTCCTCAGGGGTTCCCAGGGCTGGCTAAATTTCTCTGTCCCCCTGGATTTTTCACAATGGATTTTTTACACGAGCCTGCTGATGGTCCTGGGGATTTTATGGATCATTACCTGCCAATGGCCGCGTAGCCATTAATCAGATGGGGCCCCGTTTGGATTCCCTCCCCCGCTTTGTTTAGCGACATCCTCTCCCCAATCTACCAGCTCCCAAAAGGCCGCAGGGCCGTCGGGCACGACCATGCCCGCAAAATCCACAGCGATGAATCGCCGTGGCATGTGTCCCGCCGGGGCCTTCATACAATAACCCAGGAGGAAGTGAAATAAATCTTCAGGGGAGTAGTGTAGCCGGTATTCCCGACGCACTTCGCTACTTGCCTGTAGGCAGGTATCCGGTTCAAAGGGGTGGTCCAGGCAGGAGAGGCCCGAGGCTTTGCTGATTTCCTGCACAACCCGGAGGCCTGCATCGGTCTGCCCGGTGATATGGGTTCCGAACCAGCGGGTCAGATCCCGGTATATCAATGATACTCCAGGCTTCATCGTTTGCGGTTCTCGTAGATTTTAAGAAACAGCATCGTACTCATTTTCCGCGCCCGGTTTTTGGCAATCCAGGCATTATCCCCCTCAAAGAGTTCGTCCAGGGTTTCCGTCCACAGGTTGATCCACTGGCCAAAGTGGTCCATGGTAATGGTGCCGCCACTTTGTACATCCACCTGCTGATGAGCCGTAACAGGGTTGCCCCAGTATTTTTTCACCGGAAAGAGCTGGCTTTCCCAAAAGTCCGTCAATACCTCAAAATGGGCCTCCCAGTCGGTGATGTTTTGCTCAAAAATGGGCCCGAGTACCGGGTGCTGCCTGATTTTACCGTAGAATGTGCGCACGAGCCGTGCTACATCCTTCCGATTTGCAATATCGCCTCTTTCCATAGTCCGATTAGCCGGGGTTGCCGGAAGGCGCTGTGAATACCCGTTCCAATTCCTGCGCTTTCGGGAACAGGATGTTATTTTCCAAATGGATATGCCGATGGAGGTCGGCTTCAAATTCCTGCAACAGGGCGTAGGCCACACGATAGGTGGCACAAGCGTCCGAAGGGGCCTGGTAGTCGTCGCTGAGCGCCGCGATTTTGCGGAAGCGTTCCCCTTCGTTGTCGTGTTCGTCCATCATGGCGGCAATCGGGTTTTTTACGGTCATGAATTTAGGTCGTCCGGGAGAAGTCCCGCTTTGCCGGGCGTTTTCCATCTTGCGAATCCAGGGGAACAGTACCAGTTCTTCTTTTTTCATGTGCATGGCGAGTTCCCCGGCAGATGCGTACAGATGCTCCCGGATCTCGTGGAGTTCCGGGTGGCGCTCCCCGTGGACCTTACAGAGTTTGTCCAGGTATTGCTTTAGGGTGGGCAGCGTGGCCTCCACATACCGGTGGTGGATTTTTTCGATGTAATCAGCCAGGAGGTCCAGGGGCCAGGAGGTACAATCTTCCCGGGGCCCTTCGCTCCTGAGGACTGCTGTCAGTTCTTGCAGGAGGTTATCCGGGTCAAGTCCTTTTTTGAGGGCCACTTCTGCAACCGTCCGGTTGCCCTTGCAGCAAAAGTCGATCTTGTGTTTTTTGAATACCTGGGCCGTACGATAGTCGTCGGCTACCCATTGGCCGATTGGTTGTTGGAGTGTTTGTTCCATGGCGTTGTACTTGGAGTTAATGATATTTTAAGGGTTTTAAATTGGGAATCCGGACGGTTACCTGATAATTAGGATAACATTATCCGAATTCTTACCAAAAATTTTTTATTCATCGTCAGGCTCCAGCTCAGCGCTTCAGGTAGCTGATCCCACTCCCGACCCCCAGGGTCATATCGTGGATGCTGGTGGTTTCCAACAAGGCCTTGAGCCGGTCCCGCACTTCGACGAATTCCCAGTGCACCGGACAGGGCTTATGTTCGTTGCATTTTTTCAGCCCCAAACCGCAACCCTCATAGACGCGGTTGCCGTCTACGACGGAAACGATATCTGCCAGCCTGACTTCTCGGATCCGTCCTTCGCTCATCTCAAAACCCCCTGAGGCACCTTTAACGGAATCGACAAGGCCATTTCGCGATAATTGCTGGAGTATCTTGGCCGTGAAGGCCACTGGTGAATCGATAGCATCCGCAATCTCCTTTAAGCTGACCCTTTGCCCTTCCAGGGATTTGTGGGCGATATATACCACCGCCCGAATTCCATATTCGCAGGCTTTTGAAAACATAATTATCCTGTACCCAGGGCAAAGATAATTATTTAATCGGACAAAAATGTCCTAATTAATTAATTTTTGGCGAGGCTTCTATCCGGGGGGGGCTCAGAGAAGCAAAACCGGATTCTTTGTATTCCTGAGGATACGGGCACTATCCGGGCTTTTGATCCCTATTCGCTGCCATATATTGGGTTTTTTTCGAAAATGGCCCAGGAGTTTGCCGTTTGTTCTCAGGACACCGGAGAAAGCGTTGAAATATCCGGAACGACCCAGGTCCTGAAAGGAATTGGTAACGCCGTTGAGCCGGCTGCGCCATGCCAGTTTCTGTTTCCTGTAGTCGGCCTCCGCGACATGACCGCGGCAAGCTGTCAGCACACGGACACTCGCATGGCAAAGTTGGGCAACCTCGCTCATCCGGGTTATCTGTTCCGGATCGGCCAGTCGGGAAAGATCGGCTAAAAGAAGGATCTCGCAACGTGTTTCAAACCGGGCCCCCACCGGCACGACCAGTAATGGAATATTGCGGATTTTCCTGGCGATTCGCAAAACTTTCCTGCTATAAGGTTTGTCGGAACAGATTGTCATTCCGCACATGCCCATGACCAGCAGGTCGATGTTGTTGGCTTTCATCACTTGTTCTATAGCCTGTTCCAGTCCTCCCGCATGACTGATGGCATAATATTTATGGCCGTCCGCCGGCCTTTCTTCCATGATCCGGCTCAGGATCCTGCCAAGTCCCCGTTCGGAATGCTGCCGGTATTGGGTATTCAGTCCATCGTCCGGGTCGAGTGCGTGCATCCGGTTCGGTCCAAATCCCTCACGCCGATAGCAGTTGAGGAGATATATGTCGCAGCCTTCACCCTGGAAAAGCCTCCGGGCATATTCCAAAGCTTCCCAGGCATTTTTTGAAAAATCTGTAAGGACGAGAATATTCTGGATGCCCATCACGATGTTCTTTGGTGTTGATACCTGTTTCCAGTCAATTTCAGCAGTAATGCCCGACGGACTTCGCGGTAATTCAGCAGGTGCTCCCTAAAGGCCTGCCGATGTTTTTCAAAATTGTTTAAATAAAAGGAATCGCAGGCGATGCTGTCGCATTCCAGGGCATTCCGCATGTCGTGCTCGTATCTGTTCAAGGCGGACATTTTGAGCATGTTGTCTCGTTTGAGTTGCTGAAGCTGGCTGGCAATTGCCGGGTTTTTCAACAGGCGTTGTTCAATCGCTGCAAGGATCCTTAGTTCCTCGCTGATAACCTCCAGGTCGTAGGACCAGGATCGCACATCGCGCCGATCCTTTTTAAACATGATTTGGTGATCCGTTTCGTGTTCGTAGAATGTTCGCAAATTCATATCAATAGATTTGTGTCAATAAAAACAGGTTCCTGTTCTACCTTTTCAATCCGTAGTCGCTTGGGACCCGAGGGAAACTCCCAGGAAACCGTATCGCCTTCGGCATACCCGAAGAGCGCGATTCCCATGGGTGTGAGGATGGAAATCTTGTCTTTGCTGACGTCCCTCTCGGGGGGGAGCACCAGCTGTACACGACGGCTCCAGCCATTTTCCGATGTGACGGTTATAATTGAGTGGAAGCGCACTACGTCGTTTTGCATTTCCGCCTCGTCCACGATTTTGGCGGAATCGAGTTCGGTGAGCAACTTCTGAATGGATTGCCAAAGCGTGGCATCGTGGTAATGGGCACTCAGGTTTACGTACCGTTTCAGCAGGACGTATTCCTTTTTCTCAATAAGTAATTGTTTGTATTTCATCTTGTTGTGATTATGGGAAAATTCCGCGCTGCGTATAGGCATCCGCCAGCCGCTCAATCGCGATGATGAATGCAGCCGATCGCCAGTCTACCTGGCGCTCCTCAGCCTCCGCTGTCACCCGGTTGAAAGATTCGCGCATTTTCTTTTCCAGGCGGTCCATCACTTCTTCCATGGGCCAGATTTCACTGTTTTTGTTCTGGAGCCATTCAAAATAACTGCCGATGACCCCACCGGAATTACAGAGGATATCCGGGATGATATCCACCTGTTTTTCCAAAAGGATGGCTTCGGCCGAAACGTCTGTGGGCCCGTTGGCACCTTCCGCAATCAGGGAAGCCTTGATGTCCGGGGCGTTTTTTGCCGTGATCTGGTTTCCAAGTGCAGCGGGGATAAGTATGTCACAGTCCAGGCCAAAGAAATCCCCGCTGTCTATCGGGCTGGCTTTTGAAAACCCGTGAATCCGGCCCCTGTTGGCACGGGCGTATTCGGCAAGTTCCCCTACGTCGATACCTTCGGCCCGGTATAGGGTGCCGGAAGCATCCTGTACGCCAATCAGGACCCCGCCTTCTTCCTCCAGGAAGTGCGAAGCCCAGTAGCCCACGTTTCCAAATCCCTGAACGGCAAAAGTTTTGCCGTGAAGGGTATGGCCCCGGGTTTCTGCCCAGAATTTAATCGTCAGGTATACGCCATATCCGGTTGCCCGGTCCCTTCCGGCCGATCCCCCAGCACCTATCGGTTTGCCGGTAACCACGTGGAGGTTCGTGGAGCGTTCGGCAGGGGACTTGGTACTCATGTAGGTATCCAGTATCCACGCCATGGTTTGGGCGGTGGTATTGACGTCCGGCGCGGGGATGTCCAGCTCCGGCCCGATGTTGTCCCCGAGGGCGAATGTAAAACGGCGCGTGATCCTCTGGAGTTCTTCCTGGGAGTAGCGTGACGGATCGAGCTGGATTCCCCCTTTAGCCCCGCCAAAAGGCAGTCCGGCCAGGGATGTTTTCCAGGTCATCCACATGGCCAGTGCCTTGGCGGCGTCTATATCCACGGTGGGGTGATAGCGCAACCCCCCTTTGTAGGGGCCGAGTGCATTGTTGTGCTGAACGCGGTAGCCAGTGAATATTTTCACTGTCCCATCATCCATACGCACGGGAAAATGAACCAGTAGCTCGTTGTTTGTGACTTCCAGTATCTTGCGGATATTCGGATTCAGTTCCAAAAGGTCCGCGGCATGATCGAATTGCCGCATGACATTATCCAGCATGCCCTGTTTTACAGGCTTTTTTGATTTCGGTTCTTTTATAACCATGATTCAGATTATTTATAAAATTGATTCTTCGATTGGAGCTCGGGTGTAGGCTTTTCTAATGGGTTGGGTTCGCCTACTTGCCTTGTGTGGCGCCAATCGGTCGGCCCGGTGCTCGTATTCGCTGCAGGAACTGATGCGGTCCTTATCCATTGTGAGCCGACACGATACCAGATAGGTACATGTCGAGCAGAGACTTCTTTTGTATAGATCCATTTTCGCAGTGTTAATTGAAATTCATCCATTCGCCTGCAGGCTGATTGTCTGGTCGTTTATTGGGATAGAACACCAGGACCAGGATGAGGATGCCGATCAATACCATAAACGCAACCTCGAGTTTGGATAAGAGCTTGTTCATGCCGAGGGATTTCTTCGAAATTGCGGTCAGTTCTTCACTTTCTTTAAGCTGGACCTGCACCAGTCCATCCAGTTTGCGGTGGATGCCCTGGAGGATGGCCAGCCCCTCGGCTCGTTTTCCCATACGTTCGCCGTTGCCAGGCAATACGGTATCCGCCTCCCAATTGTGTAAATTCTCGAACTCGCGCACGAGCTCCCTGAAGAGTACGGTCTCTTCGGGGGTAAGGTAGGTCGCACCCAGTGACGTGATGAGCTCTTCGGCCTTTTGTCGGTCGGCCTCTAAATCCGCCCCGTTTTCCATGCCGGCAAGCCGCAGTTCCCTTTGGTGGACCATGTTGTTGAGTTCGTATAAGTACCCCTGGACAACCACGCGGTCCTTGTAAACGGAATTAACCGTATGCTGAACAGTTGTGAAGTGCTTTTGATCCAACCGATTGGAGCCGAGGACTAATAAAAAGGCCAGTGCCAGGATCAAACCTGCCTGGATGCGTTGGGCCATTGTGAGTCTGGTGAACATGATTTGAATTTTTTTTAAGGTGTTAGGTTGTTAAATGGCGGTGGAAGGTTCCGGACTGGTCCCGGGTGCCAGACTAATGGAAGTGGTGTGGTTACTACTGATTTTGGCAATTGTGAGGGACATCGTATTCCCCGGTTGGCCGAACAAAATGACATCTCCTTCAGATCGGCCGATAATCGAAGCTCCCAAAGCGCTGATAACTGATATATCGCCGGGGGTTGTAATGGGTTTCCCTGAGGAAGCTAACCGGACGGTTCGTCGATATGACGGGACGCCTTTCAGGGTCACCCAGACATCTGGACGTACCACGTCGTCGGGGCATTCACCCTGATCCAGGATTAAGGCAGATGCCATGTTCCTCTTGAGTAGCCTCGCGGCGTGTTGGTGGGCGTAGTCATCGTATACCCGATTCGCCTCCAGGGACATCAGCAGGGCATCGTATTCCTGCCTTTCAAAAACGAGTTTTCCGTATTTCATCATAGCTTGGGTTTCTGACCCAGTACATTTCAATTGCCGTGCCCAAACAATAGAGACAACTAGAATGTTTTGTCAAAAACCTGAAATAGAGATGGTTGGAAATAATTTATGAAGCACTGAAAAAGCAGGGACCGGGTATTTTCTCCCCAGTTGGGGAAAAACGCCCCAACTGGCTATTTGAGTTTTTCCCGCAATGTCTTCCGGTCGATCTGCAGGATTTCGGCAGCCCGCGTTTTGTTTCCTCCCGTATGCGCCAATACGCGGCGGACGTAATCCCGCTCCATCTCCCGGAGGCTTGCGAAACCATCCTGGGGAAAATCAATCTGGAATTTCAGGTGGCCCGGGAGGTGTTCCGGCCCCACGGTACCATCGCTCATAATTACGGCGCGCTGGATGACATTCTCAAGTTCCCGGATATTGCCCGGCCAATGGTAGTCTTGCAGAATCTGCAGGGCCTCCGGGTCGATCTTCAATAACCGATCCCGGTATTCCACCCCGTATTTTTGAAGGAACCGGGTGGTCAACAATGGAATGTCCGATTTTCGGTCGCGCAACGGGGGGACCTCGATCTCCACTACGGTGAGCCGATAGAATAAATCTTCTCGAAACTCCTTTTTGACAATCGCTTCGCGGAGGTTGCTGTTGGTCGCAGCGATAACACGCAAATCTACCTTCTCGGTTTTGCGGGAGCCCACTTTGGTGATTTCCTTTTCCTGCAAGGCACGCAGTAATTTTGCCTGGACAGCCTGGGAGGCCGACCCGATTTCATCGAGGAAAAGGGTTCCCCTTTCTGCTGCCTGAAAGAAACCTGTCCGTGTTTCCCGGGCATCCGTAAAGGCGCCCTTTACGTAACCGAACAGTTCGGCTTCCTGCAGGTTTTCAGGAATCGCAGCACAGTTGACCGCAACAAAAGGACCCCTGGCGAATTTGCCCGAATAATGCACCGCCCGGGCTACGAGTTCTTTTCCTGTCCCGCTTTCCCCGTGGACGAGTAAGGTGGCCCGGTTGTCCCTGACACGTGAAATGATTTCCACCAGGTTCCGGAATGGTTGGGAATCACCCACTATCTCGGCGTATCCCGCACCGGTGGAGAGGGTAGGGGCAGTGGGGGCATCTGGCTTCCTGCTGTCGGATGCAAGGGCCTTCCGGACAGCTTGTTTCAACTCCTCTCTGGTAAAGGGTTTGGTGAGGTAATCCGCGGCCCCGGACCGAAAGGTTTCCTGTGCTCCCGCCACGGAGGGGTATCCCGTAATGACCAGTTTGGGCATGCCCGGGTAGTGCTCCTCCGCATATCGGACCAACTGCAGCCCGTCCACTTCCGGCATCTGTATATCGGTTATCAACAAATCAATCGGGGAGTCCTTCAGGATAAAAAGTGCCTCTTTGACGGACAGCGCTTTGAAAGTGTGGTAGCCCAGCGACTGGAGATGGCGCTGTAACAGCTCCAGGATGCCGACGTCGTCGTCGACCATCAGGATGTTTTCTTTCCGCAGGCCCATTAGTCCAATTTAGGAAAATCCACGGTAAACACCGTACCCTTTGGCCGGTTAGGCTTGTGGGTGATCGAACCTCCGTGGCTGCTTACAATGCCATGGACCACACTGAGTCCCAGGCCCGATCCCTCCCCCAGGGGCTTTGTCGTAAAAAATGGTTCGAAAACTTTCTCCGAAATAGCCGGATCAATTCCATTTCCCTCATCAGAAACCGAAATGAGAACACGGTTGTTCTTTTCGCGTACCGCTATGGTAATCCGGCTTTTTTCGGGTGAGGCGTAAATAGCATTCATTACCAGGTTAAAGAGGACCTGAGTTATCTGAATCCGGTCTACGTGCAACTGGATGTCCCGGTCGGGCAGGGTAGACGAGTAGGTTAATTGCTTGGAACGAAAGTTTGGGGTTAACAGGGAAACCACCTCTTCAATGGCCGTGTTCAAATGGATAGATTCCACTTTTTGGGGGATCTCGCAGGCAAAAAACATAAGCTTCTTTACCACTTCGCGTGAAAAAATGGCGTTCTCGATAATCCGGTCCAGGTCTTCGATTGTTTTTGGGTCGGTAGCCCGTTCCTGGATCAATTCGGCAAAACCCAGGATGTTGGCCAGTGGCGTATTGAGTTCGTGCGCAATCCCGGCCGTAATTTCACCCAGGATGTTCAGCCGGTCCGTTCGCTCCACTTGCCGCCGGATCAGGGCTTCCTGTTCCCGGATATTTTTACGCTCCATCAGGCTTCCAAGGGCCAGACTGACACTATGGAGAAGATCCCGTTCCTCTTCCAGAAAGTCTGAATGCCCGTATTTCTGTGTCGGATATCCCACGCGGATTTCCCCTTCGGGCTCGTTAAATACCCGGATGTCAGTGGACAACATGAGCAGGTCCTCCCGGAATGCCGGAGTGTTTGCCTCAAATTCCCCGCACCGGATGGATACCTCAGCATCTGAGGCGTATTGCCAGGCCCGCTGCAGGCATTGCGCGATGGCCGAAAACGAATCTTCCATCCGGTCGAAATTCGTGTTTACGATAATGGAAGTCACCTCGTAGAGGCAGGTCAGCTCCTTGATGCGTTCCCTTAACTTGGCTTCAGTATTATTCATCATTCCGCATTGGATTTGGCATTCGCCTGAGCTCGCTGGGTGCCGTTTCGCAGGGTTCGGGAAATTAGTTAAATTTTGGATCATCCCCCAAAAAGCCGGCAAGATGGCGCCGAGCGAGGAGGGGCAACCCTGCTCAAAGTTATTACATTTGCACTGGCGATTTGCATTGGCGATTTGCAGGCAACGGGAGCTCCAATTTTTGTTAGGGGGCTTCGGGCGCCTGGCTGGAGTTTTAAATCTATAATTGAAGTATGCAAGAGAACCTACCGCACATCCTGCTCGATTTCCTGGTCGATTCTGGGGTCAGCGAGTCGGTGGCGCAGCAGATCAACCTGTGGCTTTTGTTGCTGGTGATCCTGCTGGTCGCCTGGCTGATGGACCTGCTGATCTGGAAGGTGTTGCGCCTGGTTTCCGTCCGGCTTTCCCGCCGAACGCGGACCCGGTTCGACGATTTCCTGGTGGCCAACCGGGTACCGAGGTATGTGGCCCATATCTTCCCGCTTCTCTTTTTGATGGAAGTTTTGCCGCTGGCCTTTGTGGATTTTGAGTACATGCAGCGACTGGTAGACCGTATCCTCATGGTGATGGGCGTTTTGCTGGGGCTGTTTGTGATCAAAAGCGTACTATCCAGTGCGCGGGATTACCTCAAGACGCTGCCCCACCTGCGCGACAAACCCCTGGACAGCTATATACAGGTGGTGATGATCTTTTCCTGGATCGGCGGTATCCTGACCATCCTGGCCATCCTCACCGATACGACTATCTGGAAATTTTTTACAGCCCTGGGGGCGGCGTCGGCCGTGGTGTTGCTGATCTTTAAGGACTCCATCCTGGGCCTTGTGGCGAGCATACAGGTGAGCATCAACGATATGGTGCGTATCGGCGACTGGATTACCTTTGAGAAGTACGGGGCCGACGGGGACGTGGTCGAGATCAGCCTGGCGACGGTCAAGGTGCAGAACTTCGATAAGACCATTACCACTATCCCCACTTATGCGCTGATTTCCGATTCGTTTAAAAACTGGCGGGGGATGCAGGCCTCCGGGGGGCGCCGGATCAAGCGCGCCCTGCATATCAGCCAGCGGAGCATCCGGTTCCTGAGTCCGGAGGATGTGGAGTCCCTGAAGAAAATCCAGCTCATCGGGCCGTACCTCGCGGACCGGTCGGAGAAAATCGATGCCCACAACGCCCAGAACAATATCGACAAAAGCCTGGCCATCAACGGCCGAAACCTGACCAACATCGGGGTCTTCCGCAAGTATATACAGGAATACCTGGAGAACAACCCGGCCATCCACAAGAAGATGACCCTGATGGTTCGGCAACTGCCGCCCTCGGCCCAGGGGGTACCCCTGGAAATTTACGCCTTCAGCCGGGACAAGAAGTGGGAGAACTACGAGTATATCATGGCGGACATCTTCGACCACCTCCTGGTGGCCCTGCCGTATTTTGACCTGGAATTGTTTGAATTCCCGGTGCATTTTCCGGGGGTAGCGGATGCGTAGGCGGGTTTGTAAGCGGGCTGGTTTTTAGGAGTACCTCGCTGCGCTCGGTTTTCCTTTGTGCTCGCTCCTGCAAATAGAAAACCCACAGCCCTAGCGGGCTGCGGTTATTTTCTTGTCCGTCCCTTACAACCGCAAGCGCTTGACGGGACGTCCAAAAAAAAGAACCCCGCACTTGCGTGCAGGGTTTTGTGAGTGTCGTGACCACGCCAGGAGTACCTCGCTGCGCTTGGTTTTCCTGACGATCCCGTAGTCTAAATGAAAAGCTCGCCAAACTTTAGTTTGGCTTCTTTTTCCGCCCTCACTTCGGCAATCAAGCAAGCTTGTTGCCGCGCTCAGACGAAAAAAGCCCGCCTTGCGGGGCGAGCTTTTCATTCTTAAGTGACCACGCCAGGGTTCAAACCTTAGTTGTAACTTTCAGTATTTCAATAAAATAAAAAATGAATTTAGTGAATTGTTGACGATTTGTGAACCTGCTAGAATTGATTTTTTAGAGATAGATATTGTGATTTTTATCAAAGACCGCATCCAATTTCCAATTTACACTGGCACTTTTTTTTGTGGTACCAGGCTGTTCACAGTAACATTTAGTAGTCTTCTTTATCTTTAATCTTGAAGCAATCAAAAAATGAAAAGGACATTACTGATTTTACTGTTACTCCTTGCAGCCTGCGGGGAAAAGGATCGCCCTAAAGCCACTTCGCAAGATTCACTAAATAATCAAATCGCTCAAATTGATCTTATCGAAAAAAACCTCGTCCCGGTGCACTACCTCAGGGACAGCGATCCCTACAAGTCCATACTGCAGCACATGCAGGAAGATGTTATTCCAGGGGTCAGCATGGCTTTTATAGACCATGGTGCAGTTTCCTGGCAACGCACCTACGGGTATGCCAATCTGGAAGACTCCGTACGGGTAAACTCATCTACGGTGTTCAATGGGGCATCCCTGAGCAAACCCGTAACCGCCATGGCAGCCCTAGACCTAGTAGAGGAGCGAGTATTGTCCGTGGATGAGGATGTCAATACTTATCTCCGGGGATGGCAGGTACCGGACAACCCATTCACCAAAGAAGAAAAAGTAACCCTCAAGCGACTCATGGGGCATACGGCAGGTTTTGACCGGTA
The DNA here is from genome assembly GCF_982776155.1 of Robiginitalea sp. Taxonomy (NCBI): domain Bacteria; kingdom Pseudomonadati; phylum Bacteroidota; class Flavobacteriia; order Flavobacteriales; family Flavobacteriaceae; genus Robiginitalea; species Robiginitalea sp. Next base: position 66,860 of record NZ_CEXZKX010000006.1, read on the forward strand.
TGTACAGTCTTCATTCTTTCCGCACGAAACGTTGCCGACGATCACCCAGATGCTTGCGGGGGAAGCACCTTCGGTAGACCCACCGGTTTCGCTGGTATATGTCCCCGGACAGAAACAAATCTATTCGAACCCCGGGTATTCCGTAATGGAAAAGCTCATCGAGGATGTGACCGGCAAGGATTTTAATGCGGTCCTCACCGAACGGATATTCGAACCCAGCGGCATGATCTACAGTTCCTTTGAGCAGCCAGTTCCGGACCGCCTGTCCCAGCAGATGGCAACAGGATATTCCAACGACCTGGAGCCTTATCCTTATAAACTCTTCCCCTATAAAGCGGCCGGCGGTATCTGGACGACCCCTACGGATTTGGCTAAGTTTTTAGGAACTCTATTGGAAGACCACCAAACCGGCAGGGATGCCATCCTGTCTCAGACAATGGCAGATAGTGTTTTTTCCAAATCGTCCACCAGATGGGGCTTTGCAAAGATATATAATGATGAAAGCCCGGATGTGCTGATCGAGCATTGGGGGAGCAATTCAGGGTTTACCTGCTATATGGTCGCATCCCCCGTACATCGTCAGGGACTGGTCATCATGACCAATAGCGACAACGGCATGTCGCTGATGAGTTATATCACCCGGGCGGTTGCCGCGGCATACGGCTGGGACTTTTTCCAGCCAAAGGTATTGGATCCCATGGTCATGGATAGCTCGCTAATTAAGGCGTTTGTTGGGAAATATAAAGGTGGGGATGAACTATTGGAGTTTGATTTGGTTGCGGGTTCCCTGAGTTTTTCGCGTCCGTCCGGTCTTCCTAAAAGGCTGGTTACCGTGGCAGAAAACCAATTTGTTTCGCCGGATAATAACACGCTTTTCGAATTCCTGGAGAACCAAGCGGGTGAGGTGAAGTATGTGCGAATGACCTGGGCTGACGGGTATAACAGTGATTACATCAGGCAATAGGCGCTTATTGTCTGAGGGAACCGAACTGGTTTGATACCTCTTTCTTAGATTCGGCTTAACTTGACTGCCTAGCTCATCCCCGCCACAAAAAATAATACAAACCCGACCGTCATTACAATCAAAATCAGGACGATGATGGTGGTCCAAGGGAACCTGTTTTCCCTGGATAATGTGGTCTGGTTCCTGAAATCAGCGTCTTTTCGGCCTTTGGTACCCATGGGGGCGCTATCCTTAGCTCTCCATTTTGACTTTTTTCCTTTCTTCTTCATGGTTCGTACGTTTGTCTTTCCTATAAGTTCTCAATTCTTTTCAGTATATCCGGACGCTAAACTCACAACTTTTAGGACATTTGCTGAAACGGCCGTGCGCTTTTGTTTCCCATGACCGCTTAATAACGCGAGCATCTGACGCGTACCTGAAAAACAAAACCCCGCAACATGTGTTGCGGGGTTTGCGCTTTAAGTGACCACGCCAGGATTACCTGCGCTGCGCTTGGTTTTCCTGACGATCCCGTAGTCTAAATGAAAAGCCCGCCAAACTGTCGTTTGGCTTCTTTTTCCGCCCTCGCTCTGGCAATCAAGCAAGCTTGTTGCCACGCTCAAACGAAAAAAGCCCGCCTTGCGGGCGAGCTTTTCATTCTTAAGTGACCACGCCAGGATTCAAACCTGGAACCTTCTGAGCCGTAATCAGATGCGCTATTCAGTTGCGCCACGTGGCCTTGGGATTTCCCTCAAAAAGGGATGCAAATATATTTCTTTTTACATTTAGCGCAAAATAACCCAGCGGCTAAATACATGAATTTTAAGGACTACATCCGGGACATTCCCGATTTTCCCAAAAAGGGGGTGGTTTTCAAGGATATAACACCCTTGCTGGAAGACCCGAAGGCGTTCCGGGAAACTGCGGCCGCCCTGTTGGCGTTTACCGATGGGCTCAAGGTGGATAAGGTGGTGGGTATCGAAAGCCGTGGGTTCTTCTTTGCGCCCCTGTTGGCCGATAGACTCGGGGCCGGGTTTATTCCCGCGCGCAAGCCGGGGAAGCTGCCGCACCGCATTCACAGGAAGGAATACGACCTGGAATACGGCACGGATGCCCTGGAGTTGCACGCCGAGAGCATTTCGCCGGGCGATCGCATCCTGGTGCACGACGACGTGCTGGCTACCGGGGGTACGGCCCGGGCCATCTGCGACCTGGTCACGGAGCTCGGGGGGGAGGTGGTGCAGTGCAATTTCCTCATTGAACTTTCTTTCCTGAAGGGCCGCACGCGTCTGGACGGCTTCCCGTTGAAAAGCCTGATAACCTATTGAACGTGGCCGTGGCCCTTGTGTAATCTCAAAAATTGAAGGAAGGTTTGCAACGGGGATCGCCCTGCTAAACCGGTTAATCCAGGGCGCGGGTGGTGACGTAGTACCGCCAGCCGATGAGGGCCAGTTGCCATTTCGAGGCGTTGGCCAGGTCCAGTTGCCGCTTGCTGAAGGAGGGCAGCAACCACTTGTTTAGTTTGGCCAGGAACCGGAAAAAAGATTTGCGCATACTCCTAATATAGGAATCTTACAGAATAAAAAGACCGCTCCCATCAGAGCGGCCCGGCTTTTTTTGCCTCAGATGCAGCCAATCAGAACAGGATCGAGATTAGCGCGATCATTAGGAATACGAGATACTTGACAAGTGCAATCATGGTCCTGTTTTTGGTTTTAAGAGGTTTTTTGTTTGAATGTGGCGTGAAAATAGCGGAAAGGTGACCGTCCCACCAAGGGATTCTTCAAAAATTAATGAAATTAAATACGATATTGTAAGTAAAATAATGTTTTGTATTTACATATGAAACTACACTGTCTTGGTTAATGTTATAATTAGTAATATATAAAGTGTCTAAACCGTAATTACTGTAAGATATGTAGGCGCTTTTTTTCGCTTTTTTCAGTTTCCTAGGGAAAAACAGGCCCATTTTGGCCATTTTTTCGGCAAACCGTCTTTTTTGGGCAAAAATAAGCCGGCCCGAATCCCGGGCCGGCACGTTATTGAAATAGTGGTTTGGCCGGCGGATGTGCCGGGCCGGTTACGGCTGTTACTCTTTGGTGGTGATGGACACCACCCCGTTTTTGGCCTTGCGGCCGTACTTTTCTGTCGCGTTATCCCCTTTGAGGACTTCAACTTTCTCAATGTCCGACGGATCGAGTTCCCGTACCTGCTTCTCGGAGGCTTTTTCGCCGTCTATCAGGTAGAGGGGTTTTTCCCCTTTCCCGGAATCGAGGAGGAAGAAACTGCCGGACTCCCCGTTGATGATCTCCATATCCGCCTCGTCGTCGGAATCCCGGAGGATCATAACGTTGGTGCCCGTTTCCGTATTCTTCATCTTGTGGACGCGGACTTTGTGTTTCCCGCCTTCTGATTTGTGGAGTTTCCCGAACGCTTCCTCGTCCATTTCCTCCCCGTCGACAATGATGGTCTTCTCCCCGTCAATTACCTTGATTTCGATGTGCTCGGCATCATCTTCCCCTTCGGATTTCCAGTAGAACACATTGCCGTCTTCATCGTCCATTTTACGGATCTCGATGATGGCGTCTTTATCGGAATCGTCCCCGTCGCCCAGGGAATGTACGCGGACGCGGTGCTTTTTGCCGTGGCCGAAATGGAGCTCGTCCGCACTGCCAAAGGAGACGCTGTTGCGTGTGTCGTCAAAACGGATCAGGACGGGCTCAATAGGGCTGTCCGTTTCGGTGTGGAACGAGCCGCTGAAGCTCTTGCCGCTGCTGCTTTTGCCGCTCATGGAAACCTTCAGGTCGATGATTTCACCCGTGTCGTTGCGCACGGTTGTATAGGAGAAGTCGATCCCGTCCGATGCCAGGTTGTCCTTGATCTTCTGCAGCTCTTCGTCCGAGGTATCTTTGGAAATGGTGAGCTCCACCGTTTTATCATCCCCTTCAAAGAGGTAGTCGGACGGGCTTTCCTGGTCCAGTACATAGCGGGTCTCCGTGTTGAAGGCCATCAGGAAAAGTCCCAGGACCGGGACGATCAGCAGGTGCTTCAGGATGTGGGTGGTTTTGGATTGATTCTGGTGTAGCATAAGGATTCGTTTTTTGATGAGTGAACTGTAAAAAGCATTGACCAGGGAGGTCACCGGGGTATTGCCGGAAACCTTCAGCAGGGTGTATTGATAGTCTTTCAGGCTGGGAATTTTTTGGATGGCGCTGGCATCGGCCAGGTATTCCAGGTTTTGCTCGATGCTCCGTTGGTACCACCGGCCCATCGGGTTGATCCACAAGATGGCCGAAACCACGCGCCCCAGCAGGATATCCAGCGTATGGCACTGGGAGCCGTGCGCTTTTTCGTGTTCCAGGATCAGCGCCAGTTCGCGCTGGCTGTGCTGGTCCGGGTTGTAAAAGATGTAGCGGAAAAAAGAAAACGGGGCCTGGGTGCGGTGGGTGGGAACGTACAGGAAACCCTCCTCGCACACGGTGTTCGACGTCTGCACCAGCCGGAAGATCCGCCAGAGCTGGAAAAGGATGAGGAGCAGGTGGGCCGCAACCCCGGCCAGGTAGGCGGCCAGCAGGAAATTCTCCCAGGGAAAGCCGGCCAATCCCGCATTTGCCGGCGATGGTACCGGGTCCAGGGTTACTGCCGGTTGCTGGGCGAGGGTTACCCGGATGGTCCGGGTAAATGTCACCAGGGGCAGGGTAAGGGCGGCCAGCATCCCGCCTGCCAGAAACAGCCGGTTCACCGTAAAGAGCGTCTCCCGCCTCAGGAGCAGGTGGTAGATACCCAGAAACAACGCGAGTATCGCGGATGCCTTCAGGAGGTACATACCGAGTGCCTCGACGTTGCTGAATGCTTCCAGAATACCGAATGCCCCCATATTGCTGAATGCTTCCATATTATTGTTTCTTTTTTTCGATCAGGTCGATGATTTCCCGGAGTTCGTCCGCCGAGATTTTTTCTTCCCGTGCGAAGTAGGATACCAGGCTTTTGTAATTGTGGTCAAAGTAATCCGCTACCGTTTCGCCTATGAACTTGCGGCGGTACTGTTCCTTGCTCACCAGCGGGTAATACCGGTGCGTATTGCCGAAGGCCTCGTGGGAGACATAGCCTTTCTCCTCCAGGTTGCGCACCATGGTGGAGAGCGTGTTGTAATGCGGTTTGCGAGGCCCCGGGAAGGCGTCGAGCAATTCCCGGACAAAGGCTTTTTCCAGCTTCCAGAGTAGCTGCATGACTTCTTCTTCCTTGTTGGTTAGTTTTTGCATGTTTATCGCTTCATTTCGTTAAGTGCCGTTTCGGCGGATTCCAGGCCGGGCCGGAGTTCCAGGGCTTTTTGGTACGCGGCCATTGCATCCTCCGTATTGCCAGCGGCCCGGAGGGCTTCCCCGTAGCTATCCCAGCAATTGGCGACTTCCGGGAAGAGTTCCGTGTTGAGGCGGAACAGTTCCGCGGCCCGTTCCGGATCGTCCGCCCCGTAGAGGAAGGCGTACCCCAGCTGGTTCAGGATAAGGTCTTTCGGGTCGGTCGGGTGGAAATTGACTGTCAGGCTGTCGAAGTGGTTTTTCACATAATCAACCCCGTGTTCCAGGTAATTTTGGCGCACTAGTTGGACTGCTGGAAGGACGGGTTTGGCCGGCTCTTCACCCCTGTAAAGGGCCAGAATATCCGACCCGATGCGTTCGGCTACGGGCTCGTCCATATTGGCCAGTACCAGGATGCTCAAATCGTCGCTGATAACCTGCAGGAACACCGAGTTGAACCCCTCAAAGCCCCCGGCGGCTCCGGTTGCCCGGCCTTCGGGTAATTCGCGGATATACTGGAAAAAGGGATCGGTTTCCCGTGTTTTGGCCGAGAGGAGCAGTGTGTCGTAATAATAGGAATGGTAAAAAGTCAGGATGTCCCGTGCCGTGGATAAAAATCCCCCATCCGGGTTGGGCAGGTCCTGTACGGCTTCGTTTTCCTCCAGGACGCCCAGGGGGGTATACAGGTAGCCTTTCGCCGCCCGGTCGGCCACCCGGTCCAGATTGGTGAGATACGTGTTTTCCAGGCCCAGGGGCTCCACAATCCGCTCGCGGACTTCCTCAAAGTACGACCGTCCCGTCGCTTTTTCGATGACCCCGCCCAAAATCACATAGCCGAGGTTCGAATATTCGTCCCCCGTTCCCGGGTCGAACAACAATTGCGTTGATTTGGCGCGTTCCACGATCGGCCCGAGCTTTCGCTCCTCCAGCGGCAGGTCAAAATACCCCCTGGAGTGGTAATCCCCGAAGCCCGATCGGTGCTCGAGCAGGTGCAGCAAAGTAATGTCCGAAGCCCGGGGGTCTTCCCAACCCGGGATATAGTCCACCAGCTTATCGCTGAGGTTGAGTTTCCCTTCTTCGGCCAGTTGCTTGACCACCACCGAAGTAAATGTTTTGTTCATCGACCCGATGTCGAAGAGGGTGGTCGGGGAATTCGGGATGTTGCGATCCCTGTCGGCCAGGCCGAATGCTTTTTCATAAAATGGGGTTCCTTCGCGGGCTACGAGGACAACGCCTGAAAAAATCTCCAGATCCCGGTAGTCGGCCACAACCTGGTCGATTTTCGATTCAAACCCTTCGGGCAGACCGGTTGATGAGGCCAGGTCATTGGAGTTGCCGGCCGGACCGCCGCAGGCGCAGGCCATCAGGATTCCACAGGCCAGAGCTGGCAGGGACCCCGGGAAAGAAATCAGCCTGTTCCGGGAGGGAGAAGATGTGGCAGTTGGCATGGCTGTTCGTTTTTTGATGATTGCGAAACAAACATAACTAAAAAAATAGTTGCCCAACTAAAAATATAGTTAAAATATGCTAAAACCCTGGCGCTGCAGGCAGTCGGGCATCCCGGTAGGAGTACTATCTTTGATTCCATGGACGTACTGGTTGACGGAGTACTGGTCCTTGCCGGGCTGGTAGTGTTGATTGCAGGGGGCCACTGGCTCCTGCGCGGGGCGGTGGAACTCTCCCTGCGACTGTCCATTCCCAAGATCGTGATTGGGATGACCGTGGTTTCCCTGGCCACCTCGGCCCCGGAACTCATCGTCAGCGCCCAGGCGGCCCTGGCGGGCTACCCGGACCTCGCCCTGGGCAACGTGGTTGGCTCCAATACGGCCAATTTGGGCCTGGTACTGGCGGTGACCCTGCTGATCGGGCATGTAAATGTCCGCCCGGCATTTTATGTAACGGACTGGCCGGTGATGATGGCCGCCTCTTTGTTGTTTTATTTTTTCCTCGCCTCGGGTCCCGGGCTGAGCCGCAGTGAAGGCCTGATAATGGTAGGATGTTTGTTTGCTTTCCTGATTTACCTGCTCCGGTTCCAGAAACCCGCCGTGGTTGAAGAACTCCCCGTTGCCCGCAGGCCCCTGCCACTGTATAAGATGGCCCTGCTGTTACTGGTTGGGGGTGTCGCCCTCTGGGCCGGATCCGAACTCCTGGTACGGGGCGCCACGAGCCTGGCAGCGGACCTGGGCGTCAGCGATCGGGTGATTGGGATTACGGTAGTATCCGTGGGCACGAGCATCCCGGAACTGGCGGCCTCGGTCATCGCCATGGCCAAACGGGAGAAAGCCATGTCGGTGGGTAACCTGATCGGGTCGAACATCTTCAACCTCCTGGCGGTTCTCGGGCTCACGGCCATCCTGGCGCCTGTCCCGGTGCTGGACGACAGGTTGCTGACCCGGGATGTGTTCTGGATGCTGGGGATCAGCTTCCTGGTACTGCCCCTGGTCTTCTTCCCGAAGGGGTTGCGGCTCGGCTGGCGGGACGGAATCGTGCTGCTGGCATGCTACGGGGCCTTCCTCTGGTCTACGCTGCAGTAGCCTGTCCCGGGGCGGTAACGGCCTTACCCGGGCCCTTGACTCCGGCTGGGGAAGCACCCGGGGAACAGCCGTCCCAAACAAACAATCCCGGCCAGGGGCCGGGATTGCGATCGTACGTATATGAACAGTTTAAAGTCCTGGTAACGGAACTTTGCTAGACGTCGGCGCTTTCCACTGTTTTGATGATGCGGGCCGCAATCTTGTAAGGGTCGCCGTTGGATGCCGGGCGACGGTCTTCCAACCAGCCTTTCCAGCCTTTTTCAACCGTCATGATCGGGATCCGGATGGATGCTCCCCGGTCGGAGACGCCGTAGCTGAATTCGTCGATGGATTGGGTTTCGTGCTGGCCGGTGAGGCGCAGGTCGTTTTCATCTCCGTAAACGGCGATGTGCTCTTTGGTTACCGGGCGGAAAGCCTCGCATACCTTCTCGTAGATTTCTTTGGATCCGCAGGTACGCAGGAGCGTGTTCGAGAAATTGGCGTGCATCCCGCTTCCGTTCCAGTCTCCCCGGACCGGTTTCGGGTGGTATTCGATGTACCAGCCGTATTCTTCGGTCAGGCGGTCCAGGAGGTACCGGGCAACCCAGATCTGGTCGCCGGCGGTTTTGGCGCCTTTAGCGAATATCTGGAATTCCCACTGGCCGCAAGCCACTTCCTGGTTGATGCCTTCAAAGTTCAGGCCGGCCTCCAGGCAGTAATCTGCATGGCGCTCCACGAGTTCGCGTCCGTGCGTGTTCTTTCCGCCAACGGAGCAGTAATACAGGCCCTGCGGCCCCGGGTAGCCCCCGTGCGGGAAGCCAAGCGGCAGGTCTGTATGGGAATCCATGATAAAGTATTCCTGTTCAAAACCGAACCAGAAATCGTCGTTTGCGTCGGAATCGATGGTGGCGCGTGAGTTGGTCTCATGAGGCGAGCCGTCCGGGTTGAGGACTTCGCACATAACCAGATAGCCATTCTTGCGGGCCGGGTCCGGGTAGATAGCGACCGGTTTCAGCAGGCAATCGGACGATCCGCCTTCGGCTTGTTTGGTAGAACTCCCGTCGAACGCCCAGATCGGGCAGTCCTCGAGTTTTCCGCTGAAGTCGGATTCAATCTTGGTCTTGCTTCTGAGGTTGGCCGTGGGGGTGTATCCGTCCAGCCAGATATACTCTAATTTTGCTTTGCTCATGATTCCAAATAGTTTTATTGATACTTTTTTTCGACCGTCAAAAATATAATAATTCACTTGCCCTCCACAATCCAAGGGGGGTAATTTATCAAGATAAGATGCATTATTATGAACACCCCCTTTTTTGATGGGGGATATTGAAAAAAATGGAATATTTAATGAAAATTATACGAATTGCGTAATTTTACCGGCTACACAGAAACCACGCGCCATGAACCATAGGAATACAGGGCCCCGGGAGACCGGATACCACCAGGAATACCGGGCGGAACGGCGTTCCGAGACGTTTGCCAAACACGTTTTTAACGAGGACCGGATGCTCCAGTACCTCACCCGGGAGGCATTTGCCAGCGTTAAAGGCGCCATTTTTTCCGGCTCAAAAATCGACCGGAAAATTGCCGATCAGGTGGCCGAGGCCATGAAGGCCTGGGCGATTGCCGCAGGGGCCACCCATTACACCCACTGGTTTCAGCCCCTCACCGGGGCCACGGCAGAAAAGCACGACGCTTTTTTTGACCTGCTGCCGGACGGGCGCGCCATCGAAAAATTCGGCGGCGGGCAACTCGTCCAGCAGGAACCGGATGCCTCGAGCTTCCCCAGCGGGGGAATCCGCAATACGTTCGAGGCCCGGGGATATACGGCCTGGGACCCGACTTCCCCGGCCTTTATTTACGGCAGCACACTCTGTATCCCTACGATTTTTGTCTCCTATACAGGCGAAGCCCTGGACAACAAAGCGCCCCTTCTTCGGGCCCTGCATGCCGTTGACGAGGCGGCCACCGGGGTGGCCCGTTATTTTGACAAAAACGTGTCCAAGGTGAACGCCACCCTGGGCTGGGAACAGGAATACTTCCTGATCGATGCGGAACTGGCCCGTTCCCGCCCCGACATCATCCTGGCGGGCCGGACGCTCATCGGCCAGGCGGCCGCCAAGGGCCAGCAGCTCGACGACCATTATTTCGGGGTGATCCCGGACCGGGCTTTCCGGTTTATGCGGGACCTGGAGGCCGAGTGCATGGTGCTGGGCATCCCGGTCAAAACACGGCACAATGAGGTAGCCCCGAACCAGTACGAGCTCGCCCCCGTTTTTGAGGAGGCCAACCTGGCGGTAGACCACAACCTGCTCCTGATGGACGTCATGGACAAGGTGGCCGTTCGCCATGGCCTGCGCGTGCTGTTTCACGAAAAACCTTTTGCGGGCATCAACGGCTCGGGAAAACACAACAACTGGTCCTTGAGCACCGATACGGGGACCAATTTGCTGAGCCCGGGTTCCACCCCGATGAAGAACCTGCAATTCCTCACCTTCTTCGTCAATACGATCAAGGCAGTAGACCGCTATGAAGAGCTGCTGCGCGCCTCCATCGCCTCGGCCAGCAACGACCACCGGCTGGGGGCCAATGAAGCCCCTCCGGCCATCATGTCGATATTTGTAGGGAAGCAGCTCACCGACGTACTGGACGAACTCGAAGGGGTATCCAAGGGAAAATTGTCCCCGGAGGAGAAAACCGAGCTCAAGCTGAATGTGGTCGGGAAGATCCCGGAAATTCTGCTCGACAATACGGACCGGAACCGCACGTCGCCCTTTGCCTTTACCGGGAATAAATTCGAAATGCGCGGGGTGGGGGCCAAGACGAATTGCGCCAAGCCAATGACCGTGCTCAACACGATCGTCGCCCACCAGCTCCGGGAGTTTAAATCCGAGGTGGACAAACTGATCACCAAAAAGAAACTGAAAAAGGACGAGGCCATTTTCAACGTGCTCCGGGAGTACATCAAGAGCAGCAAGCGGATCCGGTTTGACGGGGACGGATACAGCGAGCAGTGGCAGAAGGAGGCGGAGCGACGCAAACTCAGCAATAACCGCAACACCCCGGAGGCCCTGCAGGTGCTGACGGCCCCGGAATCCCTGGAGCTTTTCCGGACCATGGGCGTATTCACCGAAAAGGAAGTCCGGGCGCGGAAGGAAGTGGAACTGGAAACCTATATCCTGCAGACCCAGATTGAGGGACGGGTACTCAGCGAACTGGTGTACAACAAGGTGATTCCGGCCACGGTGGCCTACCAGAACAGCCTGCTCCGGAACATCGCCGGGCTCAAAGATGTCTACGGGGCGGCCCACAAAACGATGGCGGAGGCCCAGCTGGGGATCCTGGAACACCTGGCGGAACACCTGCAGGCCATCCGGAAAAAGACCGATGCGATGAACGAGGCGCGCAAACGGGCCAACGGGATGAAGGATATCGAAAAAAAGGCCAGGGCCTACTGCGAGTCCGTCCTGCCGTATTTTGACGAGATTCGCTACCATGCCGACAGGCTGGAGCGGATGGTTTCCGATACCGAGTGGCCCCTGGCCAAGTACCGGGACCTGTTGTTCATCAAATAAACAGGCCGGGTATTCCCGCCTGCCGGATGGCGGGGTTCTGCAGTATTCTCGTATTTTTGCCGCAAACCGAATTGAGAACCAAACGCCATCACATGGGGTCGAACGCATCGGAGCGCTACAGCCAGCGCGGGGTATCAGCCACCAAGGACGACGTCCACAAAGCCATTGCCAACGTGGATAAGGGATTGTTCCCCAAGGCATTCTGCAAGGTCGTGCCGGACTATCTGGGGGGCGACCCGGAGTATTGTATCGTGATGCATGCAGACGGGGCCGGGACCAAGTCCTCCCTGGCGTACATGTACTGGAAACGCACCGGCGACCTTTCCGTCTGGAAAGGGATTGCCCAGGATGCCCTGGTGATGAACCTGGACGACCTGCTATGCGTGGGCATTACCGATTCCATCCTGTTGAGCTCCACCATCGGCCGCAACGCCAACAAGATCCCCGGGGAGGTTATTGCCGCGATTATCCAGGGCACCGAGGAGCTGATTGCCGACCTCCGGGAATGGGGGGTGCACATCCACAGCACGGGGGGGGAAACCGCCGATGTGGGCGATTTGGTCCGGACGATCATCGTGGATTCCACCGTGACCGCCCGCGTGCGCCGCGACCGGATTATCGACAATGCCCGGATCTGCCCGGGGGATGTTATTGTCGCCCTGGCCTCCTTCGGGCAGGCCACCTATGAAAAAACCTATAACGGCGGGATGGGCAGCAATGGCCTTACTTCGGCCCGCCACGACGTTTTCCACCGCGACCTCGCCGGGGAATTTCCCGAGAGCTTTGACCCCGAAGTACCTGAAGACCTGGTGTACAGCGGCAGTGTCGGGCTGCAGGACCCGGTGGAAGGGGTGCCCCTGGACGCCGGAAAACTCGTGCTGTCTCCCACCCGCACCTATGCCCCTGTAGTTGCGAAAATCCTGGAGAAATACGGCCCGGAGGAACTCCACGGAATGGTGCACTGCAGTGGCGGTGCCCAGACTAAAATCCTGCATTTCATCGACGGGCTGCATGTTGTCAAAGACAACCTTTTTCCGGTCCCCCCCTTGTTTGATCTCATCCAACGGGAATCCGGTACGGGGTGGCGGGAAATGTACCAGGTGTTCAACTGCGGCCACCGGCTGGAATTCTATGTGCCGGAAACCTGTGCGCAGGACCTGATCGATATCGCCTCGACCTTTGGGATCGAAGGCCGTATCATCGGCCGTGTGGAAGAATACGACCGTCCGAAACTCACCATCCGGAGCGATAAGGGACACTTCGAATATTAGGCATACGAATTTTCTGATAAAACCGTTCTGGTAGGAGGGGATTGCCTAATTGCTAATTACATGGAGAGAAAAGAATTTTTAAGGACGCTGGGAGCCGGTGCCGCCTTTGCCGTGGCGTTTCCCTGCGTACAGGGATGTACCAAGGGGCCCGGCCTGGAAACCGAACCGGTACCCACCGGGGTGGATTTCACCATCGACCTGAGCGGCCCGGACGGGGATGCGCTCGCGGGCAACGGCGATTTCATCATACGTAACTATGTGGTGATTGCCCGGAACCTTGCCGGAGATTTTGTCGCCGCCAGCCAGGTTTGCAGCCACCAGCAGACCCCCGAAGTCCGCTTTGTCGAAAGCCAGGGCGGTATTTTCCAGTGTGCAACCCACGGTTCGCAATTTGCCCAGGACGGGACGCCTCTGAACAGCGTAACCAGCAACCCGCTGAAGATTTTCCAGACTGCGTTAAACGGGGACCAGTTGCGGGTCTTTGAATAACCCGCCGAATCAGACCGGCCCCGGGGAGCGTATACCCCCCGGCCCACTGAGCCACCCCGTATCCGGGGGTTTATCGGGCTCCGGGCTGCGGGACGGACTTCACCGCCTTTGAATCGCTTAAACCGAGATATGTGAGATCAGCTGCCTTGTTGCTCTATTTATTCGCCCTCCCGGGGGTATGGGGGCAACAGGACCCTTTGGTGACCGTCCGCAGGACGGAGCGCCTTTTGGGGACCGAGGTAACCGTAACGGTTACAGCGGAAAACGAGGAAATCGGGTTTATCCATATCGAAGAGGCGCTTTCCGAAATGCGGCAGGTGGCGGGCTGGATATCCAGCCGGGATCCCGCATCCGTAACCCATGCGATCAATGCCAATGCGGGCCTGCAGCCTGTAAGCGTGCCCCGCGAGATTTATAGTTTGCTGGAGCGGGCGATACAGATCTCCGAGCTGACTTCCGGCGCCTTCGATATCACCGATGCTGCCCTGGATACCCTTTGGCGTTTTGACGGGTCCATGGCGCAAATCCCGGGTGCGGAAGATGTGGCCGGGGTTTTGCCGTTGGTGGGGTATCGGAAACTCGTATTGGATGCCGGGAACCGGACCGCCTACCTGCCGGAAAAAGGGATGAAGATCAACCTGGACGCCATTGGCCGGGGGTATGCCGTAGACCGGGCCAAGGACCGGATGCTCGATAAACAGGTGCCCGGGGGCACCATCCAGGCGGGAGGCGACCTGTCGGCGTGGGGTACCCGGGGGTCGGGCGATAAATGGTTGCTCGGAATATCGGACCCGATCAATATCGGCCAAATCCTCCGGTGGGTGCCGCTTATTGAATCCTCCGTATCCATCGTCCGTACGGATGCCCAGTTTGTACGGAGCGGTGATCGCACCTACGGGTACATCATGGATCCGCACACCGGCTTTCCGCCAGAAGGGGTGGCGCAGGCTACGGTGCTGGCCCGTAACGCAGAACTGAGCAGTGCCCTTGCCCACGCGCTTTGCGTCCTGGGGCCGGAAAACGGGATCCGCCTGATCGAATACCTGGGGGATACCGAGGCCGTGATCGTGGACGATGCGGGGATCATGTACTGGACCAGCGGCCTGTCGCTGAGCCGCGAGTAGCCTGGCCGGGGGCGGTGAGGGCACTGCAGATCCCCCCGAAAATCTCCCTAAAAATCGTAACTTCGCAGGGAATCCCAACAGCCCATGCTCGATAAACTGAATATTGTAAAGCAACGCTTTGACGAGGTCTCCGACCTGATCATCCAACCGGACATTATCGCCGACCAAAAGCGGTACATCCAGTTGAACAAGGAATACAAGGATTTAAAGGAGATCGTGGATATGCGAGAGAAGTATATCCAACTGCAAAATCGCATCTCGGAAGCCGAGGAGATCCTCTCCGACGGGAGCGACCCGGAAATGGCCGAGATGGCCAAACTCCAGCTCGAGGAGGCCCGGGAGGCGATACCCCCGCTGGAGGACGCCATCAAGATGAAGCTGATCCCCAAAGACCCTGAGGATGCCAAGGACGTTGTTATGGAAATTCGCGCCGGTACCGGGGGGGACGAGGCGAGCATTTTTGCCGGAGACCTCTTCCGGATGTACACGAAATACTGCGAATCCAGGGGTTGGAAAACCAACGTTATCGACCTGAGTGAGGGGACCAGCGGCGGATTCAAGGAAATCCATTTTGAAGTGAGCGGGGAGGATGTTTACGGCACGCTGAAATTCGAAGCCGGCGTCCACAGGGTACAGCGCGTCCCCCAGACCGAGACCCAGGGCCGGGTGCACACGAGTGCGGCCACGGTAATGGTCCTGCCCGAAGCCGAGGATTTTGACGTGCAGATCGACCCGAAGGACGTCCGCATCGATTACTTCTGTTCCTCTGGCCCCGGGGGGCAATCCGTGAACACCACGTATTCCGCCGTACGGCTGACACACGTCCCCACGGGGATCGTGGCCCAGTGCCAGGACGAAAAATCCCAGCATAAAAACAAGGACAAGGCTTTTAAGGTATTGCGCTCCAGGCTCTACGACATGGAACTGGCCAAGAAACAGGAAGAGGACGCCGCCAAGCGGAATTCCCAGGTGAGCAGCGGGGACCGGTCGGCAAAGATCCGTACCTATAACTACCCCCAGGGGCGCGTAACGGATCACCGAATCGGCCTCACGCTCTACGACCTGCAGAATATCATTAACGGGGACATCCAGAAAATAATCGACGAGCTCATGCTGGTGGAGAACACCGAAAAGCTCCGGGAGGCCTCCGAAATCCTGTAGGGCGGCAACCCCCACAGACAAACCGACCAACTCCCCCCGATGAGTAAAGACCAATCGACCAAATTCCAACGATGACCACAGAACAGCTAACCAGCCACATCCGGGAGAAACAGTCCTTTCTCTGTGTGGGCCTGGACACCGATTTGGACAAGATCCCGCGGCACCTCCTCCAGGAAGAAGACCCGATCTTTGCCTTCAACAAAGCCATTATCGACGCCACCCGCGATTACTGCGTTGCCTATAAGCCGAATACTGCCTTTTACGAGGCCTACGGGGCCCGCGGATGGCAGTCGCTGGAGCGGACCATCGGGTACCTGAATGCCACCTGTCCGGAGCATTTTACGATTGCGGATGCCAAGCGAGGGGATATCGGCAATACCTCCACGCGGTATGCGAAGGCGTTTTACGAAGAAATGGATTTTGACGCCCTCACCGTGGCCCCGTATATGGGCCGGGATTCGGTGGAGCCCTTCCTGGCATTCGAGGATAAATTTGTGATTTTGCTGGCCCTTACGTCCAACCCGGGTGCCTTTGACTTCCAGACGGGGACATTCGGCGGCGAAGCCCTGTATGAAAAGGTGTTATCTGCCAGCCTCGAATATGCGGGTTCCGAACGCCTGATGTTTGTGGTAGGTGCTACCAAAGCCGAGTACCTGGCAGCCATCCGCAAGCGGGTGCCGGATCATTTCCTGCTGATACCGGGGGTGGGCGCCCAGGGCGGGAGCCTTGAAGATGTCTGCAAATATGGGATGAACGGGCAGGTGGGCCTGCTGGTGAATTCCTCCAGGGGGATTATCTATGCGGGGAACGGGCCGGATTTTGCGGAACGCGCTGCGGAGCAGGCTGCGTCCATAAGGGAGCAGATGGCAAAAATTCTCGCCGGGGACTGACCCCTGCGGATTGCCGGTAT
Organism: Robiginitalea sp.; assembly: GCF_982776155.1. Classification (NCBI taxonomy): domain Bacteria; kingdom Pseudomonadati; phylum Bacteroidota; class Flavobacteriia; order Flavobacteriales; family Flavobacteriaceae; genus Robiginitalea; species Robiginitalea sp. The sequence goes on from NZ_CEXZKX010000006.1 coordinate 83,144, forward strand.
GAGAAGCGGGAAGCTCAGATAAGGCTCTGCAGCATCCGCTGGATCTTCTTCGCTTTCAGTTCAAAGAATTCCCGGAGGTTCGCATCCGACTGGGCCGCTTCGGCCGCCTTGCGGACAAAATTATTGTACTGGTATTCCAACATGTGGATGCCCTGGTGGTCTTCTGCCACAGGGGTGATTGCGCCTACTTTGCAATATTGATTTTCCATAGCCATCAGTTCCTTTCAAATATACGGTGAAATCCGGCGCATGGATTTCGGGCTTAGGAGGTATTTAACTATTAATCAGGTCATTTGTCTATTTTTTAACGTTCACCTATCGATTTATTCACAAAACGGGGCCGTTCCGGCCGATTTCGGGAATCGCCCGTACGGAATGGGCCCTGCCGGTTGGACTTCACCGAGGGCTCTGCGGGTTTTGTATCTTTAGGGAAAGCGCGATATATTATGAAAGGAATCCGAATAACTGTTGGATGTTTTTTAATGGCCCTGATGCCCCTGGTAACCGCCCGGGGACAGGAGAACCCACCTGACTCTTCCTGCAATTGCTGCACCGAGATGCACCGTGCCTTCGATTTCTGGATCGGGGAGTGGGAGGTAACCGGACCGGACGGATCCGTTTTGGGGACCAACCGGATCGAGAGAATACAGGGGGGGTGCGTATTGCAGGAGCACTGGGAAACCGCCGGGAATGGCACAACCGGAACCAGCCTGAATTACTACAACTCCGGGGATGAGGCCTGGGAACAGCTTTGGGTCGATAATTCCGGGTATGTGCTCAAACTGCGCGGCGGGCCGGAGGATGGTGCCATGGTGCTGGCTTCCGAACCCGTCCGGCTCTCTTCCGGCAAAGACCGGGTCAACCGGATTACCTGGACGCCCCGGGAGGACGGAACCGTCCGGCAGCACTGGCAAGTGTTGGAAGGCGGGGAGGTCGTGCAGACGCTTTTTGACGGGATTTACCGTCGAGCAGAATAAGCAGGGCTGTCGTTTAAGGGGGGTGCAGTTTAAGGGTGGCAGTTCCAATAATAAAATGGCGGCCCCGAGTGTCAGATAGCTAATTCAAATACTACACTAAAAAATGAGACAGAAATGTTTTTAGGGAGTATGGACCTCGGAGCCGCCAGGCTTTATATGTTTTAAACTACTTCAAAGAAAGCCCGGATCTTTCTGTTTCCGGGTAATACTTATAAACCTTTACCCATCCGACCTATTTTTACGCCGGGTTTACAATGGCCCGGATATACAATGGCCGGGATAAAAGAAATCCGCGCAAAAAAGCGCGGATTTCCCGGTTGACGCAACGGACAACCGCGTTGGAATAACCAGAATCAGAAATTACCTGGGTTTTGGGTGATATTCGGATTGTTTGTGGTTTCATCCTCAACAATCGGGAAAATCACCTTATTTGCCCCGGGCTCGGACTCGGGGCCTCCCCCGGGACGCAGATTCCGGTTATTGCGCAACAGATCCATCCGACGATGCCCTTCAAAGCACAGTTCCTTCCGCCGCTCGTTCAGGATGGCGTCCAGGTCTACGGTCCCCAGCGGCCCGAGGCCCGCCCGGTCGCGCAACAGGTTGATATCCTCCAGGGGGGTTGCCCCGATGGAGGTCCCGCCCCGCAGGTTCGCTTCGGCCCGGATCAGGTACATCTCCGTGATGCGCAGGACCATGCCGTCCGAGGCGTTGTTAACCACGTCCGGATATTTCAGCGTAAAAAAGGTGTCATTGCCCCCGGCATCGGTAGCCGCCTGCGACAGCGTGGTAAACCGGAGATCCCCGGGCTCCGCTGCAAAGGCGTCCAGCAAATCCTGGCTGAAGGGGGCGTCACCCCGCCCGCCGGGAGCCGGGTTGTAAAAGTTCACGTACACTTCGTCCGACCCGGCGGCCTCCTGCGGCCCGTCCGTCGGGGTGTTTACTACCACAAAAATATGCTCCGAAGATCCCGGGTTGTCGTCGTAGAAGTCATAGGTGCCTGCCAGGGCGTAGTTCCCCGAGCCGATCACCTGGTTGGCCATCTCGGCCGCCTGGGACCATTGTTCCCGGTAGAGATAGAGCCGCGCCAGCAGCGCCATGGCGGCTCCGGATTCCGCCCGCACCCCGTTTTCGGCCGGGAGGTCCGGGATGGCCTCTAGCAGGTCCTGTTCAATCTGGGCGTGGACTTCATTCACCGAAGACCGCTCCTGCTGGAAGGCTGAAATATCCCCGCCTTCGAACGGCTGGAGTACCAGGGGGACCCCCAGGTTGCTTCCCTGTGCAAACTGGTAGGGCTGGGCAAACAGGTTCACCAGTTTCAGATAGGTTACCGCCCGCAGGAATTTGGCTTCGGCCACAAACTGCGCTTTTGTGGCCTCGTCAAGCCCGGTAATATCCGTCACGGGCGGCAGGTTTTGAATCACGTTGTTGGCGGCCCCGATCAGTTCATACCCGTCCAGCCAGATATTGTCGATAGAGGTGTTGGTGGCCAGGGTCTGGAACTCGTCGATTTCCTGTAAAGAGGGGAAACTTCCGACGAAGTTGACGTCGTCCGCCATAAAATCCCCCATCAACTGGGCCATCCCGTTGAGGTCCCCGCTCTGGTTTTTGCTGTAGATCCCTACAACCGTTCCGTTGATAGTGGCCAGGCTGTTGAATACGGTATTGGAGGCTACCTGGTCCTCAGGCACCACATCCAGCCGGTCTTCACAACTGAAGAGCAGGCCGATTCCGAGTAGTAATGCGAGTATCTTGATAGATTTCATAGTATGTTTTTTTAGAATTGAAGTCTTGCGCCGAACAAATAGGATTTGGACTGGGGCGCTGTAAAGAAGGATTCTCCCTGGAAAAGCGGGTCGATATCGTCCGTCACCTCCGGGTCAATCCCTTCGAGTTCGTCTCCCTTGATGGTGAACAGGTTGGTGCCCGTGAAGTAGAACCGGACCCCGCTGAAGATATTTCCGATCTGGTCCAGCGCCCGTTGCGGCAGGTTGTACCCCAGGGTAATGTTCTTGAGCCGCAGGTAGGAGCCGTCCAGTTGCTGCTGGGACGACCGCTGGTTGAACAGGTTGAATGTCGGGCTTGTCGGGCTCGGCAGGTAGGCGTTGTCGCCGGGTTCCCGCCAGAAATTCAGGTTTTGCCGCCGGATGTTTACAATCCCCCCGATGGCGTCGTTCCCATCTGCAAACCGCAGGCCGTCGATGACGATGTCGTTTCCGTAGGAATAGTTCATCAGTACAGACAGGTCGAAGTCAAAGAACCGGAAGGTATTCGTAATACCGCCCGAGAAGTCCGGTAGCGGGCTGCCTGTTACCACCCGGTCGTCCGTGCCCGGGGTGGTGGTGATGTTGCCGTCGGCGTCCAGCCATTCGGCGTCCCCCGTCTGGGGGTTGACCCCCACATAGCGAATCAGGTAGAAATTGTTGAGGGATTCCCCTTCGATGGCGCGTTGGATCGGGCCGTCGATGATCCGCCGGCCCTGGGGGTCGGTGGCGGCGTCTTCGTTCAACCTGAGTACCTGGTTGTCGATGGTAGCCAGGTTCAGGTTGGTCCGCCATTCAAAATCCTCCGTCCGCACATTGACCGTACTCAGTTCAAATTCCCACCCGCTGTTTTCCATTTCGCCGATATTCCGGCTGATGGTGGCAAACCCGGTCTGGGGAGGCAGCACCTGGTTCAACAGCAGGTCGCTGGTGGTTTTCTTGAAATAGGACACATTCAGGTTCAGGCGGCCGCCGAAAAGGGCGGATTTAAAACCGACGTCGATGGTCTCGCTCTCCTCCCATTTCAGGTCCGGGTTTTCGGGTTGGTTCGGGATGACTCCGGACTCGCCGTTGTAGTCGGCGATGGCCCCGGCGTTGAAGAGGCCCAGCGACGGGAAGGAGCCCAGCCGGTCGTTCCCCACCGTACCGATACTGGCCCGGAGGGAGAGGTAGTCGAGCCAGGTGGCGTCTTCCATGAAGTTTTCTGAGGAAAGGACCCAGCCGGCAGCGGCCGACCAGAAATACCCGTACCGGTTGTTCGCCCCGAATCGGGAGGACCCGTCCCGGCGGATGGAACCTTCCACCAGGTATTTTCCGGCGTAGTCATAGGAGACGCGCGAAAAGAGCCCGTAAAGGCGGTTCGGGTTCCGGTCCCCGTTCAGGACGGTGGGGGTAGATCCGGACCCGAGGTTGCGCAGGTCGTCCGAGAGGAACCCGGTGGCTGAAACATTCGTCCGCGTGTTCAGGGTTTCCTCGTAATTGAGGCCCACCAGTGCGGTGAGGTTGTGCGATTCCCCGAAGGTATTCGCATAGGTCAGCGTCTGGTTGGTGAGCCAGCGGTCTTCGGCCACATTAATCTGCTGGGCCACGCCCCCGGGTGTATTGAATTCCGCGCTGCGGAGGAATTCTTCCAGTTCCAGTTTGTCGACTCCGAATTCCGCCCGGTAGGTCAGGTTCCTGAAGGGGGTGATTTCCGCATAAAAATTCCCAATGGTCCGGAAGGTTTTCAGCTCGTCCGTATCCAATGCCACAATCGCGAAGATGTTCGGTATGAAGGACCCGGACTGGGCAAAATTCCCCTCGCTGTCATAGGCCTCCACCACCGGGCTTTGCAGGAAAGCCGTGGTAAAGGGGGCGAAGGTGTTGTTCTCAACCCCAACCCGGTTCAGCCGGTTATTCGTAATCCCGAGGTTCATCCCGGCAGTCAGCCACTCGGATACCTCGGTTTCCAGGTTGATCCGGGCACCAGCCCGCTGCTGGTCGTTCCCGATGATAAACCCCTCGGCATCCTGGAAATCCAGGCCGATAAAATAAGTGGTGTTTTCCGTGCCTCCCCGGATGCCCAGGTTGTACCGCTGGGAAATGCCGGTCCGCTGTACCCCGGCGAGCCAGTCCGTGCCCCCGGACCCGATGGCCCCGAGGCCCAAATCCTCCGGTGTTATCTCAGTGCCCTGCTGGATACTGGCCACCTCCGATTTAAACAGGCGGAATTCGTCGGCCGAGAGGATTTCCGGCACGTCTGTAGCCCGGGTGTATTGCGTGCTGATATCCAGGGTAACGGTTGCCTGCTGGTTTTTGCGGCCCTTCTTGGTGGTAATCAGGATGACGCCATTTGCACCCCGCGACCCGTAGATAGAGGTTGCCCCGGCATCCTTCAGGACGGTCAGGGAGGCGATGTCATTCGGGTTTACGTAAGAAAGCGGGTTAACGCCCGTATTCCCGCCGCGCTGCAGCGTGTTGGTCTCGGTGTCTGTAATGGGTACCCCGTCGATCACAATGAGCGGCTGGCTCCCCGAGTTAATGGAATTGACCCCACGCACGCGGATGACCGAGGCCGACCCGAGCACCCCGGAGGAGTTGACGATCTGCGTACCCGCCGATTGCCCCTGCAACAGCTGGTCGGCCGAGGTGACCTGCAGGTTCTCGATGGCTTCTTCCTTGACAATGCCGACATTCTGGATAATTTTCCGCTCTTCCTGGTTTCCGTAACCGATTACGACTACCTCCTCCAGGGCCTGGGCGTCCTCCTGCATGGTCACATTCATGACGCCGGATGCGCCAACCGTGCGGCGGACGGTCTGCTGACCCAGGTAGGAAAATACCAATACGTCGCCTTCCGCTGCGGCGATCTGGTAATTCCCGTCAAAGTCCGATTGGGTACCCCGGTCCGTGCCGTCCACCAGAATGTTGACCCCCGGGAGGGGGATGTTGTCCTGGTCCGTAATGGTACCGCTGATTGTTTTCTGGTCTTGTGCCTGCAGCTGGAAAAGGGTCAGAAGGGCCGCCAGGCAACACAAATGGTTCTTGTATTTCATAGTTGCGCTTTTAAGAAGTACGCGCGGCTGCCTCCTGAGGAAAATTGACTGACGTAATCCAAAATGTGCCCAATACGAAAAGGTCCGAGTAAAGGCTTCAAAAGTTCCCAGGGATGGCAGCCTTACGTACACATTTCCGGCCAAAGTAGCCGGAAGCGCGATAAACAGGGGTAATCCTTATAAACGTTTACGGAAGCCGAAGAAAGTTTACGCCTCCTTTACATGGAGTTCCCGGCGTTGGGCCTGGTACTGGCTGGGCGTGAGTTGCGTATCCTTTTTAAACGCCTTGTTGAAAGTGACCTTGTTGTTGTAGCCCACCTCGTAGGCAATGTCGATGATATTCAGGTTGCCCTGGTAGTCGGTGCGGAGGAGTTGCTTGGCCTGTTCAATCCGGTATTTGTTGACCAGTTCGTGGAAACTCAGCCGGAAGTGCTCATTGATTACCTGCGAAGCATTGTGGCGGGTGGTTTCCATTCGCTCGGCCAGCGTCTCCAGGTTCAGGTCGTTTTCTCGATAGATTTCATCCCGGTCAAAGAGTATCAGGAGTTTGTCCCGGAGCTCGCAGGAAAGGCTTTCGGTGAGCCCGGATTTCTTGTATTTGCCGAAGATCGGCTTGTCCAGGGAAAGGCCCAGGCTGAATACCTGGGGTCGGAGGCTGGCAAAATACCCCACATAGAGCACCATCAGCGACATGGCCAGGACCTGGGCGTGGTAGAGCAGGCCGCCAGGGGTTTCCTGGTAAATGATCAGTGTACCGTAGATGGCATAACATACAATATAGGCGACGTGGATCCGGTAGATATTGCGCATCCAGCGGGTCTTCAGGCCGGGTTCGGACTCCCGCCGGAGTTTTCGAATGAATTCCCGCCGGATCAGCCAGCCGTATAACATCAGGGAACCGAGTTTGGCCGATACGATCAGGACCAGGTTGGCAGAGTCTGAGGGGTTGATCCCGTTGCGGACCCGATACAGCATCAGACCGAGTTTCTCGCCGCCGGACTGGTTGTAAATGGGGATCAGCAGGAGCAGGAGGAGCACGGTGGGAAGCAGGTGCAACAGGTCGGCGGGCCGGAAACGGTAATTCTGGGTGGTCCTTTTGAAGTACATGTAGAGCAGGGGGCCGTACAGGAAGGAAAACCCTGTGGACATCAGGTAGCTGTGGGGGAATTCAAATTGGTAGTTGGATATGACCAGGCAGATGTGCAGGATAAATACCGAATGAATGAAGACAAAACTGCCGACCAGCAACCGGGCCGTTTGGTCGATGCGCCTGTGCAGGAACAGGATGGCGGCGATATAAAAGCCAATCAGCCCCACATACAGGTAGATAAATGTCCAGGCACTCAGCCGGGGGGTATACGTTTCCTGTACCCGCCGAAACTCGGGACTTTCCCGAACCGGGTCAAAAAATACGCTTCCCAGGACGGCCGGCCGGAACTCGCTGTGGAGGTATTTCCGCAGGTATTCCGCAGCCTTACCGGCCTCTTCCAACTGGGCATAGCTGAACGCGAGGTGCCGCAACGCCCGGGTGCTGTCTGCTGCAGCATTGCCGGCAAGGGCCGTTTCGTAGAAACGCACGGTTTCCCGTAGGGTGCGTTCCTGTTCCGCCCCGGATAAGACGGTGTCTGACTGTTGGAGGAATAGCGTTTCGGGTATCGAATAGGCGTTTAAGTCGATAGGGTCGGTAGGATAACCCTGAAACCCGCAAACAGCAAGGATGATCATTAAAACGATTCGCCTCATTTGATTGATTGATGAATTAGCACTTTGAAGTTAGTATTTATTAACAGGCGAATTCTTAAAATTTTATTAAAAGAGGTAAGCCCCGATCAACTTTTACCCCTGTACTTGAGCAATTTATAACGGGGTAGGTGAGGTGTGCCGCACGCTGGAAGCGGGCATTAAAAAACCCCGGGGCTGCGTAACCCCGGGGCTTTCTAAACTAACTAACTCAAAAATACTAACTCAAAAAATGTTGTTGCGCAAGACTCGTTGTCATTTCTTACCATACCCGGAGGAATCGTAAAAAGCTGTTAAAGAATTGCACTCCCTCTATATAAACTAACGGGTGCGTGCAAGGATTTAGTATACAGGTTGTTAAAATTTTTCGGGACTGCACCGGCAATACTTCGGATCATGTATAACCCGGGCCAAAGCTATTGTATAACCCGGACCAAAGCTCTTGTATAACCCGGGCCAAAGCTATTGCCCGGTACCGAAACCGTCCTGCAGGGCAAATACCCTTTTCATCAGGACCGTGGTCCTGGAGGAGATGCTGGACCGGATCTCGGATTCTTCTTGCTCGATCATCAGGAACACGCCTTCAAGGGCCTGCTGTGTTACATAATCGGACAGGTCGGGATTGACGCGGTCTACCAGGGGGATGTTGTTGTAGCGGGTTATCAGCTGTTCCCAGACCCTGTCGGCGCCTACCCGCTCAAACGATTCGCGGATCACCGGGTTAAAGGAATTATACAGGGAGGTTGCCGTCCGCCCCTCGAGGTATCGGGTGGCTGCGTCATCATCGCCCAGGAGGATTTGCCGGGCATCCGCAAAGGATATCCCGGAAATGGCATCCACAAAAATGGGGGTGGCCCGTCCTACGGCATCCTCCGCGGCCCGGTTAAGGAGTAACAGGCCCTCGTCCGCCAGGTTCCCCAGACCGATGCTGCGCAGGGTCCGGTCTACCTTCTGCAGTTGTTCCGGCAGGAGAATGCGGACCGCCTCATTCCCGTAAAACCCGTTTTCCCGGGCGAGGCGGGTAACCTGGTTCTCAATTCCCTGGTTCAGGGCCTGCCGCAGGCCCTGGCCTATTTCGGCCTCGGAAATCCCCTCCCCGTCCGGCAACTGGTCGATGACCTGCTGGAGTTCCCCGCAGGAAACCGACGCAATCAGGATTAGGGAAAGCAGCGTTTTTTTTATCATGGTGAACTCTATTGATGATACCGCCGGTTAGGGGGTATCTTGTTAAACGCTTGCGGAGGTGAATTATTGGGCTGGTCCGGGCAGGAATTCCCAATGGCATCAGGCAAAGATCACCGTTTTATTGTTGTAGACGAGCGTTTTGCGATGCAGGTGGAGCTGAACGGCCCGTGCCAGCACGATTTTTTCCAGATCCCGCCCTTTGGCGATAAAATCAGAAACCGTGTGCATGTGGGAAACCGGCGTGACGTCCTGGGCAATGATGGGGCCTTCGTCCAGTTCCTCCGTAACGTAATGACTGGTGGCACCGATGATTTTTACCCCCCTGGCAAAGGCGGCGTGGTAGGGTTTGGCACCTGCAAAGGCGGGGAGGAAGGAATGGTGGATGTTCAGGATCCGGTTCGGGTAGGCCGCGATCAGGGACGGCCCGATAATCTGCATGTAGCGCGCCAGTACAATGCAGTCTACCTGGTGCTCCCGGAGCAGTTCCAATTGCCTGGCTTCGGCCTTTTCCCGGGATTCCGGGGTTACGGGGACGCAGTAGTAGGGAATATTGAATTGCCGCGCAATCGGTTCGCAATCCGGGTGGTTGCTCAGGATAAAGGGGATGGTGGCATTCAGTTCGCCGGCCTCGTACCGGCTGAGCAGGTCGTAGAGGCAGTGGTTGTATTTGGAAACGAACAGGGCCATCCGGCTCCGGTCTTCCAGGTACAGCCTCCACTCCATTGCGTAGGTAGTGGCCGGGCCCTTGCCGAATGCTTCCCGGAAAGACGGCTCCTCCCAGGTGTCCTGGCGGAAATCCGCCTGCAGCCTCATAAAGAATACCCGGTCTTCCTTTTCCACATGCTGGTCCAGGTAGACGACATTGCCCCCGCGCTTGTGGATAAACCCGGTGACTGAATGTATAATGCCCGGCTGGTCCGGGCAGTGGATAAGGATCGTGGCGATCATGCCATTTGGAATTTGGGTAAAAATAAAAGATTATTAACAGGGTTGGGAATTCCCTTCTTATTTTTGTAAAATCCGAAACCGAACCTGCCTTTCACTGGCAATTCGGCAATAGTGTATCGAATACCAGCTGGAAATCTATGGAAGCTTCAAAACCCTATAAACCGACCCACAAAATCCGGATCGTCACGGCGGCCTCCCTGTTCGACGGGCACGATGCGGCCATCAATATTATGCGCCGGATTATCCAGGCAACCGGGGTGGAGGTGATCCACCTGGGGCACGACCGCAGCGTTGCCGAGGTGGTGGATTGCGCCATCCAGGAAGACGCCAATGCGATTGCCATGACCTCCTACCAGGGCGGCCACAACGAATATTTCCGCTATATGCACGACCTGCTGCGGGAGAAGGGAGCGGGACATATCCGCATCTTCGGCGGGGGTGGGGGCGTCATCCTGCCGGAGGAGATCCGGGAATTGATGGATTACGGAATTACGCGCATTTACTCCCCGGACGACGGCCGGGAACTGGGCCTGCAGGGCATGATCAACGACCTGGTGGCTTCCTCCGATTTCGCAGTGGCCGAAATCCCCATGCCGGAGGAGCAACCCCTTAAAAAGGCACTGGCTGCCAGGGATCCGCGCGTCATTGCCCGGATGATCAGCCTGGCGGAGAACCGTCCGGAGGCCTATTCCTCCTTGGCGGGGGAACTGCCGCAGACCCTGAACCCGGTTCCCGTTCTCGGGATCACGGGTACGGGCGGCGCGGGTAAGAGCAGCCTGGTAGACGAATTGGTACGGAGGTTCCTCTCCGAATTCCCGGAGCGGACCGTCGGGATTATTTCGGTAGACCCTTCCAAACGCAAAACGGGGGGCGCCCTCCTGGGCGACCGGATCCGGATGAATGCCATTCACCACCCGAATGTCTACATGCGCTCTTTGGCTACCCGCCAGTCGAACCTCGCCCTGTCCAAACACGTGGGTGAAGCGGTTTCCGTGCTCCGGGCAGCCGGTTTTGACCTGGTGATTCTCGAAACCTCGGGCATCGGCCAGTCGGATACGGAGATCCTGGAGCACTCGGACGTATCCCTCTATGTCATGACCCCTGAATTCGGGGCGGCCACCCAGTTGGAAAAGATCGACATGCTCGATTTTGCTGACCTGGTGGCCATCAACAAATTCGACAAACGGGGGGCGCAGGACGCGCTCCGGGACGTGAAGAAACAGTACAAGCGGAACCACGGCATCTGGGAACCCGGCGATTCGGACCTGCCCGTTTACGGCACCATCGCGTCCCAGTTCAACGACCCGGGGATGAACCGCCTCTACGCAGCGGTCATGCAACAACTCGGGGAGGCCGGTGCGGGATGGGCCACAGGGTCGCATGCCCCGGAACAGGAAGAACCGGAGAAGATCTATATCATCCCGCCTGCCCGTACCCGCTACCTCTCGGAAATTGCCGAGGCCAACCGGGCCTATGAACACCAGGCACAGCAGCAGGCTCGGGTTGCCGATGAGCTCTACGGCCTCTACCGGGCAATGTGTACCCTGGCGGGCGTTGCAGGTGCCGACGGCGACATGCCCTTGCTGGGGAAGGATGGATTACAGGCCGGGGAGTTGGAGAAGGTGGCGGAGAACGCCGACATCCCGGCTTCCCGCAGGCAAGCCCTCGACGCGCTCGCGGAAGCCTTTGAAAATCTCCGGAAGGACCTGGACCCGCATAACTGGGACCTCCTGCTGGGATGGCAAGCGCTCAAACAACGCTATCGGGAGCCCGAATACCGTTTTAAGGTCCGCGGCAGGGAGCTCACCATGGAGACCCATACGGAATCGCTCTCCCATTTAAAGATTCCCAAGGTTGCGCTGCCGGCCTATCGGGCTTGGGGGGATGTGCTGCAGTGGCAGCTCCGGGAAAACGTACCGGGGCGCTATCCGTATACAGCCGGCCTGTATCCCTTTAAGCGGAAAGGGGAGGACCCCACCCGGATGTTTGCCGGCGAAGGCGGGCCGGAACGCACCAACCGGCGTTTTCACTATGTCAGCCTCGATATGCCCGCCAAGCGTCTGTCCACTGCTTTTGACTCGGTGACCCTGTACGGGAATGATCCCGGGCACCGTCCGGATATCTACGGGAAGATCGGGAATGCAGGGGTGTCCGTCTGCTGTCTGGACGACGCAAAGAAACTCTACAGCGGCTTTGACCTGAGCGACCCGATGACTTCGGTGAGTATGACCATCAACGGGCCCGCCCCGATGCTGCTGGCCTTCTTCCTGAACGCGGCCATCGACCAGAACTGCGAAAAGTACATTGCGGAGAACGGCCTCGAAAAAGAAGTGGAAGCGCGGATTGCGGCTTACTTTAAGGAAAAGGGCGTCGATCGACCGGAATACCGGGGGGAATTGCCCGAAGGAAACGACGGGCTGGGGCTCCGGCTCCTGGGGCTTACCGGGGCCGACGTGCTGCCGGACGATGTGTACAGCCGGATCCGCAGCGAGACGCTGCGTTCAGTCCGGGGGACCGTCCAGGCGGATATCCTCAAGGAGGACCAGGCGCAGAACACCTGTATATTTTCAACTGAATTTGCCCTGCGGCTCATGGGGGACGTACAGGAATATTTCATCGAAAACGAGGTGCGGAACTTCTATTCGGTGTCTATTTCGGGCTACCATATCGCCGAGGCAGGGGCCAACCCGATCACCCAGCTCGCCTTTACCCTGGCCAACGGTTTTACCTATGTGGAATACTACCTGAGCCGGGGGATGGACATCGACCGGTTCGGGCCGAACCTCTCCTTTTTCTTCTCCAACGGCATCGACCCGGAATACGCGGTGATCGGCCGGGTGGCCCGGCGGATCTGGGCCAAGGCGATGAAGGAAAAATACGGTGCGGGACCCCGGGCACAGATGCTCAAATACCATATCCAGACCTCCGGCAGGAGCCTGCACGCCCAGGAAATCGATTTTAACGATATCCGTACCACGCTGCAGGCCCTCTATGCCATTTACGACAATTGCAACTCCCTGCATACAAATGCCTACGACGAGGCCATCACCACCCCAACCGAGGAATCCGTGCGGCGCGCAATGGCCATCCAGCTCATCATCAACAAGGAACTCGGCCTGGCCAAAAACGAGAACCCGCTCCAGGGCAGCTTTATCATCGAGGAACTCACCGACCTGGTCGAGGAGGCCGTGCTGGCTGAGTTTGACCGGATTACCGAAAGGGGAGGGGTGCTCGGGGCCATGGAAACCATGTACCAGCGTTCCCGAATCCAGGAGGAAAGCCTGCATTACGAGACCCTGAAGCACAGCGGGGAATACCCGATTATCGGGGTAAATACCTTCCTGAGTTCCAAGGGGTCGCCCACCATCCTCCCCAAGGAGGTCATCCGGGCAACAGAAGCGGAGAAAAAGGCCCAGATCGAAACCCTGGAGCGCATCCGCAAACAGCACCGGGAACAGGCTACAGTTTGGCTTGATCGGCTCAAGGAGGCCGCCGTGCGGAATGAAAACCTGTTTGCCGTTTTAATGGAAGTCTGCAAATACTGTTCGCTCGGTGAGGTGACCCGGGCGTTGTTTGAAGTGGGCGGGCAGTACCGCCGGAATATGTAGGTTCAGGAGACGCTCTTGCGCCATTTCTTGAAAGACTGCCGGAAACGCTTGACCTCCTTGCGCAGCAAGTCCAGGTATTCCCTTTCCCGCACCCCGTCTTTTTCGAGCCCCTTGCAATATGCGTAGAGGTTCCGGGTCATCACATTGATAAAATGTACGCTTCGCTGCCGGATGGCCAGGGAAGAAGAATTCTCGGCCCGTGCAATGTGCTGGGGGATCAGGATGGCATCCGTCAGCAGGGAATCGGCAATATGGTCCCTCAGGCTGTTTGAATTCCCGAGTGTGAGCAGATCCTTGTTATGGGTGACAAAGGAGGCGATTTCGCGGCTCATGGTCCGCAATGCCACGGCCTGGCGATAAACGGGCAATTTTGCGATGCGCTCGTAGGACATTTTCTCTTTCAATTTTCCATAAAGATACCGCTGAAATTGAGTGGATATAATTAATTATTTAAATGGAATGTATTATTTTTCCTAATTAATTAAAGTATTTAAACAAAAACACCTTGAATATTAAACTCGATAAGCTGCATTGGAATATCCTGGCAGCCCTGCAGAAAAATGCCCGCGCTTCCCTGGCCGGGATTGGCCGTTCCATCGGGCTCACGCCCCCGGCAGTGGCGGAGCGGGTCAAACGACTCGAAGACCTCGGCGTAATTGAAGGGTATTGGACCCAGGTATCCCATAACCGGGTGGGTTACCAGTTAAAGGCCATCATCATGCTCCGGGCTTTTATGGGAAAACTCAAACCCTTCCTGGAGCAGGTACGCAACCTGGAAGAGGTGATCAATTGTTACCGGATCACCGGAAACGAGAACATCATCATGGAGGTGGTATTCAGGGATCAGTTCCACCTGGAGCGCTTTATTGACCAGCTGATCCAGTACGGGGAGACCCGGACGCATATCATCCTCTCCGAGGTGATCTCCAATGCGCCCATCCGCAGGATTTCGGACCTTCCGCCCATTGGTGGCGGAGAAAAGGATATTTGATTATCTTTAAATGTCCCATTACTGCCCGGCCGCTAAAGCGCATGGAAACTTGTTTTGGCGGGGTTTTTGATTGGGTGTTGCTATGAAAAAATCGTACTTCCTTTTCCTCGTGCTGCTGTCTGCATTCACGGCCCAGGCGCAGGAACTCCGGCTCAAGAAAGGAGCCATCAATGAAAACCTGCCGGTCATCGATTCCATCGGGCAGGATTTGAGTATTTACCTCCCCTCGGATTTCGATCCTGCCGGCTCATGGCCCGTATTATTTGTATGTGATTTTTCCGGGGATACCAACCGGGCCCTGCGATATTTCCAGGGGGCTGCCGAACTGAACGGATATATCCTGGCGGCCTCACGAAAACTGGTCGATAGTACCCAACTCACCGACGGGGTGCTGCGCTTTGCAAGGAGCCTCGAATTCCTCCACGGCATCCTCCCGCTGGACAAAGACCGCCTTTACGCTGCAGGCATTGGGAAAGGGGGGGAGTTCGCGAGCCTGATGCCCAACCTGGTCCGGGCCGTATCCGGGGTATTGACTGCCGGGGCCGGGCCGCCCAATACGGAACTGCTCAATGCCCGGGAACCCTTCGATTATGTGGCCCTGCTCAGCCGTTCGGATTACCGCTACCCGAATATGCGGCTTGCCGAAGAGCCGCTCAGCCGCAAACGCCTGGATCACCACCAGCTATACTACAACGGTTCCGGGGGCCTGCCCGACGAGGATCTGTTGGGCCTCGGGGTGGCCACTTTAACGCTGCTGGCGATTAAGGCCGGGGTGATTCCTACGGACAGCGTATTGGTCCGGGAGACACTTCAGGGATACCGTTCCCGGTCCGATGTCATGCGGCAGCAGGGGGATGTGCTGGTAGCCTATAACATGCTGGAACAAGCCATCGACCTCTTCGACGGCCTGGCCGATACCGGCGACCTGAAGGATGCCCAGAGAAGCCTGCGTCGGACCAGCGCGTATCGGACCCGCAAACGGGAAGCCGCCAACCTCGCCCTTAAAGAGGAAATCCTCCGGCAGGACTACGCCTATTACCTGGAAGAGGATGTGCTCAATTTTAACCTGGACAACCTGGGCTGGTGGCGGCACCAATTGGAGACGATTGCCAAATACAAAGCGGGTGCTTCACCCGAAGACCAGCGCCTTGGACTGCGGCTGGAAGGCTATCTCCGGGCCCTGGCCGACGACTACATCCGGATTGCCCGGACGGCGGGGGAACAGCCCGATGACGATGCGCTGGTATTGCTGCATATGCTGAAAACCCTGATCGACCCGGAGGTGCCCGCCAATTACCTGACGGTTATTTCCCTTGCCTCCAAATACGACGATTTCGGGACGGCCCTTTTCTACCTGGAGGAATTGCTGAAGACCGGGTATGCAGACCGGCAGCGATTGTACGATCTCGAACACACGGCATTGCTGCGTATCAGCCCAGAATTCAATGCCCTGGTTGAAAAATACCTGCAGGAAGCCCGATACGAAATCCCGGAATAGCTGTTGGCGGCTTCGGTTTCCCGGACCGCGCTGCGGATTCCCGGACCGCGCTAGGAATTCCCCGGCTGCGCTGCAGATTCCCCGGCTGCGCTGCAGATTCCCCCGCTGTGTCACGAATGCTCCGGCCCCGCTTCGGATAGAGTCATTGCCCACCCGGGATCAGCCGGCGGTGTTTCTGCATAAAACGGTATGAATGACAGGGGATGCAACCTGCAACTGCTTCCGGGAAATTTGGTAAAAACCTCTGTAGCTTTTTGGAAATCGTTATTTTTAGGGATTGAAATTCCCCCCTTTCAAACCTTTCAGACCTATGTGTTATTCGTACAAATCCTTACTCTTGATAGTGCTTGGGGGGTTGTTGCTGGCGGGCGGAATGCAATCCTGCCGGGACGGCAAGCGCTACCACGAATCCGTTACGGCAGATATCCCGGAACCCGCATCTCGCGGGCTTGCTTCCATCCGCGCCTTTCAGGAAGAGCTCAATGGGGAATTCAGGGACCCGGAAATAAGCCCGCTATCCCCGGAACAGATCGGTGGGTTTCCTGGCCTCGATTTTTTTGAACCGGACACCACCTATCAGGTGATGGCCCAACTGGTTCGGACCCCCGGGGCCCTGCCGTTTGAGATGCCGACCACCACCGACCGGATGGCCCTGGAGCGCACCTATGGAATCCTGCGGTTTGAATTGCAGGGACGGCCTTTTGAACTCGAAGTATACCAGAGCCCGGACCTGATGATGCAGGAGGGCTTTGAGGATTACCTTTTCCTCCCGTTTACGGATGCCACCAACGGAAAGGAAACCTATGAGGGCGGCCGGTACATCGACCTTCGTATCCCGGCGGGGGATTCCATCCTGCTGGATTTCAACACGGCTTACAACCCGTATTGCGCCTACAACCCGAAATACTCCTGTCCGATTGTTCCAAGCGTAAACGACCTGGACATCCCGGTCTATGCCGGGGTCCGGGCCTATCGCAAATCACAGGCCCCCTTGAGGCAATCGCCGTAATCTCACAACCGCCGGCCGGGCGCTCTGCCCTTTATAGCCCCGGCCGGACACCACTTAAACTTCCTTCCCGGAGTCCCTTAAACTCTCCTACGGGTGCCCCAAAAAAGAGAACCCCCGGCACAAATGCCAGGGGTCCTCACCATTAACCAAACTAAACAAATGGGCGGCGTTAAAATCGATTGATCAGAAGGAATAGACGGCTGCCAGGACAAAAGAGGCGAGGCTGTCGCCGATTTCCAGATCGCCGTCTACAAAATAGACGCTGTCTTCCGAGGCGCTGTCAAAGCGGATCTCGGGCTTGATAATGAGGTGGTCTCCTACGGTCGCACTACCGGTGAGGGTAATGGCGATGACGCTGGCATCCGGGGCAACTGCTCCGATAGCTCCGTAATTCTCCATTTCGGAGAAATATTCCCCCCGCAGGCCGATAGCGAAATTCTCGGAGGTCTGGTATTGCGGGTAGAGGGCAACGCCGTAGAACCCGGTTCCGTCCGTATCCTGGTAGGTGGCGTTGATCCCGAGGAAGAAATCCTCCGAAAGGTCAAAGCCTCCGGTGTAGTCTATCTGGAAGAGCGCCTTTGCGTCTGTATCCACAAATTCCCCGGTGGTAGTGTCAAAGAACTCGGTGAATCCCTGCTTGCCGTAGAGCAGGTTCAGGAACTGGCCGGCGTAGCCCAGCTGCGCCCCAAACGAAGGGGAGCCGAACGGGTCGAATTCCGTCCAGTCTGTCGGGTTCATAACCGCCAGCATCAGGGATACGTCGTCGCTCAGGGCAAAGTCCGCTTTCAGGCCGGTATGGCTGAACGGGCCGTACGAGAACATATAGGAGGTACTGTAGTTGAAGTTCGCAACCGGCGAGATTACCTCGTACCCCAGGAAGGTGTTGAAATTACCAAAGGTCAGCGTGACGGATTCGGATACGTTCCAGTATACGTACAACTGGTTGACGATGGCCGGCGATCCGAAGGAGTTGAAGACGGCGTCTTCCCCACGGGGGCCGAATACCAGGTCTGCAACCGCCCCGACGTTACCGTGCTCGTAGGAGAGGATGGCATTGGCCATCCCGATGGCAAATCCCGTATCGTTCGCAAAGGAACTCCCCGGGGCCGACGGGAAGGCGATCGCATCGCCGTTTTCGTCGAGCATGACTTTGTTCAGACCGTTGAGATTTGCCCGGTAATAGGCGTCAACGGAACCGCTCAGGCTAAAACCGTCGGTCCAGCTGGTTGCTTCTTCGTCTTGTGCGCTCAGCTGAGCAGAGGAAAACAGGACGGCTGCCAGTAGCAGGAATTTTATGTAAATTGTGTTGTTAATCTGTTTCATATTGCTAGAGATTATACTCCGGTATCGGAGTGTTTTAAATTGTTAGTTACAATTGCAATGGAAATGGGTTATAAACGGAGCGTTCTGCCAAACGCTCCGTTTTCCTTTTTAGCTATTAGTGTTGGTTTAAACGGAAGTCCGAGTAGGCGTCCATGCCGTGCTCGTGGATATCCAGTCCTTCGAGTTCTTCTTCCCTGGAGACGCGGATTCCCACGGTCTTCTTGAGGGCAAGGATGATGATGGCAGCCGTGACGATGCAGAAGACGCCTGCAGCGCCCACGCCGGTGAGCTGGTACAGAAACTGGTCCATGCCGGCTTTGTCGCCGAATATGCCAACGGCCAGGGTTCCCCAGATACCGCAGATCAGGTGGACGGTTACGGCACCCACCGGGTCGTCGAGACGGATCCGGTCGATCAGGGCTACACCCCCTACGATAATGGCCCCGGCAATCAGCCCGATAACCACGGCTTCATTGGGCGACATCAGGTCGGCCCCCGCGGTGATTCCCACGAGCCCGCCCAGGATTCCGTTCAGGAACATGGTCAGGTCGTAATTCTTATAGGCGAGGGTTGAGACCAGAAAAGCGCTGACGCCACCGGCAGCGGCTGCCAGGGAGGTGGTGGTGAGCACCAGGGAGGTCAGAGCCGGATCGCCGGAGAGTACGGACCCGCCGTTGAACCCGAACCAACCCAACCAGAGTACCAGGACGCCCGCGGTTGCCAGCGGAATATTGTGGCCCGGTATCGCCTTGGGTTTCCCGTCCTCATCGAATTTCCCGATTCTGGAGCCCAGCAGCCAGATGGCAATCAGGGCACCCCAACCCCCAACGGAGTGTACCAGGGTAGAACCGGCAAAGTCGTAGAATCCGGCATCGTCCCCGCCCAGGGTGGAGAGGAACCCGCCGCCCCATTGCCAGGAACCGACAATCGGGTAAACCAGACCTACATAGATAATGGTAAAGACCATGAAGGGTCCGATTTTGATCCGTTCGGCAACTGCCCCTGACACAATAGTGGCCGCCGTTGCGGCAAACATGCCCTGGAAGAGGAAGTCCGTCCAGTAGGTGTATCCCCCGTCGGCGTATTCCGGCGTGAGGCCGGCGGCATCCGTTTCCAGGCCAAAGCCGGCAAACCCGAGGAATCCGTTGAATTCGCCCGGATACATCAGGTTAAAGCCACCGATGTAGTACATCAGGAGTCCGACGGTGATGATAAAAATGTTTTTAAAGAGAATGTTGATGGTATTTTTCTGGCGCGTCAATCCGATCTCCAGAAAGGCAAATCCGGTATGCATGAAGAACACCAGGGCGGTGCATACCATCATCCAGACGTTGTTTGCAGTGAATAATCCTGTATCCATAATAAATTTCTTTGGGTTGGTTAGATTAGTTGATGCCGGCGTGGCCGTTTTCCTTTGTTCTGATTCGGTAGGCTTCCACCACGTCCGAGACGAAGATTTTGCCGTCCCCGACGTTTCCGGTATACGCTGCTTCCAGAAGCGTACTCACAGTGCGCTCAAGGAAATCGTCCGACACAACTACGACTAGGTATCTGCGCTGAATATCCGACGTGCTGTAGGAGATGCCCCGGTAAACGTGGCCTTGCTTTTCATTGCCGACACCGGTTACATCCCAATAACTGAAGAAATTCACCTCAATCTGATGGAGGGCCTTTTTGACCTCATCAAATTTGGATTTTCGAATGATTGCTTCCACTTTTTTCATGGGTATAAGTTTTTGTTGATCGGGCCAAATATATATTAAAACATAGATACCCCCTCTTTTATAGGGGTATAGGCGTGTATTTTTATGTTTATGATAAAATGACCCCCAAAAAATTGGGGGATATGTTTTATGAAGGATAAATTTTATGGTATTGACGAAAAAGGGATGCAGATGCCCCTTTCCGGCGACATGCGGGCATGAAAAACCGGTTCCTGAGGGCAGGATTGTTACCTGCCGATCAAAAACCGGGGAAAAAGTTACAGGTGTAAAAAATTATCGGGATAAAAAGGTCAGAACCAGCGGGAAAGCCAGAATCCCAGCGCCACAGCCAGCAAGCCCACCACCAGGCTGCCCAGGGTATAAAACAGGAAGGGGAGGTAGTTGCCGTCGCGCAACAGGCCGAATTGTTCGAGGCTGAAAGAGGAAAAAGTGGTGAAACCCCCGCAGAAACCCGAAGCAAGCAGCGCGCTCTGCACCGGGTTTACATATTGGTTGCGCAGGGAGGCCCCGAGCACCATCCCGATGAGGAGGCACCCGATGACGTTTGCCAGGAAAGTTCCCAGGTAAAACCCGGAAATTACCGGGTTGAGGTATTTGCCTATCAGGAAACGCAGGCCGCTACCCAGGCCGCCGCCCAGAAAAACCAATAATAAATGTTTCATAAAAAAACCCGATCGGGGAGATTCGGGAGAGGGAACAGGCCCTGTCCGGGCCTAAAACTACTAAAACTTTGGATTAAACCGCTTTGCGGTAATCTGCATCCGCGGATTCCAGCGGATAGATCTTAAAGGTAGCCGGCACGGAGCCACTGGCAGACATCCGGTTGCGCAGGCGGACCGAAACGGACGAACTGAAGATCAGCAACAGCGCATTGACCAACACGAGACCCGAAATAATCGCAATAAATAATGTCATTGGCCGAGGTTATTTAGTAACATAACGCAAAAGTACGTGATTTCTTATATGATACGTAACATATCCCTCATTTGGACGGGATTACAAATATTTTTGTCATTCCCTCACGGCGGGTGCCTAATTTTTGAGGATATACTTAAGAAGGAGCAAAAGGATTATGAAACTGATAAAGAGTAAAAGCACCCAAATGGTGCCTTTATATTGCTTCCGGAGCCATTTCCTGTCGCGCCGGTACATCACAATCAAAACCCCGACGAAAGCGACGAAGAAGAGCGAGGCGAAGATCATTTGCCCGGGGCTGAACATCTTGTTAATTTTAGCGCAAATTTACGCGAATTCCATTCATTAACCATCCAAATACCCCATTCATTGATGAAACACCAACTAAATGCCGTTGCCGAATTCCATCGGGCGTTCGGGCTTGGCATATCGGAGGAGCCCCGGGCGGACCTCGGGGAGGAAACCAACCTGCTCCGCTTCCGGCTCATGCAGGAAGAGAACGAAGAATACCTGGAGGCAGCCGCCAACGGCGACCTGGTGGAAGTAGCCGACGCCCTGGGGGATATGCTCTACATCCTTTGCGGTACCATCCTGGAGCACGGCATGCAAGAGAAAATCGAGGAGGTGTTCGATGCGATCCAACAAAGCAACATGAGCAAGTTGGGGGCGGACGGGAAGCCGATTTACCGCGAGGACGGCAAAGTCCTGAAGGGGCCCGGATATTTCAGCCCGGACATCCCCGCGGTTCTCAACGGGTCCGGCCAATAAGCGGTTACCCCAGCGGGTAGCGCCAGCCAAACGGATCTTCCGCCCGGTTGTACTGGATATCCGTGATACGCTTCTTGAAATGCGCCGCGTAGCTGTCTTCCGGTTCCGGCAGTTCAAAGAGTTCATCCCGGTAGCCGAAACTGCTGATCGGCGAGACCACTGCTGCCGTCCCGGCACCGAACATTTCCCGAAGGGAACCGTTTTTCGACGCTTCGACTACTTCTGCAACCCTGATCTTGCGAACTTCCACCGGGATACCTTCTGATTCCGCCAACTGGAGGATGCTTTTCCGGGTAATCCCGTCGAGGATGCGGTCGCTGGTGGGGGCCGTCATCAACGTATCCCCGATCCGCACAAAAATATTCATCGCCCCGGCTTCTTCGATGTATTCATGCCGGTGGTCGTCCGTCCAGATAACCTGCTGGAATCCATCCCTTGCCGCCAGTTGGGTGGGGTAGAACTGCCCCGCGTAATTTCCGCCGGCTTTGGCAAACCCGGTTCCCCCGTCAGCTGCGCGGGAATAAGCTTCCTCGATCTTAACGCTGACCTTGCCGGAGAAATACGACCCGGACGGGGCGCATGCGATGATAAATGTGAACGCGTCGGCCGGGGAGGCGTGAAAACCCGTCCCCGAGGCGAAGATAAACGGCCGGATGTACAACGAACTGCCGGATTGGCCGGGAATCCAGTCGCGATCTACCTCCAACAGGGCCTTGAGGCCTTCCATAAACAACCCGTCGGGGAGTTCCGGGATGGCCATCCGGGATGCAGAAATATTCAACCGGCGCTGATTTTCCTCGGGGCGGAACAGCCAGGCTTTGCCATCTGAATCCCTGTACGCCTTCATCCCCTCAAAAACGCTTTGTCCGTAATGGAAGATTTTTGAAGCGGGGTCGAGGGTCAGGGGGCCGTAGGGAACGACTTCGGCTTGTTGCCACCTGCCCTCCCGGTAGGTGCAGCGGAACATGTGGTCGGTAAAGACGCTGCCGAATGCCAGATTGTCAAAATCGACCTCAGGCAGTCGGGATTTATCAACTCGTTTTACAGGGATCTCATTGATTGTGATGCTCATAACGTGGGATTCAGGTGGTAAAATTACGGAAATATCTTTAGGGGTGCTTTCTTTTTTCGCCCGAAATTGCGGACTTTTGGAGTCGAAAATAAAAACCTGCTGGCAATGAGAAATCCATATATGTATTGCGCCTTGCTCCTCGTACTGCTGGTGCCCGGGAGCGCTTTCACCCAATCCGGGGCCGATTTTCTGGCCGTCGGGGCCCCGATAGCTGAGGCCCGGGCGATCGGGGCGGACGATGCCCCCGAAGCTGCCCGGCTTTTTGACGGGCTGCAGGCCCGCGATTCCGTGCGTTCCGTCTTCCGCGCCCGGGTGGTGGACGTTTGCCAGGCCAAGGGTTGCTGGATGCGCCTTGCCCTGCCGGAAGGGGAACCGGTCATGGTTCGGTTTAAAGACTACGGTTTCTTTGTGCCGAAAGATATCGCCGGGCAGGAAGTTGTGGTTAGCGGGGTGGCCTTTATTTCGGAGGTTTCTGAGGAAGAGCGCCGGCACCTCGCGGCGGATGCAGGGAAACCGGAGGAGGAAATCCGGTTGATCCGGGGGGTGTCCCGGGAGCCTGGATTCGAAGCAGAAGGCGTACGTATCTATCATTGAGGTGGAACGCCGCATCATCCGGACTTCCGACGGCTCCCGTACCATCCAAATTCCCGGGTGGCAGGAGCAGTACCATTCGCTCCACGGTGCCCTGCAGGAGTCTCTCCATGTTTTTATCGCCAACGGGCTCGCCCGGTACGCATCCCGACCCTTGCGCATCCTTGAAATGGGTTTCGGGACCGGCCTGAATGCCCTGTTGAGCCTGCTTGAGGCCCCCCGTCGCGGCTTGCAGCTGGAATACACCGCCCTGGAGGCCTATCCGGTTACCCGGCAGGAATGGCAGGAGCTGGACTACGGGAGCCTGTTCGACGATCCGGAGGCGGGAAATCTTTTTAAAAGCCTCCACGAGGCTCCCTGGGAAGCCCCGACGCCCGTCACTCCTTCCTTTACCATTCAAAAATTGCAGGCTAACCTGCTGGAGTTTTCTGCATGCGATGCCTTTGACCTGGTTTACTTCGATGCCTTCGGGGCGCGGGTGCAACCGGAACTCTGGACCGAAAAGGTTTTTCAATCCATGTATGAAGCGCTGTCGGAAGGCGGTTGCCTGGTGACATATGCGGCCAAGGGCAGTGTACGGCGGGCCATGCTCGCCTCGGGGTTCCGCGTGGAGCGACTGCCGGGCCCGCCGGGCAAACGGGAGATGCTCCGGGCCCTTAAACCGTAAGCGGGGGCAGGGAGTTCCGCCCGTCCGGGGGAATGTTAAATCGGCATTAAATGCGGCACGTTCCCGGCCCAAAACCAGTACTTTTGGGTCAAATTCTCAATTTGAAAGTACTGATTACAGGAGCTACCGGTTTGGTTGGCACCGCCATTACCAGGCAGTGCCGGGAGGCCGGTGTGGACGTACATTACCTCACGACCCGACAGGAGAAGATCCGGGAGGAACCCGGGTATCGGGGATTTCTCTGGGACCCCGCCCAACGGACGCTCGACCCGCGGAGTTTCGACGGCGTACAGGCCGTAATCAACCTCGCAGGCACGTCCATTTCCCAGCCCTGGACCCCTTCCAACAAACGGAAAATCCAGCAGAGCCGTGCAGACAGCCTGGACACCCTGTTCCGGCATATGAAAACCAACGGCAAGGGCCAGGTGGAATATCTGGTCTCCGCCTCGGCCATCGGGATTTATGGACATTCCTTTACGGACTATCATATGGAATCCTCCACCCATACGGGGGAAGGTTTCCTGGCGGAGACTGTGCGGCAGTGGGAGGATGCCGCCCGGGCGTTTGAGGCTCTTGAAATGCCATGCGGGATGCTTCGCCTGGGCCTGGTCCTTGCCGACGAAGGAGGTGCGCTTCCCCAGATTGCACGACCGGTGCGATTTTATGCAGGCGCCCCCCTGGGTTCCGGCCGGCAGTGGCAATCCTGGATCCACCTGGAGGATGCGGCAGCCATGTTCCTGTTTGCTGTCCACCAGCAACTGGAAGGGGTGTATAACGCGGTGGCCCCCAACCCGGTTACCAATGCCAAACTCACCCGGCAGGTAGCCGAAGTACTCAATAAGCCCATCTGGTTGCCCCGCGTTCCGGCAGCCATACTGAAATTGCTCATGGGGGAACGGGCCGAACTGGTACTGGGCAGCCAGCGCGTTTGCGCCGACAAAATTAAGATGGAAGGCTTCACCTACACATTTGCCAACCTGCGACCTGCCCTGGAGGACCTCCTGTAGTTTTTTCGTGACATTTTGACATTTTCGTGGAATTGGCAGTACTTTTGCCGCTCAGAAATGGAAAATCAAGGAAAAGCAGCACGTACTATGAGTAAGGATATCGACCAGCAGGAAGACTTGCAGGCGGAACAGCAGGAACGGGAAATCGATCAGCAGGACGCCGCGGAAGCCCGGGATGCCTCCGGGGAAGGTGGAGACGCCTCGCAAGATAAGCAGGAGGAGGAAGCCGGGGAGCTGGAATCCCTGCAAAAGGAGCTCACTGCAGAGAAAGAGAAATTCCTCAGGTTGTTTGCCGAATTCGAAAATTTCCGAAAACGCACGGCGCGGGAGCGCACCGACATGTTCCGGACCGCCGGCCAGGATGTTATTGTCTCTTTGTTGCCGGTTCTCGACGATTTTGACAGGGCCATGAAAGAACTGAACAAGTCCGGGGACGAAGCCGCACTGCAAGGGGTTGCGCTCATTCACAACAAATTCAAGGAAACCTTAAAGAGCAAAGGCCTGGAGGAGATTTCAGTGGCCGAAGGGGATACCTTTGACGCCGATGTGCACGAGGCAGTTACCCAAATACCCGCACCGGATAAAAGCTTGAAAGGCAAGGTGGTGGATGTAATCGAAAAAGGCTTTACCCTGGGAGACCGCGTCATCCGGCACCCCAAGGTGGTCGTAGGAAACTAAGATTATGAAGGAGGACTATTACGAATTACTGGGCGTTTCCAAAGGAGCTACTGCAGCCGAAATCAAAAAGGCATACCGGAAGAAGGCTATTGAATTTCACCCGGACCGCAACCCCGGCGACGCCACGGCCGAGGAGAATTTCAAGAAGGCGGCAGAGGCCTACGAGGTGCTCAGCGACCCGAATAAACGGGCGCGGTACGATCAGTTCGGCCACCAGGCCTTCGAAGGCGGCGGCTTTGGCGGTGGCGGCATGAATATGGAGGATATTTTCAGCCAGTTCGGGGATATCTTCGGCAGTGCCTTCGGCGGCAGCGGCTTTGGCGGCTTCGGCGGTTTCGGCGGCGGACAGCGGCGCGTTAAGGGAAGCAACCTGCGCATCCGGGTAACCCTGGACCTGGAAGAAGTTGCCCTGGGGGTTGAAAAGAAAATCAAGGTCAAGCGGAAAGTCCAGGCCCCGGGGGTAACCTACAAAACCTGCGGGACTTGTGGCGGGAACGGCCAGGTGACCAAGATCACGAATACGATCCTCGGCCGGATGCAGACTGCGGCCACCTGTACGGCCTGCGGGGGCAGCGGGCAGGTTATCGATTCCCGGCCGGACGGGGCGGACGCACACGGCCTGGTGATGCAGGAAGAAACCGTTTCGATCAAAATCCCGGGAGGGGTTGAATCCGGGATGCAGCTAAAAGTATCCGGCAAGGGGAACGATGCCCCCGGCAACGGGGTGCCCGGCGATTTGCTGGTGGCCATCGAAACCCGGGAACACCCAACCCTGAAACGGGAAGGCGACAACCTGCATTACGACCTGTATATCTCCATGCCGGATGCCGTTTTGGGCACCTCTAAGGAAATCGATACCATCGGG
This sequence comes from Robiginitalea sp., assembly GCF_982776155.1. NCBI lineage: Bacteria > Pseudomonadati > Bacteroidota > Flavobacteriia > Flavobacteriales > Flavobacteriaceae > Robiginitalea > Robiginitalea sp. The sequence goes on from NZ_CEXZKX010000006.1 coordinate 109,505, forward strand.
GGCAAGGTGCGGATCAAACTCGAACCGGGCATCCAATCCGGGAAAATCCTCCGGCTCCGCAACAAGGGGATCCAAAGCATCAATGGCTACGGTGCCGGCGACCTGCTGGTCCATGTAAACGTTTGGACGCCCAAGGAACTCAGTAAGGAGCAACGGGAGTTTTTTGAAAGGATGCAGGAGGACGACAAATTTGCGCCGAAACCGGAAAAATCCGATAAATCCTTCTTTGAGAAGGTGAAAGATATGTTCTCCTAGCGATATTTTGAGGGCATTTTAAAATAAAAATGTATATTTGATTTGATATTGGGACTCCAATATTAATTTTCTTTTTCATAGCAATTTTTTTCCCATCCCTGAAACGCCTTTCGGGGATGGGTTTTTGTTTTATGGGAGCAGGCCCCTGAACGCTTCGGTTACCGCGCCCCTCGCAGCCTGGGGAAGCGCGTCCCGCCAATTGGGTCTGCGGTGCCTCAGGGTTTATTTCCTAGCCCGCGAATGCCTATATTTAACGCCCGGTAAACATCGCCCCGCATGAGCAGCATTCTTTCCATACGTGAGGTCAGCAAATCCTATGGCCCGCACAAAGCCCTGGACCGGGTTTCCCTGGAAATTCCCGAAAATCGGATTTTCGGGCTACTCGGGCCCAACGGGGCCGGGAAAACGACGCTGATCCGTATCATCAACCAAATCCTGGTGCCGGATGCAGGGAGCGTATTGCTGGACGGAAAACCGCTCCGGCCGGAGCACGTGGCCCAGATTGGGTACCTCCCGGAAGAACGCGGGCTGTACAAGAGTATGAAAGTGGGGGAACAGGCACTCTACCTCGCGCAACTCAAGGGGTTGAGCCGCTCCGAGGCGCGCAAACGCCTGCAGTACTGGTTTGAAAAACTGGAAATTGGCGACTGGTGGGGAAAAAAGGTGCAGGAACTCTCCAAGGGGATGGCCCAGAAGATACAATTCATCGTCACGGTACTCCACCAGCCGAAACTCCTTATTTTCGACGAGCCTTTCAGCGGCTTCGACCCCATCAATGCCGCCCTGATCAAGGATCAGATCCTGGAGTTGCGGGAAGCGGGCGCCTCCATCATTTTTTCTACCCACCGGATGGAATCGGTAGAGGAATTATGCGAGTATATCGGCCTCATCCATCGTTCCCAATTGATCCTGGAAGGCCGGTTGTCGGACATCAAGAAAGCGTATAAACAGAATCGGTTCCGCATAGAATGGGCTCCGGAGCGGGCGTCTGTTGCCCCGGAGAACGTCCTGAACGGCACCCCGGTGGAAACCGCGCGATTCGATCCGGAGGAACAGGTGTGGGATTTCACGGTACGCCTGCCGGATGCAGCCAGGAAAGGGCTGCTGAACGCCCTGTCCGAAAAAGGGAGCATCACCTCCTTTCGGGAACTCGTGCCGACCGCCAATGATATATTTATAGAAACCGTTCAAAACAAGGAGGCTAATGGGTAAGATCGGCCTGATTATCCGGAGGGAATACCTCGCAAAGGTTCGGAATAAGTCGTTCGTGATCATGACGTTCCTGAGCCCAATCCTCCTGGTGGGCATGATTGTCCTGATCGCCTACCTCACCAAGGTGAACGACAATGAAAAACGCCAGGTGGCCGTGCTCAACCAGAGCAGGTTCTTTACCGATGCCTTCCTGCCCCAGGCGGGGGTTTCCTTTATCCGGTTTAACGACCTCACCCTGGAGGAGGCCAAGGACAGTACGCTCTCCATGGGATTTTACGGCCTGCTCCACCTGCCGGACCGGCAAGACCTGGTTGCCGTTACGGAAGACGCCTTCCTCTATACACAGGACGCGCCCTCTACCTCCGTACTGGAACAGGTGGAGGCGGTTTTTGAAGATGGGTTGCGGGCCCACCGGCTGCAGGAACTGGGCGTGAGCCCCGAACAGTACGCCCGGGTGCGCAGCAGCTATGAAATCCACACAGCTACTTTTGCCGGGGAGCGAAACGCCAAGGGAATCAACGAGTTCAAGGCCCTTGTCGGCGGGGCCTTCGGCTACCTGATCATGATGTTTATCATCATCTACGGCGGGTTTGTCATGCGGTCGGTCATCGAGGAAAAGACCAGCCGGATCATCGAGGTTATCATCTCCTCGGTAAAACCCTTCCAATTGATGCTCGGGAAAATCATCGGAACCTCCCTGGCAGGGGTTACCCAGTTTCTGATCTGGATTCTTTCGGCTTCCCTGCTGATGGTCCTCGTCTTATTGTTTTTGGATATCGACCCGGGAATATTGCTCGAATCCCGCGGCATGCCCGGCGGCCTGGATGCCGGCATGGCGTCCGGCGCCTTCCCGGCGGACGAGACGAGCCGGATGATCCTCGAGGAATTCCTCCAACTGCCCATGGGCCTGCTCATCGGGTTTTTCCTGATCTATTTTATCCTGGGATACCTGATCTACAGCTCCATTTACGCCGCTATCGGGGCCGCTGTGGACAACGAAACGGATACCCAGCAATTTATCTTCCCCATCATTTTGCCGCTGATGCTCGCCATCTATGTGGGCTTTTTTTCGGTGTTTTCCAACCCGCACGGCCCGATAGCTGTTGCTTTTTCAATCTTCCCGCTGACGTCGCCCATTGTGATGCTGATGCGGCTGCCCGGGGGTATTGGGGAAGGGGGCGTGCCGCCCTGGCAACTGGTCGCTTCCCTGGCTTTGCTGGCGGGCACCTTTCTGGGCATCGTGTGGCTGGCGGCCAAGATTTACCGTACCGGGATTTTGATGTACGGCAAAAAGCCGACGTACCGCGAATTGTTCCAATGGTTAAAATACTGAGATGATGCAGGAAAATACAGAACCCGTAGCCGAGCCCGTGAAGGAATTTTTCAAGGAGGACCTCTGGGACGCCGCCAGGGAGTTCCTGAATTACGGCCTCCACTTTGGGGAAGGTGATAATTCCGTCGACATTACCATCGGCCTGCTGCTGTCGCTGACTCTGGCACTGGTGGGCACCACCCTGGTACTCCGCTGGATGCGCAACCTGTACTCCCGTAAAATGGAACAGGAAGACCGGATGAAATTCATCAGCGTCTTCAAGTATTTCCGGTATGGCATCTACCTGGTAGTGGTCCTGCTGACAGTAAGCGCTGCCGGCATCGATATCACGCTGCTGATCACCGCCTCTGCGGTCCTGTTTGTGGGTATCGGCCTCGCTTTGCAGGAGTTTTTCCAGGATATCATCGGGGGGATCATGATCCTGGTGGATAAATCGCTCCATGTGGGGGATATCGTGGAAGTAGACGGCAAGGTGGGCAAGGTTTTCGAAATCAAGTTGCGCTCCACCCGGGCCCTGACCCGGGACGACAAGGTCCTGGTGATCCCGAACCACAAGTTTATGAGCGAGGTCATCTACAACTATACCCAAAACCACCGGATGACGCGGGAAGCGGTCCGGGTGGGGGTGGCCTACGGCAGCGATGTCCAGCGGGTCACTGAATTGCTGCTCGAGGCCGCCAGGGAGCAAAAGGGCGTACTCAAAAACCCGAAACCTTTTGTGACTTTCGACGATTTCGGGGATTCCGCCCTGTTGTTTGCCATCCATTTCTTTACCAACGACGCCTTTACCGACCCCCGGGTGAAGAGCGATATGCGGTACCGGATCGATGCGCTCTTCCGCGAAAACAGGATAACTATCCCATTCCCCCAACGGGATGTGCACTTTTTTGCCCATACGCCCCTCTCGGTCCGGGAAGACGGGCAGGGACCCGCGAATGCCCCTGAGGGCAGTGCCTGATGCACGCGGCAGGCCGGGAGCAAGGGTTAAGGACGCTGCGGCAGGTTTCCTTTTATTGCTTCCTTAACAATCTTCCGCATCCCAGGCGTTATATTTACATTGAAACCGGGCGCCATCGCGTCCACAGAATGCAAGCAAACATTTGTTTATGGCCAGAATACTCGTAATAGAAGACGAAGCCGCCATCCGGCGCGTATTGGTGAAGATCCTCACCGAGGAAAACGACGCCTACCAGGTGGAGGAGGCAGAAAACGGGGCGGAAGGCCTCGAAAAATTGAAGAAACAGGAGTACGACCTGGTCCTCTGCGATATCAAGATGCCCAAGATGGATGGGGTGGAGGTGCTGGAAGCCGGCAGGAAGAGCAAGCCCGAAACGCCGTTTATCATGATTTCCGGTCACGGCGACCTGGACACCGCGGTGCAGACCATGCGCATGGGCGCGTTTGACTACATCAGCAAACCCCCGGATCTGAACCGCCTGCTCACGACTGTGCGGAATGCGCTGGACCGCAAGGAGCTCGTGGCCGAAAACCGGATCCTCAAGAAAAAAGTCAGCAAAAACTTCCAAATGATCGGGGAGAGCGATGAGATCCACGGCATCAAGGAAATGATTGACAAAGTGGCCCCCACCGATGCCCGGGTCCTGATCACCGGGTCCAATGGTACCGGGAAGGAACTCGTCGCGCACTGGATCCACCAGAAAAGCCCCCGCAGCAGCGCCCCGTTTGTGGAGGTGAATTGCGCCGCAATTCCCTCGGAACTCATCGAAAGCGAGCTATTCGGCCATGTCAAAGGCGCCTTTACTTCGGCAGTCAAGGACCGGGCGGGGAAATTCGAGGCGGCCAACAAAGGCACGCTGTTCCTCGACGAGATCGGGGACATGAGCCTTTCGGCCCAGGCCAAGGTATTGCGGGCCCTGCAGGAAAGCAAGGTATCCCGGGTTGGGTCGGACAAGGATATCAAAGTGGATGTCCGGGTGGTGGCCGCGACCAACAAAGACCTGCAAAAGGAAATTTCGGAAGGGAAGTTCCGGGAGGACCTCTATCACCGCCTGGCGGTAATCCTGATCCGCGTCCCGTCATTAAATGACCGCCGGGAGGATATCCCATTGCTCATCGATCATTTTTCGGGTAAGATTGCCGAAGAACAGGGTACGGCCCCGAAAGGGTTTACGGAGAAGGCCATTAAATTATTACAGGATTACGACTGGACCGGAAATGTCCGCGAGCTGCGGAATGTCGTGGAGCGCCTGGTGATCCTCGGCGGCAAAGAAGTCAGCGAGGAGGATGTACGGCTTTTTGCAAGCAAATAGGCGTCCCGGGCAGGCCTTTATCGGGCCGTATTCTCCGGACACCCTTCCAACTTCCGCAGCGCATCTTCAGTGAGTTCCTTGGTGCGGTAATTGTAGTAGCGCTTGGCGCGCGTCAGGTCTTCGCGGAGCAATTGCCTTTCGCAGTGGTCGTAGATTCGCCGCACGAATTCAAGGGCTTCCCGGCAGGGCACCCCGGAAACGACATCGGCAAGTGATTCCCGGTACGCCTGCAGGGATTCGTCGATCTGCTGTTCAATCTTGCGGGCGGCATCCGGATCGTCCCCAAAGGTAACGCGGGCTGGCTGCTCGCCGGTATTCATGGCCAGGACATCGCTGTCATACGGGCTGTCGTGGAGCTCGTCGTGGAGCTCCAGGGCTTCCTCCCCGGCCAGGGCGCCATTCAGGGCCCGTCGTACCAGGATACGGGTGCCTTCCAGGGAATTGACCCGGGTGGCGAGCTTCAGGTTATCCAGGCTTTCAAAAATATGTTTTTTGGCGTAGTCGCATCCGCAGTCCTCAAATTGCGTCCGGGATTTTTCCATCGTGTTTATCGCCTTGTAGGCGTGGTATCGCGCCAGGGGGAGTTCTTCGGCTTTCAGGGAATTTCGAAGGTGGGTTTCCACAAAACCGATCATGGAACCGGCATCCATACATCCGGGGGATGCATGGGCGGCAGCCGTCATCAATAAGCTGCCCAAGACAACTGAGAGAGTCCTGATAGTCATAGCGTAGGTTTATAAGTGCCACCAAGGTGGCGATTTGGGGAAGATAAAGATAGGGCGTGCGGCAGGTGCTGCCCGCTTTTTTCGTCCAGCGGGCCAAAGTTTGGGTTATCCCGCAATCCGCATCGTCCAACGGTATAAATTCCCCGGGGAATTGCCACAGACCGCCAATTATTCTATATTAACCCCATGAAGGACATCTACGCAAAGGATTACCTGGCAGGGAGTGATTTTACACTCCGCAAGGGCGATACCCACGAAGACCTGGGCATGTCGGACCGGGAGCTGAAAAAGGCCCTCGCCAGGATCCGCAAAAGGCTCGGAAAATTCCAGGACACACTCTATGCCCATGGCAAATACGCCGTACTGGTCTGCCTGCAGGGGATGGATACGGCCGGGAAGGACAGCCTCATCCGGGAGGTATTCAAGGATTTCAACGCCCGGGGGGTGGTGGTCCACAGTTTTAAGGTGCCCACAGAACTCGAGCGCAAACACGATTACCTTTGGAGGCATTACATCGCCCTGCCTGCCCGGGGGAAATTCGGGGTGTTTAACCGGACGCACTACGAAAATGTCCTGGTGACACGCGTCCACCCGGAGTACATCCTGGGGGAATACCTGCCGGATGTGCAGTCCGTGGCGGATATTGACGACGCCTTCTGGCGCCGCCGCTTTGAACAAATCAATAATTTCGAAAAGACCCTGGCTGAGAATGGAACGCTCATTTATAAGTTCTTTTTGAATATATCCAGGGAAGAGCAGCGGCAGCGCCTGCTTCGCCGGCTTCGCCTGAAGGAGAAAAACTGGAAGTTTTCCCCGGGCGACCTGGAGGAACGGCAACTCTGGGATTCCTACCAGGAATGCTATCAGGATGCCATCCGCCGCACGCATACCGATGTGGCCCCCTGGTATGTTATCCCCTCGGAAAACAAACGGGCCGCCCGCGTAATCGTCGCCTCCATCCTGCTGGAGACCCTTACAGCTTTTGAAGATATCCGCGAGCCGGAACTGCCGGACGACGTCAAGGAACACCTGCATACCTACCGGAACCAGCTCCTGGCGGAAGCACCGGGCCAGGCAGCCCCTGGCAAGGCAGCCCCTGGCGAGGATAACCCGGCCGAAGATCAACCCCGTTAATTCTTAAATTCATATTCCAGATGCATACGACCCCTCCGTTTACCTTGTTCCCCGGCAGCAGAAACTGGAAGTCCGCGGCGCTGGCAGCCGTGTTATTCCTGGCCGGACTGAGCCTTTCCGGCCAGTCCGCCGATTCCCTGCAAATACGAAAAATCTTTGACGAGTCCCTGCTGCGGGGCCGTTCCTATGACTGGCTGAACCACTTGTCCAACCAGATAGGCGGTCGGTTATCCGGGTCGGTACAGGCCAAACAAGCCGTGGAATACACCAAAAAAGAGCTGGAGGCGCTGGGCCTGGACCGGGTCTGGCTGCAGCCGGTGATGGTCCCGAAATGGGTCCGCGGCACTTCCGAGTTCGCCTATATTGAGAGCGAGCCCGGAAATACGAACAACGTCCCGATATGCGCCCTGGGTGGGTCCGTGGCCACGCCTGTCGGTGGCATCAAGGCAGGGGTGGTCGAGGTGCAGGGCATTGAACAGCTGCAGCAGCTGGACCGGGAAGAGGTGGAAGGGAAGATCGTCTTCTTTAACCGCCCGATGGACGCTTCCCTGATCAATACATTCCAGGCCTACGGCGGATGCGTGGACCAGCGCCATGGAGGGGCCGAGGCGGCTGCGCGCATGGGGGCGGTGGGGGTCATTGTCCGATCGATGAACCTGCGCCTGGACGATTACCCGCATACGGGTTCGATGAGCTACGGCGACCTTCCCGAGTCCCAGCGCATCCCGGCGGCGGCTATCAGCACCAACGGAGCGGAATTGCTCAGCACCACACTGAAACTCAACCCGGGAATCAAATTCTTTTTCCGCCAGTATTGCCGGCAGATGGCCGATGTACTGTCCTATAACGTGATTGGGGAAATCCGAGGAAGCGAATTCCCGGGGGAGATCATGGTTGTCGGCGGGCACCTGGATTCCTGGGACCTGGGCGACGGTTCCCATGACGACGGGGCCGGCTGCGTACAGAGTATGGAGGTGCTCCGCTTGTTGAAAGCTACCGGCTACCGGCCGAAAAGGACCCTTCGGGTGGTCCTCTTTATGAATGAGGAGAACGGCCTGCGCGGGGGCAATAAATACGCCCAGGAAGCACTGAATGCCGGGGAGAAGCACGTGTTTGCCCTGGAGAGCGACGCAGGGGGCTTTACCCCGAGGGGATTTTCGTTTGATTGCACCCCGGAAGCCTTTGACAGGATTGTCGCCTGGAAGCCCCTGTTCGAACCTTACCTGATCCACCAGTTTATTCGCGGGGGCAGCGGTGCGGATATCGGCCCGCTGAAACCCCAGGGCCTCGTCTTATCCGGACTCCGCCCGGATTCCCAGCGGTATTTCGACCACCACCACGCCGAGACGGATACCTTCGAGGCCATTAACCGGCGGGAACTCGAACTCGGGGCGGCGGCCATGGCCTCCCTGGTGTACCTGTGCGACCGGTACGGCCTGCCGGACCAGCCCGGCCTTAGGAAATAGGCCTTAAAGCCCTATATTTGCGGCTTAAATCCAGAGACATGCAAGAAGGCATTTACGCTAAATTCCATACGACGCGGGGGGAGATCCTCGTAAAACTCACACACGAAAAAACACCCGGGACGGTGGGCAACTTTGTGGCCCTCGCCGAGGGCGACCAGCCCAATTCTGCCCGGGATGCCGGCAAACCGTATTACGACGGTCTGAAATTCCACCGGGTCATCCCGGATTTTATGATTCAGGGCGGCTGCCCGTCGGGTACCGGTACCGGTGACCCCGGTTATAAATTCGACGACGAGATCCACCCGGATCTCAAACACAACCAGCCGGGCGTACTTTCCATGGCGAATGCCGGCCCGGGGACCAATGGCAGTCAGTTTTTCATCACCCATGTTCCCACCCCCTGGCTGGATGGGAAGCACACCGTTTTTGGCCATGTGGCTTCCGGGCAGGAGGTTGTGGACAGCATAGCGCAGGGCGACCGGATCGAAACCCTGGAAATTGTCCGGGTAGGGGATGCCGCTGAGTCCTGGGATGCACTGGCGGCTTTTGATGAATTCCGGGACGCGGCCAGAAAGAAGGAGGAAGCGGCCAAGGCCGAAATGGAACAACAGCTGGAATCACATGCCGAAGGGTTTGAAACCACCCCGAGCGGCCTGCGATACAAGATGCTGGAAACCGGTGACGGGGAGAAGCCCTCGCGGGGCGACCGCGTGGCCGTGCACTACGAGGGCAGCCTGTTGAACGGCACCGTGTTCGACAGCTCCGTTCGCCGGGGAGACCCCATTGAATTCCTCCTGGGCGAAGGCCAGGTAATCCCGGGTTGGGACGAGGGCATCCAATTGCTTCGCGTAGGCGACAAGGCGCGCCTGCTGATCCCGGCGGAACTCGCTTACGGTTCCCGGGGGGCCGGGGGGGTTATCCCGCCAAACGCCCCCCTGCTCTTCGATGTGGAACTCGTGGCAATCCGGTAATATTACGCCGTGGGGTCCGGGGTCAGCCGCAGGTAGGGCTTCACCTCTTTCACCCCTTTTTCGAATAGCGTTTTGGCCTCTTCCGTGGGGATGGACGGGCTCACCACCACATCCTGTCCGTGCTCCCAGTTCGCAGGGGTCGCAACCTTGTGGTAGGCGGTCAGTTGCAGGGAATCCACCACGCGGAGCAACTCGTAGAAGTTCCGGCCGGTGGATGCCGGGTAGGTGAGGGTCAGCTTGATTTTTTTATCGGGGCCGATGATATACACCGAACGCACTGTCAGGGTATCGTCGGCATTCGGATGGATCATGTCGTAGAGGTCGGACACTTTCCGGTCTTCGTCTGCCACAATGGGGAAGTTGACAGTAGTCTGCTGCGTTTCATTGATGTCTTTGATCCATTCGTGGTGGGACTCCGTACCATCCACGCTGAGGGCGATCATCTTGACATTGCGCTTGTCGAATTCCTCCTTGAATTTGGCGGCCGTCCCGAGTTCGGTAGTGCAGACGGGCGTAAAGTCTGCCGGGTGCGAAAAGAGGATGCCCCAGCCGTCGCCGAGGTAATCGTAAAAGTTCAGGGTTCCCATAGAAGTTTCCGCTGTAAAATCCGGGGCGGTATCCCCCAGTCTAAGAGTTGCCATATGATTTTGTTTTAGTGATTACTATTTACCCGATAAATTTACTAGATTGATGTTGGCATCCTGCTTGCCCGGGGGTTAAAGTTCTATTAAATTTACGGCTAAACCCCTGGAAACGGGATTGGAATTCCCCGCCCGATCCGCATAACCACAGAAACCGGAAAACCATGAATGAACAGGAACTCGAATCACTGCGATACCCGATCGGGCATTTCACCCCCCATGAGGCGGTCAGCCCCCGGCAGTTGTCCGATTGGATCGCCGAAATGGAAGCTTTGCCTACCAAACTGCGGGACGTAGTGTCCGCCTTGTCCGAAGACCAACTGGATACCCCTTACCGCCCGGGGGGTTGGACCGTGCGTCAGGTAGTGCACCACCTGGCAGACAGCCACCACAACAGCTATATACGCTTCAAATGGGGGCTTACCGAAGACACACCCACTATCAAGGCCTATGACGAGAAGGCCTGGGCGGAACTTTTCGATTCCCGGAAGGCACCGGTGGGCCCTTCCCTGGACCACCTGCAGGCCGTACACATCAAATTGGTTTATCTGCTCCGGGGTCTGGACAGCGGGCAACTCCGGCGTCAATTCATCCACCCGGACACGGGAAGCGCAACGACGCTGGAAGAGAATATCGGCCGGTATGCCTGGCACGGGAACCACCACCTGGCCCATATCGAAGCGCTGGTGGCCCGCATGGGGTGGTAGCCGCAAGGCCTGGCAGGCGCCCTGTCGAAGTGTCCAATCACACGTCCCTGCCCATCACCCACATGGCGGCTTCGGCGGGCAGTACCTCGGGGTAGGGAATGGAGGAATTGCCGATTTTTCGGAAACCGGCCTTTAGGTAAAATTCCCGTGCCGGGCCCTTGGCCATTGCTTTCAGCCAGATTCCGGCAAGTCTTGAGCGCCGGCAATAACCCAGGAGTTGATCCATTACGTGGGTACCGACGCCCTGGCCGGTATACGCTTTTTTCAGGTAGATCTTGTCGATAAAAAGGGAATTCCCCGGGTGGAAGCCCGGATACTTCGCCCCGGTGTTCACAACGCAGATGCCCGCCACGCCATCCGGGGTGCGGACCAGCCAGTGGCGAAATGCCGGGTCGGTCATTTCTTTGCGCACGATGGGCCCCCGCAGGTTGCGATCGATGTATGGCGCCGGGTTTCCATCCGGCCACAAATGGCAATAGTGATCCGTATAAGCCTGCACACCCGCGAGGAGGAATTCCCGGAGGGTGGCGGTTTCCAGGGATTCAAGGGATACGTCTTCGGATCTCAAAATCCCGTTTTGTCAGGGGGAAACCGGGAGGTCATGCGTTTTAAGATGCAGGTTTCCATTTAATATTGCAGCCGATACTGGGCTTCTGGTCGGCCGGGATGGATTCGCCGTTTAGCAGCGCCGTGATGGCCCCTTCCAGGTCTTTGCCGGTTACCGGGATCCCGTTTCCGGGACGGGAATCGTCCAGTTGCCCCCGATAGACCAGGTCGAGTTTGTCGTCGAACAGGTAAAAGTCCGGGGTGCAGGCTGCCTGGTAGCTGCGGGCAACTTCCTGGGAGGCGTCGTAGAGGTAAGGGAACGGATACCCCTGGAGCCGGGCATTTTCCTTCATTTTTTCCGGGCTGTCGTCCGGGTAGTTCTCCACATCGTTGCTGGATATGGCGATAAACGAGATCCCTTTGGGCATGTACTGGTTGGCCAGCCGGACCAATTCGCTGTTGACGTGCTTTACGAACGGGCAGTGGTTGCAGATAAACATCACCAGCGTTCCTTTTTCCCCCTGGAGGGATTGCAGGTCTCTGACCTGTCCCGAAACGGTGTCGGGGAGTTCAAATTCGGGTGCCCGGGTGCCGAGGGGCAGCATATTGCTGGGAGTTCGTGCCATAATTGCCTTTTTTCTGGGACCCTAAAGGTATGAATTAACTTGTTTTTTCTCGGAACTCTCCCTATATTCTTGGTGCGGGGAAGCCCCGGAATAGTAAACCAAAAACGCACATTCAGTGAAGGATAAACAGGCATATGACACGCTTTCGGAGGCCGTCGAGGCCCTTCAAAGCCAGGGTTACACGGAAAATCTCAACTATTGCGATACCGGGTTGGAAAACAAACGCAAATCCTGCGTGTACCCCGCGTCCGAACTGGAAGTGGCCCAGTTTTACCGCTTTGAGGGAAAGACCAATCCGGGCGATAACACGATCCTCTATGCCATTGAAACCTCGGACGGCCACAAAGGGCTCCTGGTGGATGCCTATGGGGCGTATACCGGCACCATCCCCCGGGACATCGTTAAAAAATTACGCATCGTCCGCTGAGACCGATCGATGGAAGTCCAGTTCGATCAGCTCCGGATCGCCTTTGACAGCGATAGCCTGTTCGCATTGAATTGCGCGCTTGCGCTGGTGATGTTCGGGATTGCCCTGGATATCCGCGTGGCGGGGTTTCGTTCGCTACTCAAATCCCCGCGGGCCCTCTGCGGCGGAGTTGCCTGCCAGTTTTTCCTCTTACCGCTCCTGACTTTTCTCCTCGTGTTATGGCTGCAGCCACAACCGAGCTTTGCCCTGGGGATGATTCTGGTCGCTGCCTGCCCCGGCGGGAATGTTTCCAATTTTATGACCCATCTGGCCGGGGGGAATACGGAACTTTCCGTCAGCCTCACGGCCATTGCCACCCTGATGGCAGTGGTAATGACCCCGCTGAACCTCGCTTTCTGGGGCGGTCAGTACGCACCGGCCGGCCAGATCCTGCAACAGGTACATATCAACCCGACGGAAATGGTGCAGCTCGTGGGCTTCCTCCTGGCCCTGCCCCTTTTGGCGGGGATGGGGCTCCGTCGCCTCCGACCGGGCCTGGCCCGGTCCCTGGCGCGGTATTTCCGGGGGGGCTCCCTGCTCTTTTTTATCGTTTTGGTGGGGATCGCCGTCTGGAAGGACCGTTCGGTACTGGCCCAGGCCCTGGGCCTGGTATTCGGGATGGTTCTCCTGCACAATCTGCTGGCCCTGGCCACCGGTTTCCTCACGGGAAAGGCACTGGGCCTGCGGCGTGCGGATATCCGGACCCTCACCCTGGAGACCGGCATTCAAAATTCCGGTTTGGGCCTTTTGCTGATTTTTACGTTTTTTGGAGGAATGGGGGGCATGGCCCTGGTGGCGGCGTGCTGGGGGATCTGGCACCTGGTCTCCGGCCTGTTGCTCGCCGGATATTGGGGCAGCAATCCACTCAAAAAACAACGTACCGCTTGAAGAAACTACTCTATTCCGTCCTGAAACCACTGATCCGGGCAGGTTTTTTCTGTTATTACCGGGAGGTGCGGATGATAGGAATGGAACGGGTTCCCCGGGACCGGCCGGTAGTCTTCCTCCCCAACCACCACAACGCCCTGCTGGACCCGCTGCTGATTGCCGCGTATATCCGGGGGCGCCGCCCGTATTTCCTCACCCGTTCCGATGTGTTTCAGGGGGGGCTGCTCGAATGGTTTTTCGATATGCTCCGGATGATCCCCATATACCGGTTGCGGGATGGCCGCGACACGCTCCACCGGAACGAGGAAATCTTTGAACGCTGCGCCGACCTGCTGGCCGCTAACGGGGACTTGTTGTTGTTCCCGGAGGCCAACCACAACCTGAAACGGCAGGTACGGCCCCTGAGCAAGGGGTTTACTAGGATTGTATTGCATACGCTGAAGAAGTATCCGGATACGGATTTGCACTTGGTGCCGGTCGGATTCAACTACCACCGGGCGGCGGGTTTCCCGGACCGGGTGGCCTGTTATTTCGGCGAGGCGCTTCCCGCGGCATCCTTCCTGAAAGCGGGCGATGAGCAACGGGTATCCCGGGAAATGAAATCGGCGGTCAGCTCCCGGCTGAAACAGCTCACCACGCATATCCCTCCTGAATGCGATTACGAGGCGACCCTTCAGGAACTCGAAGCCGATTCTCCGGACTGGTTGTTGCCGGGCCCGATCAACGACCGGCTGTCCGGTCATGCCGTGGAAATTCCGACCCATTCTAACCGGGAGGACGGCGTCCACAAAATCTGGGACTTCCTGTTTCGGGCGCTAAACCTGCCTGCCTGGTTGCTCTGGCGCTGGATTGCGGCAAACAAGGTCTGGGAACCCGAATTCATGAGCACCTTCCGGTATCTCTTCGCCCTCCTCGCTTTCCCGCTCTACCTGGGACTGCTCGCGGCGACGTTTGCCCTTACGGGTGCTCCCCCACAGGCATACTGGTGCCTCCCCGGGCTCTTCCTGTTCAATGTGCTGTACGTCAAGTTCCGCTGAAACGTTTCCACCGGTTCCCCTGCCTACATGATGTGGCCGAAGAAGATGGCGTTCATCAGCAGTTTGTTGGTCCCGTACCAAAAAGCGCGGAAATTCGTGTTGTCGGTAAACAGGATCACCCGGCCCTGCCCCATACGGTTCACCTTGAACGGGACACTTCCTGAAATCAGGGCAGCGTTCTCCTCGGAGATATACCCGCTTAGCAGCGGGTTGTCCGTATAGCGGATTGGGTTGTCAAAACTGTTTTTTTCCGGGTCCAGGTAGATGTTTGTGTTGCGGAACAGCGGGAGCCGGTTGTTCTTGTACCCCCAGCTTACAGGGTGCGACCGGTCCAGCCGGGCTTCAAATATGGCCCCCCCGGTAACCTGTGCCCCGAAAAATTCGTCCCGTTGGTCAAACCGCAGGTTTTTAGCCTGCAGGGTGGAATCTTTCCGGAAATTCAGTTTCATAAGTTCCTGGGAGTTGAACCAGTTTGCCACATTCCGGTACCCGATAAGTGTACCCCCTTCGCGGACCCATTCCTTCAGGGCTTTTGCAGCTCCTTCCCCTATGGCGCCGGAGCCCCAGGAGCTCGGGATAATAATATCCGTATAGCTGCTCAGGTCCGCCCGGCCCAGGTAGTCTGTGTCGATCTTTGTGAGTTTCATCTGGTAACGGGTATCGAACAGGTGCCAGATTTCCCCCGCGTCGTAAGACCGGATACCGTCGCCTACCAGGATGGCTACCTTTTGGGGCTTCAGCGCTTCAAACTCCCGACTCCCCAGGTCGATTCCCACCGTATGCCCGGTGTTGGCGGCATATACGGAAATCCCGCTTCCGGAAGCCGCGTTGCGCAGCAGGTCGTAGATGGCACCGGGATCCATGGACTGGTTCCGGGCCGGGACCAGGATGGTGCCGTAGTCGTATTTCCGGCCGTCCAGGGTGAACGGTTCCCGGGCTACTTTGGCGCGCAGCCCCTTGTTCAGGATGGTGTTCAGGAGTTTGGGCGTATAGTATTCGTGCCATTCGAACAGATAGGCATATTCGCTCCGGCTGTCGACGCCTCCGCCCAGGGGCGGCAAGTCGGTAATCGGCTCACCGGACTCCGGCAGGCTGTTGACCTGGGAGTAATCCAGGTTGAAAGAAAGGGGGAAGGTCCAGGCGGAAACGTCGTAGAAGAGGCTGTCTGTGAATGCAGTCCTCGTTTCGAACATCGCCCGGATTAGCTGCGGGTTCTGCTGTTGCAAGGGAACCACGTACCCGTGGCCTTCCGTATAGGTTTTGCCGCCGATGGTCTGCTGCCCGCGGATAGGCCGGACCTCGATACGGTGCCGGCGAAGGATTTCTGCCAGGTGGCGGGCCCTGGCCCCGTCCTTGGAATCGCCGAAGACATACCCACCCCGGTTGTTTTCCTCGCGCATCCCGGAGTAGAAATCCCGCTGGTAATCCAGCAGTTTTGTTCGTATGTTCCGCGCTGCCTCGATGGTGGAAAGGGCCGTGGTGAACTGGTTGCGTATGGTAAACGGGAAGGTGAGCAACCCGTTGTCGCTCTCCTGCACGTGCCCGCGGGAACTCGCCTGTTCAAAAAGGATGCCGATACTCCCGTTTACATCGGGAAAAGTAGAGCCCTTGCCGTAATAATAGTCGTCGTAATCTTCCTCCGAATAATACAGCGACCCGATCCGGTTCAGCGCCCGGATGTGGTAGGTCCCGATTTCGGCGGTGAGTTCCTGGTTCCGAACAGGCGTCAGGGGGTGGACCCGCGAGGGTTCCCCGGGCTGGAAGAAAAAAGTGCTGTTGGTGCCCATCTCGTGGTGGTCCGTCAGGATGTTCGGCTTCCAATCGTGGAACGTCTCGATGCGGGCGCGGCTTTCCGGGAGCTGTACGGGCAACCAGTCCCGGTTGATGTCAAACCAGTAGTGGTTTGTGCGGCCCCCTGGCCATACCTCATGGTATTCCCGTTCGTTTTCGTCCGGGTTGAGGTTCATGCTGCGGTTGGTGTTGGCCCAGTAGGCAAAGCGCTGCAACCCGTCCGGGTTGAAGCTCGGGTCCAGCAGGATAACCGTGTTGCGAAGCATATCCTCAATTTCCGGCCCCTGGGCAGCCGCCAGGTAATACGCATAGGCCAGGGATGCATTGGACCCGCTCGGTTCGTTTCCGTGGACGGAGAAGCCCTGGTAGACCACCACGGGCATATTGTCCAGGTCCAGGGATTCGGCACCTGCCTCGGTCAGCGCCACGTGTTGCCTGCGGATTGCTTCCAGGCGGTTGTGGTTTTCCGGAGCGGTAATCTTCAGCAGGATCAGGGGCCGGTCTTCAAAGGTGTTCCCGCGGTCCTCAATTTCAATCCGGTCGCTGACGGCGGCGAGGGTTTGCATGTATTGTACCAGTTTGTCGTGGGTGATATGCCATTCCCCAACCTGGTGCCCCACTACGGATTCGGGCGTGGGTATTTCCGCGTTGTATTCCATCCCGGAAGGAAGGTAGTATTCGAGCCCGGGTACTTCCTGGGCGTGGATGGCCATGAGGCCCAGACAGAAGGTAAGCAATCGGATTGCAAGTTGTCTCATCATGTGATTCGGATTAAAATTGGGGCTGGCCCCGTGTTTGAATTAGCAGGCCTAAAGATAAGCAGCCGGGGACGCAGCGCCAAACAGGGCCAGGCATTTCAAAGGGGTGCGGCGGGGAGGGGCTAAAAAAAAGGCCCTTGCGGGGCCTGTGGTATCTTTGTAAGCGGCATAAGTTTGCCGGAGGCGGTTTCCCGGGTTCAGATGTCGTCAAAATCCACATCGACGAATTTCCCGGTGCCTTCTGTGGTTCCGTTCTGGGAAGGCTCTGCCTGTTTGTAGTTTTTCTGGTGGCGTTCCGAAATGACTTCTTCCCCTTTTTCCTCGATGATGAAATCGGTCATCTCGCCGAGAATTTCCCGAAAGGCTTCGAAGTCTTCCTTATACAGGTAAATTTTGTGCTTTTTGTAATGAAAGGACCCGTCTTCGTGGGTGAATTTCTTACTCTCGGTAATTGTCAGATAATAATCCCCGGCACGGGTACTGCGAACGTCAAAAAAATAAGTGCGCCTGCCAGCGCGGAGTACCTTGGAATTAATTTCCTCCTGATCCATTAGGTCATTTTCACTCATCGTATGGTAATCTTAAGCAGTGGTTAGTTAAAGTCACCAAAAATGTGAAAAAAATGCTAATAGAACAACATTTTTCTAGTTTTCTTTCCCAGATAGCTGGTTGATATATAGCTCTTTGTAATAGCCTTCTGTTTCGAGGAGTTCACTGTGTGTACCCTGCTGGAGGATCCGGCCGTCCTCGAGTACCAGGATTTTATCTGCATTGATCGCCGAGGAAATCCGGTGGCTTACGATAATGGTCGTCTTGTCCCGGGAGGCCCGTTTCAGGTTGGCCAGGATGGCTTCCTCCGTTTCCGTATCCACGGCCGAAAGGCAGTCGTCGAACAGGTAGATAACCGGGTCTTTGATCAGGGCCCGCGCAATGGATACCCGTTGTTTCTGCCCTCCGCTCAAGGTGATTCCCCGTTCCCCCAGCACCGTTTGGTAACCTTTGGCAAAGCCCTCGATGTTTTTGTCGACCACTGCCTGGGCTGCTGCCTCCCGAATCTGTTCCAGACCGGCTTGTTCACGCCCGAAACGGATGTTGTTTTCAATGGTATCCGAAAAGAGGAAGGCGTCCTGGGGCACCGCCCCGATGGCAGACCGCAGCGAATCCAGGTTGATTTCCTCCACAGGCTTGTCGTCAATCCGGATGGTGCCGTCGTTCACGTCGTACAAACGGGCAATCAGGTCGAGTATCGTGGACTTCCCCGATCCGGTTTTCCCCAGGATGGTCAGCGTTTCCCCCGGGTTCACCGTAAAGGAGAGGTTCCTCAGGGCCCGGATACCCGTATCCGGGTAGGTAAAGCTCACGCGGTCGAATTCGATTTTCCCCCGGATAGGTACGAGGGGGGTGCCCGGGTCGGCAATGTCCGGTTCCTGGTCCAGGAATTCGTTGATCCGTTTCTGGGAAGCCTCCGCACGTTGTACGATGGAGGTGAGCCAGCCGACGATTGCCACCGGCCAGGTCAGCATGTTCACGTAAATGATAAACTCCAGGATGGTACCCAGGCTGCTGATTTCGCCCCGGAAATATTGCATGCCCCCGACGTAGATGACAAAGATGTTGCTCACCCCGATCAACAGGATCATCAGGGGGAAAAACCACGCATTTACCTTGGCCAGGTCCATACTCTTGTCCTTCCCCTCCAGGGCGAGGCTGCCCGCTTCCCGGTTAATTCGTGGCTCCATTGCATAGGCCTTGATTACCGAGATGCCTGAAAAGGACTCCTGGGCAAAGGTGGAAAGGGAGGAGAGGAATGCCTGAACCCGGGTGGAGCGCTGATGGATGATCCGGCTGATCCAGTAGATCAGCACGGAAAGTACAGGCAGGGGCACCAGGGCGTAAAAGGCGATGGTAGGGGCTTTGATAAACATCAGGGGGATCAGGCAGGCAAACAGCGTCAGCGTCTGGATCCCGTACATGATGGCCGGGCCCGCATACAGGCGTACCTGGCTGACATCCTCGCTGATGCGGTTCATCAAATCGCCGGTTCGGTTGCTTTTGTAAAAGTTCAGGCTCAGCCGCTGGTAGTGGTCGAACACCTCGTTTTTCAGGTCGTATTCGATGTAGCGGGACACATTGATGATGGTTTGCCGCATCAGGAAGGTGAAGAACCCGGATAGTAGGGCGGCCCCCACAATGATGGCGATGTATTCCAGCAGGTCGGACCGGGCCGCTTCCAGGGCCAGTTCCCCGGCGCTGTATTTTTCGACAACTTCAACGATATTCTTCACGTAGGAAGGCATCACCAGCTGGAAAACCCGCGCGATGATGGTGATCAGTACGCCCAGGAAAAGTTTTACCCAGTATTTCCGGAAATATTTGTTGAGATGCCTGAGTTCCTTCATGGATGCTTGGTCGCAGGCTGCGGGGAAAGCAGCAGCCTGCGGACAAAGATAGCAGATTGGTTCGGATGGTTGTGTTATAAATATGATAAGAAACCGGAAGGGGTGGCGCAACTCGGATGCAATGCCTATTTTTGCCCCAAGATTTTCAGCAAAGTTCTTTACATGCTAACGAGAAGGCAAATCCGGGTAAAAGTAATGCAGAGCATTTATGCGCTGACCCTGTCCCGGGACGGGTCTGCGGAAACACAGGAGAAATTCCTGAAAAAAAGCATTGGCCAGACTTTTACACTTTACGTAGTGATGCTCGCCCTGCTGCGTGAAATCCACCAGATGGCCCTGTCGCGGTCCGATAAAGGCCGCAAGAAGTACCTGAAGGAGGATGCATCCGGGCACCCCGGGCCTCAGGCCCTTGCCGCCAATCAGTTCCTGGAGTACCTCTCCGGCCATGCAGGCCTGGCTTCCGCCATCGACAAACGGAAACTCCGGCAGTGGTACCTCAACGAGGAATATGTGAAAATTGTCTACAGGCAATTGACCGAAAGCCCCGAGTACGCCTCATATGCCGCTTCCTCCTCCACCTGGGAAGGGGACCGGGCATTTGCTCTGACCATTTTCCGGGAATTCATCGCCCCGAACGACAAGATTTACGATTTTCTGGAAGACGAGGGGATCACCTGGGTAGACGATATCCCGTTGGTGAATACCTTTATCGTCAAACACCTAGGCAAACTCCACCAAGGGGCCCCGGAATCCTACCTGCTCCCCGCCCTCCTCAAGAATTCGGAGGACATGGAATTCGCCATGGACCTGCTTCGGAAAACCCTGAACAAGAACGCCGCCCTGGAGGCAGAAATTGAGGGGAAGACCCCCAATTGGGACAAGGAGCGGATAGCCGAAATAGACGGGATCCTGCTGAAGATGGGCATTGCGGAATTGCTGTATTTCCCCTCCATCCCGGAACGGGTAACCATCAACGAATACCTGGAGATCGCCAAGGAGTATTCCACCCCGAAGAGCAGCATTTTTATCAATGGCATCCTGGATAAGCTCATCCGCGAATACCGGGAGGCCGGAAGGCTTAAAAAAACAGGCCGGGGACTCATGTAATCAAATATTCCGTATTTTTGCATCTATTAATAAAAAAAACAGCAGAATCATGAGAAAAGCGACAGTATTCCTGAGCGTGCTTGCAGTAGCAGCCCTGTCTTCATGCAAAGAGAAAGCTTCCGAGAAGATCAATGCAGAGAACGTCGAGGTCGCCGCCCAGCGCGACGCGGCATCCAAGAACATGGCCGCCATTACCTTTGACAATAAGGAACACGATTTCGGAACTATCGAGCAGGGGACGCCCCAGGAAACCACCTTTTCCTTTACCAACACGGGTACCGCCCCGCTGATCATTACCAATACTTCGGCCAGTTGCGGATGTACCACCCCGGACGCCCCGATCAACCAGCCGATTGCCCCGGGCGAAAAAGGCGAAATCAAGGTTCGCTTCAACGGCAGCGGCAGCGGGCAGGTCACCAAGACCGTAACGGTTATGGCGAACACCGCCGGAGGGCAGGAGATGCTCCGCATCAAGGCCTTCGTAAACCCGAAAGCGGCCGGCGGAACGGCAGCAGTGGGCCCGGTTAAGAACTAAGATTCGTAAATCAGCAACGGAATGAGTGACCAAATCGGGCAGTTCCTGCCCATGATCCTGATTTTTGCAGTGGCGTACTTCTTTATGATCCGCCCGCAGATCAAGCGTCAGAAAGACGAGAAAAAGTTTGCCAAAGCCCTGAAAAAAGGGGATAAGATCGTAACCAAAAGCGGTTTGTACGGAAAGGTTGTGGACCTGAACGACAAGGACTTCTCCTGCATCATCGAAACGATGGCAGGCCGTATGAAATTCGATCGCTCTGCCATTTCCATGGAACTGAGCAAAAAGGCGAACGACCCCAAGGATTAGAATTCCGCTTCTTCGGGGCGTGCAAGCCCTGACGCAATCGCATGGAAAACGCCGGCAACAGCCGGCGTTTTTTTTTGCCCTGCCAATGTAGTACCTTGTTTTCAACAACATCGGACTATGGAAACACGCAGATCATTTATCCGCAAAGGGGCCCTGGGTGCCTCGGCTGCGGCCTCCGCCTTATTGGTGCCCGCGCCCCTGTGGAGCCGCGGATCCCGGGTTCTGGGGGCGAACGAACGGATCGGCATTGGCCTGATCGGTTGCAACGGCATGGGTTTTTCAAACCTCAGTTCCTTTTTAAAGCTGCCCGAGGTACAGGTAACTGCCCTTTGCGATGTGGACCAAGGCGTTTTGGAGCGCCGAACTGCCCAGCTCACCGAGGCGGGGCACGGCAAACCCAAACAGTACGGCGATTATCGGGAATTACTCGAGAATGCGGATGTTGACATCGTGATTATCGGCACGCCGGACCACTGGCATTGCCTGCAACTCCTGGATGCCCTGGACGCCGGGAAAGACGTGTACTGCGAGAAGCCCATTGCAAACTCCATTGAGGAATGCGACCGGATGCTGCAAGCAGTTGAGGGCAGCGGGCGGATGGTCCAGATTGGCCAGTGGCAGCGCAGCCAGCCGCATTTTGTGGATGCGATTGATTTCCTTCGCACGGGGGCCCTGGGGCCCGTCCGCCTGGCAAAGGCGTGGGCGTACCAGGGTTGGATGCAGCCAGTGCCCGTATTGCCGGACAGCCCGGCGCCTGAGGGGGTCGACTACAAGATGTGGTTGGGGCCGGCGCCCGAACGCCCCTTTAACCCAAACCGCTTCCATTTTAATTTCCGTTGGTTCTGGGACTACGCGGGCGGCCTGATGACCGACTGGGGGGTGCACCTCATCGATTATGCCTTATACGGGATGGAAGCAACCGCCCCGAATTCTGTCATGGCCTCCGGGGGCAAGTTTGCCTATGCCGACGACGCCTCCGAGACGCCCGATACGCTCCAGACCGTCTATGAATTCGATGGCTTCAACCTCCTCTGGGAGCACGCCACGGGTATTGACGGGGGGAATTACGGCAGGAATCACGGTATTGCATTTATCGGGAACAATGGCACCCTGGTCCTGGACCGGGGCGGTTGGGAAGTAATTCCCGAGGTGGAACACGAGAGCTGGCGGCAACTGCCGGACCAGCCAAAAATGGAAGCGGTACCGCTGCGTTCGGCCGAAGGGAATGGCCTGGACCTGCACACCGCAAATTTCCTGGAAGCGGTACGCAACCGGGATGCTGCAATCCTCCGGGCGCCTATCCGGGTGGGGTACCATGCGGCGCGGGTATCCCATATGGGGAATATCGCCTACAAAACGGGTCGGAAACTTAAGTGGGATGCCGGGCAGTCGGCATTTACGGATGCCGGGGCGAACCGCCTGATGCGTGCGGACTACCACAACGGCTGGGAGCTCCGCTAGGGGCCTGTCCGGGGGTCCGGGCAATCGGAAAACCAATAGCCCTACAGGGGTAGCCCATTAACAGTTCCTGTATTTGTCATGGAGGCCGACCCCTTGTCGGATCATCGGGAGGATTTTGTCCAGACGCCGCTTTTTCGTGGCTTCCTGTTTGGCCGAGGCGATGTGCTCTGCGTAATCCCGCTGTTTATAGGGGGCCAGGTTGCCGAAAGCGGCCTGGAGTTCCGGGTCGGAATTCAGGGCGGCCTGCAACAGGTGGGGTATTGCGGTTTTTTTGGGTTTGACCGGATCCAGCCGGACCCCTTTGCGGGCATTGGCAATGGCCTCGAGTACATAGGCTTTTACGTGCCGGGGGTCGATCTGCTCCACAGAGGTAAACTTCCAGTGCCGCATGGCTTTGGTTTTGCCTTCCTGGGCATTTTCGAGTACCCCGAGCGGATCCGAGAGAAATACCCCATTGAAGAACCAGAGCCCGAAATGGTTCTTAAATGCGAGTACCCCCACGACGTTTTCCTTTCCCAACGTATAAACCGGGCAGCTCCATTTGAAGTCTTCTTCCAGTTCCGTGTCGCTGACCAGGTCGCGCAACCGGGCAATCCCTTCCCGAAAAGGCCCCTCTTTTTCGAAATATGCGGCTATTTTGGCTGATTTTTCCATGAATCGGGCGGTTTGCTGGCAGTAAGTTCGCAAATTTTCACAATAACTTCCACGGCCTTCTCCATACTTTCAACCGGAACGTACTCGAATTTCCCGTGGAAATTATGCCCCCCGGCAAAGATATTCGGGCAGGGAAGTCCCTTATAGCTCAGCTGGGACCCGTCCGTGCCCCCGCGGATCGGTTGGATCAGGGGTTCCACCCCAACGGACCGCATCGCCTGTTCGGCCACTTCCACAATGGGGTAGACCGGGAGGATTTTCTCCCGCATGTTGTAATACTGGTCTTCGATTTGTACTTCCACCCGGGCTTGCCGCTTTCGGGCCGTTTCCTCCGCCAGTACCCTGAGCAGGGATTTGCGTTTTTCAAATGTTTCCCGATCGTGGTCCCGGATGATCAGTTCCGCCCGGGCCTCCTCGATCCCGCCCTGGAACTGGTGTAGGTGGAAGAAACCCTCGCGACCGCTGGTCTTTTCCGGGACTTCCCCCGGCGGGAGGCCGGAGAGGATTTCCTGCAGGGTGGTGATGGCATTCACCATTTTATTTTTGGCATAGCCCGGGTGGACGCTGGTTCCGAAAGCGGTAAGCACCGCACGGGCTGCATTGAAATTTTCGAATTCGAGTTCGCCAACCTGGCTTCCGTCGATGGTGTAGGCCCAGTCGGCCCCGAATGCCCCGACGTCAAAGTGGTGGGCGCCACGTCCGATTTCCTCGTCGGGCGTAAAACCGATTCGGATGGTGCCATGGGGGATTTCGGGGTGTTGGATCAGATATTCGGCGGCTGTCAGGATCTCGGCAATTCCAGCCTTGTCATCCGCTCCCAGCAGCGTATTCCCATCGGTAACCACCAGGGTCTGCCCGGTGTATCGCCGGAGTTCCGGGAAGTACTCGGGGGAGAGGACAACCCCGGATTCGGCATTCAGGACTATGTCCCCCCCGTCGTAGTCCGGAACCAGCCGCGGCCGGACATTCGTGCCGCTGAAATCCGGGCTCGTATCGAAATGGGCGATAAAACCGATTACCGGCAACCGATCGGGGACATTCGAGGGCAGGGTTGCAGTGATATAGGCTTTTTCGTCTATCCGGACGTCTTCCAGGCCCATTTCCTCCATCTCCCGAACGAGCAGGCGGGCCAGCTCCCATTGCTTTTCCGTGCTGGGGGTGGATGCGGAGTCCGGGTTGCTCTGGGTGTCGATACGGACATAGCGGAGGAAGCGCTCGAGGAGGTCGGACATATAATTTTTACAGGAATCAGGAGTTAGTATTAAGAACGATCCTGCGGTACGAAGGCTTGTAAGCCATTTGCAGGGTGCAACGCAAAGAAAGATGATCCGAAGATTTCTGACAACCCTGCTGCTGACTTTCTGCCTGTTTCCTGCAGTTTCCCAGGAATGCGCCCTGGGGGTAGGGGGAAAGGATACGGAACTTATCGTGTTGGTTTTCCAGCTGAACGATGCGCAACAGGAAAAGCTGAACCGCTGGACGGAAGCCCTGGAAACCGAGAATGCCGAACTCCAGTCCCGGGCGCGTGACCTGCTCAATACGCACCCTCAGGAAACCACAGAAGAAGTGGAGGTCCTCGGCACAAAATACCGGGAAATCAAGGAGATGATGCTCGCCAATTCGCTCCGGTACGACCGGATGTTGCTCGGTACGTTCAACGAATTGCAATACCAACGGTATGTGGAACTTTGCCAGGAGGTCATGCGGGCCCCGATGGCGCCGGCAGCGGAATCCGGAGGAGGTTCCGGGGTCCCGGAATAATCCCGGGGCGGAATAGGTGCGGCCGTTTGTCGACTTTCACCCGTGAAGCTTGGTAGGGTGCGCGGATAGTTTGTAATTTTGACGAAATTCGCACCCCCTATGTACAAGCTTCTGCTTCGGCCCCTGTTGTTTCTATTCGATCCTGAAGCAGTCCACCATTTTTCCTTTTTCGCTATACGGACCCTGCACCGGCTGGGCCTGGGCGGTTTGCTCAGAAGCATGTACCGGTTGGACGACCCGCGTCTGGAACGGGAGGTTTTCGGTTTGAAATTCCCCAACCCGGTGGGGCTTGCCGCAGGGTTTGACAAGGATGCCCGATTGTTTGACGAACTGGCGGATTTCGGTTTCGGGTTTGTGGAGATTGGAACCCTTACCCCCAAAGCCCAGGCGGGAAACCCGAAAAAGCGGCTATTCCGCCTGCGGGCGGACAAGGCCATCATCAACCGGATGGGTTTCAACAACCGGGGCGTCTTCGAGGCCGCCGAGCGCCTGGCCGGGACCCGACGGGTCCTGATCGGCGGGAATATCGGCAAGAATAAGGCGACTCCCAACCGGGAAGCGGTCAAGGACTACATGATCTGTTTCGAAACCCTGTTCCCCCATGTAGACTACTTTGTGGTCAATGTAAGCTCCCCGAATACCCCGGGGCTCAGGGAGCTGCAGGAGAAGAAGCCGCTCACCGAGCTGCTTCGGATCATGAAACGGGAAAACACCAAATGCGCCCTGGTAAATGCCACGCGGGAAAAGCCCATCCTGCTGAAAATCGCCCCGGACCTGACGGATGCGCAGTTGCGGGACATTATCGAAATTGTCGGGGAAACGGGTATCGACGGGGTGATCGCCACGAATACCACGATCGCCCGGGACGACCTGAAATCCGACATGTACCTGCAGGAAGAGCAGGGGGGGCTCAGTGGCCGCCCGTTGCGCAAACGTTCCACCGAGGTAATCCGCTTCCTGGTTGAGGAGGGAAAAGGCGCGTTCCCGGTTATCGGCGTGGGCGGAATCCATTCGGCCGGGGATGCCCTGGAGAAACTCGACGCCGGCGCCAGCCTGGTACAACTCTGGACCGGGTTCGTTTACGAGGGGCCCGGGCTGGTGAAAAAAATCAACCAAAAACTTCTGGAGCAGGCCTGATTCCTGCTGTTTTGCCTGATTCCTGCTGTTTGCCTGATTCCTGCTGTTTGCCTGATTCCTGCTGACCTGCTTAATTCCCACAAACCTGGACTGCTAGTTCGCCGGGGGAGCCGAAGGGGTATATCTCCGGAGCAGGTAGGTCCGCCGGAACCGCTTGAACAGGTCGATGTGCAGGTAGAGAGTTTCGTGTTGGATATTCAGCTTGGCCTTGAACCGGCGGGAGGCGGTATTCAGGCATTGGGTTCCGCTGTAACACCGGCTGATTCCTTTGCCCTCCAGGTATTTGTAACACTGGTATCTCAGGTAAGGGGCCAGCTTTTTTCCCCGGAAATTCTCAAATGTGTACATGTTTTCCAGGTAGGCCTCCCCGGGCGAGAGCAGGAATTTTTTCCCGCTGAGTTCAAATTGCCCGTACCGCATCATCGTAAAGGCAGCCAGCTCTTCCCCCTTGTAGAGTCCAAGGGCTTCATAGGGAGATTCCGGCCGATCCTCAAGCATGTCCAGGTTATACCGGAGCAATTCAAACAGGGGCCGGAGTTGTTTGCGGGGGACGGCCTCCAGCCGATACGTTTCAGGGGGTTCCGGCAGCCGGGGTTCCGCAGACAGGTCCAGGCCCTCCCGATCGATCCAATAGGGGTTGATATTGATTTTCAATCGCAGCAACAGGTTCCGGATGCTCAGCAGGATCATGCCGTGGCGGACCCTGTACCAAATGAGGTGCAATTTGTAAAACCGGCCCGTTTCCTTGCGGGTGTTTGAGGCTTCCCCACTCATGCGCGTCCGTATTTCCCGTTCCCGGCCTGCAGGTCCAGCAATTCCCGGAGATTTGCGGCAGACATCAATGTCCGTTCATTCGCCTCGGCCAGCGCGTGGATACGTCGAAGCAGCTGCCCGTTGGTGGCGAGTTTGGTACGGCCCTTGTCGAACCAGATATTGTCCTCGAGGCCCACGCGGACCCCGCCTTCCATGGCAATGGCGACGGAATTCATATGGAGTTGGGCCTCCCCGATACCGGCCAGGCTCCAATGGGAGTTTGCAGGCAATTCATTGATCATCAGGCCGGCCTGCATCAGGTTGGCCTGGGCACAGGCGATATTCCCCAGCAACAGGTTGAAATAATGGGGGGGCTTCAACAGGCCTTTTCGCTCCAGGTATTTGGCGTAATTGATCATCCCGATATCAAAAGCTTCCAATTCCGGCAGGATGCCCCGCTCCAACATGGTCCGGGCCAAATCCTGGATCATCTGTGGGGCATTGACACTCGCCGTTCGATTGAAATTCAGGGAACTCAGCGTAAGGCTGCCCATATCCGGTTTGTGGTCGCCCTCCAGGAAAAGCGGGTCCGCGCGTTGTTCGAATTCCCCGAAATTCCGCCCGCTCAGCGAAACGCACACCACGAGCTCCGGGGCGAATTTGCGGATCCCCCCGATGATGTCTGCATAGATCTCCCGCAGGTAGGTAGGCGTACCTGTTTGGGCATCCCGGGCGTGCAAATGCACCATGCTAATCCCGGTTTCCCAGGCCTCGTGTACATCTTCCACAATTTCGTTCACCTGAACGGGGACATGGGGGGTCATCTCCTTGGTGGGGATCATCCCGGTAGGGGTGAAATTGATGATCAGGGGTTTGGACATAGTCTGATAGTTTCGCGCAGGGCTGCCGCCATTGAACCACAAGTTTAATCAATGATTATCCGACGACATAATCCATTGGGTGTACGGGTTAAAAATTAGTTGAATGCAAGCGATTTAGCGCAGAGCCGGTAAGCTGGACGATTAGGGCGCAGCATTCCGCGAATTAATGGTAATTTTAGGCCCCGGTGCGATTGGACCGGGTCTCCGTCCGGGAGAAAGAAGACAGCATTAGCCGTGAAAAGTATGTCCGATCGGGTAAAAATTGTGGAGTGTCCCCGGGACGCCATGCAGGGAATCCGGGAATTTATACCTACGGAAGCCAAAATCCGCTACCTGCAGGCACTGCTCGGTTGCGGTTTTGATACCCTGGATTTCGGGAGCTTTGTCTCCCCGAGGGCGATCCCCCAAATGGCCGATACGGCCCAGGTGCTCTCCGGCCTGGACCTGAGCCGTACATCCACCCGACTGCTGGCCATCGTGGCGAACGTGCGGGGGGCGGAGGATGCGGTGCGCCATCCGGAAATCCGTTACCTGGGCTATCCCTTTTCCATCTCGGAAAACTTCCAGATGCGCAACACGCACAAGACCATCGCCGAATCCCTGAAAATCCTGACGGAGATCCTGGAACTCGCCCGGGCCCACGACAAAGAGGTGGTTACCTATATTTCCATGGGGTTCGGCAACCCCTATGGCGACCCCTGGGATGCGGGTATCGTTTCGGATTGGACTCGGCGGCTCGTGGATATGGGGGTGGGGATCCTTTCCCTCTCCGATACCATCGGCAGCTCGGATCCGGAAACGATTTCCGGTCTGTTCAGCGAATTGATCCCCGCCTACCCGGAGGTGGAATTCGGAGCCCACCTACACACGCATCCCCGGAGCTGGAAGGAAAAAGTGCAGGCAGCCTGGGAATCCGGATGCCGCAGGTTTGACGGGGCGGTCCAGGGCTTTGGGGGTTGCCCGATGGCCAAAGACGAACTCACCGGCAATATGCCGACGGAGAAAATGCTTTCATTTTTTACCTCCCGCCAGGTGGATACCGGGGTCCGCTGGATGGCCTTCGAGGCCGCCTATAATAAGGCTACCGAAATCTTCACTCGCTATCATTGAACGGTTTGCTTTGAACCGTTGTAATTAAAAAAGGCACCTGCCGATTGATCAGCAGGTGCCTCTTTCCATGGCTGCAAAAGGTTGCCTGAACCTTAATACTGTAGGGTGATTCCTCCGTAGATGCCAAATGGGTGGCCGGGGCGCAAACCTGCAGGAACCCGTGCCACTGCGTAGGTTTCGTCCATTAGGTTGACCACGTTGGCCTGGAGGCTGACATTGGGGGTGATATGGTATTTCCCCGTAAAATCCAGGATGAAATTGCTGGCCACGCGCTCGTCCTCAGGGATGCTGCCCTGGCCGGCCTGGGTTCGGAAAGCCCCGTTGTACCTCGCGTTGAAGTGAAGTTCAAAACGGCTGTGCTCCAGCCCCAGGGAGGTGTGGAATTGATGTCTGGAAATATAGGGCATTTCATCACCTTCGGCTACCTCACCCCAAAGTCCGTCCTCGCTTCCAAAGGCGTTCCGGAATTCGGAGTCCGTCAGCGTGTACCCGAAAGTAACGGGTAACTGGTACTTCTGGTTCCCGGGCAGGAAATTGTAATTCAGCAGCAGCTCCAGGCCTGCCACGTCCACCTCCCCGGCGTTGAACTGGTCCAGGGTTCCCGTGCCCCCGGTGGCGGCCAGGTCGCTTCCCAGCAAATTGCTGTAGTCGTTGAAGAACCCGACAACTTCTCCCGAGAGGCCGCCCAGGGAAAACCGGGTCCCCAATTCGTAGTTGATGCTTTCTTCCGGATCCTGGCCATCCTGGTTCCCGGGGGGTGAAAAGCCTTTGTGCACGCCGCCGAAAACGGATACATCTCCCAGGTTGTAGTTAAAGCCCATCCCGGGGATCCACACATCCACCTGGTTCTCCCGCTCGCTCAGGTCCGAACCGGTACGTCCGGGGTCCGAACTCCCGTAATTGACCCGGGAAAGGGTGATGTTTTCATATCGCAATCCGGGGGTAAGGGTCAGGTCGCCGGTTTTGAACTTGTACATGGCATAGGCTGCAAAGGCCCGTGCATCGCTGATGCGGTTGGCGTCCGTGCCCCGGGTAGCCTCGGTGGTCTGCACGAGCGTACCGCTTTGGATGGCGTACCCGTCCACCCACTGGAACCGGTCTTCCTCGTCAAAATGGTAACGGAGCCCGGCCTCCAGGTCGTGGAACGTATTTTCCCCATTCCAGTGGTAGTCCAGTTTGGTCTGTACCCCGGTACTCAGGTAGGCCCGGTTGTTGGCCTTGACGCCCAGGGCATCTTCAGGGCTGTCCGCGGACCCGGTAATCACCTCGTAATAGGGTTGGAATTGCTGCGGGTTCTCCAGGATACCCGCGATGCCTTCCCGCTCTCCTCCCAGGGTGACGTCGTTGAGTTTGTACCAGTTCCGTTCAAATTGGTTCCGGTATCCCGTGGTGGTAATGCGAAGGGATCGGCCCAGGTCCAGGATATGGGAGAGCATAAACTGGGTGTGTTCGGTATCCATGCGGTCTGCCGCTGAGGCGACATACCGGCGGAAGGGGCTTGCGTCGAAATCCTCCTGGGTCAGCCCCAGGTAGGTTTCATCAGAGACCTCGTCCGAATACTGGAATTTGAATTCCAGCCGTTGCTGCAACCGGGCCTCCGGGTTGATCCTGACCTGGAATTTCGCGACCAGGTCGTTCTTGTCGAAGCCGGTATCCCCGCCGCCATCCAGGTTCTTGAACCCGTTTGAATTGTAATTGAGGTACTCCACGGAATATCCAAAATGCTTTTTACTGTCCCCCAGCAGGGCGTGCAGCTGGCCGCTCTGAAAACTTCCGTAGCTGGTGCGCAGCCGGGCGCCGAACTGGTCCGGCACCTCGGTGCTGATCATATTGATGGCACCTCCCGTGGTATAGGGCCCGAATTGCACCTGGCTGCTGCCTTTGAGGATTTCTACCGCCTGCATACGAGCGATCGTGGGAAAGTAATAGGCGGCCGGGGCGCTGTACGGAGCGGGGGCAATGAGTACCCCGTCTTCCATCAGTGTAATTTTTGCGCTGCGCTCGGGGGAAGTTCCCCGCAGGCTGATGTTCGGGCGAAGCCCAAATCCATCTTCCTCGTACACATTTACCCCGGGGACGGTCCGCAGGGTGCGGTTGACGTCCGTATAGTTGAATTTGCGGATTTCTTCCGGGGAAATATAATAGGAGGAACCCGTGCGGTTCCGTGCCTGGAATTTACTGCCAAAGATTACCTTCGCTTCCAGGATTACCTCAT
This sequence comes from Robiginitalea sp., assembly GCF_982776155.1. Classification (NCBI taxonomy): domain Bacteria; kingdom Pseudomonadati; phylum Bacteroidota; class Flavobacteriia; order Flavobacteriales; family Flavobacteriaceae; genus Robiginitalea; species Robiginitalea sp. Next base: position 140,653 of record NZ_CEXZKX010000006.1, read on the forward strand.
CCAGTGGGATGGTGGGTTGCAGGGGGTTGTTGCCGGTTTGTATCGAATCGGCTTGTTGGGCGGCCGCATCCGCGAACAGGAGGGCCAGCAGGGGGAATAGAATACGCCTCATTGATTTATTTAGACTGGTTAAAAATAAATTTCGCGAAGCAAAACTAATTGCTGCCACCCTGTTTTCCAAGTTTATTTGGAATAAATAAAAATAATTTTCTACGTCTCCCGACAGAACTTTGAGGGACAGGCAATTCCTGGGTACCGGCGGATGGTTGCCCGGAGAATTTGTAGTATATTTGCACGCAATTAATCCTTAATTGCCATGGAAGCCCACCACTCTAAAATCCTCGGGGAAGGCCTGACATACGACGACGTACTGCTCGTGCCTGCCTTTTCGGAGGTCCTGCCCCGGGAAGTCGACATCACCTCCCAGTTTACCCGCAACATCCGTATCAACGTCCCGATCGTTTCCGCTGCCATGGATACGGTTACCGAGTCGCGGATGGCCATTGCCATGGCCCGGGAAGGGGGGATGGGCGTTCTCCATAAAAACATGACCATCGAACAGCAGGCGCTGAAAGTCCGCCGGGTGAAGCGGGCGGAAAGCGGGATGATCCTGGACCCGGTAACCCTGCCGCAGGATGCCTTTGTCCGGGACGCCAAGGCGAGCATGAAGGAACACAGCATCGGCGGTATCCCGATCGTCAACGGGGGCGGCGAGCTGATCGGGATTGTGACGAACCGGGATTTGCGATTTGAAAAGAACAACGACCGGCCGATATCCGAGGTGATGACTTCGGAGAACCTGGTTACCACGCGGGAAGGGACTTCCCTGGCGGAGGCCGAGGACATCCTGCAGGAAAACAAGATTGAAAAATTGCCGGTGGTGGACGACGACAACCGGCTGATCGGGCTGATTACCTTCCGGGATATTACCAAACTCACCCAGAAGCCCATTGCCAACAAAGACCATTACGGCCGTCTGCGGGTTGCCGCAGCCCTGGGCGTTACCCCCGATGCGGTCGACAGGGCCCGTGCCCTGGTGGGCGCCGGGGTAGACGCCGTGGTGATCGACACGGCACACGGGCATACCAAAGGGGTGGTCGGGGTCCTGAAGGAGGTCAAGAAAGCCTTCCCGGACCTGGAGGTCATTGTCGGGAACATCGCCACCGGGGAAGCCGCCAGGTACCTGGTAGACGCCGGGGCGGACGCCGTAAAAGTCGGGATCGGGCCCGGATCCATTTGTACCACCCGGGTGGTGGCCGGCGTTGGGTTTCCGCAATTCTCAGCCGTTCTCGAAGTGGCGGCGGCCATCAAGGGGAGCGGGGTGCCCGTTATCGCCGACGGGGGCATCCGTTATACCGGAGATATCCCCAAGGCGCTGGCCGCAGGTGCGGATACCGTGATGCTCGGGTCGCTCCTGGCGGGGACCAAGGAATCCCCGGGGGAAACCATTATCTACGAAGGGCGGAAATTCAAGTCCTATCGGGGCATGGGCTCCGTAGAGGCCATGAAGGAAGGCAGCAAGGACCGCTATTTCCAGGATGTGGAAGACGATATCAAGAAACTGGTGCCGGAAGGGATCGTCGGGCGGGTTCCCTATAAGGGCGACCTGTACGAAAGCATCCATCAATTTATCGGCGGCCTGCGCGCGGGAATGGGCTATTGCGGGGCCAAAGACATTGCCACGCTCAAGGAGACGGCCCGCTTTGTCAAGATTACCTCCAGCGGCATCCACGAGAGCCACCCGCACGATGTTACCATCACCAAGGAGTCGCCCAATTACAGCCGCTAGAAACCCATAAAAAAACCCGGTAGCCACCGGGTTTTTTATTTTTTCTTGTAGGTATTTCGGTCCCTTTCAGCCCGCCGGCTTCCTATCGCGTACCGCTGTAGGTTTGCCAGTCTTTTTCCTTGTAGATATTATCCCCGAAATACCTGGCTATCTGCAGGAAGGCATCCGGTTTTTGATAACCGGGTACGGGCGACAGCATATTGAGTTCTTCGTCCAGGAATACCACGGTGGGGTAGCTGAGACGGCCCTGGAGCAGGGCGGCCGCCAATTCGTGGTAGCCTTTCCTGCCGGAGGGGACGAACTTATAGGTTTTCCCATTGTATTCGATCGGTTCTTTCTGCTCGCCGTCGAGTTTCACCATCAGGAAATTCTCGTTCATATAGGCGGCCACCTCGGGGTTCTGGAAGGTATCCTTGTCCATACGCTTGCACCAACCGCACCAGTCCGTGTAGACGTCGATGAATATTTTTTTGTCGTTGGACCCGCCCTGAACGGTTGCCACAGCCTGGTCCCAGCTGATCCAATTGACCTGCTGGGCGGCCACTGCTACCGGGCTCATCAAAATCGCCCATACAACGAGGGGTAGTAATTTTCTCATCATTTCCGCAATTTACGGGAAAATAGTCGGAATCCCGTTAAAGAACTAACGCGCGGAGGGCCGAATTATTTCACCTTGCTATGCGCCTCGTTGGGGTCTGTCGTCTGCCTGGGCCGCTCGGCCAGCGCCGGGACATCCACCTGGTTGCGGATCAGGTCTTCAAAATTCTCCCTTTTGCGGATCAGGTGTGCCTTGCCGTCCATCCACAGCACTTCTGCAGGCCGGAAGCGGGAATTGTAGTTGCTGGCCATGGTGAAGCAATAGGCTCCGGCATTCCGGAAACAGAGGATATCCCCTTCGGATATCTCGCGGATCCTGCGGTTGCTTGCAAAGGTGTCCGTTTCGCAAATGTAGCCCACCACGGAATAATAGCGCTCCTTGCCCCCGGGATTGGAGAGGTTTTCGATATGGTGGTTGGCCCCGTAGAGCATGGGTCGTATCAGGTGGTTGAAACCGGAGTCTACCCCCGCAAATACAGTCGATGTAGTCTGTTTGACCACGTTTACCCTGGCCAGGAAATACCCGGCCTCGCTCACCAGGAATTTGCCGGGTTCGAAAGCCAGGGTGAGTTCCCGCCCGTAGGCGTCGCAGAACTCCCGGAAGCGACCCCCGAGCTTTTCGCCCAATTCCTCCACATTTGTCTCGATATCTCCTTCTTTGTAGGGGACTTTGAAGCCGCTGCCGAAATCGATGAATTCCAGGTCCTTAAAATGCATGGCAGTATCGAACAGGATTTCGGAGGCGTACAGGAAGACGTCGATATCCAGGATATCGCTTCCCGTATGCATATGGATCCCGTTGATCTTCATTTTGGTGAGCTCCACAATACGAAGCAGGTGTGGGATCTGGTGGATGCTGATGCCGAATTTTGAATCGATGTGGCCCACCGATATCTTGGAATTGCCCCCGGCCATCACGTGCGGGTTGATCCGGATACACACCGGGATGTCCGGGTGTTTACTGCCAAATTGCTCCAGGATGGAAAGGTTGTCGATATTGATCTGCACCCCCAGGCTGGCGGCTTCCTCGATTTCCTCCAGGGACACCCCGTTGGGGGTGTAAATGATGTCTTCCGGTCGGTAACCGGCCAGGAGCCCCAGTTGCACCTCCTGGATGGAGACGGTATCCAGGCCGCTCCCCAGGTTGTTCAGCAACCGGAGGATGGACAGGTTGGACAAAGCCTTGGCGGCGTAGTTCAGCTTGAGCTTGGGAACTACCCGGAATGCATGGGTAAGCCGTTTAAACTGCGACTGGATCTTCCCTGCGTCGTAAACGTACACAGGTGCACCAAAATCCTTTGCAATCCCCAGTAGATCCTTCCCTTTCATAATCGAATGAATTTGGGCAAAACTAATTCACTTATACCGTACCGTCAAAAAAATCCGACAGTGATTTTAAATTAAAACAAATTGTTATAAATACAACAAATATAAAATACCCGGGAAGTTGAATCTTCTGTTGCCGCTTTGTAGATTTAAGCAAAATCCCAATATGGTCTTACCGCTGTTTCCCTTACAATCCGTTTTCTTTCCAGGGGAGTCCGTCCCCCTCCATATTTTTGAGGAGCGCTACAAGCAGCTTATCACAGACTGCCGGCAGGAGGCCCAGACCTTCGGGATACCCGTTTACATCGAGAATACGATTGCCTATGGTACGGAGGTCCAGCTAAAGGACATCGTGAATACCTATGCAGACGGTTCGATGGACGTCGTCTGTGTGGCGCGGCAGGTGTTCCGGGTGGTGCGCTTCCAGCCGGTACTGGAGGGTAAAAGCTACCCGGGGGGCGAAATCCGGTTCCTGGACGCGGTGAATGACGCCGTGCCCGTTCAGACCGAAGCGGTATACCAGGCGTGCCGGGAACTCTACGAATTGATGGACCTGCCCTTTGGCCCGGTAAAGCGGGAACTGTTCAACAGCTATACCCTGGCCCATAAAATGGGTTTGTCCTTTGAACAGGAATACAGCCTGTTGCAGATTCCCGGCGAGGCCGCGCGCCTGGATTTTTTGCTGGACCACCTCAGGGAGACCATCCGGGTGCTCCAGCAGTTGAATGAAACGCGGGAACGCATCGAAATGAACGGGCATTTCCGCAATTTTGACCCGCTCGACTTCAAGGATATTGAGCCGGAGTGACCCGAAGGCATTTGCATTAGGGGAAGTCCATGCGGTTTGCTATTTTTGCATGCAACTCCTTATAAAACCAACATGAATTTACACGAATACCAAGGAAAAGAGATTCTGGCGAGTTTCGGCGTCCGCATCCAGCGCGGCATCGTGGCCCATAACAAGAAGGAAGCCGTGGATGCTGCCAAGCAGCTCACACAGGAAACCGGCACGAGCTGGCATGTCATCAAGGCCCAGGTCCACGCCGGGGGCCGTGGCAAGGGCGGCGGGGTGAAACTGGCCAAAAACCTGAAAGAGGTGGAATCCATCGCCGAGGAGATCATCGGGATGAATTTGGTAACCCCCCAGACATCTGCCGAAGGTAAAAAAGTGCACCAGGTACTGGTTGCGGAAGACGTCTACTACCCGGGAGACAGCGACACGGAGGAATACTACATGTCCGTACTGCTCAACCGGGCGGAATCGCGTGTGATGATCATGTATTCCCCCGAAGGCGGGATGGATATCGAGGAGGTAGCCGATAAGACCCCCCACCTGATCTTCACAGAAGAGATAGACCCGGCTACCGGCCTGCTGCCGTTCCAGGCCCGCAAAATAGCATTTAACCTGGGGCTTTCGGGTACGGCTTTCAAGGAAATGACACGATTTGTAAGCTCCCTCTACAAGGCGTATGAGCAAAGCGATGCGAGCTTGTTTGAAATCAACCCGGTACTGAAGACCTCGGATGATAAAATCCTGGCTGTGGATGCCAAGGTGTCCCTGGACGACAATGCACTCTTCCGCCGCAAGCAGTATGCGGAAATGCGGGACCTGAGGGAAGAGAACCCCATCGAGGTGGAGGCGCGTGCCGTGGGGCTGAATTACGTGGACCTGGACGGGAATGTCGGTTGCATGGTGAACGGGGCCGGATTGGCCATGGCAACCATGGACCTGATCAAGATGGCCGGTGGCGAACCTGCTAATTTTCTGGACGTCGGAGGGACGGCCGATGCAAAACGCGTGGAGGAAGCCTTCCGGATCATCCTCAAGGACGCCAACGTCAAAGCCATCCTCATCAACATTTTCGGGGGGATCGTCCGCTGCGACCGGGTGGCCCAGGGTGTCGTGGATGCCTATAAGAATATGGGGGACGCCATCAAGGTGCCGATCATCGTGCGCCTGCAGGGCACCAATGCCGAACTCGCCAAGGAGATCCTGGATAATTCCGGGTTGGCGGTACACTCCGCAGTTCAGTTCCAGGAAGCCGCGGACAAGGTGAAGGAAGTGCTTGCCTGAAATTCTTTCAGGAAACAAACCGGAGGGGTCATGTTACGAGAACATGACCCCTTTTTTTTGTTATTGATACGGAAGGCGTCCGGGTATTAAGCCTGGGTGAAATTTCACCTGCCTCCTTGCCGGTCTCGCAGATCGGGCGGACATTTGCCATGTCTTCGTATCCGATAACCGTCTGCTGAACAGACGCTCAGGGTTCCGGAGGTATTTTTTGAAGTCTTTTTGGAAATAACCGCCAGGGAGTATGGAATTATCAGAAAATCGATTAAAAAAATGTTAAAAGCGTAAATAATTGTAACGATTGCCTGCAGCACTCGTCTTTTTAATCAAAGAACTTCATTCATCAATCATCAAAACAAACAACGTCATGAGAAAATTTAGTGTTTTATCCGTAGCAGCTGCCCTTTTGTTTTCCGCCAATGCCCTGGCAACAGAGGGTACCACCGAACCGATTGCTCCCGAAACCAAGGTGTGCGCCAAGATCGGGGACATTTTAAAAGACAACAACATTGTTCTGGAAGACAATCAGGAGTTGAGCGCCTGGGTGCGTTTTACCGTCAACAACGACAATGAGATTGTCGTCCTCTCCGTACGCACGGACAACGAACGGCTGGAGCGCTATGTAAAGGCCAAGCTGAACTACCACAACATTGCGGGTACCGGGCTTCAAAGCGGCGGGACCTATGAGGTGCCGATCCGGTTTACCAGCTAAGGGACAGCCTATTTAGGATAATCCCGCAGGACCTTTTCGGTGGCATCCGGTCATTGGGTTTTGCGGGATTTTTTATGTGATTATACCATGCGGCGATGCCTTTTCGGAGGGTTGGGATCCACGGGTTCCGGATATACGAAATTCCGGAATTTCGAGTTATCTAAGTAACGATCACCCAACCCGGTCCCGGCTATGAGCACCTACGAGGAGAAACTCAGCATACTTTCGGAAATGATTTCCTTTGCTCGGGCCGATACCGCTATCAAGGATTCGGAATATTCCTTTCTTTTGGGGGTGTCCGAGCAACTGGGGGTGCACCGGGAGGACTTCGATTCGCTCTTTGAGAGCCAGGTCGAAAAGATCATGCCCAAAACCCAGGCAGACCGCATCCTGCAATTCCACCGGCTCGTCCTGCTGATGAATGTAGACAAGGACCGCCACCCGGAGGAGATACGCCGATTACACGATATCGGATTGGGTATGGGCCTGCGGCCTTCCGCTATCGAGCAGGTGCTGACTATCATGCACCGCTACCCGGATAAGATCGTCCCCCCGGACGTTTTGATCAATATCTTCAAGGCCCACTACAATTAAACCCGCTACAATTCAGTCCACCGCAATTAACGCCCACTTCATTTAAGGCCTGCGGCAATTCAAGGAAGGTAGCTGTTTGTCCCTGAGGGGGCGTGCCGTTCACACCCCGACAAACCTGCGGAGCCGCCACCGGCACCTGCCAATAAGGCAGGAATAACTCCAATATATATGTCATAAAGACAGCATTTCCCAATCGGTATGTAGTTTGCTCTCTATAGGGTGAAATTTTAAAACAACAAAAAATTACATATCATGACACTAGTACGTAAACACACCGGATTGTTTCCAAGCTTCTGGAACGACGTGATGATGCCCGACTGGTTCGGCGGGGTAGATCGCTACAACCAAAACCTGCCTGCGGTGAATATCCGCGAGGGGGAGACCGACTTTACCCTGGAGCTGGCCATCCCGGGTCAGAAGAAAGAAGACTTCAACATTGAGGTCGACGACAACGTGCTGACCATTTCCATGGAGCACAAAGAGGAGAAACAGGAAGACGAAAAGGGGTATACCCGCAGGGAATTCTGGTATTCGAATTTCAAACGGGCCTTTACCCTGCCGGAATCCGTAAACGAGGAGGCCATCGAAGCCAACTACGAAGACGGTATCCTGCGTTTTACACTCCCTAAGAAAGAAGAAGCCTTGCCGAAGCCAAAGCGGCTTATTGAAATTGGCAAGTAAACGAATTATGGCTGGCCCACCTAACGGGCCTCATAATGGTTGGTTTGTTTAGTTGGTTAGTTAGGGAAGCGCCCCGGTTTCGGGGCGCTTTTTTTTGTGGAAATCCCGGCCGGCAGGGTATGTGGCACATCACCCGGAATTCAAAGTGGGCCAATAAATGTTCTTTCTCCCGCAATCGGGCTTTCTCCTCCAATCAGGCTTTCTCCTCCAATCAGGCTTTCTCCTGCAATCAGGCTTTCTCCTGCAGCACTTTTATTTCGTCCCGCAATTTGGCCGCCTGCATAAAGTCCAGGTCCTTGGCGGCCCGTTCCATGTCCTTGCGTTTTTTGCGTATCAGTTCCTCTTTTTGCTCCTTGGTCAGGTAGGCGGGGTCGGGTTCCCGTGCATCGCGTTCCTTTTTCTCGAAGTGGAAGGTGGAGACCGAGTTTCTGGCCAGCACGCTGTCCAGGTTTTTCTTCAGGGCCCTGGGGGTGATTCCGTGTTCCTTGTTGTAATCGAGTTGTTTCTGCCGGCGGTAATTCGTTTCGTCTATGGTCTTTTGCATGCTGTCCGTCACGGTATCCGCATACATAATGGCCTTGCCCTGCAGGTGGCGGGCTGCCCGGCCCACCGTCTGGGTCAGCGAACGGTTGCTCCTGAGGAACCCTTCTTTGTCCGCATCGATGATGGCCACCAGGGATACCTCGGGCAGGTCGAGCCCCTCCCGCAGTAAATTGACCCCCACCAGCACATCGAAAATCCCCTTGCGGAGGTCCTGCATGATTTCCACCCGCTCCAGGGTATCCACGTCGCTGTGGATGTACCGGCAGCGAACATCAATACGGGTCAGGTATTTGGTCAGTTCCTCGGCCATCCGTTTGGTGAGCGTGGTGACCAGGGTGCGCTCGTCCCGCTGTACCCGCAATTGGATTTCCTCCACCAGGTCGTCGATCTGGTTTTCGCTTGGCCGAACCTCAATAACCGGGTCGAGCAAGCCGGTAGGGCGGATGACCTGTTCCACATACACCCCGCCGCTCTGCTGCATCTCGTAGTCGGCCGGGGTGGCGCTGACGTAGATTACCTGATTTTGAAGCGCTTCAAATTCCTCGAATTTCAGCGGACGGTTGTCCATGGCGGCAGGCAGGCGGAACCCGTAGTCCACCAGATTCTCCTTCCGCGACCGGTCGCCTCCGTACATGGCGTGTACCTGGGGGATGGTCACATGGCTTTCGTCCACCACCATCAGGTAGTCGTCCGGGAAGTAATCCAGCAGGCAGAACGGCCGGGTACCTGGCTCGCGCCCGTCCAGGTAGCGGGAATAATTTTCAATACCCGAGCAGTACCCCAACTCCCGGATCATCTCCAGGTCAAAGTTTGTCCGTTCCTCCAGGCGTTTTGCCTCCAGGGGCTTGCCGATTTCCTTAAAATAGGCAACCTGGGCAGTCAGGTCGTCCTGGATTTTGTGGATGGCTTCCTGGAGGACATCCGGGGAAGTCACAAACATATTGGCCGGGTAGATATTCAGGGTTTCATATTCTTCGATCACCTTGTTATTATAAGGATCAAAGGCTTCGATGGCCTCGATTTCATCCCCGAAGAAATGGATGCGGAAAGCGTGGTCCGCATAGCCGGGGAAGACATCCAGGACATCGCCCCGAACCCGGAAGTTCCCATTGCGGAAATCCGCTGTCGTCCGGGAATACAGGCTCTGGACCAGCTGGTGCATCAACCGGGTGCGGGCCAGTACCTGGTCCCGTTCAAGATGGATTACGTTCTTCTGGAATTCAATCGGGTTCCCGATACCGTACAGGCAGGAAACCGAGGCAACCACCAGCACGTCCCGCCGCCCGGAGAGGAGGGAGGAGGTGGTACTCAGCCGGAGTTTCTCGATATCCTCGTTGATGGATAGGTCCTTCTCGATGTACAGGCCGCTTGTGGGGATGTAGGCCTCGGGTTGGTAATAGTCGTAGTAGGACACAAAATACTCCACGGCATTTTCCGGGAAAAACATCTTGAACTCGGAATACAACTGGGCCGCGAGGGTCTTGTTATGCGCCAGCACAAGGGTAGGTCGTTGTACCTGTTCCACGACGTTGGCAACGGTAAATGTTTTGCCGGACCCGGTAACCCCCAGCAGGGTCTGGTATCGATCCCCCTCGCGAATCCCCCCGCTGAGCTGGGCGATGGCGGCCGGCTGGTCCCCTGTCGGCTGGAATTCCGAAACTACCTTGAATTTCATGCCTTAAAAATACAAAAGCCCCGGGAGGCTTCCTCGCCCGGAAGCAGAATCTTGCCGCGGGGTGCGGATCTTTCGGGCAGGGATGGAAATTGCGGTGGGCATCCCTATCGTTTCAGGGCAAAATAGCCCCGGATCACCTCCTGCCGGAGCGAAACGGCTACAAACCAGTACACGGAGGCGGGCACGGGTTTGCCGTTGACATTGCCATCCCAACCCCGGGATTCCGGGTCGAGTTCGATCAGGAAATTCCCATATCGATCGAATATCCGGATAGTTTCCACATAGGCGTCCGAGAGGTCCTGCGGCGGGTCAAACCGCCAGAGGTCGTTGGCCCCGTCGTTGTTCGGGGTGAAAAAGGGCGGAAAATCGGCAGCGCTCAGGCTCCGGGCAACCTCCTGCTGCACCTGCCCGCACCCAAAGGCATCCCGAACATAGACGGTATATCCCTGCAGGGGCAGCCCGCTGAAGATCGGGGACGACTGGAACCCCGACACGGGATCCAGGGAATATTCATACGCCCCGTTTTGTTCCAGGAAAACCTGGATGCGCAACCCGTCCACTTCCCGGGATACCTGCGTGCGCCGGATCATCGGGGGAGGGGTGGTCACCACGGAAAATTCCACGAGCGTATTGCAGATAGCAAACTCGTTGATAGAGCCTACTTCGTTGTACGCCTCCAGGAAATAGTTGCCCGTAACGTCCAGGCGGACTTCTCTGCCGCTCGCAACGAGTTGCTGCGACCCGTCGGCAGCCACCCGGAACCAGTTATACCCGTCCGCCCCTGCCGGAGCCGATACCTCCGCATAACCCAGTTCCGGACACAGGCCAACAGCCCCCGGAAAGCCGAGAATTTCCGGTCGCTGGGGGCCGCAATCCACCGTGGAAGCCCCGGTCCGGAAGCGCTCCGCCGGACACCCCCCTGGCGCAGGCCCCAGCCGGTTGTACGGCGTGATCTGTACAAATATATCCGTCTCGGGGGGGAAATTCCCCGGGGGGTTGAAGTCGAGGATGTTCCCCATGTCCCGTTCGGCCACCAGCGTGTCACCCTGGGAAGTCAGTACGGTCAGCAGATACCCCGTGGCCCGTGGTGCGTAGTCCCAGATTAATTCTTCCCCCAGGGCGACTTCTTCGGCGTTGTTGCGGGGAGCCAGCAGGCGCGTACAGTCCGGGGGCCTGTCAAAAGGGGCCGTCCGGAACCGGTATCCCGGACAGGAAATTTCCGTCCCGTCCGCCAGGATCAGGATAAAGCTGATATAAATCCAGGTGTCTTCCGGCAACCCGGTTTCGGGCTTATACCCGCTGATGGGCGAGGAGGTGCGGTTGGTCAGGATGTCCACCCCGCCCGGGGTCGTGCCGATGGAGACGATAAAACCTGAAAAACTTCCCGGGTCCGTCCAGGAGATGGCCGCATCTACCGGGACGTCCTCCTCCCCGTTGGCCGGGGATATAAGTTGGGGGCACGTCTGACCGGGGGCCAGCTGGCCAAACAGGAGCGCGAAGAGCAGGAAATATAGGCTTCTGGTTTCCATCCTGTTTCAGCGTTTTAAGGTAAAATGCCCGGTGACTACGCCTCCCTGGTTGTCTACAGCCCGGTACCAGTAATCGCTCGGTGGGAGGGGATTTCCCCGGAGGGTTCCGTCCCAGCCATCGGACTGGGGGTCCACCCGGGCGATCAAATTGCCGTACCGGTCAAAGATCGAGATTTCGCGAACCGGGCTGATGCCGCTTTCCGGGAGGATAAACTGCCAGCGGTCGTTGCGTCCGTCCCCGTTCGGGGTAAAGAAGTTCGGGAAACCCTCTGCTGTCAGGTCCGGTTCCACCAAAATTTCCGTGATCCCGCACCCATTGCGGTCCCGGACGTATATCCGGTAGGAGTCCAGGGGGAGGTCGCTGAAGACGTTGCTCTCCTGGTAGGGCCCGTCGGCATTGCCCAGGGAAAATTCGTAATCCCCGATTCCGGATACATTTGCCTCAATTCGAATCACCCCGGCACCCAGCCGGATATCGGTGTCTTCGGGGATGGCAGCTTCAGAAACGGCCACTGTGAATTCCCGGGAAGAACTGCACTCAAAATCCCCGGAAACCCCTGTGAAAGTATTGTAGATCTCGTGCCGGTAGGTGCCTTCCCCGGGAATTTCAAAGTCCGGGCCTTCCGCCAGTAGCCGCTCCCGCCCGGGTGCCTCCACCAGGTACCACCGGTAGCCGTCTGCCGCATCGGTAGCGCTGACCGTATTGACCGGGTTGTCCCGGCAGATTCCTACCGTTGCGGGAAAGGTAATTTCCGGATGGAGGTCCACCAGATTTCCGCCGGCGTCGAAATACGGGCCGCATCCCAGGATGGTGGAAAAAGTCGTCTGCCCGCAACCCAGGGCTTCCCCGGCCGAATTATAGGGAACGATGCGGACGAAATAGATGGTATTCGGCAAAAAATTGATGACGTCGGTTTCCGTGACATTGCGAAGATCAGCGCTGTCCAGGACATCGTTGGTGGTCGGGGAGGTGCCGATGGACACGATGTACCCGGTGGCCCCGGGTACCGGATCCCACTCCAGGACCGGTGACAGGGGGATATTGGATTCCCCATCCGCCGGGTACCGGAGCACCGAGCAGCCGGGGAGGGTGGCCAGGGGGCCGGTCCTGAAGGTAGACTCGGAACAGCCGGTGGGTTCCCCGTTTTCGTTTTGCGGCACCACACGGACGTAGATATCCTGTTCCTCCGGCAGGTCGGCGGGCGGCACAAAGCGGAGCGCATCATCAACGGTGGCCCCGTCAACCAGGTCGGAGCCGCCCGGGCTGGTGCCTATGGAAATGGTGTAGGAGGTGGCCGTCGGGCTGTACGCCCAGCGGATGTCCGTCCCCACCGGGACATTCCGGGATCCGTCAGTGGGGCTGAGCAGCACCGTGCATCCGGGTGCTGTGGTGACATCTTCGGTGGTAAAGCTAAACGATGTGCAGGGCGTTGTTCCCTGGGTCAGGTTAAAGATGTACAGGGTTACAAAAATCTCCTGGTTATCCGGCAGGCCGCGGGCCGGGGCATAAGAGGTGGCAAGCCCCACGGAGGTCAGCGGCAGGACTTCCGTCCCACCCGGGGTGGTACCGATGGTCAGGCTGTAGGCGGTAACCCCGGTCACGGCGGTCCACTGGATACTCGCATCCACGGCAACAGCCGTTTGGCCGTCTGCCGGGAAGACCGGTTGGGGGCATTCCTGACCCCGGGTAGCGAGCGCGCAGAGCAGCCCGGCCACACATAGCAATTTTTGAAACATTTTCATCGGTCCAGGAAGGGTAAATTACGAAATATTCCCGGATCCCGGACCGAAAGGCGTTCAGGGGGAAGACATTGCGGATAAACGGCCCTCCGGGGTCCGGTTGGATGCCGCAACTGCGGAAATCAGAGATCGCGTCGCACGGATATCAGAGATCGCGTCTTTTGAGCAGGACGTAGGACAGGTAGATAAATATCGCGGACCAGGCCAGGACGATGAGCAATTGAAAACCGTGGACTGCGTAGTCCTTTACGATTTCCTCCCCAACTTCCCGGGCGGCCGACTGGATCACGGACAGTCGTGTAAACGGTTCGGACAGCGTTTGCCACATGGACCCGAAAGGGAAGAACTGGTAGATGGAATCCGCGTAGCCCTTGGTGTATTTGGACGTCAGGTAGACCCAGGGGATGAACTCCGCTCCGATAAACCAGATAAACAGGAAGCCCAGGGCGAAGGCGGACCGTTTCACCAGCATGCCCACAAAGAAGCAGAAGGCAAAGAAACCGAACAACTTTACCAGGTAGGCCGCCAGGTATTCCAGGTCGGAAAAAATGATTGCAATTTCATCGTAATCCGAATGCATCAGCCCCAAAACCAGCGAAATAAGGAACACAAAAAGGGTAGAGGCAATGGCGAGCACGCCGATGGTCAGGACCTTGGAGGCGATAAACTCTTTCTTGGACAACCCGTCGATGAGGTTCTGCTTGATCGTCTTGTTGCTGTACTCGTTGGAGATCATCGAGACGATGACGATGGCCAGGAAAACCTTTAAAAAGGCAATCATAAAGGTGTTGAAATGCCAGATATAGGGGAAGTTAAAAATCCCGATGTCCGCTACGTTGAATTTCAGGGGCCCCCAGTCGATTTTGATGGAGGTCACCAGGGCGATCAGCGCAATCAGCCCAAAGTAGGCGAGGACCAAAAAGCGGCTGGCCCGGTTGTTCCAGAGTTTGATGAATTCTATTTGGAGCAGGCGTTTCATGCAGGTTGTATTTTAGGAATTGCGGGCTTCCTGTTTGTTGGTGATGGCCAGGAATTGCTGTTCGAGGCTTTCTTTGCGCTTGACCAGGTGGGATAACCGGATTCCGTTTTTAAAACAGCGTTCGTTGAGCACTTCCGGTTCCAGGGGGTCCTCAAGGTACCCCGTGAGCAGGCCGTTTTCCCGCGTGAAGCTGCCGAATTCCGGTTGGTTTCCAAGGAATGCCTCCAGGGCATCGATATCGGCGGATTTCAATTCAAAATAACCGTGGCTGGCCAGCATGCCGTCTACCTTGCCCGTGTAGAGGTTTTCCCCTTTCCGGAGGATGACTACGTGCGAGCAGACCTTTTCGACCTCATCCAGCAGGTGGGAGGCCAGCAGGATGGTAGTGCCCTGGGCCGCAATCTGTTTGATAAGTTCCCGGATCTGGTGGATCCCCTGGGGGTCCAGGCCGTTGGTCGGCTCGTCCAGGATCAGGATTTCCGGGTTGTTCAACAGGGCGGAGGCTATGGCCAGCCGCTGCTTCATCCCCAGGGAATATGTCTTGAATTTGCTATTGCGCCTGTCCCAGAGACCCACCAGTTCGAGTTTTTCCCGAATCCGCGTATAGGGCACCTCCTTGATCCGGCAGACCAGCCGGAGGTTTTGCTGGGCGGACATGTACGGGTAGAAGTTCGGCCGTTCAATGATGGCCCCGACTTTTTTAAGCGCCTGGTGGGTGGTACTTGTCCCGTCAAACCAGCTGAACTGGCCCGAGGTGCGGTTTACCACGTTCAGCACAATGCCCAGCGTGGTGGATTTCCCGCTTCCATTGGGCCCGAGGATGCCGTATACATTTCCTTTTTCGATGGTGAAGCTCAGGTCTTTGACGGCCGTCAGGGCTCCGAATTTTTTAGTGAGGTTGGTGACAGTCAGAATGGTTTCCAACGGCGGGGAGTTTTAGGTTCGCTTACTAAACTTGACGAAGAAATGCGTAATTTGTTACAAGCAAACCCAAATCCTTTCTATGTCCAAGGAGAAACTCATGTCGCGCAAAAAGCCGCCGTTCCCCGTGATCCCGG
Organism: Robiginitalea sp.; assembly: GCF_982776155.1. Taxonomy (NCBI): domain Bacteria; kingdom Pseudomonadati; phylum Bacteroidota; class Flavobacteriia; order Flavobacteriales; family Flavobacteriaceae; genus Robiginitalea; species Robiginitalea sp. The sequence goes on from NZ_CEXZKX010000006.1 coordinate 155,947, forward strand.
AGCTGGATGCCTATTTATCGGATTACAGCAGGACCATAGAAATCCCGATTTTCTATGAGGACCTGCTGCGCTTTTCCGGTTCGGTGGTGGTCTACGATTCGAACGACCAGGACACGTTGTGGGTGCGGGTGTACTATTCGGATTCCGAACGAAAGGAAATCGACCTGAGCCTGAAACGGGTCTATTCGATGCTGCATTCGGACGGGAGCGACCGGATCTTCCAGTACCTGAACGTGGACGCCGTGGATTACTGTACGTTCGGCAATTCCAAGCCATTCCGCATCAAGGTCCGGAATATCCTGAACGACAACTTCACCTACTTCTACGTCAAGCGTACGGATGCCTCCCGTATCTACGGCCTGGAATTGGAGCACATGTTGTCGCCCTATAACCTGAACTTCCTGGTGTTCAAGGACACGCTCATCGAGGAGCACATCGCCGGCATCCCCGGGGACGTATTCATCAAGGATATGTTGCCGGTTTGTTCCGAATCTGAAAAGGCCCAGCTCGCCAAGGAATTCGTCAAGTTCAACGAACGCTGCATGATCCGCCTGCTCGGGGATATGCGATCCTACAACTACGTGATCGTACCCGTGCATGATTTTGACCACGTGGTATACCGCATCCGTGCCATCGACTTCGACCAGCAGAGTTACGAGGGGAAACTCAAAGTTTACCGGCCGCAATTCTTCAAGGAAAACAATGCGATGGTGGACCTGGTAAAAAACAAATTACTCCGCGATTCCGTCGACCAGTACAAGGTGGAGGAGCGCTCCATTGTCGCCAAGCGGATCATCAGTTCCGGGAACCGCATCAAACGGCTGATAAAGATCGCCCGTAAGGACGCGATTTCCGTGCCGGCACATGTGGATCAGCTGAAATCCGAAATCTACGACCTCACCCTGGACATGCAATTCAAGAAGAGCGAAACCATGGGGGAGGTGCTTGCCCTGGCCCTGGACTTCGTCAAGCGGAACTACCAGGACGTCAGTATGAAACAGATTATCGAACGGAAAATCGAGATTTGATTCCGGGGAGTACGCAAAACCTCCCTGTAAAGGGTGCCGCGTAATATGCCGGAACCCGAAAGGTTGGCGGATCAGCTCTTCTGTTCCCGGTTAAAGTACACCAGGTAGTAGTACATCTGCCGCTCCTCGTCCCAGCCTTTTTCGACGAATTTCTCGGCCGAATCCGGGTTGATGAAGTTTAGTTTGATCTGGATATTGGTATCCAGGTCGATGACGTTTTTGATCTTCTTCCGGGAATCGCTTACCGCCTTGTTGGCAATCTGGAAGTTCGAAACGTCCTCGATACTGTACTTGGGCCCTTTCTCGGTTTTGTAATGTTTGAATTCCGGGATAAGTTCCGGGTTGTCCATCACCTCGTTCAAAAACCGCGTTTCCTCAAAATCGTCGTTCTTGGCAAAATGGTTCACCGCCCGGTTCATGAACAGGACCTCCTGTTGTTTGTCCTCGGCAGGGAGGACGACATCCTTTGCAAAATTCTGGCAGAATTTCAGGTAGTTTTTGGTGTAGAAGTTCTCGTCGGTGAGCGGGGCCAGGCCCAGGAATTCCTCCAGCCAGTATTTCGCGTCGTAGCGGTTGCTGTCCGAGGACAGGACCTTGAAGCCGTTTTCCCGTTCGCGGTTAAAGATCAGGCAGCCCTTGTCCAGCCGGTTCAGGTTGACACCCTGACGGACCAGCATATCCAGGTTGGCACCCTGCTCCTCAAATTGCAGGAAGTCCTGTTTGACCTCGCTCTTAAAAATCCCCAGGGCATCCGTTTTCTCGTTGTCCAGCATCACATCCGTCAGGTAGGCCACATAACACTCGCCGCTTTTGATATGGGGGTGATTGGACTGGGAAAACAGATGGCGGGCGATTTCCCGGCTCACTTCGTGAAGGCGGCCCGGGTTATCGAAAACCTGGCAGGCTGCCTGGTAGACCGGGTGGAATTCCAGGTCGGCCTCATGCCTGAAACAGTAGTAATTTTCTTCTTTTTCGCGGAAGGGTTTGAAAAAATACTCCTTCAGCAGGCCGCCGATCTCATCATTCAGGCGATAGGGGGCCTCGGACAGGAACAGGGGCTCTGCCCGGTGTTTGTTTCCCACGCGGTGGAGGGAAACGGTTTCGATTTGGGTTGCATACAGGTTTAACATGCGGGTGCCGGTTTAAATTGGGAATAAATTCTGGGGTGGCAGGATGTGGAAATGCCGCGGGAAGGCAGGGCTAATTCCAGTTTTCGTCAAAATCCAGGTCGTCGTAACTGCCAAAGGGTTCATCCTCCACGGGACCTTCCGATTCGGCTTCAAAGCGCTTTTCCGGCGGGGATTCGGGCAATTCTCCAAAGCTGAACAACAGGTTCGGATAGCTGTTCCCGTCTTCCTTTTCGGCAATATCCGCCAGTTCCACGAAGAATGTCCACATATTCAGGAAATCGTAGACGTACAGCAATTTGGGTTCGTCCTCGTTGAGGACCTCGGCCATCGGGGTGTCCTGCATCAGCCGGATATCATTTCCGCCCTCGCTCATATCGAACAGCGGGATTTCCTCTTCCTGGTTCCAGTTTTCGTCACAGGTGTAAAATGACGCCATCTCCTCTCCCAGAAAGCCGAAAGCCTGGGAGATTGCATTGTGCAATTCCTCCAGGTTGCTGTCTGCTTCTACCTCCAAATCCCGGAAAATATCCTCCTGGGCGTCCAGTATGATCCGGATTTTGTATACCATCTGCGCGATCGTTTTGAGATTCCGGCAAAGTTACAAAGAAATACCGGCACGGGCAGCCCTTTGCATTTCCAGGAGCAGATACCACTGCAGGCCAAAGAGTACCGAGGCCATCACCAGGTGGATCGGTTGGGAGCCCCAGGGAAAATCCAGGTAAGCCATGGCCAGGCCACTCACCAGTATCAGCAACAGGACACCGAGGGTGGGGAATATTTTCCGGAACCCCAGGCGGAGTGTGGCAATCCGGTAGGCGACCCACAGGTGGAGCAGGAGCAGCAGGGCCGAAAAGGAGCGGTGGACATAAAAGACCCAGGTGGGGTTGGCCAGCCACTGGTCCCGGGCGCCGTATCCCAGAATATCCGTCTGGTCATCGACATATTGGCGGACCTGGGTCCCCAGCAGGATTTGCAACAGGCTCAGGGCCACGGTTGCCAGCCAGAGGCGGGCGGTTAACCGGTCGTACGTGCGGACGCGCCTGCCCGCTTCGCTGCGGAAGACAATCCACAGCAGCATGCCCACGAGTACCAGGGCCATCATCATATGCAGCGTAATGCGTACGGGTGCCAGGACCGAGTAGACGACCGTCGCCCCCAGCCACCCCTGGAACCCGATGGCAAGTACGGTGAGCCAGGCAAAAATCACGCGGGACCTTCGCTCGGGCCACCAGGCCAGGGAACACCCGGCCATGATCAGGATGGAGAGGCCCGCCAGCGCGCCGAGGAGGCGGTTGATGTATTCCGTCCAGGTATGGGCGGCGTTGAAGACCGCGTAATCGTGCCGGGTATACGGTTCCCAGTTCCCGGATTCGAAATCTGTACCCGTGACGAAGTCGGCCCGGGCGAGCAGCAGGGCTTCGTCCCGGATGATCACCTGCCCTTTATCAAAGGCTTTGCCCGGGGACCAGTTTAGTTGGGAGGCCTCCGTGGGGGGTATCAGGTACCCGAAGCATTTGGGCCAGTCCGGGCACCCCATCCCGCTTCCCGTCATGCGCACCACTGCCCCGGCCAAAATGACCAGGTATACGAGTACCAGGGAGATGCGCGCAAAGCGGATGTAATTTTTCTTCAGCCTGTTACGCATGGTTTTCGGGGGTGTATTTCAAGGCCTCCGGGGTGGGTTCCAACCCGATTTCCCGGCCTTTTCGCAGCATAAACTGCCAGGCGGCCCCGGTTTCATTCGGGATTTCACCTTCCAGGATGGCCTCTTTGATGGCGTCTTTTACCCGGCCGATTTCCGGGGAGGGCTCCAGGTTGAAAGCCGCCATGATCTGATCCCCGCTTACGGGCGGCTGGAAATTCCGTACCCGGTCCCGTTCCTCGACCTCCGCGATTTTCTGCCGCACCTCCCCGAAATTCTCCAGGTAGCGTTTTTGCTTCCGCGGGTTTTTGGTGGTGATATCCGCCTCGCAGAGCGTCATCAGGTCGTCCACATCGTCCCCGGCATCAAAGACGAGCCGCCTCACAGCCGAATCGGTGACGTCGTCTCCCGACAGACCAACCGGGCGGGAACTCATCATCACGAGCTTCCGGACGTATTTCATCTTCTCGTTCAGGGGCAGCCGGAGGCGCCTGAAGATCTTATACACCATCTTGGACCCGACAAATTCATGGCTGTGGAAGGTCCAGCCGACTTTCTTGTCGAACCGCTTGGTGGGGGCCTTCCCGATATCGTGCAGCAGGGCTGCCCAGCGCAACCAGAGGTTGTCTGTGTTTTTGGAGATGTTGTCCACAACTTCCAGGGTATGCCAGAAATTGTCCTTGTGGCGCTGCCCTTCTTTTTCCTCAATTCCCTGGAGGGCGACGAGCTCGGGGAGGATATGCCGTAGCAAGCCGGTTTTAAATAGGAGTCCAAGGCCCACAGACGGTTTTTCCGTGAGTAATATTTTATTGAGCTCCTCCACGATGCGTTCCATGGAAACGATACGGAGGCGTTCGTGCTGGGAGGCGATCGCATTGAGGGAATCCCGTTCGATGCGAAAGCCGAGTTGTGCGGCAAACCGGATGGCCCGGATCATGCGCAGCGGATCGTCGCTGTAGGTTTCGGCCGGGGCGAGGGGCGTTCGGATAAGCCCGGCCTCCAGGTCGTCCATCCCTCCGAACGGGTCCAGCAACCTACCGAAGTCTTCGGGGTTCAGGGACAGCGCCAGGGCGTTGATGGTAAAATCCCGTCGCTTCTGGTCGTCTTCTAGGCTTCCGTCCTCCACGGCCGGTTTCCGGCTGTCCCGGTTGTAACTCTCCTTGCGGGCCCCGACAAACTCCAGCTCCAGTTCGCCGTGCCGGACCATGGCGGTCCCGAAATTCCGAAATACGCTCACCCTGGGCTTCCCGGGGAGACCGGCGGCCAATTTCTCCGCCAGGGCAATCCCGCTGCCCACGGCTACGATGTCGATATCCTTTTTCTGTTCGCGGCCCAGGAAATAGTCGCGGACAAACCCGCCGATCACATAGGTCTCCAGGGATAGTTCCCTGGCCGTATCGGAGAGTTTCTTAAATATGGGATGATCCAGGGCTTCTCTGTAATAGGGCTCGGACATAGTTATTTTCTGATCACCTGCACCTGTCCGTCTGCCTTCAGCCGGATAATGGAGGAAGGCGTGCGGAGCTCGGTTTCCTGTTGCAAAGGTACCACATAGTCCACACCATTTAAAATATCCGGGGCGATCCCGGAAAAGGAATCGGGCGTCGGCTGCCCTGCCAGGTTGGCCGAGGTCGAAACCAGGGGTTTGCGGAAGCGCCGGAGCAGCTCGCGGCAAAAGTTGTCCGATGCAATGCGTACCGCCAGCGAGTTGTCTGCGGCCACCAGGTTCGGCGCCACACCCTGCGGGTTGTCATATACGATCGTAACGGGCTTTTCGGAGAGGTCCATTATGTCCCAGGCCACGTCCGGGACTTCCGGGATGAGCTGTTCGAGCTGCCGCCCGGACCCCACCAGGCAGATGAGCGCCTTGCTGTCCGGCCGTTGTTTCAGGGTGTAGACCCGGGCAACGGCTTCCGGGTTTGTGGCGTCGCACCCAATGCCCCAGACCGTATCGGTCGGATACAGGATCAGCCCCCCGGATTCAAGAACTTGCAGGCAATTGTCCAATATATTCTTCATAGCGGTTTTCATCGCGTACCCCCTGTTTTGCCGGATACCCGGTTATAGGGGGTGCAGGCCGAAATATTCGGTTAGTTGCTCCCACTGTACGCGGTTTTTGTCTTTATTGATATTCGTTTTTTTCAATGAAGTTTTCTGGGAACCGAGGATGGGGACGGGTTCCCCTGAAGCCTCCAGGGCAGCCCGGACCCGGGTGCCTGCCAGGAGCCCCATAACCTTGAACCAGAGATCGTCGGCCCGCGGGCTGAGCTTTAGGAATAATTGCCGGTCCTGAACCCGGGGGTCCAGGGAGCCCGGCGGGTAGAGCACGCCCCCCGCACCAACTGCCATAAACGCCTTGGGGTTGCTGCCGCCGTCCGGGGGCACTACCCACTGCGGGTAGGGGAGCAGCGTCCCGTCTTCCGCATAGCGGATGTAACGAATCTGGTGCCCGACGATGTCCTTCGGATATTCCAGATGCGTCCGGTAGAGCTTTTCCAGCCAGCCCGGCGGGTACATCAAGTCGTCGTCGCAGGTAACAATGGGGTTGCCGGGGAATTCCTCCAGGCTGTGGATCAGTTTTTTATGCGGGCAGGTGAGCGGGCTGAAAGCAATCCGGAAACGTCCGTGTTCCAGGGATTTCAGGCTATCCGGTATGTGCCCCTGCAGGGATTCCGGGAGCCAAATTACAATTTGCTCCGGCAGCAAACGCTGTTTCAGCAAGCTCCGGATGACCAGGTCTACCGATCGGATCCGCTCGGGGATAGAGGTAAGGGACACCACAAGCGGGGCTTCCGGCTGGCTGGAATTTTTCAGCTTTTTAACCGGAGTGGCCCGCAACCGGAATTGGCGGTACAGCGATTTCGGGATTTCCTTTACTTTCATCTCAGGTCGGTTTCCGGAAAATTCCGGGCAATTTCCAGGCTTCGGACAAAAATATGCAATATGCGTTCGTTATTTTTGCTTTTGCGTATTTTCGATTATGGATCAACCAAAAATATCGGTAATCATCAGCACCTTCAATGCCGAGAAATGGCTGGAAAAAGTGCTGATCGGCTTCAATTGCCAGTTGTTCAGGGACTTTGAGGTTGTCATTGCGGATGACGGCTCCCGGGAGGCCACCCGGGAACTGATTGACCGGATGCGGGGGGAGGTGTTCTACGACATCCTCCACGTTTGGCAGGAGGATGACGGATTCCAGAAATCCCGGATATTGAACAAGGCGCTGCTGGCCTGCCGGGCAGCGTACATCATCATGACCGACGGGGATTGCATCCCGCGAAACGATTTTGTACAGGTCCACCACTTCAACAAGGAAAAGGGATGTTTTATTTCCGGGGGCTATTACATGCTCCCGATGAATATCTCCCTGGCCATTACCCGGGAGGATATCGAGAAGCAACGCTGCTTCAATATCCACTGGCTCAAGGAACAGGGAATCCCGAAGACTTTCAAGAACACGAAACTGATCGTCAGGGGGTTGGCTTCCAGGCTCTTCAACCGGCTCACCCCCACCAATGCCAGCTGGAACGGGCACAATTCATCGGGCTGGAAAAAGGACATCCTGAATGTCAATGGTTTTGACGAGCGCATGCAGTACGGGGGGCAGGACCGGGAACTGGGCGAGCGGCTGGTAAACTTCGGAATCCGGCCGAAACAATTGCGCTACAGCGCGGTGTGTGTACACCTGGACCACAAGCGGGGGTACAAGACGCCGGAGACACTGGCCAAGAACGCGGCGATACGAAAGGAAACGCGCCGCGGCAGGCACGTCTGGACGCACTACGGCATCAACAAGTAGTAGGCCAGCTCATTTTTCTGTTCGAGCTTCTTCAATTCCCGGTATCGCTCCAGGACGCCCAGGGCGTTCAGGTAACAGATGACCATACCCTTTCGGCCGTCCAGGATCCCGAGGCGGAGTATATAGTGGTTAAAGAATTTCCACAGGGGCTTCAACATCATAAAGAAGTAATTAAAGCCTTTCTCCCTGAAAAAATCTTCCCGCGCCTTCAGCCGGCCGTAATGCAACATTTTAGACCGGTAGTCTTCGTAGTTCTTATAGCAGTAATGGATCAGGCGCTCCTGCAGGATTCCCGAAGACCCGTCTACTTCCAGGGTTTCGTGAACGATTTTCCGGTCCGTGAACCGGGCTTTGCTCCGTCGGAACAGGCGGTAGTTTTTATCGGTCTGCCAGCCGCTGAACCTTAGCGGTTTGCCGGCAAACATAAATTGCCGGTAAAACCAGAAGGCTGCGTGGTCGGTATTGCCTGCAATGGTATCCTGGATTTCCCGGCGCAAGGCCCCGGGTACTACCTCATCCGCATCCAGGAACAGGACCCAGTCGTTGGAGGCCTGGGTCAGCGCAAAGGATTTCTGCAGGGTGAAATTTTCGAAGGGATGCTGGATTACCCGAACATTGGGTTGTTCCAGCAGGTATTCGTACGTGCCGTCCGTACTGAAGGAATCCACTACCACAATTTCATCCGCAAAGGCAATCGATTCCAGGCATCGCTCAATATACCCGATTTCGTTGTAGGTGATAATGAGCGCGGTCAACCGGGTGTTACCTTCGGCCTTATTCATGGGTGCGTACGATTCCGATTACTTTCAGAGAACGAAAAAAAGCATTCTCAAAGTATGAACAAAATGAATTTTTATTTTTTGCGAACCTGGGAGGTTTTTGGGAGTGGCGTTGTTATATCGGCAACAACGGGCCGGAAATCAAGCGAAGTCGTAAATGGGGCGACGGGAAATGGCACGTGTAGTGAAGCCGCTCCCTATTGCTGAGGGGTCAGGGCGCTTACCAGGAAGCCTTTTTTACTGAGGCGGGGCAGACTGTACTGTGCGGCCCGGTACTCCCGTTCAATCAATCGCAGCACCCGGTAGCGCTGTACGTCTTCCAGAGCGCCGAGAAAGCATATAACCAACCCGCGGTAGCCGTCCAGGAAGCCCAGCCGGCAAATGAAATTGAAGAGGAACCTCCAGAGGGGTTTGACCACCCATTTCAGGTAGGTGAATCGACGGTTTTTCCGGAACGCCTCCAGGGCTTTCATCTGGCCGTAGAGTTGCATTTTGCCCTTGTAATCGGAATACCCCTGGTAACAGTAATGAATCATTCGCTCGGAGAGGCAGGCGGTTTGGCCTTCCACTTCCAGGCGCTCGTGGACAATCCGTTCGGAGGAATAACGCGCTTTGCTGCGGCGGAAGAGCCGGATGTTCTTATCGGTCTGCCAGCCGCTGAACCGGAGCGGTTTGCCGCAAAACATGAATTTGCGGTAGAACCAATACGCATTTGTTTCATTCCCGGGATTCGAAAGCTCGCCGAGGATTTCATCCCGGAGGCCCGCCGGGATTCGTTCGTCCGCATCGATGAACAGGACCCAGTCGTGGCGGGCGTGCATCAGTGCAAAATTCTTCTGGGCGGTAAAATTCCTGAAGGCATGGCGAATGACGCGTACCCGGGGATGGGCCTGCAGGTACTCATAGGTGCCGTCCGTACTGTAGGAGTCCACCACGACGATTTCCGATACAAAATCGATACTTTCGATGCAGGCTGCTATCTGTTCGATTTCGTTGTAGGTAATGATGAGTGCGGATATCTCGGGTGTTTCCTTCTGAGGGACACGCATATCGGGATGGATTTAAGGGCTGCCTAGTTATAACAGCAAATCGGCCCGATTAGTATAATTTTTGCCAAAAAAGAGCTTCCCCGGCGCTGTATTTCCGGAACGCCCGGTCCTACCGGGGCCCCTGTGAACGGCCCTTTTGCCTCAGACCGCGACGTCGTATTCCCGGAGCGCGTCGTTCAGGGAGGTCTTCTTGTCCGTACTCTCCTTGCGCTGCCCGATGATCAGCGCACAGGACACCTGGTAGGTCCCGGCCGGGAACTCCTTGGTATAGCTGCCGGGGATTACTACGGAACGGGCGGGAACGCGACCTTTGTATTCCACAGGGGATGCCCCGCTGACATCGATGATCCGCGTGGATGCCGTGAGCACCACGTTGGCCCCGAGTACGGCTTCCCGTTCCACCCGCACGCCTTCTACAACAATGGACCGGCTGCCGATAAAGGCATTGTCCTCGATGATGACCGGGGCGGCCTGGAGGGGTTCCAGGACCCCGCCGATCCCGACGCCGCCGCTCAGGTGAACGTTCTTCCCGATCTGCGCGCAACTGCCCACTGTGGCCCAGGTATCCACCATCGTACCCTGGTCCACATAAGCGCCAATATTCACGTAACTGGGCATCAGGATCGTCCCCCCGGCAATGTATGCACCGTGGCGGGCTACTGCATGGGGAACCACGCGGATGCCTTTTTCGCGATACCCTTTCTTAAGGGGAATCTTGTCGTGGTATTCAAAAATCCCGGCTTCCAGGGTTTCCATTTTCTGGATGGGGAAATACAGTACGACGCCTTTCTTTACCCATTCCTGGACTTCCCAGCCGTCAGGCCCCGGGTTGGCGCAGCGCAATTCCCCGGCATCGAGCAGGTCGATGACCTCCCGGATCGCTTGTTGTGTTTCTGCTTCCATGAGCAATTCCCGGTTTTCCCAGGCGGCTTCGATCTTGGTTTTTAACGTGTCCATCGGGTCTTTAGAATTTGCGCAAAGATAGCTGCTGTTGCCCAATTGTCCTGCCGGATTTATACCTGTAACGATTTATCCGTTATTTTTGCCAAAAAATTTATTTGGGCAGGATACTCGCTTTGGACTATGGGCAGAAACGCACCGGCATTGCCGTGACCGACCCGTTGCAGATGATCGCTTCCGGGCTGACCACAGTACGGACCCCGGAATTGCTGGATTTCCTGGAAAGCTATATGGGGGAGGAGCAGGTGGAACGAATTGTGATCGGGGAGCCGCGTCGGATGGATAACAGCCCGTCCGGGATCGAAGCCGAAATCCGCAGCTTTATTGAGCGTGTAAAAAAACGTTTTCCGGATCTACCCCTGAGCCGGCAGGACGAACGGTTCAGCTCGCAAATGGCGGTCCGGGCCATGATAGAAGGAGGGATGAAGAAAAAGAAACGACGCGATAAGGCAGCCGTGGACAAAATCAGCGCCACCCTGATCCTGCAATCGTATTTAAGCAGCAAAGAATTATGATCTTACCAATAGTCGCATACGGAGACCCGGTACTGCGCAGGAAATGCGAAACGATTGGGCCGGAATACCCGGAACTCGCCACCCTGATCGAGAATATGTGGGAAACTATGTACCAGGCCAACGGGGTGGGGCTGGCAGCCCCCCAGGTGGGCCGGCCCATCCGGCTGTTCCTGGTCGACACCTCGCCCTTTGCGGAGGACGAGGATTTCTCCCCCGAGGAGCAGGAAAAGCTCCGGGCGTTCAAGCGCGTTTTTATCAATGCGCAGATGCAGGAGGAGACCGGGAAGAAATGGGCTTTCAACGAGGGTTGCCTGAGTATCCCGGATATCCGCGAGGACGTCACCCGGCAGGACACGATTACCCTCCGCTATCAGGATGCGGAATTCAAGGAGCATACGGAGACCTTTGACGGGTTGTTGGCCCGGGTCATCCAGCACGAGTACGACCACATTGAGGGGATCCTTTTTACGGATCACATCTCCTCCCTGAAAAAGCGCCTGCTCAAGGGGAAACTGACCAATATTTCCAAAGGGAAGGTACAGATTGATTATAAGATGCGGTTCCCGGCCGTAAAACGGGGGCGGTAGACTTAATTTTTAGCATATTTGCAGCCGAAAATCACTTTATGAGTTTAGATAAGATATTGTCCATCGCCGGAAAGCCGGGCCTGTTTCGTCTGGTAACGCAAACCCGTTCCGGCTTTGTGGCCGAATCCCTGGCTGACGGGAGGAAGATCAGCGTCGGGATGACCGGCAATGTAAGCGTCCTCTCCGAAATTGCCATCTACACACTGGATGAGGAGCTGCCGCTTCGGGAGGTTTTTGCCAGGATCCAGAAGAAGGAGGACGGGGGCAACACCTCCATCAACCACAAGGCGGGAAAACTGGAGCTCGAGGAATATTTCTTTGAGGTGCTTCCGAATTACGACGAGGACCGCGTCTACCCGAGCGACATCCGCAAGGTGATCCAATGGTACAACCTGTTGCTGGACAACGGTTTTGAAGATTTTTCGGACCCGGACGCTGCTGAGGAGGGCCAGGAAGCGGATGCAGACGGGAGCGGACCTGCCCCCGCAAACACACCCGGGAAGAAAGGATAGACCCCGGCGACGTATGGGAAACCCCTGTTGAACCGCATGGCCGATCCGGGAAAAGAGCAGGTCGACCCCCGCAGACAGGGGGCATAATTCCCTATATTTAGCGGAGAAACCGCTAATACGTTTAAAATGTTTGCCAAATTCTTTGTGCGCAGGGCCTTGCTGCTGCTCACCGGGTTATTTCTCCTGACTGCTCATTCCCAGAATTCAGGGAAGGATTCCACCGAAAAAGATACCGCCGGAAAGAAAGAGGAAGGCCTCCCCCTGGAGCCGTCCCGCAAAATTTCCTTTCAGGCCCAACAGGGAACCTGGATCTCATTGGATGTCAGCCCGGACGGGCAAACGATTGCCTTTGACCTGATGGGCGATATTTACACCATCCCGGCAACCGGGGGCACGGCCACCGCCCTGACCCGGGGCCTGCCTTATGAGGTGCATCCGCGGTTCAGCCCGGACGGCAACTCCCTGTTGTATATTTCCGACAAAAGCGGCTCCGAGAATATCTGGATCATGGACCTGGAATCCCGGGAGGAAACCCAGCTTACAAAATCGGAGAACAAACACTACTTTTCAGCGGACTGGTCGCCGGACGGGACCTATGTGGTAGGGGCTGCCGGACGCCGCAACATCAAATTGCACCTGTATCACAGGGAGGGTGGCGGCGGGAGCCAGTTGCTGGACAAACCCGAGAATCTCAAAACCATCGACCCGGCCTTTTCCCCGGATGGCAAACGCATCTACTTCTCCCGGCGGACGGGCGCCTGGAATTACAATGCCCAACTGCCCCAATACCAGATAGGTACCTATGATATGGAGGACGGCGGTATGGCGGTAATAACCTCCCGATACGGGTCGGCTTTTACCCCCACGCCCAGCCCGGACGGGAAATGGCTGGTGTTCGGGAGCCGTTATGAAGAACACACCGGGCTGCGGCTGCGCAACCTGGAAACCGGGGAGGAGCGCTGGCTCGCCTACCCGGTGCAGCGGGATGAACAGGAATCCATCGCCCCGCTGGGGGTACTCCCGGCCATGGCCTTTTCCCCGGATAGCAAAGAGCTCTTCCTCTCCTATGGCGGGAAGATCCGGGCCCTGTCCATTGCGGACAATTCCGTTCGCGAAATACCCTTTACTGCCCCGGTTTCCCTGGACCTGGGCCCGCGCCTGGATTTCAAATACCCGATTTCCGACACCCCGGAACTCCCCGTAACGCAAATCCGGGATGCCGTTCCCTCCCCGGACGGGAAACACCTGGCCTTTACGGCCCTCAACCGGCTCTATGTGATGGAGCTCCCGGACGGGACCCCCCGGCGACTCACCGACCACGAATTTACCGAGGCGCAACCGGCCTGGTCCCCGGATGGGGGCGAACTGGTTTTTTCAGGCTGGCAACCCGGCGGGGGGCACCTCTACAAGGTCCGCACTGACGGGCGCGGGGGAGCGCGTGCCATAACCCGCGTCCCGGGTATCTATTCCCAGCCGGCCTGGTCCTACAACTCGGACCGCATCGTATTCCTACGGGGCTATGCCCAGGCTTATGACGAAGGGACGGGCCCGAACACCAGGGGCAGCCGGGAAGACCTGGTCTGGATCCCGTCCGATGGCGGGGCGCAAACGCTGATCGACAAATCAGAGGGTCGGACAACCCCGCATTTTACCAGGGGGGACGACCGGATCTACCTGAGCCACCCGCAGCGCGGGTTGCTGTCGCTTCGGTGGGACGGGACGGACGAAAAACAACACCTGATCCTCAAAGGGATTGAGACCTATGGGTCCCGGGATATCCTGACGGAGTCCGGGCATGGCGGACACGGATTGCTGCCCCAGGATTCCGGCTTGCGAGAAGAAGACGACAAGGCCTCCCGCCCGGCCGAAGTGCGAATTTCCCCGAACGGGAAGCGGGCCCTGGCACAAATTAACAACGACATTTACTCGGTGCACGTACCCCGGTATGGGAAAACACCCACCGTTTCGGTAGCCAAGCCCGGGGATGCCGCATTCCCGGCAGTAAAGCTCACACAACTGGGCGGGGAATTCCCGGCCTGGTCGGGGGATAGCGGTAAGGTACACTGGTCTTTGGGCGCCAGCCATTTTACCTATGACCTCGCCGCCGGGGAACAATTCCGGGACAGCCTGGAAGCCGTTAAAAAGGCCGAAAAGGAAAACCCGGTGAAAAAAGATTCCGTAAGCGGGGCGGACAAGGATGAGGAGGAACCGGTTTTCGAAGCAGACGAGTTTCGCATCCCCCTGAAATACCGTCAGGATATCCCCAAAGGGACCCTGCTGCTTGCAGGAGCCCGCCTGATCACCATGGAAGGGGATACGGTCCATGAAACCGGGGACCTGCTCATCCGGGACAACCGCATCGCCGCCCTGGGTCCGGCGGGGAGCCTGCAAATCCCGGAGGGGACCGAGGTAAGGGATATGAGCGGGAAGACAATTGTCCCGGGTTTTGTCGATACGCACGCACATATGTGGCCGGCCTGGGGCATCCACAAGAACCGGATTTGGATCTACGGGGCCAATCTGGCCTATGGGGTCACCACCACGCGCGACCCCCAGACAGCCACCACGGATGTCCTGACCTATTCGGACATGGTCAATGCCGGGATGATGCCGGGCCCCCGGATCTACAGCACCGGGCCCGGGGTGGGGTACTGGCGCTATAAGCTGACCAGCCTGGAGCACACCAAAAAAGTTTTGCGGCAGTACAGCGAATACTACGATACGAAGACCATCAAGATGTACCTGACCGGGAACCGGAAGCACCGGCAATGGGTGATCATGGCGGCCAAAGAACTCGGCCTGATGCCCACCACAGAGGGCGGGCTGGATTTTAAGCTGAACATGACCCAGCTCCTGGACGGGTACCCGGGGCACGAACACTCCCTGCCCATCTACCCGATCTACAACGACGTGGTCCGCACCATTGCGGATGCGGGGATGGCGGTGACCCCTACCTTGCTGGTGGCCTATGGCGGGCCCTGGGCGGAGAACTATTTCTACGCCACCGAAGACGTTTGGGGGGATTCAAAAATCCGGCATTTCACGCCCTACGAAGAACTCGCCTCAAAATCTCGGAGACGCCCGGGTTGGTTTATGGACGAGGAACACGTCTTTGAAAAGCACGCCGAATTCATGAAGGACCTGGTAGACGCCGGGGGATTGGCCGGGATAGGGTCCCACGGCCAGTTGCAGGGCCTGGGTTACCACTGGGAGTTATGGTCCGTGGCCAGCAGCGGCATGGAAAACTCAGACGCCCTGCGGGTAGCCACCCTGCTGGGGGCCCGTTCCCTGGGACTCGATGGCGACCTGGGCAGCCTGAAAGCCGGAAAACTGGCAGACCTGGTTATCCTGGATGCGAATCCGCTGGACGACCTGCGCAATACGAATACCGTCCGATATGTGGTCAAGAACGGACGGATGTACGAGGCGGAAACCCTGGATGCCGTCTGGCCGGATATGCGGAAAGCCCCCACATATCTCTGGCAGGCGGAACCCCCGGAAGGGCTGCCGGGAACGGGTCAGTCCTTGAGGTCCGGTTCAGGGAACTCGTCCGGCCACGGTACGCGGTCCGACGGGTAATACCGGATATCCATCCGCTTAAAATAGTCCGCCTGGGCGGCCAGGCGGTGCTTGTAGTCCTCCCAGGATAACTGGGCGGGTTCCGTCCATCCGAGTTCTGCGTAGCCGGGCAGCCTTGGGAATGCCAGGTACTCCAGTTCGCTGAGTTCTGATATCGTCTCCGACCACAGGGGGGCTTCAATCCCCAGGATGTCCTTTTTGGCAATTCCGGCCGCATAGGCCTGGGGGTTCCAGATGTAAGCGCTGTCCACGGGGATATAGGCGGCCCAGTGGAGCCCGAAGGTGGAGGTGGAATCGTATTGCATATCCAGGTAGGCCTTCCGGGCCGGGGAGAGGATCACCTGCATCCCCTGGTTAACCGCTTTCCGGGCGTTTTCCTCATCGGCCCAGAATTGGGCTACCGAACTGCTGTCCAGGGAGGCATTGGCAATTTCGTCCCAACCGATCATCCGTTTCCCGTACTTCCGCACGATGGGTTCCACCCGCTCCACAAAATAGATGTAATCGTCCTTTGCAGTGACGTGGCTTTCGTCTCCACCAATGTGGAAGTAGGGCCCGGGGGTCATCTCGGAAATTTCCCGGATAACATCGTCGATAAAGGCATAAACCGTGTCCTTACGCGTGTCCCAGGTGCTGAACCCCACTTGCGTCCCGGTATACAGGGCCGGGGTTTTCCCGTTCCCGTTCAAAAACGGGTAGGCAACAGAGGCCGCATTCGTATGCCCGGGCATGTCCACTTCCGGCACAATCGTGATAAACCGCTCCGCTGCATAGGCAACGATTTCTTTGTATTCCTCCTGGGTGTAATACCCGCCGGGGCCACCTCCTACTTCGGTGCTGCCGCCTACTTCGGTCAGTTTCGGCCACGATTTGATTTCGATCCGCCAGCCCTGGTCGTCCGTCAGGTGCAGGTGGAGGACATTCAGTTTGTAATAGGCCATCACGTCCAGGTATTTTTTGACGTCGGAAACGGAAAAGAAATGCCGGGCCACATCGAGCATGGCCCCCCGGTAGGCAAATTCCGTCTTATCGGTGATTTTTCCAGTGGGAAGCGGCCAGATGGGGTATTCCGTCAGGGTGTCATTGGCTGCCGACGGAATCAGCTGCCGCAGGGTCTGTACGGCGTGGAAGGCCCCCTCGGCATTCGCGCTGTTGATCAGTACGGAATCGCGGGTGATATACAACTGGTATCCTTCGGGCCCGTCCGCAGGGGATTGGTTGAAATAAATCGCCCGGTGGATCCCTTCTTTGTTTTCATTGTCCACGGGCAGCCTCAGGCCGGTACGCGCCTCAATATGGCCTGCGAGGGTTTCCGCCACCTCGGCCATGCCTGCGGCGCCCCCGCTGTAGATCGCCACGTGCCGGTCAAGGCCAAAAGCATCGTGGGTAGGTACCACGGACAGGGGTTTCGGGATCAGGGCGGCTTCCGCCAAATCCGTTTCTGGAAATTCAATACGGGGCCGCTGCTCATCGGCACATGCCCACAGGGCCACTCCCAGCCAACCGGCCAGGGCAATTCGGATCAGGGCACTGCCCCATTTCAGGTTTTTCATGCTATGTTCAATTGTTTGCGCGTGGTGTTGGAGCGCGTGGTGTTTTTATTAATTCGATTGCCCGATCAGCGGACCCAAAACAGATTTCCAGATGCGGTATCCTTCGGCATTCATATGCAGTCCGTCTTCAATAAACAAAGTTTCATTCAGGGACCCGTCCGCCTGGAGCATCGGTGTCCAGACATCGGCATAGCGGGTCAGGGGGTCCGCTTCCGCCAGCCGGCTCAACTTCCGGTTAAATCGCTCGTATTTTCCCCGTAGCTTCCACCGGCTGATACTCGGTTTGGCGGAGATCAACACCACGGGCATCCCCGGGTAACGCGACCGGATCCGGGAGAGGATTTCCGCAATATCCCGGAAGGCGCGGCCGGGGCTTTTTCCTTCTGCCAGGTCGTTGTCGCCTTCGTAGATGGAAACCACCATCGGGCGGTAATTCAGTATCAGGGGATCCAGGTAGAAAAGCAGGTCGGAAGCCTGGGAACCCCCGAACCCGGTATTGATTACCTGCCTGTCGGGAAAATCCCGGTCCAGGCTTTCCCACATGCGGACACTCGAGCTGCCGGTAAACAGATAGGTGGCCCGATAGGGGTTCCACAAGCTATCGTTCCGGGCTGTGATGGAGGCGACTTCCTGTTCAAAACGCCCGGGGTCCTGGGCGAATGCAGGGACGCATTGGATTAAAATCGCAAGCAATGCGAGCAGGACTCCCATGTCCTTGGCGGGAGAATTCGGGGAAATGCGTGTCATTCGCCTGGTTGTTTTTGTTCAGGCACTAAAATATGGACATTGGCCCAATCGTAAAAACGCTCAATCCACTTGTCGGACGGCAATCCCTGTTCCCGCATCCCGAAGCCATGACCGCCCCGGCTGTACATATGCAGGGCAACCGGGATCCCGGCTTCCCGCCATGCGGTGTAGAGTTCCACGCTGCCCTTTGCAAGGCCCAGCGGGTCGTCGGTGGCGCAAATTACGAGCAGGGGCGGGGCATGTTCCGGGGCAGGGGCCACCGGGTAGGCATCCGTCCAGGGATAAACCGGCACCAAAAAGTCCGGTACATTGTCCCCGGAAGCCGAATAGCCGACACCCAGGGTAACCGCCCCGCCGGCGGAAAACCCCATGAATCCAATTTTTTCGGGATCCAGACCGTACTCCCCGGCATGAGACCGGACCCAGGTCAACGCGCTCAGCCCGTCCTGGATGGAGTAGGGGAGTACCTTACCCACATTGGCCATCAGGCCGGTCGGGTCATTCTGTCCGAGCTGGCTGATTTCGGCAACGCCATCGGCACCCGTGGGCACCAGGCGGTATTTGAGCACAAAAGCCGTAAAACCCCGTTCCGCGAGCCATTGGGCTACCTGCCGGCCTTCACTTTCGATACTCAACCCGTAAAGGCCCCCGCCCGGGGCAATCACTACGGCTGCCGAATTGCCCGCCCCCTTCCCGGGCCGGAAAACCTGCATGCTGGGTGCGGACACGTTTGTGACCACCTCGGTTTGCCAGATGTCGCTGTAGTAGTGTTTCTCACTACCGGTCCATTCCACCCCCCGGGCGGGGTCGAAGGGCAATGGAATACTGTCTGCCTGGGCAAACAGGCCGGGCATAACAAAGAGTAGCAACCAGTGGATCGTCAGGGTAGTTCTCATCATGGGTGAAGGTCCGTTAACATTTATTGAAAATCAGGGGGATGGGGTCATTTGGGCTGCCAATGCATCCCGGCCACGGTCATCCGAAGCGTGTACACGGCATCCATGGCTGTAATAAACAAGGTTTTGCCATCCGTACCCCCAAAAGTTACGTTGGCCGTCCAGCTTTCGGGCACCTCGATATGATGGAGTTTTTTGCCCTCCGGGCTGAAAATGTGCACGCCCCGGCCGGTCAGGTAGATATTCCCCTGTTCATCCAGGGTCATCCCATCAGAGCCCATGGTAATCATCAGGGTGGCGTTTTCCAGGCTGCCGTCCGGGGCGATATCGTACCGGTACGTCATGCTGTTGCCGATATCCGCGACGTAGAGGCGCTTTCCGTCCCGAGTCCCGATAATCCCGTTGGGTTGTACCAGGCCGTCTGCTGCTAGCTGGGGCTCCCCTCCGGCTGCAGGGATCCGGTAGACCCGCTCCTCCTCAATTTCCTTTTCCTGCCGTTCCCAGTAGGGGCGCTGGTAATAGGGGTCGGTAAAATAAATGGTGCCGTCCGGGTGGACCCACATATCGTTCGGCCCGTTGAATTTGGCACCCTGGTAATTATCCGTGAGCACTTCCACGGACTTATCCGGGGCAATGCGCCAGAGCTCAAACTTCTCGTCGGCCGCAGCGAGGAGGTTGCCTTCGTTATCCCAGTACAGGCCGTTTGCCCGGCCCGCCGGCTTCATGAATACGCTGATTTCTCCGGTCTTCGCATCCCAGCGGTGAATCCGGTTGTTCGGTTGGTCGGTGAAGTACACGTCGCCCCCTGGGGCAGTTGCCGGGCCCTCCGTAAATTCAAATGCCTCGGAGACGAGCTGCAGTTCGGCGCCTTCTTCAATCAGGCCAGTCTCGCTGACGCAACCTGCAAGCAGGATCCCCAGGGCGGCCAGGGCCAGCCCGTTCGTTATTCGGTTCATCGTTTTATGGTTTTTTCATTTGATATCCCGGCCCCCTGACGAAACGCCCGGGGAAATTGCCGGTGTGCTCCCCGTTTTGCAACACGGGGACGCCATTTACCAGGACGTGTTCCACCCCGGTTGCGTATTGGTGCGGTTGTTCAAAGGTGGCCCGGTCCTGGATCCGCTCCGGGTCAAAAACCACCACGTCGGCAAAGTATCCGGGTTTGAGCAGTCCGCGCCCCCGGAGTTTCAGGTTGCCCGCCGGCAGGGAGGTGAGTCGGCGGACGGCTTCCTTCAGGGAAATGACCCCGCGATCCCGGACAAAATGGGACAGGAGGCGCGCAAAGGAGCCGTAGGCCCTCGGGTGCGTACTCTGTTCCAGGAAAACCCCTTCATTCGTATAGGAGCCCGCATCCGAACATATTGCCATATAGGGCAGGGCGAGTTTTTTTTCGACATTCTCCTCGCTCATTGAAAAATAGACCACCTGAATCCGGCTGTCATCCTCAAAGATGAGGTCGGCAATGGCTTCCCGGGGCCGGATACCGCGCTCCGCGGCCACTTCTGCCAGATTTTTGCCGATCAGGTGGCGCATGTCCTTGTTGCGAAACCCCACTAGCAGGATATTCTCCGGGGGGACGTGAAATTTAACCTCTTCGATCATCCGCTGCCTCGCCTCCGGGTCCCGGAGGTATTCCATCGTACGTTCATGCCCCCCGTCCTTGGCCCAGGCCGGCAGCAGCACATTTAACCCCGTGGAACTCGCATTGTACATATACATATCCGTGGTAATTTCCAGGCCGCGGCTGCGCGCGTCCTCCACCAGGGCGATGGCGCTGTCCAACAGGTCCCAATTGTCCTGTCCGGAAGCCTTGAAGTGGTAGATCTCGGCCGGCACATCGGCATCTTCCGCAATTTGGATGAGTTCCCGCACCGCGTGGAGCAGGCTGTCCTCCTCGTTGCGGATATGCGATATATACATGCCTCCATATTCCGATACCACCCGTGCCAGGTCGGTGATTTCGCCCGTGGATGCGTGTCCGCTCGGCACGTAAATCAGGGAGGTCGACAGGCCTACGGCCCCTTCTTCCATCCCCCGGCGGAGCAGGGTTTTCATCGAATCCATTTCCGCAGGGGTGGGCGCCCGTTTTTCGTATCCCATCACGTATTCCCGAAGCGTGCCGTTGCCCACAAAAGAGGCTACATTTGTGGATACGCCACGCTCTTCCAGGTGTTGCAGATATTCCCCGAGGGTGGTCCAGGGGATGTCGTAGGTAATGTCCTGTTGCCCATTGCGCATCTCCCGTTTCATCTCTTCGTTAAGGGGCCCCATAGAGCGTCCTTCGCCCAGTACTTCCAGGGTGACGCCCTGCCGGATATCGCTCTGCGAGCGGCCGTCCTCCAGGAGGGATACGTTTGCCCAGCTGAGCATATTGATAAACCCCGGGGCCAGGTGGAGCCCGGTGGCGTCGATCTCGGTTTTCGCCTTCCGACCCGAAAGGTCCCCGATGGCTGCAATGGTATCTCCCCGGACTCCCAGGTCGGCTCGGATGGCCGGGCTGCCGCTGCCGTCGAGCAACTGTCCGCCCCGGATAACGACATCAAACCCGGGTTCCGGTTGGCATGAGGAAAATATCAGGAGGGGAATCAGGAAGCGCAATGCGTACATGGGTCGGGTTGGTTTGCCATTAAAATTACGCCAAATTCCATTCGCCGCCAAACCCCGGATTTGTACCTTTGCCGAAAGAACAGGGCCCTATGAACACCCGGGAAAAACAGTTGCAGGCCATCGATCGCCTGCTCACCATCATGGACGAATTGCGGGAAGGCTGCCCGTGGGACCGCAAACAGACGATGCAGACCCTCCGGCAGCTGACTATCGAGGAAACCTACGAATTGGGGGATGCCATCCTGGACAATGACCTGGAGGAGGTCAAGGGAGAGTTGGGCGACTTGTTGCTGCATATTGTTTTTTACGCCCGGATCGGCTCGGAAACCGGCCATTTTGATATCGGGGACGTGGCGGAGGCGATTTGCGAGAAGTTGATCCACCGCCACCCGCACATCTACGGGGACACCGAGGTGGCCAACGAGGCGGATGTTAAGGCGAATTGGGAACGCATCAAGTTGCGGGAAGGCAAGAAAAGCGTTTTGCAGGGAGTACCCGCCGGGTTGCCGGCCCTGGTCAAGGCCAACCGGATCCAGGAGAAGGTGGCCGGGGTGGGCTTTGACTGGGAACAGCCCGAACAGGTCCTGGACAAGGTGCGTGAAGAACTGGGCGAACTCGAGGCGGAGCGGCGCGCCGGCAATGCGGATGCCCTGGAAGCCGAGATGGGCGATGTGTTCTTCTCCCTGGTCAACTACGCCCGCTTTCTCGGGATCAACCCAGAAAATGCCCTGGAACGGACCAACAAGAAATTCATGGCGCGCTTTGACTTTTTGGAATCCCGGGCCCGGGAGGCCGGGAGGGAACTCAGCGATATGACCCTGGCCGAAATGGACGTGCACTGGGAAGAAGCCAAGAAACAACCCTGAGGAGCCATGCGGCCCGATAACTGCTAACATCCCGTTTTGCTGCAGCAATACACCCGCGAATTCCGTTATAACTTCCGCCTGGCGTCCCCGGTAATCCTCGGGATGCTGGGGCATACCTTTGTCGTTTTTGCGGATAATATCATGGTGGGCCAGCTGGGTACCGCGGAACTCGCCGCGGTTTCCCTGGGGAACAGTTTTGTGTTTATCGCCATGTCGCTCGGCATCGGGTTCTCGACTGCGATCACCCCCCTGGTAGCGGAGGCGGACGGACGGGGCGACCGGGGAGAGGGCAGGCAGGTGCTCCAGCACGGCCTGGTCCTTTGCAGCCTGCTGGGCCTGGTCCTTTTTGCGGCGGTACTCCTGGCCAAGCCGCTCATGTACCTGATGGAGCAGCCCCCTGAAGTGGTGGCTTTTGCCCAGCCGTATATCGACCTGGTAGCCCTTTCCCTGATCCCGCTCATCGTATTCCAGGCGCTGAAGCAATTCTCGGAGGGGCTTTCCCAGACGCGCTATCCGATGTATGCCACCATCGTGGCCAACGTGATCAATATCGGGCTGAACTACCTATTGATATTCGGACACCTGGGGTTTCCGGCCATGGGGGTTACCGGAGCGGCCGTCGGCACCCTGGTGGCCCGTGTGGCCATGTGCTTTATCCTGTGGGGCCTGTTCCGCCGCCGCCCGGCCTTTGCCGGGTACGTTGAGCGCCTCGCCTTTCGCAAGATCGGCAAGCGGATGCTGCGAAAAATTATCAACCTGGGATTCCCCTCGGCCCTGCAATTCTTTTTTGAGGTAGCCATCTTTACCGCCGCTATCTGGCTGAGCGGTGTCCTGGGGAAAAACCCCCAGGCGGCAAACCAGATTGCCCTGAACCTGAGCAGCATGACCTTTATGTTCGGTACCGGCCTCGGGGTGGCTGCCATGATCCGGGTTGGCAACCAACTGGGCCTCCGGGATTTCCCGGAACTGCGGCGCATTGCCACGTCGATTTTCCTGATGACCGTGCTCCTGATGGCGGGCTTTGCCTTGCTGTTCCTGCTGGGTAGGCACTGGTTCCCCACGCTGTACCTGGACCTGGACGACACGGTGAATTTTGCCGATAACCGGGAAGTGGTGGAACTGGCGGCCCGGCTCTTGCTCGTGGCGTCGGTCTTCCAGATATCCGATGGCGTGCAGGTAGTGGTCCTCGGAGCGCTGCGGGGATTACAGGATGTGCGTATCCCCACGTTGCTGACCTTTATCGCCTACTGGCTGATCGGATTCCCGGTTAGCTATTTCCTCGGGTTGCATACGGCCCTGGCGAGCACGGGGATATGGATCGGTTTGCTGGCCGGGCTTACCGCCTCCTCAATAATGTTGTATCTTCGGTTCCGGTATCTGACGGGTCGGCTCATCGGCCAACATCCCGGACCAACCGGTGCCGGTTGATGGCCTACCCCGGAACGAATTGAGAAAAAACATCAATCTATGGACTTACCCCGGTTCCTGTTAGCAGACAATACGGATCACCCGACAGCCGTGTTTGTCGTCCATACGGAATATCCCCGCTTTATCCTGAACCTGGAAAACGACGAGGTGGAATGGCTGGAGGACTTCTCGGCAGAAGACCAGAAGGAACTCGAAGCGTCTGCAGAGTCGCTTATCACCGAAGCAGTCGATTTTTACGACCGCGAAATTTCCCGATACGACGACTGATATGTGGCAGCAGCTACAGGATCTGGACCGCAATTGGTTCCTGGAACTCAACGGCATGGGCACCGGGGCCTGGGACGGTTTTTTCCTTTTCCTGTCCGACAAGTGGCTCGCCATCCCGCTCTATGTACTGCTGTTGCTGCTGGCCTGGCGGGACCTGGGGTGGAAGCCCCTGTTGTTGTTACTGGTATTTGTGGCCTTGCTGATTACCTGCACGGACCAGCTGGCCAATTTTTTCAAATACGGGGTGGGCAGGCTGCGCCCCTGCTACGAGCCTTCCCTGGAGGGGATGGTACGGCTCGTCAAGGCCAATTGCGGCGGGCGGTTCGGTTATTTTTCCGCCCATGCCGCGAATGCCATGGCACTCGCCGCTTTCTTCGCAACTCGCTGGGGGTCGGGTCGGCGGGGATGGGGCGCCCTCCTGATCGTTTGGGCCCTGGCGGTAGGCTTCAGCCGGATTTACCTCGGGGTCCATTATCCCCTGGATGTCCTGACCGGCTGCCTGGTGGGCGGGGTATTCGGCTGGATGTTTGCGCGATTGTTTAAAATGGCACGATCAAAAATTTTCCAATGATCAGCGGGAAGATGTTTTGGGGGTGTTTCCTGGGGATGCTCGCCGTTTATGTCTGCGGACTGCCGGCGACCCTGATGGAGAACGATTCTGCCCAGTTTGCGGTTATGGCCATGCGGATGGTCCAGGAAAACGACTTCGTCAACCTGATCAAAGGGACCGAGCAATACCTGGACAAGCCCCACATGCACTACTGGCTTGCAGCCCTGGCCTATAAGCTATTCGGTATCCACGACTGGGCCTACAGGTTGCCGGCATTGCTGCTTACCCTCGCCGCCGCACGGGCCTGCCACGGGATCGGGAAGGAGCTCTACAACGAAAACGCGGGACGGCTCGCGGCCCTGATCTTCATGAGTGCCCAGACCATCGTCCTTTCCGTGATCGATGTGCGGACAGATGCCGTACTTACCGGCTTTACCGCTTTGTCTATCTGGCAATTGCTCCGGTACCTGAAGCTGGGGAGTACCCGGGGGTTGCTGTGGGGAGCCTTGACGGCAGGCCTCGCCTTTTCCACCAAAGGGCAGATTGCCCTGGTGGTGATCGCCCTGCCGTTGTTGTGCCATGTGGCGTATACCCGCCGGTGGTACCGTCTGGCCGACCTGCGCCTGGTTTGGGGGCTACTGGTATTTGCCCTGGCCATCAGCCCGATGCTCTACGCTTACTACCAGCAATTCGACCTGCATCCGGAGAAGGTCATCCGCGGACGGGGAAACCGCAGCGGCATTCTGTTTATTTTCTGGGAGCAGAGTTTTGAGCGGCTCAGCGGGGAAGGGGTTGGCAAGAACAGCAGCGATTACTTTTTCTTTTTCCACACCTTCCTCTGGGTCTTTTTGCCCTGGACGCTGATGGGGCTCGCAGCCTTCGGGAATCGGGCCTACCGAATGGCGCGCCGTTTCGCGGGGAACAAAACAGCCCCGGCCCCACCCGATGCCGAAGCACCGGGAGGGGCTGCGGGGGAAAATACCAGCGGGAATCCCGGTGTCCCGGAGGTGCTTACACTCGGGGGCATTGCCATCATATTCCTGATCATCAGTTTTGCGCAGTTCAAACTCCCCCATTACCTGAATATCCTGATACCGCTTTTTGCCGTGTTGACGGCCGGATATCTCGATGCGCGGAGAAGGAAAGGCCACTGGAAATGGCTCAGGCGCGCTGCCCGCCTGCAGGCCGGTATATTCGGGATAGTTTTGCTTGCTGTTTCCGGGATTGTATTCTGGGTATTTCCATTGCCGGGGGCAGCTGCCGTTGTGCTGGTCCTGGTACTTGTGGGGTCGGGCATCGCACTCTGGCGGCAAATGGCCGATCCGCTGGTACGCCTGGCGGTAATCAGCGTCCTGGCCAGTGTCGGGATCAATGCAGTGATGAATGCCCATTTCTACCCGTCCCTGTTGCAATACCAGGCGGGTTCCGAACTCGCCCGGAATTTTGTCCGGGAAGTTCCTGCAAACCCGCCCATTTTCAAATTCAGTGAGGAGCACACCTGGGCCCTGGACTTTTACAGTCGCCAGCCCGTCCGGATTGTCCGGGGCGGCAACCGCACCGACCTGGCCGGCAGGTGGGTCTACGTGGATGAAGATAAACGCCGGAGCCTGGCCGAATCGGGCTGGGAGTGGGAACGGGAAATCGTCGCCGACCAGTTTCGCATCACCCGCCTGCAGGCACGCTTCGTAAACCCGGAAACGCGGGAAGAGGTGGTCGGCAAGCGCTACTTGCTTTTATTGGCGCCCGCGGCCCCCTGATTCAGGCTTCCCGAAGGTGCAACGCCGGTTTCCTGAAATGAAAGTAGATGCCCGTGAGGGACACCAGGGCCGTAATGATAAAAAACTCCATGCTCAGCCCGATGGCCGTGGCTTCATCCAGTCCAAACCAGGCCGCCCCGTAATAGAAAAGCAATTCCCGGCTGCCGATGCCCCCAATGGTGATGGGGAGGACGGCCGCGATACTGCTCAGCAAAAAGAGGAGGAGGTAGGCGGGGGTGCCCGCGTCCACCTGCAGGGCTTGCAACAGGAGGTAGGCGGTTACCAGTTGGGCGGCCTGAACCACCGCCGAATAGGAAAGTGCATGCCAGAAAACGGGTTGCGCATACGGGAAAAGGCGGCCGTGCAACCACCAGTACAGGGCCAAGCTGGCAATCAGGCCCAGGCCGAGCCAGACGGCATAGGGCTCCAGCCATTCGGGGGCCAGCCAGAGCAGCAGCACGCCGCTGTAAAACACCAGCAGGTAGAGGCCGCTGAGGCGGTCGAGCAGCAAGACCCCCGCCACCCGGCGTACCCGGGTGCCAAATTCCCGGTGCAGGATATATCCCTTGTAGGCATCCCCCCCGATCCCCCCGGGCAGGAAGAGGTTGTAGAACATCCCGAGCAGGTAGAGCTGTCCATTGGCCTTTTCCGTCAGCGGTATCCCGATTTCCCGGAAATACCGGTTTAGCCTGAAGGCGGCAACCAATTTGGAAATGCAGAAAAACAACAGGGCGAGTGCCAGGTATCCCAATTGGCTGGAACGCACCGTATCCCAGACGTCCCGGAAGGGGATCCGCCGGAAGACGAAATAGAGCAGGAGCGCACTGAAAACGAGTTTCAGCAGTGCAATGCCCTTTTTACGCAGGTTCCCCACCGATCAATACATTTTTGATGCGATACGGCCTTTTGCTTTGGGATTCGTAGTAGGTCCGGATCAGCAATTCCATGACGATGCCGATTGTGAAGAGTTGGATACCCCCGAGGATAAACATCATGCCGAAGATCAGGAGCGGTCGCGTCCCGATATCCTGGCCAAAGCCAAACTTCACCACGAGCAAATACACGTTGATCGCCAGGCCGAGCAGGATGAGCAGGACCCCGAAAATCCCAAACAGGTGGATGGGGCGCTGGAAGTACTTCCGGATAAACAACAGCAGCATCATGTCCGCGATGACTTTGAAGACCCGTTCCAGGCCGTATTTGGATACCCCCGCATGGCGGGCGTGGTGGCGTACGGGTACCTGCTTGATCTGGGCGCCCTCCAGGAAGGCCAGCAAGGTGATAAACCGGTGCATTTCTCCGTAGAGGTTCAGGTCCTTGGCGATGGTCCGGGTGAATACTTTCAGGGCGCACCCGTTGTCCTTGATGTCGAGCTTCGTAACCCGGCGCACCAGGAAATTGGCAATTTTGGAGGGGATTTTCTTGATCAGCGAGTCCTGGCGCTTCTGACGGATGCCTGTGACCACGTCGTATTCTCCGCTCAGGGCAAAGGGCAGCATCAGCGGGATATCGGCCGGGTCGTTCTGCAGGTCGCCGTCCATGGTAATGATGTATTCCCCCTGGGCGTAGTCGAGCCCTGCAGCCAGGGCGAGGCTTTGCCCGTAGTTCTTTTTCAGGCAGACCAGGTGTACTTTCGGGTCGGCCATCCGGCGTACCGCCTGCCGGGTACCGTCTGTCGAGAAATCATCCACATACACAATCTGGTAGTTGTACCCTTCCAGGCTGGTGTGGATTTTTTCGGTGAGCAGGCGGACATTTTCTTCCTCGTTGTAGAGCGGAACGACGATCGAAAGGAGCGATTGGGTCAGGACCTCCATGGAACAGGCGTTGGATTCGGGTTCAAATGTACACCTTTTTTCGGCTTCAGCGTTTGGGGCCGAACTGGTCCAGCAGCTGCTGTGCGGCGCGGAATGGGCTGGTCCTGCGGGCCACAACCTGTTGTTCCAGCTCATCGTAAGCGGGGCCTACCCCCGGGATTTCATAGAAGCCCGACAGGAGTTGCTCGGATACCGCCTGCCGGAACCACGCGGTGTACTGCTGTTCCCGTTTCTTCTGAAAGGCCCCGGTTTTTCTGCCCTTTTCCCGGAATTTGTCTATCAGGTCCCAAATAGCTTCAATCCCGGTGTGCTCCGTCGAGGAACAGAGCAGGACTTCGGGCCGCCAGCCGTCTGGCTTGGGTGGGTAGAGGTGCAGGGCCTGTTCAAATGTGGATCGCGCACGGCGCGCAGCCTCCCGGTTGGCCCCGTCCGCCTTGTTGATCACGATCGCATCGGCCATTTCCACGATCCCCCTTTTGATCCCCTGCAGTTCGTCCCCGGCCCCGGCGATTTTCAGGAGCAGGAAAAAATCCACCATTCCGTGAACGGCGGTTTCGCTTTGGCCCACCCCCACGGTTTCAATCAGTATGACCTCATAGCCGGCCGCTTCGCAGAGACTGATGGTTTCCCGCGTTTTGCGGGTTACGCCCCCGAGGGAGGTGCCGGCAGGCGACGGGCGGATAAAAGCGCGTTCGTCCCGGCTGAGGGTGTTCATCCGGGTTTTGTCTCCCAGGATACTGCCCTTGCTCAGGCTGCTGGTGGGGTCTACTGCCAGGACGGCCACCTTCAGGCCCCTGCCGGTGAGATAGCCCCCCAGGCTTTCGATAAACGTGCTCTTTCCGGCACCGGGCACGCCCGTTACCCCGATGCGAATGCTGTTGCCTGAGAAGGGCAGGCAGCTTTCTACGAGTTCGCTGGCTGCTTCCCGGTCGTCGGGCAGGGTACTTTCCACCAGGGTGATGCCCCGCGCCAGGGCGGTCCGGTCCGAGGTGCGAATCCCCTCCAGGAGGTCTTTCGGTCCGGGTTTCGGGCGGGAAGATCGACCGCGGGCGGATTCCGTCCGGGCCGAATCCGGCCGTCCCCGTTTGTCGCCGTCTGGTTTCTGGGTAGGCGCCACGCAGGTCAGGGGTTTACTTTCACGAGTACTTCGGTCTGGTCCCACGCAAGGCGCATGAATACGTCCTGGCTGATTACGTCGAACTCAATGGTAAAATCCTCTACGGGTGACGGGAGTCCCAGGGCGGGCACCGCTACCTGAACCACATCGTGTTCCGGGTCCCGGGTGGTTTTGTCGCCCCCGCTCAGCAGGGTTACCCCCCAATCGGGCACCTCTTCGTTCAGGATGATGGTCCAGGCTTCCCGTCCCGGGATCGTCCAGAGCGAGTAGGTTCCTGCCGGCAGCGGCTTGCCACCTACATAGATGTCTCCGCTGGTGGTAAACGTGGTGGGTTCGTTGGCCCCGGTGCGCCAGACCTCGTCGTAGGGAACGAGTTCCCCGAAGATGGTCCGGCCCTTCTTGGAAGGACTGGAATAATTGACTTCCAGGGTTATGCCGGCCGCCTCGTATTGGGCCGTCCGTTCCGGGCTGTGTTTTTTTGTCTGCTCCCGCAGGTAGGGCATGCCCAAAAAATAAAACAGGAGCAGCAGGGCGCCGAAGACGATAACGATCCATTTGAAAATTTTCATCAGGTCTGGTTTTAAGTTGCCTAAATGTAGTAAATCACGGGCAACCCCGCGGGGTTGCCCGGGGATAATTCCCCCCGGCTATGAGCGGATGCAATTGGGAGCTGCCCACAGGTCAATAGCCCGAAACGGGTCAGAAATTCTCAAAGGAAAAAAGGGTTTCATTCCTGTATACCTGTCCAGGATGCAATTCGCAACCCGGGAAATCGCTGAAGTTCGGGGCATCCGGATACCCCTGGGTCTCAAAGCAAATACCCGCGAAATGGGGTGGGGTGTAAACCACCAGGGCCGGTTGGTTGGTGCTGACCTCCATCCGAATCCCGGATTCCCGGGAATACAGGACTGCGGCAGGCCCGTCCGGATCCAGTACATAGGGCGTGTCGAGCCGTATCTCGCCGATTTCCCGCTCCTGAATGAAGTCGTAGAGGCTGCCGGCAACTTCCAGGATGCGCCCTGTGGGCAACAGGCGCTCATCGGTTTCCAGGCGCTTGCCGGACCCGAGGCGCAGCCGGTAGTGGTCGATGGAATCAGAGTCATCCAGCTTAAAATACGAATGGTTCGTCAGGTTGACCACCGTGGGCCGGTCCGTTTCGGCCTCGTGCCTTACCATGAGGGTTTTCCCGGTGAGCCGGTAAATCAACCGGGTTCGCAATTCGCCCGGAAATCCCTCTTCGCCGTGCGGGCTGGTATATGCCAGTTGTACTTCCGCCGTGTCCCCGTCGCCCGAATGGGATTCGATGGTCCAGTACCGCTTGCCGAATCCGCGTTCTCCCCCGTGGAGGGTGATGCCGTCCCGGTGGGGGATCGGGTGGTATTCGTTTCCGATTCGCAGCCGGCCGCCGGAGATCCGCCCGGCAAAACGCCCCACGCAGGCCCCGAGGAAGGCGGGGTCATCCAGGTAGTCTTCCGGGGCGTCCCTGCCCACCACTACATCGGTGAATCGGCCCCGGGCATCCCGGAATTGCAGGCGTTGGATGATGGCCCCGTAATTCAAAACCCCGAGGCACAGGTGGTCGTTTTTTACAGTAACTTGTTCCAACGCAAATGCTAAAATTTCATTAAAAGTACACTTTTTTGAAACGCTGCACGGAAGCCCTCGTCCTTTAGATAGCAACCTAAAACAATCGAAACTGGAAACGCCGACCTTATTGGCAAACGACCTGATCGAACAGTGCCGGAATCGCGACCGCAGGGCGCAAATGGCCCTCTACCGGAAATATGCCCAGGGCATGTTCTGCGTGGCTATGCGGTTTGTCAAGAATGAGGCCGATGCCGAGGACCTGACCCAGGAAGCCTTTATCAAGGCCTTCCGTAAAATTGACCAGTACAAAGGGGAGGTGACCTTCGGTGCCTGGTTGAAACGGATTGTCGTAAACCGCTGTATCGATTTCCTCAAAGCCCGCCGGCAGCATTTTGTGGAACTGGAGGAAAACAGGTTGCAGGTAACCGAGGCGGAAAACTGGGAGGTGGAATCCACCCTGGGGGTAGACGATGTAAAAGCTGCCATAGAAGAATTACCCGAGAATTACCGGTATGTCGTACAGCTCTACCTGGTGGAGGGATACGACCACTCGGAAATCTCGGAAATCCTGCAACTGCGGGAGAACACCTGCAGGACCCGCCTGATGCGGGGGAAGGGGTACCTCAGGGAACTATTAAAAGGTAAAAAACATGTCGCAGAATCTTAAGAAACTATTCGAGAATGAACGCAGGCGGGAATACCGGATGCCAGCAGGCCACGAATCCCGGTTTCAGCAGCGCCTGGAGGAGGCCTTCCCGGAGAAGCGCGGGAACCGCTTTTTCTGGATAGGTATGGCTGCCTCGGTGGCGGCCTTGCTCGGGGTTGCGTTCTGGCTCTTCCGGCAGGAGCCCGACTTGCCGGCCCAGGGGGAGCCTGTGGTGCAGCAGGACAGTACAGAGACCACCAGCGGCTTTTCCCTGGGGGATCTTTCCCCGGATTTGCGCAAGGTGGAGCAGTACTATACAGCCAGTATCCATATGGAGCTGGCGAACCTGGATATCTCGGATGAGAACAAGGCCGTGGCGGACGATTATATGAAGCGACTGCGGGAACTGGATACCGAATACCAAAACCTGGTGGTGGAGTTGAATGAAATCGGACCCAATGAAGAGACCATCTCCGCCATGATCAGGAATTTCCAGTTGCGGTTGCAGTTGTTGACCAGGTTAAAAGAGAAGTTGAACGAATTAAAACAATCAAAGAATGAATCAGTCAGTAGCAACAGCGTCTAAAACGCTGATCCTTGCCCTCCTGTTGGGGTGGCAGGCCGGGTACGCCCAAAAGTCTAAAACGTACAAGGAGTCTTTCAGTGTGGAACCGGATGTGGAAGTGGCCCTCAATACGAGCCATGCGGACATCGAATTCGAGACCTGGAACCGGAATGAAGTGTCCGTGGAAGCTGTGATCACCCTGGAAGGCGCCACCGAGGAAGAAGCTGCCGCTTATTTTGAAAACGGCGGGGTAGAAATTTTGGGCAACAGCTCCCGGGTTGAGGTGAGTACCCGCGCAGGGAATAATTGGTCCTTTCGATTTAACGGGGATTTCAACATGGGAGACATGGATTTCGTCATGCCGGAGATCCCGGATATCGAGCCGATCCTCGCGGACATCGAGATCCCGGATATCGGACCCGTCCTGGAGGGAATGGAGTTGCCGCCCATGCCGCCCATCCCTTTCCAGAGTTTCGACTACGAGGCTTTTGAGAAAGAAGGTGAGGCGTATATGAAGCGTTGGAAAAAGGAATTCGACAAGAAATTCGACAAGGAATACCAGCAGCGACTGGAGGAGTGGTCCAAGCGGGTGGCAGAACGCGCCAAAGCCATGGAGTCCCGGATAGAAGCACAGGAAGAGCGGCGCCAGGAACAAATGGAGCGGCGTGCGGAAATGATGGAACAGCGGGCCGAACAGCGCGAGCGGGCCCAGCGCGCCCGGGAAGAAGCCAGGGCGAAGCTGGCCGAGGCGCGGGAACGCGTCCGGGAGGATCGGGACCGTTCGCGGGTATTCTTTATGCAAGGGGAATCCGGAAACGGGAAGTACAACATCAAGAAAACCATCCGGATCAAAATGCCCAAAGGCGCCCGCCTGAAACTAAATGTGCGGCACGGGGAGGTGAAACTGGCCGAAAACTCGCTGAACATCCGGGCCACCCTGAACTATGCCAGCCTGAGTGCAGCGACTATCGAGGGGGAACAGACCTTTGTGGAAGCCCGGTATTCCCCCATCGCCGTGAAGGCGTGGAACAGCGGCCGCCTCAGCGCGGATTTTTCGGAGGATGTGAAGCTAAATGAAGTGGGCCGGCTCGACTTGTCGGCCACTTCATCCCAGGTGACCATCGACCGGCTGCTTCGGCAGGCGTCTATCAGGAACAACCTCGGGGGGGTAAGCATCGGGTACATTTCCGAAGATTTCAAGGACATGACCATTTCCGTAGACAACGGGCAACTGGCCGTGCAACTTCCCGACGGCTCCTACCGGATCAGCGTACAGAAGCGGGATTCCCGCGTGGATTACCCGGGTTACATCATCTGGGAAGGCACCGAATCGGCGACCACGGGCACCCGTAAAGGGTACCACCTTGCCCGAGACGCCGGAAGTTCCATCGTTATCAATGCCTCCTACAGCGACGTAAAACTGAATCGCTGACCCACTTTCCTTAACGCGGCAGCAAACCCCGCTGTGCGCCCGGCAGCCCGAATCTCCGGGCAGGCCGAAGCCCGATTCCCCGGGCAGGCCGAAAAGTCGATTCCCCGGACGGGCCGAAACCCGGTTTACTTAATGAATGTCCTCTTTGAGGAAATCCTGAAAATTGGCCTTAAACCTGTTGAGCCTCGGGACGGAGACATTTTGGATGTACGGGTTATCCGGATGCTTTCGTTCGTAATCCTGGTGGTATTCCTCGGCCTTGTAAAATTGGGTGAGGGGGGATACCTCGGTCACAATTGGCCGGTCGTAGACCCGCTGTTCTTCGAGCGCCTCCATATAGGCGGTGATAATCTGGCGCTCGGAATCATTTTCGTAAAATGCGATTGACCGGTACTGGGGGCCCCGGTCCGGTCCCTGACGGTTCGGCGTGGTCGGGTCGTGGGACCCGAAGAATACCTGGACGAGTTCAAAAAAGCTCACCACTTCCGGGTCGTAGTATACCTTCACGGCCTCTGCATGGGTGGTACGCCCGTAGCTGACCTGCTCGTAGGTGGGGTTTTCCTCCGTTCCGCCCGCATACCCCGATTCGGCTTCTGCAACGCCTTTGACGCTCTCAAAAATGGCCTCAACGCACCAGAAACAACCGCTGGCAAAATAGGCAGTTTCGTAGGCCGAGAGGTCTTGTGGGACTTCTTTTTCCATTTGCGGGGCAGTAGCCTGGCGACCCGATTCGGCAGTTTCGCCCTTTTTCGCTTTGGTCTGGCAGGAAATGGCCAGGATCAACCCGGCTGTTAGCAACAGGCTTCTCTTGATGTTTTTCATAGTAGTTACAATTTTTTTCAGGGCAGGTTGTATCAGTTCCCAATATACGAAGGGACACCGAGGAAGACCCCTAAATCGCTGTTAAAGGAATACCTCATGGAGGCCCGCCGTTAAAATGGTCGCATCCCATCCCGGATACTTACAGGGAATCCGGGCATTTCCCGCGGAACCGGGAGGAAATGGGGTGGCATCCGTGGGTCCGGGTACCGGTGAATCGGGATTTTCGCGATATTCGCCTTGTGAAATCCCGGATACTCCCCATACTGGACATTCCCTACAGCCCGGAAGCCTACCGGCGAATCCAGCTGGGAGGACTGGGCCCGGAGGCGTACCGCGGCTACCTGGAGGGTTTTTTCAGGGAGAGCGGAGCCCGGGTGGCGTACGGGGGGTATATGGAGAACCGGAGCCTGTATGCGGCGTACGCCCATTTCGGGACGACAGGCCAGGCTGCGAGGACCCTCCACCTGGGCCTGGACCTCTGGGCCCCGGAAGGCACCTCGGTACGCGCCCCAAAGGCCGGGCGGGTCCATAGTTGGGGAAACCATAAAAGTGCCGGTGACTACGGGCCGGTAATCCTGATGGAACACGAGACGGCAGGCGGCCCGATACACACCTTGTACGGACACCTGAGCCCGGATGACCTGCGGGGCCTCCGCCCGGGCCGGCGAGTGCGTGCCGGCGAGATCATCGGGCATCTGGGCGGGGAATCCGATAACGGGGGGTACTGGCCCCACCTGCATTTCCAGGTCATCCACGACCTGCAGGGCTACTCCGGGGACTATCCCGGGGTCACCGATGCCGGAAACCGCGCCTTTTTCGAAAGGAATTGCCCGGATCCGGCCCTTTTCCTTGGCTTACCCTAGTTAAAAATACCGACGAAATGCACGTTCCGTCGCCCAGGTGAATTTGGGGGCCGTGCCGTTTATCGATGATTTTTTACACCCTGACCGTTTATCGGTCGAATACCGAAAAATAAGGGGATTTCAGCGATTCACAACCGGGTGAAATGCCGACTGCGGAGTTATAATAGTGTAAAGCAACCAAGTCATGAAAGCTATTGTAACCATCCTTTTCGTTCTCTTCTTCGGACTGCTCGCCAACGCTCAGGACAGCGGGGAGCAAAAAGCCGCTACCATCGAAATGGGACTGGTTGAGCTGACAGAGATTGCCGCCCCTGCTGCCGCTGCCACTACCGGTACTGCAAAAGAAGTTGCCCGCCTGTATCGCCGCAAAGACTCCCGGGTTAAGAAGGAACTGAACTTCGCTACCAAGAAGCACTACCAGATGGCCTGATCAATCCCAGTCCCCTCTGTCCTTGAGAAACCCTCAGATGGACGCAAGTTTAAAGGCGGAAAGGGTTCAGGGTTTATCGGAGGTATCCCACGGATTCCTGTATGAATCTCACGGCACAGGTAGAAAACGCCTACAGGTTTTTCATCGATTAACGACCAATTCTTTCGCTGTCCCGAATTTGGGGCCCGAACCGTTTGTCGATGATTTTTTACACCCTGACCGTTTGTCGGTTGGATACCGAAAAATATGGGGTTTTCAGCGACTCATTTCCGGATATACCCCCTTCGCGGGGTTATCTTAGTATAAGGAAATCAAGTCATGAAAACATTCACAACCATCCTCTTTGTACTCTTCTTCGGACTGCTGGCCAACGCCCAGGACAACACCGGGAAAAAAGTTGAAGCCATCGAAATGGGAATCGTTCAGATGACTGAGATTAGTATTTCCACTGCGTCCGTCGACACTGCCGGAAAGCAGGAAGTTGCCCGCCTCTACCGCCGCAGCGATTCCCGGGTTAAGAAGGCCCTGAACTTCACCACGAAAAAACACTACCAGATTGCCTGATCAAGGCCTGGTATCCTGAATACGTTTTTGCATCCTGGATTCGTCCCGGTAAACTGAACATGTCCCGGTAACGCGATTACGGCCTGGTATCACTGGCCGTACCCGGAGTTTGATCCCCCCCGGGCTGCCCCGCCTGCAAAGCTTCCGCCTGCAATACCGGCCCCAGGACTTCCCAGACATTGTCCGCGAGTATCCTGTGGCCTTCGGCCGTAGGGTGGATGCCGTCCTGTTGGTTGAGTTCGGGGATACCCCCCACGCCGTCCAGTAAAAAGGGGATGAGGTGCAAGTTGTGTTGGGCGGCCAGCTCCGGGAAAATTTCACGGAATTCCGTGGTGTAGGCCGGCCCCATGTTGGGTGGCAGTTGCATGCCGGCCAAAAGGATGCGGGTGGTAGAATCCGATTCGCGGACGCGTTCCACAATATCCTTCAGGTTTTTTCGCGTTTCGGAAAGGGGGATGCCGCGGAGCCCGTCGTTGGCGCCGAGTTCCAGTACAAATACAGCTACCGGTTGCCGGAGTACCCAGTCCAGCCGGTTGGCCCCGCTTGCCGTAGTTTCCCCGCTGAGGCCGGCATTGACTACCTGGTAGTCGTACCCCAGGGAATCGAGGCGTTCTCCGATTAGTGCCGGGAAAGCCTGCTCGGGCTCCAGGCCCAGGCCGGCGGTAAGGGAATCCCCGAAGAAAAGAATCGTATTCCCGGAACTTTCCCCGGGAGCCTCTTCCTCGGAAGCCGCGTTTTCTGGAAGCTCTTCAGCTTGTTTTTCGGATGGTTCGCCTTTGCAGGCTACCAGCAGGAAAAGGAATAAAATATAACGAAACTTTAAGAGTCCGGACATGGGTTTTTGGGGGGTGTTTTAATTTGTAATGTGTATTTTACGCGCCTTGAAAACGCCAATGAATAGCGACTTATGTCAAATATATTAAACGTTCGCGAGCTTCGGAAGAGCTATGACAGCGGAGGGAGCGAACTAACCGTCCTGGATGATATTACCTTTTCGGTTCCCGAAGGGACCTCCTACGCCATTGTAGGGCCCTCCGGGAGTGGGAAAACCACCTTGCTGGGACTTTGCGCCGGCCTGGATGCCACAGACGCGGGCACCGTGGAACTCTGCGGGGTTTCCCTGGAAAGCCTCAGCGAGGACGAACGGGCTGTGCTGAGAAACCGGAAGGTCGGCTTTATTTTCCAGAACTTCCAATTGTTGCCCACCCTCACCGCCCTGGAAAACGTGAGCGTACCCCTGGAATTGCGGGGCGAAAAACAGGCGGGCGAACAGGCACGGGAACTCCTGGCAAAAGTAGGCCTGGGGGAACGCGTGCATCATTATCCCAGTCAGCTTTCCGGCGGGGAACAGCAGCGGGTGGCACTGGCCAGGGCTTTTGCAAACCGGCCGGAGGTACTTTTTGCGGACGAACCGACTGGGAACCTGGACGAGGAAACCGGAAACCGGGTGGTGCAATTGCTCTTTGACCTGAACAAGGAGGCGGGCACCACGCTGATCATCGTCACCCACGATATGGACCTGGCCCGTCGCTGCGACCGGATGCTTCGGCTCAAAGGGGGCAAGGTTTACCAACGCGAAGAATTGCCCGCCTGATGCAGCACAACCAACGGGGAAATCAAACAGCAGGAGTGCGCTGGCTATTTCGGATGGCCTGGCGCGACGGTCGTGCCAGCCTGAAGCGACTCGTCCTTTTTATGGGGGCAATCGTCCTGGGGATTGGGGCGTTGGTGGCCATTCAGAATTTTGGCCTCACCCTGGAAAATACCATTGCCGGACAGTCTAAAGAACTGATGGGGGCCGATTACCTCATCGATATGGACCACGCCCCTTCCCCGGAATTGCTCGACACGATCCGGCAGGTTCCCGGGGAGTACTGGCAGGAGGTGAATTTTGCCTCCATGGTGGCCTTCCCGGACCGGGAGGGGACCCGCCTGGTTCGGATCCGGGGGATGGAGGCAGGCTACCCCATTTACGGCGCGCTGGAAACAGAACCGGCCGATGCGGCTGCAAGTTATCAGAACGAACCGGGGGGCGCCCTCCTGGACGAGTCCCTGATGACGCAGTACAACCTCCGGGCCGGGGATTCCGTGACGATCGGCAACCTGACACTCCCAATCTCCGGGGGGATTATCTCCGCCCCGGGGAATACCGCCGTCACTACTTCTGTAGCTCCGGTTATCTGGATGCCCTTTTGGAGAATCGAGGAAACCGGCCTGATCCAGACGGGAAGCCGCGTAGAGTACAATTTTTACTTCAAGGCACCCGAAGGTGCGGATATCGAAGCTATCTATGAGGAATGGGACCCGGTCATGGACCGGAACAACGCCGATGTGGACCTGCACACAGATACGAGCCAGCGCCTGGGCCGGCGCTTTGAGAATGTCGGCCGTTTCCTGAAACTGGTGGCCTTCGTGGCCCTGTTGCTCGGCTGTCTCGGCATTGCCAGTTCCGTCCACATCTACATGCGGGAGAAACGACAGTTTATCGCCATCCTGAAATGCATGGGGGCTACCCGCCGGCAGACCTTCCAGGTTTTCCTGATACAGATCTGCGGCATCGGCCTGCTGGGCGGCCTGCTCGGGACCGGTATCGGGTTGGCCCTCCAGCAGGTATTCCCGATGTTTGTCGCCGATTTCCTGCCCCTGGAACTCGACTGGAGCGCCCACTGGGGCCCCGTGGTCCTGGGTATCCTGCTCGGTTTGGTTATGGCTGTGCTTTTTGGCCTCCTGCCGCTGCTGGGCACCTGGTTTGTCAGCCCGCTGGCGGCCCTGCGGATCGGGATGAAGAATTCGCGCATCTCCAAAAGGCTGACGGCCCTGGTCCTTTTTCTGATCCTCCTGGTGCTCTGGGGGGTATCCACCGGGCTGCTCGGACAGCCGCTCCGCGCTTTGGGCTTTGTGGCCGGCATCGCGGTGACCTTTTTGATTCTCGCCGGGGTGGCCTGGGGGTGTATGCGGCTGATCCGCAAGTTTTTTCCGCACTCCTGGGGGTTTGAGGCGCGTCAGAGCCTGCTGAACCTGTTCCGTCCCAATAACCAGACGCTGGTACTCATCCTCGCCATCGGGATCGGGACTTTCCTGATCAGCACCTTGTATTTTACCCAGGATATGTTGCTGATCCGGGCGGAAGTTGAGGACCAGCGCCCCGAGGCGAACCTGATTCTCCTGGACGTCCAGGCCGAACAACAGGAGGCGGTTGCCGGCACCACCCGCGACCAGGGGCTGCCGGTTATCGAAAACATTCCCATCGTGACCATGCGCCTGGACCGGATCAAGGACCGCAGGGTGGAGGAAATCCGCGAAGACACGACTGCTACCATCAACCAGTGGATCCTCTCGCACGAATTCCGTGTGACCTACCGGGATTCGCTGATTGGCTCGGAAACGCTCAGGGAAGGGGAGTGGACCCCCGAATATTCGGGCGAAGGCCCGATCCCGGTATCCCTGTCCGACAACGTGGCCCGGGATGCCCAGGTTACCATCGGCGACCGGCTTGTTTTCAATGTCCAGGGCGTCCTGATGGAAACCGAGGTGGCGAGCATCCGGGAAGTGGACTGGGGCCGATTGCAACTTAACTTTTCAGTGGTTTTCCCCCCGGGCGTATTGGAAAGCGCCCCCCGATTCCACGTCCTGACGACCCGGGCGCCGGATGCGGGTACATCGGCCAGCCTCCAGCAGACCCTGGTCCGCCTCTATCCGAATATCACTGTACTGGACATCCGCCAGTTGCTCACGGTAGTCTCCGACATCCTCGACAAAATCGGCTGGGTAATCCGGTTTATGGCATTTTTCAGCATTCTCACGGGCCTGATCGTCCTGCTGGGCGCTGTCAGGACCAGCAAATACCAGCGTATCCGGGAAAGCGTGCTCTTGCGGACGCTCGGGGCGGAATCCCGGCAGATTGTCCGGATTACGGCCCTGGAATACTTATTTTTGGGGGGGATCGGCAGCGTCATGGGGGTTTTCCTGGCGTTGGCGGCTACCCAGTTGCTCGCCCTGAATATCTTTGAGACTTCCTTTGTGCCTTCCTGGGTACCGTTTGCCGTCGTGGCACCGGGCATCTGCCTCATGGTATTGGCTATCGGCCTGTTCAACAGCCGGTCGGTGATCAGCAGCCCCCCGCTGCAGGTTTTGAGGAAAGAAGGGATTTGATACGCGTGTTTGGCGCAGATTCGCACCCGGCAGGACATAACCTGTAACCCAAAGGCAGCGTACTGAACAACCAGGCCGAATTATCCTGCCGGAGTGGGAGGAGCGGATCAGCCGGTGCGTATCCTGCATCCACGAGGCTTTATTCTGCGAATTGCGGTACCGCAATGTAAATTTTCCCGAAGAAAATGAAACACTTTGGCAACTTTTACTACTAACGATATATATTGACTAATTCTTAACACCACAGAAAATGAAAAAATTGCGTTACGTATTATTGGCAATCCTGGTAACCGCCGGCTTCCAGGCCCAGGCCCAGACCGCCGACGAAATCCTGGATACCTACTTTGAGAATATCGGCGGGAAGGAGAACTTCAGGAACCTGGAGGGGATGAAGATAACCGCCAAGGTGAACCAGCAGGGGATGGAAATCCCTCTGGAAATATACCAGATGGCCGACGGCCGGCAGATGACCGTCATCAAATTCCAGGGACAGGAACTCAAGCAAGGCGTCTTTGACGGGGAAACCCTCTGGGGGACGAATTTCCAGACCATGAAGCCCGAGAAGAGCGATGCGGAGTCCACAGCGAACTTCAAACTGAATACCAACGACTTCCCGGATTCCTTCCTGGATTACGAATCCAAGGGGTACACCGTGGAACTCGTGGGAACTGAAACCATCGAGGGGACGGAAACCTACAAGATCAAATTGGTAAGGGAACCCCTGACGATTGACGGGGAAACCAGGGAAGATGTGTCTTTTTACTACTTCGATACGGAAAATTACGTGCCCATCGTCATGGAATCCGAGGTACACCAGGGCCCGATGAAGGGACAAACCCAGTACATCACCTTCAGCGACTACCAGGAAGTGGACGGGTTGTACTTTCCCTTTTCCATGTCCCAGGGGATCAAGAACGGCCAGTCGCAACCGATATCCATGGACAGCATTGAGCTGAACCCGGAGGTGGATGCGGCCGCCTTTGCCTTTCCCGAAGAAATGACCGAAGCAAAAGACTAACCCGGCGTTAAGCCAGTAACCTCCCAACATGAAATTATCCAAGCTGCTCCTGCTGCTTGCCGTCGCCGTATGTCTGCCGGCGGCAGGCCAGCAACGCGATACCCTCCGTGCCGACAACCTGTTCGGCGACCTGAGGGCCCGGCACATTGGCCCGGCCCTGATGAGCGGGCGTATCAACGACCTGGAACTCCACCCGACCAACAACCGCGTCCTCTATGTGGCTTCGGCCGGCGGGGGCGTCTGGAAATCCGGGGATGCCGGTACCACCTTTGCCCCGATATTTGAAGACCATTGCCAATCCATCGGCGTGGTGACCCTGGACCCCACGGACCCGGATAACACGATCTATGTGGGAACCGGGGAAACCTGGACCCGGAACAGCGTCTCGGTGGGATGCGGCTTGTTCCGCTCAGGGGATGCCGGCGCCACCTGGGAGAAACTCGGTTTTGAAAACAGCGAGCGGATCGCCAATATCCTGATCAACCCGGACAATCCCGATGAAATCTACGTGGGCGTCCTCGGGGCGCTCTGGAGCGACAGCGAAGAACGCGGGGTCTATAAATCCGCGGATGGCGGGAGCACCTGGACGAAGATCCTCTATGTGGACCCCCGGACCGGGGTGGCCGACATGGCGATGGATCCCACCGACCCGAATACCATCTACGCCTCCATGTGGGAATTCCGGCGAACCCCCTGGTCGTTTGAGTCCGGCGGTGGAAACAGTGCCCTGTACAAATCAGTCGACGGCGGACAGAGCTGGAACAAAATCCACAACGGTTTCCCCGAAGGCAAGTTGGGCAGGCTGGCCATTGCGGTGGCCCCGTCAAACCCCAAGGTGCTCTACACGGTCATCGAGGCGGAGCAACCCGAGCGGAAAGGCCTGTATCGCAGCGACGATGCAGGAGCCAGTTGGTCGCAACTCAACAACGACTTCGAAATAACCGTCAGGCCGTTCTATTTTTCGCGTATCGTCGTGGACCCGCGGGATGAGAACGTCGTTCTGAAAGCCGGGTTGAGCGGCTCGGTTTCCCGGGATGGCGGGAAGACCTTCCGGAACCTGGGCAATATGCACTCGGATATCCACGACCTGGCCTTCAGCATTGTGGACTCGGATATTATCTATGCCGGTACGGACGGGGGCCTTTACCGCAGCTGGGACGGGGGGAATACCATGGAGATCACCGAGGACCTGCCCCTTTCCCAATTTTACCACATCAGTGTGGACAATGCGACGCCCTATAATGTGTACGGTGGCCTGCAGGATAACGGTTCCTGGTATGGCCCGACCTCCGCTCCCGGCGGGATCCGGGGGCGCCACTGGACGTCTATCGGGCAGGGCGACGGATTCCGGGTCCTCAAGCACGCCACCAAACCGGT
Source organism: Robiginitalea sp. (assembly GCF_982776155.1). Classification (NCBI taxonomy): domain Bacteria; kingdom Pseudomonadati; phylum Bacteroidota; class Flavobacteriia; order Flavobacteriales; family Flavobacteriaceae; genus Robiginitalea; species Robiginitalea sp. The sequence goes on from NZ_CEXZKX010000006.1 coordinate 198,588, forward strand.
CATCTATTCGGAAATGCAGGGCGCGCAAAACGTCTGGCGCACAGACACTGAAAAGCAATTGATCAAGACGATCCAACCGCAACCCTCCCCGGGGGCCGAAGACCTTCGGTTTAACTGGAATGCGCCGATGGCGCTGAGCCCCACCCAACCCGACCGGCTGTATATGGGCAGCCAGTACCTGCACAAGTCCGAGGATATGGGGGATACCTGGGAGGTGATCAGCCCGGACCTGACCACGGACGACCCAGCCAAGCAGCAGCAGGAGGACTCCGGCGGCCTCTCCATGGATAATTCCGGTGCGGAGAACCACACCACCATCTTTACCATTGCCGAATCGCCACGGGACGAGCAGGTGATCTGGGTGGGTACTGATGACGGGAATGTACAGGTTACCCGGGACGGGGGAAAGACCTGGACAAACACGGTGGCAAATGTACCCGGCCTCCCGGCCAATACCTGGGTGTACCACATTGAGGCGAGCGTGCACGACGCCGGCACGGCCTATGCGGTATTCGAGGGGCATTCCCATGGCGATATGACCCCCTATGCGTATAGAACCACGGATTTCGGGAATACCTGGACCTCGATTATCACGGATGAGGTTGAGGGATTCGCCCGCAGCCTGCAGGAGGATTACGAAAACCCGGACCTGTTGTTCCTGGGTACGGAATTCGGACTGTTCGTCACCCTGGACGGGGGGCTTAGCTGGACGCCGTTCCGGAACAACCTGCCCCCGGTTGCCGTACATTACCTGGAACTCCACAAGGGCACCAACGACCTGGTGCTCGGTACGCACGGCCGGGGCGTGATCATCATAGACGACATCTCCCCCTTGCGTGAAATCAATGCAGAGGTGCTCGGGGAGACGCTGCATTTTTTCGAGGGCGAACCTACTGTGATTGATGAAACCAGCAGCTTTGGCAGTTCCACGGTATCCACCGAATTTGTCGGTGGCAACCGAAGCCGGGCGGCACAGATCAAATACTTCATGAAAAGCCGGCATACTTTCGGGAAGATGACCATGGAGATCCGGGATGCCAGCGGGAACAAGGTGCTGGACCTGGAACCCGGCAAGTCCAAGGGAATCAATATCGTCAACTGGGGATACGTCCGGAAACAGCCCAAAGTGGCCCGTGCCAAAACCTTCTCTTTCGGGGGCTTTACTTCCCCGACGGTACCGGCAGGTTCCTATACGGCAGTCATCACCAAGGGCCGGGACACCTATGAATACCCCTTTGAGCTCGTATATGCCGACAACGGGATTTCCGATGAAGCCCGGGCCCGGAAATACGAAACCACCATGGAGCTCTACAACATGACCCAGGACCTGGCCTACCTCGTGTACCAGCTGGACGCCTATATCGCCCAGGCAGAGGCGGCCGGGGACACCCGGGAACTGAAGAAACTCAATGCCCTGAAGGAGACCCTGGTCATCACCACCGGCGACAATTACGTAGGTTCTGCCGAGCCCCAACTGCGGGAAAAAATGGCAGACCTTTACAGCAAGGTGGCCGGCAGCTACGACGCGCCAACTGCTGCCGACCGGGCCAATCTGGAACTGATCCGCCAGCGGTTTGAAGAAGGCAAGGCGGAGTTTGAATCGCTGAAGCCAAAAGTAAAGGGAGGGGAGACCCTGGAACTCGCCGACTTTGAAGCCTTCCTTGAAATGGATTGATCGGCTGTTTCCGGCGAATTATCAAAGATTCCAACTATCCGCCGCCCTCACAGGGCGGCGGATTTTTTTATCAGGGCAGGACCACCCGGATCGGGAAGCGGTTTTCCAGCAACAGTTTTTCTGCCTCCGAAGCCTCTGTAAGCGTCTTGCCGAAGACCCTCCGGGAATACTCGTCCCGCACTTCATTGACTGCCCGGGCAATCCGGTCTTTCAGGTAGACGTACTGCCGGTATTTTACATCGAGCTCCAATTCCACCACGTACAGGGCTTCCCGGCCGAATTCCCGGGCGTGCCGGTGGACGCGTTCGGCCAGCCGCTCCGGGGAGACGAGCTGGTCTTCCACGATGGTTTGAGTCCGCTCATTCAGGTAAAGCCGAAGGATATTCGCCCCGCGGGAGGCATACCGGGCTGCCTGGCCGCTAACGGTTTCCGGCAACAGGTCGGGCAGGGCGGCGGATCCGGCCTGCAGGTCGATCAGGTAATAGGTTTGCAACCGGTAAAAGGGGTGTTCAAAGGCTGCTTCCCCGAGGATGTCGAGCAGGGAGGACGCCTGCAGGTCTGCACGGATCCCTTCGGTAACCAGCACGTCCCGCCGGTCCAGGAAACGGGTGAGCATGGCTTCCGGGTTGTCCGAACGGAAACGCTCCAGGGCCAGCTGGCAGGCACGCCATGCGGTGGAATCGACGGGTAGGGCCCGGAGGCGGTCGCGGAATCGGAACGGCATCGCCGCTTCGATCCGCTGGCCGGAGGCAATGCGTTGCAGGAGTCCCCTGTAATCGGCTGGGGCGGTACCCTCCAGGAGTTCCAGCTCAACCAGGGTCGCTTCATAACCGGACATCAGGCTGTCAAGAACGGAGCCGTCGGACTGATAGGAGTCCCTGAGACAGGTATAAAAGGTGGATGCCTCTGCGGTTGCCTGGCCGTGGGCTACCGGATATGCGCCCACCAGGCATAAGCAAGCGAGCAATTTCAGAGCGTTTCGATACCTCAATGGGAGTAGCATGTACGACATAGGCGGGAATTTGGGATGTAAAAAGATACAAAATCCGCCGGGTATCCGGCACGAAAGGAATGGAATTGCCGGGATGGACAGGTTGTTTACCCCATATTTGGGTCGTTGGTCCCGAATTTAACAGAAAACTGGCAATTCCGGCGTATTTTCAGGAAGTTTAAACCGTATCTTCACCCTATGATACTACTCCTGATTGCCCTGGCAGGCATCGCCTGCATCCTGATGTTGTCCCTTCGCAAGCTCAAGCCCGTACGGGTGCGTAAATAAGGATCCTCAGGTTCCGAATTCCCGGGAAGCCATGGCTGTCCGGCAACCTCCCGGCAACGCCGAAAGGCGGCTTCAGTCCTTTCCGGGCTGTTTCAACTCCCAGCCCTCGGACTCCTTGGCCTGACGCACCTGATTGCGCACATCCTCCAGCAGCGCCTTTGAGTCGTAGACAATCCCGTCCTTGATCGTGTATTTGACCCCGCCAACGCGGACCACCTCATTGGCTTCAGTCAGTTTGATGGCTCCCGTACCATAAAGTACTTTCAGGTTTTCCAGGGGGTTTTCCCCGATGATTACCAGGTCGGCGAGTTTCCCCACCTCCACACTGCCGATTTCCCCTTCCATTCCCAGGGCTTCCGCCCCGTTCAGGGTGGCTGCGCGGATCACCTCCAACGGGTGGAACCCGGCCTCACGAAGCAATTCGAGCTCCCGGATATACCCAAACCCGTAGAGCTGGTAGATAAAACCGGAATCCGAACCGGCGGTAACCCGTCCCCCCCGGTTTTTGTATTCATTCACAAACGTCATCCAGAGCCGGTAGTTCTCCTTCCAGGCAACTTCCTGCTCCGTCCCCCAATAGTGCCAATAGGAGCCATGGGAGACCTTGCTGGGCGCATAGAACCGCCAGAGGGAGGGCAGGGTATATTCCTCGTGCCATTCCGCCCGACGGGCCCGGTGCAGGTCCCGGCTCGCTTCGTAGATATTGAAGGTCGGGTCCAGGGTAAAGTCCAGGGCGAGCAATTCCTCCATCACTGCATTCCAATGGTCCGAGTAGGGGGGAGCTGCCTGGGCCCAGAGTTTTCCGGCTTCCTCAAACCGGTGTTGTTCGTTTGCGTAGTTGTAATCCAGCGGATAGTCCTGTACCGTCCGGTCTGCAAACAGCGCTTCGGGCAAACCGTACCAGTGCTCCATGCTCGTCAGCCCGGCCCGTGCCGAGTGGAGCACATTCCAGCGGGCAACGGCCAATTGAGCGTGGTGGCATGCCGATCGCAGCCCGAGTCTTTTATTCTCCTCCAGGGCGGCCTGCATGATCGCCGGCTCCGCCCCGAAAAATTTGATGCCGTCCGCCCCTTTCCCGGCGTTTTCCCGTACCCATTCCCGGGCTTGTTCCGGCGTGCTGACGGGTCCGTCGTGCCCCTGGCCAAAGCCTGTATAGGCCAGGATCCGGGGTGCGATGATTTGGTTTTCGGCACTTTTCCGCTTTAAATCCAGGGTGAAATCGACCCCGTGGCCACTGGGTTCCCGAACCGTGGTAATCCCGTGCCCCATCCATAACTTAAAGACATAATCCGGTTCCGCCCCCTGGGCCCGGCCCCCGATATGTCCGTGCATGTCGACAAAACCTGGCAAAACGTACATGCCTGCTGCCTCGATTTCCCGCCCGCCGGCTTGCAGTTCCGGCCGGTTCTCCGGATCGATGGCCACCCCCGGAAATCCCACATTGGCCACCCGGGCAATCCGGTTTTTTTCGATGACGATATCCACCGGCCCGATAGGGGGTGCCCCGTTGCCGTTGATCAGGGTGGCGCCGCGAATGATCAATTGGTCAAAAGGGCCTTCGGAGAGCGGCTGTTGTGCGGAGAGCGCTCCTCCCAAAAGGAGCAGGGCGAATAGGATTGCTTTTTGCATGGACGTGGTTTTCAGTGTCGCTGGATGTATTAGCGGGTTGGTTTTGGATTAGGGCGCCGGCCGCCGGCGCATTGGAAAATTGCCCGGGATTATTTTAATCGGGCACCCGGATGTGGTTCCCCAGGAAAAGCGCATTGAGGAACAGGCGGTTTGTGCCGTACCAGCTACCCCGGAAATTCGGGTTGTCCGCAAACAGCACCACGCGACCGCCTCCCAGGGGGCTCACCAAAAGGGAAGCGGACCCCTTGGCGTAATCCTCCAGGTTTTCCCGGGTGAGGAATCCGTCCAGGTGCGGGTTCTCCGTATAGGCAGCGACGGTGGCATAGGGGTTTTTGGACGGCTGCAACCAGACCTCGTTGTTTTTGTACACCGGGATCCGGGAATCCGTATAGCCAAAAGCCAGGGGGTGCGTCCGGTCCAGGTCTGCCTGCAGGATCACCCCGCCCACGCTTTCCTTGCCGAGGTTTTCCGGGGCATCCACATAGGGTTTCCGCTCAGTAGCTGCGGTGGTATCCTGTTCCTTCTCGGTCAGCTTTTCCTTCACCCAGCCTTTTTCGATGGCGTATTCGGCAGCCCCGGCGATGGCCACCAGCGTATTCCCCTTGGACACCCAGTCCTTGATTTTCCTTTCTTCCCGGTCCGAAAAACTGTAGCGGCCGCTCACCAGGACAAGCGTGTTGTAGTCGTCCAGGGAAGCACCGCCAAAATCCCTCAGGGGGATTTTTGTAATCGGCATATGGACGCGGGTATCCAGCAAATGCCAGACTTCCCCGGCTTCGTAGGAGCGGACCCCTTCACCGATGAGCATGGCTGCCTTGGGTTGTTCCAGGGGCGCTACGTAGCGGCTCCCCAGGTCGATGCCCCGAAGGTGGTACCCCGAGGCCACCCCGAATGCGGGGACCTGATGGGTTTCCTGGGCTTCGCGCAGGAGTTGGTATACTTCGTCGGGGGATTTTGACTGGAGTTGGACGGGCAGGACCAGGGTTCCGTATCCAAAGCGCTTTTCCGCTCCCCCCGTGCGGGTGGTGAACGGTTTGAAGGAACTGGCCAGGACCAGCCCCTTGTTTTGGAGCTCGTGGAGCAGGGCCGGGGCGTTGTAGTCGTTCCAATCGATCAGGTAGGCGTATTCCGATTTTTCGACAGGGGTTACCGGGAAGAGGTCTTTTAGGCTGGTTACCGCTTCCCCGAGCCGGAAATTCCGCTCTGCCCGGTAGTCGATATTGTAGAAATTGGCAACCGACCAGGCGGAGGCGTCGTAGAATACGCTGTCCCGGTATTGCCGGTACGTCTCAAAAAATGTCTGCACCATCCGGTACTGGGGCTGTCCGGCGGGGACTACAAAGCCGCCGCGACCATCTTCATAGACTTTTACGCGGTGGATCAGGAGCTTGTCCAGGAAGGCCTTCATCCGGTTTTTGTCCGGATTGGCCGGGATGCGGTAGGCCCGGGCACGCCCGGCTGCGGCATTCCGCAGGGCACTGGTAAAAAATTCTTTTTGGTAGCGCTGCAGGTAGTCCTTGTTTTCTACAGCTGCCCGAACCGTTGCCATTCCGGAGACCAGTTGGTTTCGGATGGTGAAGGGAAACGTGATTTTGCCGTAGGCGGTCTTCTGGGAGTGTCCGCGGGAACTCGCCTGTTCAAAAAGCAGGCCGAGCCCGCCCTGGAGGTCCGGGTAGGAGGAGCCGTAACCCGGGTACGTCCCGTCGAATACCTCCTTGGTAAAGTACAGGGAGCCCAGGCTGTCGTGGGCCTGGACAAAATAGCCGGCAAAGAGTTCGTTCAGGTCCTCGTAATTCTCCCGGGGCATGATCGGGTCCCGGGAACCGTTGACTTTCATCGGCTCAAAAAAATGCGTGCTCTGGGTCCCCATTTCGTGAAAATCCGTCACCACGTTCGGGTACCAGGTGTGGTACCAGTTGAGTTTGCCCCGGCTCTCCGGGTTGATGGCCAGGAGCCAGTCGCGGTTCAGGTCAAACCAGTAGTGGTTGGTCCGGCCCCCGGGGAAGTATTCGTTGTGCTCGGCGTCCTGTGGATCGGATACCAGCGGGTTGCCCCGGTAGGAATTGGCCCATTGGGTATGCCGGTCGCGTCCGTCCGGGTTGATGGTGGGGTCCAGAAAGACCACGGATTCCTCGCGGTAGCCCGCAACCCGGGGGTCTTCGGAGGCAACGAGGATATAGGCCGTCAGCAGGGCCGCCTCGGAGCTGGAGGGCTCGTTGCCGTGCACGTTATACCCCAGGTTGATAAATACCGGCAGGTCCGGGTCTGCACGGAACGGGGTATCCGGGTTGGTAAATTCCAGGTGGCGCTCCCTGAGGGTTTCGAGTTGCCCGAGGTTTTCTGCCGAGCTGATTCGAAGGATTACCAGCGGCCGTTGCTCGTGGGTATGCCCATAGGTTTCTATCTGCGCCCGGTCCGAAGCCTCAGCGAGAACCTCCAGGTATCGGACAATCCGGTCGTGGCGGGTGTGGTATTCCCCGATGCCGTAGCCCAGGAATTCCTCAGGGGAAGGGATGCCGGATTTATAGGGTTCGTATTGTTTGAGGAAATAGTCCTGAGAAAACAGGCAGGTGCTGCATGCCAGCAGCAGGATTACAAGTGTATTTCGCATGGGTTGGTAAGGCTTTTGAATTACGCGCCTAAAGATAGGGATATTGTCCGATACGCCCCCTCAGGCAATCGTATGGAAGGGCGCATGGGCCACCTCCCGGAAACGGATGATGTAATTGGTGCCTTTCTTGGAGGCGTCCCGGATCACCGACCCCCGCAGTTGCCGGCTCAGGTTGTAGATGAGTTTAAGCCCCAGCGACTTGGTCGTCTTGTGGGAGACGCTTTCGGGGTAGCCCACGCCATTGTCCCCGATCCGCAGGATGTAGTCCGTCTTGTCCTCCTTTTCCAGCACAATGCTGATCTGGCCTTCGTCCTGGTCCTTAAAACCGTATTTGAGGGCGTTGGTGACGGCCTCGTTGATCAGGAGACCCAGGGGGATGGCTGTGTCGATACCCAACTCGATCTCCGGGATATCGATCTTCAGGGAGATTTTATTCTGGGGCCCTTTGATGGAACGTATCAGGTATTCCCCGAGTTCCTGAACGTAGGAACGGTATTCGATTTTGGAAAGGTCTTCCCGCATATAGAGCATTTCATGGACCATCGCCATAGCCACTACCCGGTTCTGGCTGCTGCGGATCAGGCTGAGGGTATCGGGGTCTTCGATGCTGCGGCTCTGCATCCTAAGCAGGCTGGAAACCGTTTGCAGGTTGTTTTTTACCCGGTGGTGCACCTCTTTCAGGAGGATTTCCTTTTCCTGCATCCGCTGTTCCATTTCCCCTTTGGAGCGGTAGAGCCGGTGGTGGGCACTGAGCAGGTTCCGCCCGAAAACGCCGCCCAACAGGTATACGGAGAGCAGGATGCTCAGGAAAGCAAATAAGTTGCGGGACCCTTCCGGGACGACATTCTCCCCCAGGCCCACGCCGCCTACGCTCTGGGAAAATATCAGGACGACAATCAGCAGGTTGATGGCCAGGTAGACCTGCCCGTAGGCCCGGGTAGTCACGTACCCGGCAAAGACGATGAGGGCCAGGATAAAAATAAACGGGCTGTTGATCCCCCCGCTGTAGAGTACAATGGCGACAGAACCCAAAAGCGCCATGATCGACGCGATATTATAGGTGATTACCAGTTTGTTGTGGAAGCGGTGGAGGAGCAGGTTCAGGCCGTTCAGGACCGCGAATCCGGCCATTACCTGCGGGATGACCCGTACGATGTCCATCAATTGCCAGCAGAGGATGGCGAAGACCAGGCAACAGGCCGAGGCGATTAGGTTTACCCGGAACAACAGCCGGGTTTTGTCCTGAAGCCGCTCCCGGTGCTTCTCGTTCTTTTTCATTTTGATGAAAATCGGCTTCTCGGACATAGGCCAGGTTGGGTGATTGCTGGGAACAGCGCTTTATCACGGTAAAGCTAGCTATGTTTTGCGATAAAATCAAAACGGGGGGAAAGAATGCCACAAAAAAAGCGACCCCTGCCGGGGCCGCTCCTGTTACAACTATATGCCGGGAGGGCTTTAATCCTCCACCAGCACCCATTCCCCTTTGGCCAGCAGGGGTTCGGCCTGTTTGTATTTCAGCGTTTTGTTCTGTCCAGAAACGATATTCTTGATGGTTACGCGCTCATTCCGTCCGATTTTCGGTTTCTCCCGGACGATGGTCTCCGTAACCTGCGGGCGCTGCCCCTGGGTCTGGCCTGCCGCGCGGTTGCGGGCTGCAAGTTCGTCGCTGTTCGGGATTTCCTCCTTGCTGGTTTGCAGGTTTTCCTTCGGCTTGCGAACCTGGCGGGCCTCCTGGATTTGCTGGGTGTTCGAAGACGGCAATTCGCCCTTGAAAAGGAAGGATACCACCTCCTTGTTCACCTTCTCGATCATCGCCTTGAACAACTCAAAGGCTTCAAATTTATAGATCAGGAGCGGGTCCTTCTGCTCGTGAACGGCCAGCTGGACGGATTGCTTGAGTTCGTCCATTTTGCGCAGGTGCGTCTTCCACGCATCGTCAATGATGGCAAGGGTGATGTTTTTTTCAAAATCGGTGATCAGTTGCTTCCCGCCGCTCTCATAGGCGGCTTCCAGGTTGGTCACCACGTTGAGCGTCTTGATCCCGTCCGTAAAGGGCACCACGATCCGTTCGAATTTATTCGCGTCGTCCTCGTAGACCTTTTTGATTACCGGGAAGGCGATCTCGGCGGCCCGTTTCATCTTTTCCTGGTAGTGCTCGTAGATTTTCGCATAGATTTTCTGGGCCATCTCCTGATACCCCAACCTGCCGAATTCCGCTTCGTCGATGGGCGCGGTGATGGAAAAATACTTGATCAGTTCGAATTCAAAATTCTTGTAATCCCCCGCCAGTTTGTTCGTTTCCGCAATCACCTCGCAGGTATCGTAGATCATGTTGGCGATATCCACCTTCAGCCGGTCTCCCTGCAGGGCGTGGCGACGGCGTTTGTACACCACCTCCCGCTGGGCGTTCATCACGTCGTCGTATTCCAGCAGCCGTTTCCGGATGCCGAAGTTGTTTTCCTCCACTTTCTTCTGGGCGCGTTCGATGGACTTGGTCATCATGCTGTGCTGGATGACTTCCCCCTCCTTGAGCCCCATGCGGTCCATCATCTTGGCCACCCGCTCGGACCCGAAGAGCCGCATCAGGTTGTCCTCCAGGGAAACGTAGAACTGCGAGCTCCCGGGGTCTCCCTGCCGGCCGGAACGACCGCGCAACTGCCGGTCGACCCGGCGGGAGTCGTGGCGTTCGGTCCCGATAATGGCCAGCCCGCCGGCTTTTTTGACCTCTTCGGTCAGCTTGATATCCGTTCCCCGGCCGGCCATGTTCGTCGCGATGGTCACCACGCCGGGTTTCCCTGCTTCGGCCACGATATCCGCCTCTTTCTTGTGTAATTTGGCGTTCAGGACGTTGTGATCCACCTTGCGGATACTCAGCATGCGGGAAAGCAATTCGGAAATTTCAACGGAGGTGGTACCGATCAGTACGGGCCGCCCCGCCTGCGATAATTCGGTTACCTGGTCGATGATTGCGTTGTATTTTTCCCGCTTGGTCTTGTAGATGAGGTCCTGCCGGTCGTCCCGGGCAATAGGCCGGTTGGTGGGAATTTCCACCACATCCAGCTTGTAGATTTCCCAGAATTCGCCCGCTTCGGTTACAGCTGTACCGGTCATCCCGGCCAGTTTGTTGTACATCCGGAAGTAGTTCTGGAGCGTGATGGTGGCAAATGTCTGGGTCATCGCCTCGATCTTGACGTTTTCCTTGGCCTCGATGGCCTGGTGGAGCCCGTCCGAATACCGGCGTCCGTCCATGATCCGACCGGTTTGCTCGTCCACGATCATCACCCGGTTGTCCATCACCACGTATTCCACGTCCTTTTCAAAAAGCGTATACGCCTTGAGGAGTTGGGTCATCGTGTGAATGCGTTCGCTTTTTACGGCAAAATCCTTGAAAAGGCTTTCTTTTTTCTCGGCCTCTTCCTCGATATCGAGTTCCTGGCTTTCGATCCGCGCTATTTCGCTCCCGATATCCGGCATGACGAAGAAATCCTTTTCCTGGTCCCCGGAAATGTATTCGATGCCCTTGTCGGTGAGTTCAATCTGGTTGTTTTTCTCATCGATGACGAACAACAACTCGGAATCTACGGTGGGCATTTCCCGGTTGTTGTCCTGCATGTAGAAATTTTCGGTTTTCTGCAGCAACTGTTTGATGCCCTCTTCGCTCAGGTACTTGATGAGCGCTTTGTTCTTGGGGAGTCCCCGGTGAACGCGGAGCAGGAGCAGGCCGCCCTCCTTGGTGTCGCCCTCGGCGATTTTCTTTTTGGCTTCTGCCAGCACCCCGGTCAGGTAGCGCTGCTGTTTCTGCACGAGTTCGGATACCTTGGGCCGCAGCTCGTTGAACTCATGCCGGTCGCCCTCGGGGACCGGTCCGGAGATAATCAACGGCGTCCGGGCATCGTCGATCAGTACGGAATCCACCTCATCCACAATGGCGTAGTGGTGGGGGCGCTGCACGAGGTCGCCCGGGGTATGTGCCATGTTGTCACGCAGGTAGTCGAAACCGAATTCGTTGTTGGTCCCGTAGGTGATATCCGCATTGTAGGCCGCACGGCGTCCCTCGGAATTCGGCCGGTGCTTGTCGATGCAGTCTACCGAAAGCCCGTGGAATTCGAATATCGGGGCCATCCACGCGCTGTCCCGACGGGCCAGGTAGTCGTTTACCGTCACCAGGTGGACGCCCTTTCCGGAGAGCGCGTTCAGGTAAACGGGCAGGGTCGCCACCAGCGTCTTCCCTTCACCTGTTTGCATTTCGGCAATCTTGCCCTGGTGCAGGGCGATCCCGCCGATGAGCTGTACGTCGTAGTGCACCATGTCCCAGGTCACTTCCTTACCCGCTGCATCCCAGGAGTTTTTCCATACGGCTTTTTCTCCGTCCAGGCTAACGTAATCCGCGCGTCCGGACAATTCCCGGTCGAATTCACTGGCGGTAACCGTAATCTCCGGGTTTTCCTTGAAGCGCCTGGCGGTTTCCTTTACTACGGCAAAGGCTTCCGGCAGCAGGTCCTCGAGGATTTTTTCAGTTCGCTGGTAGGCCTGTTCCTCCAGATCGTCGATCTGTCCGTAGAGGCTTTCATTCAGGTCGATGTCCGTGGAGTTGCCGACCTCGGCCTTCAACGCCTCGATCTGCTCTTGTAAATCGGCTACTCCCTCGTGAATCGCCTGGCGGAACCCGGCCGTTTTCTGGCGGAGTTCGTCGTGGGTAAGCGCCTGCATGGCCGCCTCATGGGATTTGATTTTCTCGACGAGGGGCTGGAGTGCCTTGACGTCTTTACTGGCCTTGTCGCCTACAAAAGCCTTAAGGACCGTATTGATAAAACTCATAGTATCTGGTATTTTTTAGGGCCGCCCGGTGCGGGGATACCCCTGGCGGGCGGAGCGGAAATCCGGGCCCCGTTCCCGGGACAATTACACCCGCAATCGTGCAAAAGATGTTCCAGTTTCCCGAATTATCGGAAGAAACGCCCGGGGCTGCCAAAATTACATAAAAAAAAGCCTCAGATGAGGCTTTTGGATGGCGACTTGCCGCTTGTATCAATATTCATCCTCGTTCCAGAGGTAATCTTCTTCCGTCGGGTAGTCCGGCCAAATCTCTTCGATGGATTCATAGATCTCCCCGCCTTCTTCTTCCATGGACTGAAGGTTTTCTACCACTTCCAGGGGAGCCCCGGTGCGGATGGCATAATCTATCAATTCATCCTTGGTGGCCGGCCAGGGCGCATCGCTCAGATAGGATGCCAATTCTAGTGTCCAATACATCTCAGTAGATTGATTTTAAAATTTTTGCAAAAATAATTTTTAAACAAAAACAGCCAAGGATTTCGACTGTTATTTATAATAATTACAATAAAAATCACAATTGGGCAAAAATAGAACGGGGAAATTGCGATTTTATTCGCTCCCCGACCCGGGAATCCATTTTTTTTCAATCGTTCCGGTAGCTGCCGCCAGGCTGCGGGACAGCACAAAAAGGTAATCCGAGAGCCGGTTCAGGTAGGCCAGGACGGTATCCGGAACCGGACTTTGCTCGGCCAGCAGGGTGGTCATCCGCTCCCCGCGCCGGCAAACCGTCCGCGCGATGTGACAGGTTGACACCGCCGGGTGCCCGCCGGGCAGGACAAAATGCGTCATGGGGGCCAGGTTCTCCTCGAGCTGGTCAATGGCGGTCTCCAGGGAGGCGATGTCCCCGGCCTCGATCTCAGGTATTTGCAGCCGCTGCTTCCCGCTTTTCAGTGTTGCCTTCTCCGGATCGGTGGCCAGCATGGCCCCGGCGGTGAACAGGCGGTCCTGGATACGCAGCAGGGTTTTGGTGTGCGGCTGGCAGGCCTCCTGGTCCCGCAGCATGCCGATCCAGCTGTTCAGCTCGTCGAGCGTCCCGTAACTCTGGATGCGGATGTGGTGCTTGGGAACCCGGGTACCCCCGAAAAGGGCCGTAGTGCCTCCGTCCCCCGTTTTGGTGTATATTTTCATAAGGCGATTTTTATTCCTTCCGGGGAAGGTCGGAATTCCGGTCGTCGTTGTACCGGTCCCGCAACCGCTGGCCTTCCATAAAATTGCGCGATTTCCGTTTCCGTCCCTTTTTCTTGTTAAAAGTGGCGATCAGGAAGTACACCAGGAGCAGGCCGCCGAGGATGTAGAAAATGGTGTTATCCATGACTCATAAAATTAATGGTTTAATTCCGGATTCTAAAATGTTCCCTGGCCTGTCCGTGCCTGAAAAACAACAGTCCTGCGGAGAAATTCTCCAGGCTGATTCGAACCTGCGGCAGGGATCGGGCCTTTTTCCAGGCCACCTGCCCACCGGGCTCGCGCAACCCGCCGACATACGCCACGGTGCGGCGGTTGAAATTCCCCGGTTTTTCCAGCCATTCCAAAAGCGCATTTCCCGGGGATTCAAAGAGGCAAAGGTCCGCGGGAGGGGCTCCTTTCCAGACCAGCTGCGGGAATTCCGCCTGAAGCTCTTTGACCAGCTTTTCGGCCGGCTCCGACGCCCAGGCCGACTCCGCCTTGAAATGCCGGAGAGCCGCGTGCAGCAGCCAGAGCGAGGAATGCAGCCCCTGTCTGTTCTGCCGGTAATAGGTCTGGTCCAGGAAACTGTAGATAAAGGGCGAATGCGTCCCGTGTCGGTTTTTGGCCCGGAGCCAGTAAAGGAATCTCTGGAGCATGGCTCGATATTGCAGATTATTCTTCGATGGCGGCCAGTTCAAACCAGCGTGCCGTCTTTTCTTCCAGTTCCTGCAGCAAATCGGATAATTCCCGGGAAAGCCGGTCCATCTCCTCCCCGGGGAGGGACGGATCGCTGAATCCCGTTTCGATTTCCCGCTTCCGCGCCTCCAGTTTTCCGATTTCGGTTTCCAGCTGCCGGTATTCCCGTTCCTGGTTGTAGTTCCTTTTCCCTTTTCTGGCCCCGGAATTGGCAGGGGTATCCCGGGTAACAGACGTTGCTGCATCGGATACCTCAGGCGCAGGCGCTCCGGAAGGCACCTCCGCCTGCAGGCGGTAATCGGAATAATTTCCCGGGAAGTCGCGGATGCCGCCCTGGCCGTCAAAGACAAAGAGGTGGTCGGTTACCTTGTCCATGAAATACCGGTCGTGGGAAACGATCAGGAGCGTACCCGGGAAATCGAGGAGGAACTCCTCCAGTACATTCAGGGTGACGATGTCCAGGTCGTTGGTGGGCTCGTCCAGGATCAGGAAATTGGGGTTCTGGATCAGTACGGTGCACAGGAAGAGACGCTTGCGTTCGCCCCCGCTGAGTTTCTCTATATAGTCGTATTGCGCTTTGCGGTCAAAGAGGAACCGTTCGAGTAATTGCTGGGCACTGAGTTGGCGCCCCTTTTTCAGCGGGATGTAGTCCCCGAACTCCCGCACGGCGTCTATCACCTTCTTCCCCGGGGATGCCTCCAGGCCGTGTTGGGTATAATAGCCGAATTGCAGGGTTTCGCCGTGGACCACCTTCCCGGTGTCGCTTTCCAGGTTTCCGGTAACCAGGTCCAGGAACGTGGTCTTTCCGCTGCCGTTCGGGCCTATCAGGCCAATGCGTTCCCCCCGCTTAAAATGATAGGTAAAGCCGCTGAACAATTCGCGGCCGTCATAGGATTTGGAGATATTGTGCAGCTCAACCACCTTGGTGCCCAGGCGCTCCATATTGATCTCCAGCTCCATTTCCCGTTCCTTCCGCCGGCTGAGGGCCTCCTTCTTCAGTTCTTCAAAATCCTCGATCCGCGATTTGGACTTGGTGGTACGGGCTTTGGGCTGCCGGCGCATCCATTCGAGTTCCTGTTTATAAAGCGAACGGGTTTTTTTGGCGGTGGTGGAGGCAATCTGTTCCCGCGCCTCTTTCTCCCTGAGGTAGTCCTGGTAGTTGCCGGGGTAGTGATGGAGCTCACCTCCTTCGAGTTCCAGGATGTCCGTACAAACCCGATCCAGGAAATACCGGTCGTGTGTGACCATCAGCAGGCTAACCGGACGGTTGCTGAAGTACTCCTCCAGCCATTCAATCATGTCCAGGTCCAGGTGGTTGGTGGGCTCGTCCAGGATGAGCAGTTCGGGTTCCTCAATCAGGGCGTGCGCCAGGGCCAGCCGGCGCCGTTGCCCGCCGGAAAGGCTAGAAACCCGTTGTTTCTGGTCGTGGAGCCGGAGGCGGGAGAGGATCTGGGAAAACCGGGTCTCCAGGTCCCAGGCATTGGCCCGCTCCATCGCTTCGAATGCCCGTTGATAGCCCCTGGTGTCTTCCGGATGTTCCAGGGCCTCCTCATACCGGGCCAGGATCCGCACCGTTTCATTGCCTGTGTCGAACAGGGTCTGTGCCACGGTCAGGTCCGGGTTGAGGTCGGGGTGTTGTTCCAGGTAGGCCCTTCGCAGGTTCTTCCGGTAGGTGACCGATCCGCTGTCCGGGCTGTCCTTGCCGGCCAGGATGTCCAGCAGTGTCGTTTTACCCGTGCCATTCCGGGCGATAAGCGCAACCTTCTGCCCCTGGTTGACCCCAAAGGTCAGCCCGGAGAACAGCGTGCGCTCCCCATAGGATTTTGCCAGATTTTCGGCACTGAGCAGGTTCATGCCGGTTTTTTTAGGTGGTGGATCAGCAACAGGTAGCGCAGGGCCAGGGCAGACCATAGGATGGCCACAACCGGGTGGAACGCCTGTACCCCGGTGGCCCATAAGATCAGGCAGACCCCCATTAAACCCAGAAGAGCTATCAGGTACCGCCGCAACCGGTTGTCCGGCTTTCTTTTCTGGAGCAGTTTGAAGGCGATATACCCATTGAACGGAAAGGCCCAAAGGATGTTGAAATTCCAAACCGTGGAGGTGTGGTCCGTAAAAAACCACAGGAAGCCGATGAGGAGTCCGGCGAGCCCTGTGGTGAGGAAAAGCAGGAAATCCAACCAGCGGCTGCGGGAGCCGTTCCGGAAATCGATCCAGCTGATGGTTGCGGTAAACACCAAAAGGAATAGTGCCCAGAATAGCGGATTTGCGGTAAAGTAGCGAATGTTTACCGGGTTGGGAAGGTCCAGGATGTCCCGTTCCCTCAGGATAAGGGGTTCCCCGCCCAGGGTGGCGTCCCCCACGAGTTGGCGGACGTATTCCGGCAGGAAGCTGTAGCCGAGGGGGGAGGCCTTTCTGTCCACTACGGCTCCCAGGGCCAGGTCGATGCCCAGGCTGGACCAGGAATTGACCTGCAGGTTTTGCTGGATGAGTTCCCGGTAAGTACGGCCGTCGCCTGAGAAGCCGGACACCATGTCCAGCCCCGGCCCGAGCACTTCCCGGAGTACGTCCGGGATCTTTGTCGCGCAGTTTTCGGCCAGGAAATCGTACTGGTAGTAGCGGTTTTCGGGCCGGTTGTTCCGCTCCAGATATTCAAATAATGCGGTTTTCTGCCCGGGATTCAGGTCCAGCAGTTGTTCGCTGACCCACCGGCCCTCCAGCTGGTAGGTGTACAGGAAATTGGCAAAATCGGTACGGCTCAGGGCATAACGGAGTTTTCCCCTGGCAAATTTCATATAGAAATTCGGGGTGTCGAAATCGAAGGTGCCGTAATTGTATATCCAGTCGAGGCCCCGTGCCGGATCCTGAACCCGGAAGGCACTGTGGCCGAATTGCGCGTAGAGGTCGGTACCCGGCCCGCAGGTAATTACGCTGATCCGCGCGTCGGGGCCGAGCACGGCTTGCTGTCCGGAAGCAACCCCTGCCATACAGGCGCAGAGACAAACGAGAAAGATTCGGAAATGGTTCATTTGCTGTAGGCCCGGGATAAGTTGGATTGCCGACAAATATCCAATATATTTCGGCAACTTCCAATGTCGCCGGCTGCCGGTATCCGCAGGGTGGCGGCATATTCTGCGAATTGTACTAATTTTACGATAACGGAAGCCCGGACCGCCGGCTCCAAGCCCAACCGATATATGAGAAACCTGCCGAATATCATTACCCTGCTGAATTTGCTGGCCGGCTCCATCGCCGCTGTATTTGCCGTTCTCGATCGCCTGGAATGGGCGGCCGCCTTTTTTATGCTCGGGGTGATCTGCGATTTCCTGGACGGGCTGGTGGCCCGCAAGCTTGGGGTCTCCTCCGAATTGGGCATCCAACTCGATTCCCTGGCCGACCTGGTCACAAGCGGGCTGGTTCCCGGGCTCGTAATGTGCCAGTTGCTCGGGATGTCTGTCAGCGGGGGATGGAGCAGCAATAGTTTTTTTACCGAGGCACTTTCAACCGGCGACTGGCCGCACGCGTGGCTGCCGTTTACCGGTCTGGCGATCACCCTGGCCTCGGCCTGGCGCCTGGCCCGTTTCAACATCGACGAAGACCAGGTGAGCAGTTTTACGGGCCTCCCCACTCCGGCAAACGCCCTGCTGATCCTCAGCCTGCCGCTTATTCTGCTCTATAACGGCAGCGATGCGGTAAGCGCTGTTTTGATGAATCCCTGGGTGCTGATTGCCGTGACGATCTTATCCGTTTACCTGCTCAATGCACCCATCCGGCTGTTTGCCCTGAAATTTGATACCTGGAGCTTCCGGGACAACGGGTATAAGTACATCTTCCTGATCCTGTCCGGGGTGGCCCTGCTGACCCTGCAGTTCCTGGCGGTTCCGCTGATCATCCTGATGTACGTGTTGTTTTCCCTGTTCGCCCAACCGAAATAAATAACGCGGCGGTTCCGCCGCGGTGATCCGCCGATCCGCCGATGGGCTGCCAGCCGGCAACCGAATCAGAAAAGCAGTTTTTTCTTCCGGAGTTCAAAGTTCTGGCCCAGGTAGACCTTCCGCACCATTTCGTCCGCAGCCAGGTCTTCGGGCAGGCCGGACTTGAGGATGCCTCCTTCGAACATCAAGTAGGAACGCTCCGTGATGGCGAGTGTTTCCTGCACATTGTGGTCGGTGATCAGGATGCCGATGTTCCGGTTTTTAAGTTGGGCGACAATTCGCTGGATATCTTCCACGGCAACCGGGTCTACCCCGGCAAAGGGCTCATCCAGCAGGATAAATTTGGGGTCAGTAGCCAGAGCACGGGCAATTTCGGTCCGTCGGCGCTCCCCCCCGGAGAGCAGGTCCCCCCGGTTTTTACGGATGTGGCCGATCCCGAATTCCTCGAGCAGGCTTTCCATCCGCATGTGCTGTTCCTTTTTGCTGAGGTCCGTGAGCTGCAGGACGCTCAGGATATTTTTTTCGACGCTGAGCTTCCGGAATACCGAAGCCTCCTGTGCCAGGTAGCCGATCCCGTACTGGGCCCGCTTGTACATCGGGAATTTCGTGATTTCCGTCTGGTCCAGGAATATGCGCCCCCCATTGGGTTTGATCAGCCCCACGATCATATAAAAGGACGTTGTTTTGCCTGCACCGTTCGGGCCGAGGAGCCCGACGATTTCACCCTGGTTGACTTCCAGGGAAATCCCTTTAACGACCTGGCGGCCGCGATAGGATTTCATGATATTTTCGGCTCGGAGTTTCATGGGACGTGGGCCAAACTTACAGTTTTTCGGGTGGGGTCGGTGCCATTTTCGGATTTTTTTAACCCTTGTTTTCCAGGACTTCCCAGAATTCTACCGCCCGCCTCAGGTGGGGGATGGTGATGGTGCCGCCCACCAGGGTGGCGATGCCCAGGGTTTCCATGACTTCCTGCTTGGTGGCCTGGTGTTTGTACAGGGTTTGCAGGTGGTACCGGACGCAGTCGTCGCACCGCAGGACCGTCGAGGCCACCAGGCCCAGGAGTTCCTTGGTCTTCACGTCCAGGGCGCCCGGGGCGTAGGCGTTCGTGTCCAGGTTAAACATCCGCTTCATCAGCCGGCTGTCGCTGTTGAGCAGTTTTTCGTTCATCCGTTCCCGGTAGGCGTTGAATTCATCGACTTGATCTGGCATTCTTCTGGGCTTTTGCCTGCCGTTTGAGCACGACAGAGGAGATGTAAATACTGATTTGATACAGGATCAGGACGGGCACGGCCACTATGATCTGACTGGCCACGTCCGGCGGGGTGATCACCGCGGAGAGGACCAGTACAATCACCAGGGCAATCTTCCGGTACTTCCGGAGGATCTCCGGGGTAACCAATCCCACCCGGGTGAGGAAAAAGATGATGATGGGCAGTTCAAACATGATCCCGCAGGCAATGACCGCGGCCCGCACCGTGGAGATGAAAGAGCTGATATCGATTTCATTCAGCACTTCCTCACTGACCTGATAGGTGCCCAAAAAATTGATGGACAGGGGGGCTACCACGTAATAGCCAAAGAGGACCCCCATAAAGAACAATGCCGAGGCTATCAGGATAAAGCCCCGGGAGTGCTTGCGCTCTTTTTCATAGAGCCCCGGGCTGATGAACTTCCAGATCTCGTAGAGCACGTAGGGGAAGCCCACGATAAATCCGGCCCATATGGAAGTCCAGATATGCGCGGAGAATTGTCCGGCCATCGTCCGGTTCTGGATGGTAAATGGCAGGGAATCTGCACAGAAGGCGGAATCGAAGCCCAGGCTCGTGGCGATATCGCAAAAGAGCCGGTACGTCGGGAAACTCATCTTTTTGGGCCCGAAGATGATCGTGTCGAAAATAAAGTCCTTCATCAGGAATGCCCCCACACCGAGGATCACGATGGCCAGTGTAGACCGGATCAGGTGCCAGCGCAGCTCTTCCAGGTGGTCCAGAAAGGACATTTCATTGGGGTCCTTGCGTTCTTTCTTTGCCATTAAAGTATGCCCTCCTTGATTAGGTTGTGGATATGGACCACCCCGATGTACCTGCCGTCCCGGGTGGCCAGCAATTGTGAAATGTCATTTTCCTCCATCATTTGCAGCGCTTTGACAGCCAGGACCTCGGAATCGACCGTTTTGGGCCCGGTGGTCATGATATCCCGGGCGCGCAGTCCGGCAATATTGTCGTGTTTGTTGAGCATCCTCCGGATGTCCCCGTCCGTGATAATCCCGGCAACCCGGTCCCCGTCCATCACGGCCGTGACCCCGAGCATTTTCTCGGAAATCTCCACGATGGCATCCTTGACAGGTGTATCCCCGGATACCTGCGGCACCTGGTTTTGCGCGGCGATGTCCCCCACGCGCAGGTAGAGTTTTTTCCCCAGGGTTCCCCCGGGGTGGTAGCGTGCAAAATCCCGGCTGCTGAACCCTCTGAGTTCGAGCAGGCAGATAGCCAGGGCGTCGCCCAGCACCAATTGGGCCGTTGTGCTGGTAGTCGGGGCCAGGTTGTTTGGGCAGGCCTCTTTTTCTACATAGGTGTTCAGGCAGTAGTCGGCGCGCCGGCCCAGGAAGGAATCCGGGCTGCCCGTCATCCCGATCAGCGGGTTGCCACCCTGTTTGATCAACGGGACGAGCAATTTGATTTCCGGGGTATTGCCGCTCTTTGAAATGCAGATGACCACGTCGTTTTGCTGGATGGTGCCCAGGTCTCCGTGAATGGCGTCCGCTGCGTGCATGTAGATGGCCGGGGTACCGGTGGAATTCAGGGTCGCCACAATTTTGGAGGCGATAATGGCGCTTTTGCCAATACCGGTGATCACCACGCGGCCGTCAGCTTCGAGAATGCACGAAACCGCCCGGGAGAAATCCTCCGTAAGCAGGGTGGCAAGGTGGTGGATGGCATCGCCTTCCAGGGCGATTGTTTGACGCGCTATTTCGAGTATAGCCTTACTGTCCTTCAAGGTTTTGCATTAATTAACACTAGCGGTTTCCAATCCTTAAAATGTATACAAAAGAGGGATTGTTTTTAAAAGAATGTGCTATATTTAAGAAAACAAAATTACATAAACTTATTAGAAACAAATTCAATTCCCCCGCATTTCACATTCGGCACATTATTTGCCGAGACCACCCTGTATCATCCAATGGATACGGCATACCCGGGGCCCCGGGATTGTGATGTTTGCAGAAAGAGCATGAAGCATGATTTTGAATGAGACCGACCTGAAAGCGTCCCTGAAGAAATACTTTGGGTTTTCGCAGTTTAAGGGACTTCAGGAAGACGTAATTAAAAATATTGTCCAGGGCAGAGACACCTTCGTCATAATGCCTACGGGAGGAGGGAAGTCGCTGTGTTACCAGTTGCCGGCCCTGATCGGCGAAGGCACGGCCATAGTGGTATCCCCCCTGATTGCCCTGATGAAAAACCAGGTGGACGCCATCCGGGGCGTCTCGGACAACGACGGGGTGGCCCACGTGCTGAATTCCTCCCTGACCAAGGGTGAGGTCAAAGCCGTGAAGGAGGATATTACCTCCGGGGTCACCAAATTGTTGTACGTGGCCCCCGAATCGCTGACCAAGGAGGAATACGTGGACTTCCTGCAGGGGGTAACCCTTTCCTTTGTCGCTATAGACGAAGCCCATTGCATCTCGGAATGGGGGCACGATTTCCGTCCCGAATACCGGAATCTGCGATCCATTATCGACCGTCTCGGAGACGACATCCCGATTATCGCCCTGACGGCGACGGCAACCCCCAAGGTACAGGAAGACATCCTCAAGAATCTGGGTATCCCGGAAGCTGAAGTATTCAAGGCTTCCTTCAACCGCCCGAACCTGTACTACGAGGTACAGCCCAAAACCAAGAACGTGGATGCGGACATTATCCGGTTTGTGAAGAAAAACGCCGGGAAATCGGGTATTATATACTGCCTGAGCCGCAAGCGGGTGGAGGAACTCGCCCAGGTGCTGCAGGTAAACGGGGTCAGCGCGGTGCCGTACCATGCCGGTTTTGACGCCAAGACCCGCTCCCGGTACCAGGATATGTTCCTGATGGAGGAGGTGGATGTGGTCGTGGCTACCATCGCCTTCGGCATGGGGATCGACAAGCCGGATGTGCGCTATGTGATTCACCACGACATTCCCAAGAGCATTGAGAGCTACTACCAGGAAACCGGCCGGGCCGGCCGGGACGGGGGCGAAGGCCACTGCCTGGCTTTCTACAGCTACAAGGACGTGGAGAAACTCGAAAAATTCATGGCCGGCAAGCCCGTGGCCGAACAGGAAATCGGCAACGCCCTGTTGCAGGAGATCGTCGCCTACGCGGAAACATCTGTTTCCCGCCGGAAATTCATCCTCCACTATTTCGGGGAGGAATTCGACGAGGTCAACGGCGAAGGGGCGGATATGGACGACAACGTCCGGAACCCCAAGGAAAAGGTGGAAGCCCGGGACGACGTGGTAAAAATCATCCGGGCCGTCAAGGAAACAAATGAAAAATTCAAGGCCAAGGAAATCGTCAAGACGCTTACCGGGTCGTCCAACGCCCTGATCGCAGCCCATAAGACGGCCGGCAAAGAGGTTTTCGGCTCCGGGGCGGACAAGGACAAACACTATTGGATGGCCCTGGTCCGGCAAATCCTGGTAGCCGGCTTGTTAAAGAAGGAAATTGAACAATACGGCATCCTGCACGTTACCCCGTCCGGTGAGGAATTCCTGAAAAACCCGACATCCTTTATGATGACCCGTGACCACCGGTACAGCGAGGCCCAGGAAAGCCCTTCCGGCGGCACAGTCCGGCCGCGTTCCGGCACGGGGGACGATACGCTGCTCAAGCTGCTGCGGGACCTCAGGCGCAAAGAAGCTGCCAAGTTGGAAGTGCCGCCCTTTGTGATTTTCCAGGACCCTTCCCTGGAGGATATGGCTTTGAAATACCCCGTCAGCCATGAGGAACTCGTGAACATACACGGAGTGGGGGAAGGCAAGGCCCGCAAATACGGCAAACCGTTCCTCGGGTTGATTTCACAATACGTGGAGGAACACAATATCACGAGACCGGAGGACCTGGTGGTAAAAAGCACGGGTGCAAATTCGGCCCTCAAGCTCTATATTATCCAGAATGTAGACCGGAAACTGCCGCTGGACGACATCGCAGCGGCCAAGGGCCTGGAATTGCCGGAGCTCGTCCGGGAGATGGAACAAATTGTCTTCAGCGGTACCCGGTTGAACCTGGGCTACTACATCGACGATATCCTGGACGAAGACCAACAGGAAGAAATCCACGATTATTTTCTGGAGGCGGAGTCGGACGATATCGAGGAAGCCCTGAAAGAATTTGACGGGGAATACGAGGATGAGGAACTCCGGCTCTACCGCCTAAAATTCATGAGCGAAGTCGCAAACTGACCCAAAGCTGCACAACCTGTTTTATTGAAGGATTCCCGGTGGCGGGTGTGCGCCCTGCGCCTAGGGGGCCAGGAACCTGAAAGGCTCCCACGGCAGATTCCGCAACACGGTAAATAAGAGTACCAGCGCCAGCACCACCCAGGGGGCCCGGGGATGGTCCAGCGGGCTGTTGGGGAACCGTTTTCCGAAATTTCGCGCCACGCGTTCCGTGCCGTGCCAGCCGAGAAGCAATACGGCCGGGGGGAACAGCAGGTTATGGCCAAATGCCCCGCCCAGATCCAGGCGGGTGAGGTCGTGCAGCGCGCGCTGGCTGCCGCAGCCCGTACACAACAGGCCGGTGAGCTGGTGGAAGGGACAGGCCGGAAAGGACCCGCCTTCCGGGTCCATATGGTAGTAAACCAGCAGGAGGAATACTCCGGCGGCTACCCCTCCAAGGGCATACCACGTTATTTTGCGATCAGTAGCGGGCATTTTCCATGATCCCGGCAAAGATGCTGAAGCCGAAGATGGCCAGGTAGATGATTACTCCGATTCCCCCTACCACCAGGCCTACAATTCCCCAGGTACGTGCGCTTCGGGAATACTGTTCCGCCAGGGGATAATCGCCCCGGGCATAGGTCTCGTTTACCCGGGCGGCATATATGATGCTCACGATGCCCGCCGGGAGGCAGCAGCAGACGGTGCAGATAATGGCCAGGGCCAGGTAATTGCTCGGTTTTGGGGGTTGGTTTTCCATTTCGTTCATGCTGGTCGTAGTTTTAATGGGTTATCGTGCTCGGCCGGGGGGATATGGCAGTGGCGGACGGTTGGTACCGTCCACCGGGGGTTATTCCTCAAACCCCCACTGTTCCATCATTTCGCGGGATTGTTCCATCATGGCATCCCATCCTCCCAGTTGCTGGATGCGGAACAGCATAAAACCAAAATAAAGCACACCGAGGACAATGGCGATTATGGCGAGTATCCGGGCGGTTTTCCACTGGTTGTAATTTGTGTAGACCTCCGGGGACTCCAGGTACTTCTTGTAGTCCGACCGAAGCAGCAGGTAGGCGATTACACCCAGGAGGATTGCCGGAAGCCCCCAGATGCAGCAACAGACATAGCCCAGGATGGATAATACAATGGCCAGGGTTACATTCGGTAATTTTCTTTGTTCCATGGTAGCGGTGGTTTAGTGGTATCGTTGGTTTAAAGGTTTAGTTTCAGGAGGAAATTCACGAGGATCGCCGTCACTGTAGTACCCGCCAGCCAGGTAATCAGCTGCGTGCCATTCCTGACCCAGGCCAGCCGGTCGGCCACGATAGCCGCAAACAGGGCCATCAGGGGCAACAGGGCAGGGTACATCAGGAAGGATTCGATCAGTTCGCCACGCAGCAGGAGGGCAACAGCGCGTTGGAGGCCGCAGCCGGGGCACGAAATGCCCAGGATTTGCTGGCTCAGGCAGGGGAGCATGTCGGCTTCGGAAAAAATGGCTAATAGTATCATAGGGAAAAGACCGTCCCGGGATTTCCGAACGGTAAATTACTATTATTTTTGGGCAATGAAAATAAAACCCACCATTTATTTGGTCGCCGCCAATGCCCCCGCGGCCGGGGTAACCTCTAATCCCGAGGACGATGGAAAGCATTGAACCGGGCGATCGGGTCCAGTGGCTGGATGAAGACCTGGAGGGCGTGGTCCTGTCGGTCACCCCGGAGGGAATTCGCGTTCGCACCCCGGATGGGTTTGAAATGACGGCAGCCCCTGAGGCAGTCGTCCGTATCCCGAAAGGTGCCTCCCTGCCGGTACCCCCTTCGGCGGCCTCGGAGAAGCCGCAGGAAAAGCCGAAACGGAAGGGACACCGGACCGGAAGCAAAAAGGCGCGCTACGCCCCGGCCCTGGAGGTGGACCTGCACATCGAAAAAATTCACCCGGCCCCGCAGCGCCTGGACACATATGAAATCCTCGATATACAAATGGAAACCGCGCGCCGCCAGCTGGAGTTTGCCCTGAGCAAACGAATCCAGAAAGTGGTATTTATCCACGGGGTGGGCCAGGGGGTGCTCAAGGCCGAATTGCGGACGCTTTTCCGCCGATACGACCACCTGAAAGTGCGGGAGGCCGATTACCGCTCCTACGGCCTGGGCGCCACGGAAATCTATATCCCCCAGGAGGCTTTCAACTAGAAGTCAATTGCTGGATTCGGAATTCAATTGGAAGATGTGGTAACCGTCCCGAATTCCTCCACGCTGATATTGGTGAGGCGCTCCCCGTTGGAGGTGATAAACGACACTCCGGCCAGGCGGATTTCGTGTGTGAAGAGCGTGGTATCCGCGGCGTCCCGGACCGTGGTGATCAGGACGCTCCCCGCTTCGGCTTCTACCTCCTGAAGTACCACCGGGGTTGCCGGGGGGATTTCCCCGCAGAAATACGAACTGCTGACGGCATCGTCGAACAGGCGGTAGGTCAGTTGGGAATTTCCCGGGATTGTCGATTCGATTTCGCCCCCGGAATCCGCATTTGCCAGCAGGCCGCTTTCGAGTTGCAGGATCAGCGCTTCGGAATTGTCGATTTTGAAGAATAGCTCCGTCGCGGTGGTTGCCGTACCGCAGTTCTGGATGGCAACCTCGTCAAAATCGATGGTTTCGATTTCGAGGTCCCCGCTGGAACAGGCAGACAGGAAACCGGCACAAAGAATTATCAGGGCTTTTTTCACAATGCCAAAGATACCTGAAATGACCCTGAATCTCCCAAGTGTCTCCCCGTAATTTTAGGAGGATTTAACTAATTTCGGTACTTTTGGCCTGTTAAAAACCAAGCTTTGCGCGCCATGGAAAAAGTATATCTGGACAATGCGGCAACCACCTGTATCCGGGAAGAAGTAATCGCCTCCATGTGCGAAGCCCTGGAGGGTTGCTACGGAAACCCATCCTCTACGCATTCCTTTGGCCGGAGCGCCAAAACGGGCATCGAAAAGGCGCGGAAGACCATCGCGGCCCGCTTGGGTGCCCGCCCTGGTGAGATCATCTTCACTTCGGGGGGTACCGAGGCCGATAATATGATCCTGCGGTGCGCTGTCCGCGACCTGGGGGTCCGGACCCTGATTACCACGCGCATCGAACACCATGCTGTTTTGCACACCGCCCAGGCACTGGCCGGGGAATCCGGTATCCGGCTGGAGTATGTCCCCCTGGACGCGGACGGCAACCCCCGGCTGGAAGCCCTCGAAAAATTACTGCAGGCCGATGACAGCCGGAAGCTCGTTAGCCTGATGCACGTCAACAACGAAATCGGCAACCTGACCGACCTGCAGGCGGTTTCCGCGATCTGCCGCCAACACGGGGCATTGTTCCATTCGGATACCGTGCAATCCATCGGGCATTTTCCCTGGGACGTACAGCAAACGCCGGTGGATTTTGCCACGGCTGCGGCCCACAAGTTCCACGGCCCGAAGGGTGTCGGATTTGCTTACATCCGCAAGGATACGGGATTGGGCCCCCTGATTTTGGGCGGGTCACAGGAACGCGGGTACCGGGCCGGGACCGAAGCCTACCACAACATCCTGGGCCTGGAGACTGCCCTGGAGGCCGCCTACGCTAACCTGGAACGGGAAAGGGAACACATTGCGGGCCTTAAAAAATACTTCATCGAAAAGCTTCGTGAATCCATCCCGGGGGTGGCTTTTAACGGTCTGTCGGCCGATCCCGAACGGAGCACCTATACGCTGGTCAATGTACGGTTGCCGCTGAGCGAAGAACAGGGGCAGTTGCTGTTGTTCCACCTGGATTTGAAAGGTATTGCCTGTTCCAAAGGGAGTGCCTGCCAGTCCGGCAGTACGGGTGCCTCCCATGTCCTGGCGGAAATCCTCCCCGAGGAGGAAATGGCGAAGCCTTCCCTGCGCTTTTCATTTTCGCATTACAACGGGCGGGAGGAACTGGACTATACGGTGGGGGTTTTGAAAGAATTTGTGGAATCCCAGGTGGGCAAGGCGGTCTAGCTTGCCAGAGGTCTTTTTTCTTTAACGGCCTTCCTTGTCGTAGGGGAATTTCCGGGCCGCCTTCTTCATCATCTTGTCGATCAAATCGTCGGTGTCCTTGCCGGATTTCCGGCTGATTTCCTGCTCGTATTTCCAGATGAGTTTTCCGGATTTCCCGTCGCTGATCTTGATGCCGATCCTGCCGTAGTCGGCATCGCCCAACAGGTAGTCCAGAAAACTGAAGTCAGAGGGTACGCCATCGGAAAGCAATACGTTGACATCCAGGTTCCCGCTGATGATGCCGTCCACTCCCAGGATGTCCGCGAGTTCCCGGATCGTATACCGGTCGATGTTGTCGTATGAGATGTCGTTCTGGGCAAGCAGCGCGTTCGTATCCTTGCTGTTCTGGAAGTCCACGCTGAATTTTTTGCGTTTTTTGCCGCGCCCGAAATAGGTTTCCAGGGCATCCTGCACGGCATACCCCTCCTTTTGCTCCAGACGGTGCTTTTCGCTCCGGCTGAGCTCCTCATCCAGGTCCAGGTGGGTGAAGAACGGGATGATGGCAAGTACCTGGTGGTCCTGGCTCAATTCGTCAAAACGATTGCTCTGGAAGATGTTTTTCTGGGCAACTGCATTCGCAGTACCCGCGATTATCAGGAAGGCTACCAGCAAATTTTTCATAGAGGCAACACGGGGTTGGGGTGTTGGATATCCGGCAACGTGTTGGGCCGGATGCAATTATGCTGCAAAAGTACGCAAAAATACGGCTTATCACAACCCGGCGCGTACCTTCTGGCAGGGGAGGTTACCGCCGGAAAAAGGTCGCCGAATACCGGCTTATATTCCCCGCGTTGTCGGTTACTTCCACCTCCAGTTCACACTCCCGGGCATCGCCGATACGATCGTCGAAGTTATAGGTGATTGTACCGTCCTTGGGCTCGTATTCCATCAGGATCCACTTGCCGTTCAACGTGGCCGAATAGGAAGCGATGCCGCTGAGGTCGTCTGCAATCCGAAGGCTCAGGTAGCGATAGTTGGTAAGCCACTGCCGGTGCTTGAAATTGCGGGGCCGGATCGTGGGGGCAAGGGTATCGGTAGCCAGGGTAAATTCCCCGAGTTCCCTGCTGCGCATGCTGAAGGTGTTGCCCCTTTTGTACGTCCGGGTGTATCCGGGGTTGCCCCTCGAATCCAGCCGGGCGATAAACATCCGGGCGCGATCGGCCTCCGGGATGTGCGAAACATCAAAACTCAGGGTGAAATTCCGGTGGAGGGGCACGGTGGGCTTATGCAGTTTCACTGTATCCCCGTCGCTTCCAAGTTCCAGGTAGGTGTTCTGATAAAAGCTGCCGGCCGGAAAATAGGCCTGCGCCCTGCCCAGGTCAAAGCTCGCGGGTTTATCCGCCCGGATGAAGTAGGGGGTTTTCAGCTCATCCCCCCCGGACGGGGTTCCCGATTCGCCCCGCACCGGAACGGTCAGGATGGTTTCGTTCCCTGCCAGATCCGAGATTTCGATCCGTATTTCGTGCCGGCTCCCGGGCGATACCCGGATCTTCCCGTCGTCCTTGATTTCCTGATAGAGGCTGAGCCGGTTGCCGGAATCCCGGAAGCATTTCTGCACCCGCCGGTTGGTCGTGGCGTAGTACGGATAGTCGATCAGCGTATTGATGTACCGGGTTTCCCCGAAGGAGAATTTTTCAAAAACCAAATCCGAGCGGGTAGCCCCATCCACTTCCTGTCGAATGCGGTACACCCCGTTGCGGTTGGCTGCCAGGTCCTGCCGGTCGTAGGCCTGTACGCCGAGGCCAATGGTCCCGGAGGCCACCAGGGTATCCGCCAGGTAGGTGCCGTCTGCCTGCCTGCGCATCTGCAATTCCACGCGTTGGCCAACCCCGTTAACGTGGGCCCCATCGGACAGCGGGTAGGCAAATGCCGCCTCCAGGGTCGGGTTGGTGGCATCCCTGACGTCGATACCGTACAAGAGGGGGTTTGTGGGTTTCTCATCCACGCTGCTCCGGATTTCAAAATGCAGGTGCGGCCCCGAGGAACCCCCGGTATTGCCGGTATAGGCAATGATATCCCCTTTTTTAACAGGTACTTCCCCGTAGTCGGGAAAGGTCTCCACCTCATAGGAACGGCGTTTATACTGCAGGTCCTTGACGTATTCCTCAATGCCCGGGCCGTATTTCTGCAAGTGCGCATAGACGGAGGTATATCCGTTGGGATGCGCAATGTACAGGGCTTTTCCGTACCCCCAATGCCCAACCTTAATCCGGCTGACCGTACCATCCGCAATGGCCCGGACCGGCAGGCCCTGGCGTTGCTGGGTCTTGATGTCGATGCCCGCATGGAAGTGGTTTGAGCGCAATTCCCCGAAAGTCCCAGCCAGGATGATGGGGATATCCAGAGGGGGGTCGAACCGGGTTTCGGCCGGGGCGTATTGCGCCGGGGCATACAGGGATGCCAGTAGGATTAGCAAGGGGAGGATACGAGTCATAGCAAGGGAATTCCCTGCGAAATTAAGGATTCGGGCCGCAATAATGCAACATCGGGTAAAAACGAAGCCTGCGGGTGGCGTATGCCCCGCCGTCAGCGGCTTTACGCGCCGCAGGGGCGGAATAGTTGCAAAAAGTATTGCGAAGTCGCCCCCGGAGTGTTAACTTTGTGTAAATGCATTGAATTCTGCCCGGTGAGCGAAATGGTCGACATCGTTGACTCCCTCGAGAACAAGATCAGCAAGCTGTTGCGGAAACTCGAGTTGCTGCAACAGAGCAGGAAGAACTTGGAAGGGGAAGTTGCCGCGCTTAAGGAAGCGCGGGATACCGCCCGGGAAGCAGCCGACAAGTGGGAAGAGAAATACAATTCCCTGAAAATGGCGAATTCGATGCTGGGCAGTGAAACCAACAAATCAGAAGCCAAGCTCAAAATAAATGCGCTAATCAGGGAATTGGACCAGTGCATCGTTCAATTGGCTGAATAGCGACCAAGTTCAAACAAATGACCGAGAGGCTCAAGATAAAGCTATCCATAGCGGATCGCGTATACCCGCTGACGATCGACCCGGCCCAGGAAGAGGGCCTTCGGAAGGCGGCCAAGAATATTGAGCAACTCGCCAAAAAGTTCGAACAGAATTACGCCGTCCGCGACAAACAGGATGTACTGGCCATGTGCGCACTGCAGTTTGCATCTAAAATTGAGCAGGGGGGCATTGAGAAACAGGAAGACAACCAGGAAGTAGTCGAACGGCTCCGGTCGCTGGACAGCCTGATCGCTTCCACGCTGAGCGCGCAATAAGTTCTTTTACATAGCAATAGATACTGCCCACATTGGTATTATTTTTTTGACAAACTCAACATTACTTTAATTAGAAAGGGTGAGTTTAGGTTGTAAAAGCAAGCCTTCTTTGAAAGGATCCTTGAGCAATCTGTTAGCCCTAAACCTGTTTATAGGAGTTTGTACAAAACTTCCATCAATGTGGGCTTTTTTTATGCTTTCGGGGGTTGCCCGGAGGCGTATTCTGATTCAGGTGACACTGCCGGAACCGCAAACTAAATTGACAGATCATGGACATTACAACGATAGCCATCGCCCTGGTGGTTGGGTTGGGGATCGGTTTTGCCATTGCCAAGCTCCTTGAAAAAGGACAGGCTTCCAAGACCATTGCCGCGGCCAAAAAGGAATCCGCGGCCATCCTGAAGGATGCCCGGGCCGAAGGGGAGAATATCAAAAAAGAAAAGATTTACCAGGCCAAGGAGAAGTTCCTGGAGCTCAAGGCAGAGCACGAAAAAGTTATCCTCAGCAAAGACAAGAAGATCACGGAAGCCGAGAAAAGGACCCGCGACAAGGAATCCCAGGTAAGCAGCGAACTGGCGCGCAACAAAAAACTGAACGAAGAACTCGAAAAGCAGTTGGAGGAAATTGCCAGTAAACGGGAGTTCTTTGAGCGGAAACAGGGGGAACTCGAAAAACTGCACAACAGCCAGGTTCAACAGCTCGAAGTAATCTCGGGCCTCTCGGCCGAAGAAGCCAAGGGCCAGTTGCTCGAGTCTCTCAAGGAAACCGCTAAGACGGATGCCATGGCCTACCTGCAGACCACCCTTGAGGAAACCAAGATGACTGCCCAGCAGGAAGCCAAGAAAATCATCGTCAACACCATTCAGCGCATCGGCACCGAAGAGGCTATCGAGAATTGCGTTTCGGTTTTCAACCTGGAATCCGACGACGTCAAGGGTAGGATCATCGGGCGGGAAGGCCGGAATATCCGGGCACTGGAAGCCGCAACGGGTGTGGAAATCATCGTGGACGACACCCCGGAGGCCATCATCCTCTCCTGTTTTGATTCCGTCCGCAGGGAAGTGGCGCGTCTGTCCCTTCACAAGCTGGTCACCGACGGCCGGATCCATCCGGCGCGTATCGAGGAGATTGTCCGCAAGACCGAAAAGCAGATTGAACAGGAAATTGTCGAGGTAGGGAAGCGCACCGTGATCGACCTGGGCATCCACGGCCTCCACCCGGAACTCATCCGGACGGTGGGGCGGATGAAGTATCGCTCCTCCTACGGCCAAAACCTCCTGCAGCACTCCCGTGAGGTTGCCAAACTATGCGGGGTGATGGCTGCCGAGCTCGGGTTGAACCCGAAACTCGCCAAGCGGGCCGGCTTGTTGCACGATATCGGCAAGGTGCCGAACACGGAAACCGAACTGGAAACCCCCCACGCCATCCTCGGGATGCAGTGGGCCGAGAAATACGGGGAAAAGCCCGACGTGTGCAATGCCATCGGCGCCCACCACGACGAGATTGAAATGAAATCGCTGATCGCACCGGTGGTCCAGGTTTGCGATGCTATCAGCGGGGCGCGGCCGGGTGCACGGCGCCAGGTGCTCGACTCCTATATCCAGCGACTCAAGGATCTGGAGGAAATTGCCTTTGGCTTCGGGGGCGTCCAGAAGGCCTATGCGATCCAGGCGGGAAGGGAACTTCGCGTGATTGTGGAAAGCGAAAAAGTCAGCGACGAGAAGGCTGCCCAGTTGTCGTTTGAAATTTCCCAGAAGATCCAGACGGATATGACCTACCCGGGGCAGGTAAAAGTCACGGTAATCCGGGAAACGCGTTCGGTAAACGTGGCGAAGTAACCCCCACGGAGCCCGGGGCCTGATCAGATATTAACAAATTCATACCCGGCCCGCGGATCTTCCAGGAGGTCGGTTCCCCGGTCGTTCAGCAGGATGCCGTGTTCCAGCCAGGCCTTCAGGTTGGCCAACCAGAAAGTCCATCCCGTGCTGCAGCCGTAATGGTACATCAGTTTGCTTTTCTCGTCTGTGGGGATGTTGTATTGCCTCAGGCAAACCAGGACCCGGCCCGCGCCTTCCTTTAGGCTAACCCGAACCCGGCTATCGCCTGTGAAGCTGAAGGCGATGTGCTGTTTCCCATCGGCTTCCAGGAGGGTGCCGGTTTCTTCTCCGTCAAACTGGTGCCACTTCTAGGCGTATCGGTCGCCGGCCTGCACCGGCTCTTCAGGGCCGCGTCGGCTGCCGTCTGGCGCATGGTAGGCGGCTTCCCTGAGGAACCAGGAACAAATGCCCGCTTGTGTTGCCCAACTCGTGTAGATCCGTCCGAGCGGTGCGGCGATATAGATCTTTTTGGTGAATTCCTCAAAGGACAAAGCTTCCATATCAATTGGCTTTATGAGCTAGTTCGTAGGCGTGTGCCGCCCGTCCCAGGGCTGCCAGGAAGGGGATGCCGATTTCCTCGTACTCGTACTGGTCGTCGTTGAAGACCCCGTTTTCATTGACCAGGATGGTGGCCGTAAGCAGGAATTCCACGTCGTTTTCCCGATCCGTGATATACGCGCAGTCCGTCAATGTCCCGTAGGCAAACCCCACCTTGTTGTAGATCCGGACCGTTTCGGGGATACGCGCCTCCGAGTCGCCAAACATGAAAAATTTGCAATAACCGTCCGGGTAGAGGGCTTCCTCGTATCCGGCTTCCCTAGGCAACCGGGACATCGCCTCCATAAGGAATTCCCGTTGTTCCCCGGTAATCCGGAATCGCTGCCCCTCCGGGAAATTCCCAGGAAAGACCACGCGTTTCAACAAGCCGTCCAGGGTGGTTAGGGGCAGGTAGTTTTTCAGGCCGAAATCGAAGGGTTTTTCAACGAGCCTGCCATCCTCCATATACCCGAATCCCTTGCGAATACCTGCGAGTTCCAGTCTTTTTGGGGGTTGATTCTGAATCGGGCGGGACTGGGCCGTCACCGTATCGTTGCGATAAATTACCAGGGGCTGTGTGGTTGTTTCGTCCCGGTGGTACCCCAACCGGTGCGATATCCGGGCAGGGCCTGCCTGCTTTTCCGCCAGGCCCGCATTGATGGCATCCTGCCCCAGGAATTCAAACAGCCGGTTGTTTGCGTGGTTGTCGCTTACGGCAAAAACAGCCCGGATATCCCCGGCAAAGGTCTCCTCCACGCTGTCCCCCTCGATGTAGTACCTCGTATGGCGGTCCAGGCTGTCCAGCCGTGCGAGCTTCTCCAGGGCCAGGACAGCGATCGGGAACTTCACTGTGCTGGCCGGGTAGTGGTATGATGTTGCGTCCACCCGGTAGTCGTAGGGCGCCAGCCGGACGGAATCCCCGTTTCTGAATATTCGCGTATACCGGACCTGTACCTCAAATTTATCGGGGTTTGCCATCACCCGGGCGATGGCCGGGTCGTCGGAGGCCAGGATGGTTTCCAGCGGGTCCCTGTCTGTTTGGCGCCCGGTTCCTGAACAGCCCGATACCATCAGCACGGCCGCCCAAAAGAGTATTTGGAAGTGCCTGTTGCATGCTGTCTTGTCGCCTTTCATGTCACTGGCCCGCTACGGACTCCCCGGTTTCCGCAAATCGCTTGAAATCCTCCAGATACTTCTGGGATTGTTTCCTGAACGCCCCGGGCATCAGCCACCCCATCAGCTTCATCCCGAAAGAGGAAAACTGGAATTCCGATTCGGAAATCCATTTGGAGGTGTTTGCATCCACCTCCTTAAAATAGTTTTTCTGGATATTGTGCACCCCCTTGGTATCGTAGGTGGTGTGCAATTCATGGGGCGGGTTGTACTTGATAAGGGTCTCCACCATCACCAGGTGGCGTTTGCCCATTTGGTAGGCGAGCTCCATCTGGGCGCCTTCCTGTCGGGGTTGCCCGGAAATTTGTTTGTAAGACTCCAGGCCCCGTTGCCAGTGTTTCATGTTTTCCGGGTTATCCAGTATGGCCACCATGCGGTCCCTGGGCAGGTCTATGGTGATTTCGCAAGTGTATTTCATGGGAGCGCTTTAATCCCTAAGGTACTAAATTTTACCTTTTTTGGGGTGCTGATAAAAATGTGTTAATCCACAGGGGGGCGGTTTGCCCATGCGCCTGATATTCTTATTTTTGCCCGATGCGCATTGAGATACCCGCCACCCGTCTTACCTGGTCCTTCCCGGTTTTCGCGATCGCTGCGATGGCCCTCTGGGGTTGCGATTCTTTGTTTAACAAGGAAACCGAGAAGACACCCCTGGCGCGGGTAGGGGAAGAAATTCTGTACCGCGAAGATATCGTCCCCCTGGTGGACCCCGGGCTGAATCCTTCGGACAGCGCCTCGCTTGTCAACAACCTGATTACCAACTGGGCTACCGAGCAACTCCTGATGCAAAAGGCGCGGATGAACCTGCCCGCTGCTCAGATCGAGGAATTCGAGGCCCTGATTTTCGAATACCGGGCGGACCTCTATACCCGGGCCTACAAGGAGGCCCTCGTCGCCCAGGAGGCGGATACGGTGGTGAACCCCGTGGAACTGCAGGAATTCTACGAAAATGAGAAGGAGAACTTCCGACTCCAGGAGAAAATTGTGCAGCTGCGGTTTCTGGAGCTGCCCCCCCAGTTTATCAACCGGGAGGAGGTCACCGAGCGCCTGAGGCGCTTTGATTCGGAAGACCAGCGCTTTCTGGATAGCGTGGGGGTACAGTTCCGCAAGCTGAATTTTAACGATTCCATCTGGGTGCCTGCCTCCCGCGTTATCGAGGAGATCCCACCCCTGACCTTTGAAAATGAGGGCGAATACTTAAAAAAATCACAATTTTTTGAACTCGAAGACGATGCCGGGGTATATTTGGCTGAAGTGCGGGACGTCATGGAAGTAGATGCCATAGCCCCGCTATCCTACATAGAGCCCACAATCCGACAGGTGCTGCTCAACCGCAGGAAGCTGGGTTACCTCAGGCGTCTGGAAAACGAGTTGATCGACGAAGCCATTCAACAAAATGAATTACAGATTTATGAAGCGAATGAATAGATGCGTTTGGATAGTATTATTTGCCCTGGGCCTTTCGAGCCTGCAGGCGCAGGTACGCGATTCCATCCCGGATACCCAGATAGAACCCCCACAGGAAGATGTTGCGCCCCGGGAACTGGCTTCCCTGGACCCGCCGGCCACTACCGGTGAGCGCAGGAAGCTCGACGGGATTGCCGCCGTGGTGGGGGATTACGTGATCTTGGACTCCGATGTGGAAAAAACGATGATCGACCTGAAGAACCAGGGGGCTACCGACGCAGAGATTGACGACTGCAGCCTGCTGGGCAAATTGATGGAGGACCGCCTCTATGCGCACCAGGCCGTACAGGACAGCATCCTGGTTTCCGATGACGAGGTCTACGCCCAGAGCGACCGCTACCTCCAGCAACTCGAACAGCGCCTCGGTTCCATGGAGAAATTGCTGCAATTCTACAACAAGGAATCCGCCGAGGACCTCCGCGAGGAACTCTTCCAAATCAATAAGCTGCAGATGCTCTCCCAGAAGATGCAGCAGAAAGTAGTGGGGGACATCAAAGTGACCCCCGAGGAGGTCCGGCAGTTTTTCCGGTCCATCCCGGAGGATGAAAAACCCGTATTCGGGGCCGAGCTGGAGATTGCCCAGATCGTCATCAAGCCCGAGGTCCCGGAGGCCGAAAAACAAAAGGTCATCGACCAGTTAAACGCCATCAAGGCGGATGTGGAGGATAATGACGCGAATTTTCGGGTAAAGGCGATCCTCTATACGGAGGATGAGGCCTCCCGTAGCAATGGGGGGATGTACACGATGACCCGGCAGACGCAGTTTGTCAAGGAATTCAAGGACGTGGCCTTCAGCCTGCAGGAAGGGGAGATCTCGGAACCTTTTGAAACCCAGTTTGGCTTCCATATTCTCATGGTGGAAAAGATCCGCGGGCAGGAACTCGATGTGCGGCACATCCTGATCCGGCCGGAGGTTCCCCAGGCCGCCCTGGAGGAGGCCCGGAAAAAACTGGACACCATCCGCCAGCACGTAATTGACGGCAAGTATACCTTTGCCGAGGCCGCCCGGAATTTTTCGGACGAAAAGGAAACCAAGTTTGAAGGGGGGCAGTTGCGGAACCCGGAGACTTTCGATACCCGCTTTGAACTGACGCGTATGGACCCGGCGCTCTACAACCAGGTCCGGAACCTGAAAGACAACGAAATATCGCGACCCATCCTGGAGGAAGACCCCCGGGGCGGCACGGCCAGCTACAAGATTCTGATGGTGACCAACCGGTTCGACGAACACGAGGCGGATTTCTCCAGGGATTACCTGAAGATCCAGGAACTGGCCCTGCGCGACAAGCAGTTCCGGGCCATCACCGACTGGATCGCCGAACATATAGACGACACGTACATCAGTGTCAACGGGGAGTATCGCCAATGCGACTTCTCGAATAACTGGCTAAAGCAGTAACATGTCGGACGTAGCTGCCATTGAACGGCTGGTTGAAAAACACCGGGCGCTGAAAAAGGAAATTGCACGGGTCATCGTGGGCCAGGACCTGGTGATCGACCAGATCCTCTGGAGTATCTACACCGGGGGGCATTCCCTTTTGATCGGGGTGCCGGGGCTCGCCAAGACCCTCATGGTAAATACGATTGCCCAAACCCTGGGGCTGGACTTCAAACGGATCCAGTTTACGCCGGACCTGATGCCCAGCGATATCCTCGGAAGCGAGGTGCTGGACCAGAACCGGAATTTTATCTTTGTAAAGGGCCCTGTATTTGCCAATATCATCCTGGCCGATGAAATCAACCGGACGCCCCCGAAGACGCAGGCTGCCCTGCTCGAGGCCATGCAGGAACGGGCGGTGACCATTACCGGGAAACAATATAAGCTGGACCAGCCCTATTTTGTGCTGGCCACCCAAAACCCCATTGAGCAGGAGGGGACCTACCCGCTGCCGGAAGCCCAGCTCGACCGTTTCATGTTTGCCATTGAACTGAAGTACCCGAGCGTGGAAGAGGAAATCACCGTGGTGCAGACTACCACGGACGACCGCACCACCGAGGTGCGCACCTTGTTCCAGGCCGATGAAATCCTGGAGGTCCAGCACCTGATCCGTCGCATTCCCGTTCCCGACAACGTGGTGCGTTATGCCGTGGAGCTCGTCCACAAGACCCGTCCCGGACAGCCCGGGGCGTCCGAACTGGTGAATCAGTACCTGGACTGGGGTGCGGGCCCCCGGGCCTCCCAGAACCTGGTTCTGGCCGCCAAGGCCCATGCGGCCGTAGACGGCAGATTTTCCCCGGATATCGCGGACGTACAGGCAGTTGCGATGGGCATTCTCAGGCACCGCATCCTCAGAAACTACAAAGCGGAGGCGGAGGGAATCTCCGATGAGGATATCATCGGACAGTTACTCTGAAGCGAAATCGCCGCTGAGGTCGCATGAAATCGGTGTTTTGGCGCTTTTATAGTTTCAATTCCCTTGGGTTTTTACTATTTTTGGAGCTAGGCAAACAAGTAAAAACCAATAGCACATGGCATTTGATATAGACATGATTAAAGAGGTCTACAAGGCCTTTCCCGGACGCGTCGATGCGGCCCGTGAACTGGTCGGAAGGCCGCTCACCCTTTCGGAGAAAATCCTTTATGCGCACCTTTGGGACGGAAAGACCTCCCAGGCGTTTGTCAGGGGGAAGGATTACGTGGACTTCGCTCCGGACCGCGTAGCATGTCAGGATGCCACTGCACAAATGGCGCTGCTGCAATTTATGCACGCCGGAAAGCCCTCGGTTGCCGTCCCCACCACGGTGCACTGCGACCACCTGATCCAGGCCAAGGTTGGGGCAAAGAAAGACCTGATCCGCGCCAATGAAACCAGCAACGAGGTTTTCGACTTCCTGGAATCGGTCTCCAATAAATACGGTATCGGCTTCTGGAAGCCCGGGGCCGGGATCATCCACCAGGTAGTGCTGGAAAACTACGCATTTCCCGGTGGGATGATGATCGGGACGGATTCCCATACGGTAAATGCCGGCGGACTTGGGATGGTTGCCATCGGGGTCGGCGGGGCAGACGCCGTCGATGTGATGGCCGGCATGCCCTGGGAGTTGAAATTCCCGAAACTCATCGGGGTGAAACTGACCGGTAAGCTGTCCGGGTGGACGGCCCCCAAAGACGTTATCCTGAAAGTAGCGGATATCCTGACCGTGAAGGGCGGAACAGGAGCGATCATTGAATATTTCGGGGAAGGGGCCACTTCCATGTCCTGTACGGGCAAGGGCACCATCTGCAATATGGGGGCCGAAGTAGGGGCCACCACCTCCACCTTCGGTTACGACGATTCCATGGACCGCTACCTGCGGGCAACGGACCGGGCCGATGTGGCGGACGCGGCTAAGGAGATCGCCCCGTATCTCACGGCCGACCCGGCCGTGTACCAGGAGCCTGAAAAATATTTTGACCAGGTCATCGAGATTGACCTGGATACCCTGGAACCCCACCTGAACGGGCCGTTTACCCCGGACCTCGCCACCCCGATTTCCAAGATGGGGGAGGCTGCCAGGGAGAACGACTGGCCGCTCCGCGTGGAGTACGGCCTGATAGGATCCTGTACGAACTCCTCCTACGAAGATATTTCGCGGGCTGCTTCCCTGGCCCAGCAGGTTTCCGACAAGAAACTGAAGACTAAATCCAATTTTACGATTACCCCGGGTTCCGAGCAAGTCCGGTACACCATTGAACGGGACGGGTACATCGATACCTTCAACAATATCGGGGCCACGGTATTTGCCAATGCCTGCGGCCCGTGTATCGGTATGTGGGACCGCTACGGTGACAACGCCTCGGACGGCCCCAGGAATACGATTGTCCACTCGTTTAACCGGAACTTTGCCAAGCGGGCGGACGGCAACCCGAATACGCTGGCCTTTGTGGGTTCCCCGGAACTGGTAACGGCCATTGCCATTGCGGGCCGTTTGGATTTCAACCCGATCACCGATACGCTGATCAATGAAGACGGGGAGGAAGTAAAGCTCGACGAACCGAGGGGCTACGAATTGCCGCCGAAAGGTTTTGCCGTGGAGGATGCCGGGTATGTGGCGCCCAAAGAAGACGGCAGCAGCGTGGAGGTGAAGGTTGCCGGTGATTCAGAGCGCTTGCAATTGCTGGATCCCTTTGAGCCGATCGCCCCCGAAAGCCTGCAGGGGATGAAACTGCTGATCAAAGCCTTCGGAAAGTGCACCACGGACCATATTTCCATGGCCGGGCCATGGCTGCGGTTCCGGGGGCACCTGGACAATATCGCGAACAACACGTTGATTGGCGCCGTCAATGCCTTCAACAAAAAGACGAATTTTGTCAAAAACCAGCTCACCGGCGAATACGGCGGGGTGCCGGACACCCAGCGCGCCTACAAGGCCGCGGGCATTAAAACCCTGGTGGTGGGAGACCACAATTACGGGGAAGGGTCTTCCCGGGAGCACGCGGCCATGCAGCCGCGCCACCTGGGGGTTGCAGCCGTATTGGTGAAATCATTCGCCCGGATTCACGAAACGAACCTCAAGAAGCAGGGGATGCTGGCGCTGACCTTCGCCGACGAGTCGGATTACGACAAAATCCAGGAGGACGATACCTTCAACTTTACGGATATCCGGGATTTTGCGCCGGATAAGCCCCTGACCCTCGAGGTGGTCCACCAGGACGGAAGAAAGGACACAATCAAGGCAAACCACACGTATAATGCCACGCAGATTGCCTGGTTCCGAGAAGGATCGGCCCTGAATGTGATTAAAAAGGAAAACGCCTGATACCGGCACGAACTGAGACGCCCCCGGAAACGGGGGCTTTTTTATTCCCGGGGAACAGCCTATGAAAATCCGCCGAAAAACTTTCTTCAACATCCTCCTGATTGGCTTTGTCCTCTCGTTTTTTGTCACCCCCCTGGGGACGTATTCTAAGGTTTGGCTTATGCAGTTGTTTTCTTTCGCCCCCGACCCGATCGAAATCGGGGAGCGGCAGCGGATCCCCACCTATGAATGGAAACTCAAGGATGCGGAGTGGGATTTTTTTAATTTCGAACAGGCAAAAGGCCACGTGGTCCTGGTAGAATTTTGGGCGTCCTGGCGGCTTCCCTGCCTGCCGGAATTACAAGGTATCCAGGCATTGTACGAAGCGTACGGGGACCGCGTGCAATTCTACATCATAACGGATGAGGAACGGGAACCCGTGGAAGCCTTTATGGAGGAGCACGGTTTCACCTTTCCGGTTACCTACCGGATCGTCGGCGAACCCGCTCCCCTGGATGTTTCCAAACAGCCGAGTTCGTACCTCATCGACCGGGAGGGATTTATCGTAGTGGCGGAAGACAAGCTGGTGGACTGGGATTCCGGCAAAAGCCGGGAACTGCTCGACAGGCTTCTTTCCGGGGACTAGAAAACGAGGCTTAAGGCCCGGTAACCCCCGCGCTGGACAGTTCAGACCAGCTGGCGGTATTTGCAAGAGAATTAGGCAGGGGGGGCGGTCAGGTCTTCCGGAAATACTTAAATGGGACAAACAGCATCCCGAAGCATTCCCCTTCCTCTTTTCCCAGGTGCTTGTGGTGGATTTTATGGGCCCTGCGGATACCCCGCGCGTACCAGTTATTCGCATTGCGAAAGAGCTTGAACCGCTGATGGATAAAGATATCGTGTACGATAAAGTAGGCAATCCCGTAAGCGAGGATGCCCAGGCCGATGGGCCACCCCTGCCAGAATCCCGTGTTCACGGCGGCCCCGATAAAGGTCATGGAGACTATCGCATAAAATAGAAAGAAGGCGTCGTTTCGCTCAAACCAACTGTCGTGGTCCTTTTTATGGTGGTCCTTATGAAGGCTCCAGAGGAAACCGTGCATGATATATTTATGCGTAAACCAGGCCATGAATTCCATGAAGCAGAAGGTGGCCAGGAAAATTGCGATCCAAATCAAGACTGTCATCATACCAAATTTAACCGATATTTTACATATGAACGGGCCAGCAGCCCGACTTTCTGATAATTCGGGACCCGGATCCGGGCATGCCGCAACTCCACGGAGGGAGTCCGCTGCAGTTTATGCAGAAGTTTTGAGTAATAGCGGTAGGCCATATATACCCCGAACTTCGAATCCCCGGGGAGTTTGAGGATTCCCCGGTAGCCTTTTCTGAAATCCTCCTCAATCTCCTGCACGATCCGGGCTTTCGACTCCTCATCGAGTTCCAGCAGATTCGTATTCGGGAAATAGGTGCGCTCCAGGCCGTCGTAATCCGCCCGCAGGTCGCGGAGGAAATTCACCTTCTGGAAAGCCGATCCCAGGGCCATGGCCGATTCGCGGAGTTGCTCATAGCGCTCCTTATCGCCTTTGACGAAGACGCACAGGCACATCAGCCCCACCACATCGGCTGAACCGTAGATATATTCCTTGTATTCTTCC
Source organism: Robiginitalea sp. (assembly GCF_982776155.1). Taxonomy (NCBI): domain Bacteria; kingdom Pseudomonadati; phylum Bacteroidota; class Flavobacteriia; order Flavobacteriales; family Flavobacteriaceae; genus Robiginitalea; species Robiginitalea sp. Next base: position 240,539 of record NZ_CEXZKX010000006.1, read on the forward strand.
TCGCTGCGATACACCTTCTTGTGGAGGTCCATCCGCATGCTCCTGAGGAAGGAATCCACCAGGTGGCGGGGGATTTCGTATTTGTGATAGGTGGCCTGGAAGGCATTCAGGATGGGGTTCAGGCTGATGCGTTCCTGCAGGGCCAGGTCCAGGTCGCGCTCAAACCGACTCAGGAGGGTTGCCTTGTCGTAATCGTGGAACGAGTCTACAATCTCGTCGGCAAAGCGGACAAAGCCGTATATGTTGTAAATATCCTGTCGGATCCCCTTGGCCAGCATTTTGGTGGCCAGGGAGAAGGACGTGCTGTACCGGTTGGTGGTCAGCTTGCTGCAAGCCTCCGAGACGGTGTCGAAAAGTGCCTTCATCGTTGCGTTACCTGTTGTGTTTGACAATCATTTCGGAAACTAGTTTTCCGGAGATCAGGGCGGGCGGAACACCGGGTCCCGGAACCGTAAGCTGCCCGGAGAAATACAGATTCCCGACCCTGCTACTTTTCAGGCGGGGTCTGAGGAACGCCGTTTGTCGCAGCGTATTGGCCATCCCATATGCATTCCCCTTGTAGGAATTATACCGGCTGGCAAAATCCGACACGCAGAAGCTTTCTCTAAATATAATGTTATTTCTCACCTCCTGGCCGGTGAGGCGCTCAAAACGATTGAGGATCCGATCCGCATACTCCTCGCGCAATGCGGGGGTGTCTTCAAGTCCGGGGGCCAGGGGAACCAGGAAAAACCCGGTCTCTTTTCCATCCGGGGCCATGCCGGGGTCTGTTACCGAGGGAAAATTGGCATAGAACAACGGGGATTCCGGCCACCTGGGGTCGTCGTAAATTTCCCGTGCATGCTGCCCGAAATCCGTATCGAAAAACAGGTTGTGGTGTTGCACCCCCTTTAATTTGGAATCAAATCCGATATAGAATAGCAGTGCGGAAGGTGCGAACACCCGTTTGTCCCACCAGGATTCGGTGTATTGACGATGGGATTTGGGCAACAATTGTTCCGTATGGTGGTAATCCGCCCCGCTCAGCACGCCGTCCGCCCGGACCTCCTTTCCATTGACGGTAATGCCGGTTGCCTGGCCGTTTTGCAGCAGGATACCATCTACCGGGGCGTTTAAGTGAAACTCCACCCCCAGGGATTCCGCGAGTTCCACCATGGCCTGGACCACCCGGTACATTCCCCCCCTGGGATGCCAGGTCCCCAGACCGAAATCCGCAAAATTCATAAAGCTGTAAAATGCCGGGGTCACCGAGGGTTTGGCACCCAGGAACAATACGGGGAATTCCAGGATGGATACGAGTTTCGGGTTTTTGAATTCCCGCCGTACCTCCCGGCTGATTGTACTGAAGAACTGGCCGATATGGCGAACGGTTTGGGTCGTTACGAGTTCCAGGGGGGAAACGCCCGGTTTGTAGACCATCTGGTTGATGGCGATATCGTAGTTCGATTGTGCCTTTTGAATGAATTTTTTAAGGGGTTTCGAACTGCCGGGTTCAATGCGTTCGAATTCCAGGCATATCTGATCGAGCGCCCCGCCGATGGTGACGGTTTCATCCGCGAAAAAAACCTGGTAGGCCGGATCGAGCCGGTCCAGTTGATAATACTCCTCCGGCGATTTATCGAAGTCGCCGAAAAACTTTTCAAAGATATCCGGCATCCAGTACCAGCTGGGCCCCATATCGAAAGTGAACCCGTCGCGTTCCAACCGGGAGGCGCGGCCTCCCAATTGTTCGTTTTTTTCGTAAACATGCACGCTGTATCCGCTTTTGGCCAGATAACAGGCGGCCGAAAGGGACGAAAAGCCCGATCCGATAACAGCAATTTTTTGGTGCATGTGCGTATACTCGCCTTTTGTTTATACCCCCGTCAGCAGTTCTTCGATGGAATTAAAAGCGCGGACGCCTTTCGGCAACTGGCTTTTTTCCAGATCCTGTACCTGCCGCCCCAGAATCCATAATTCGCTGCCGTTTATCATGAGGTGCGCCTCCCTGAATGTTTCCAAATAATCGGGGATGTCCTCCAGGGCCGGCAGGACCGTGAAGTAGGATATATATACCGGGTGCTCCACATAACCCTTCAGGTCCGACAAGTTTTCCATCGGAATGGTCGGGCCCAGGTAAACCGTCCGGTAGCCGTGCATCAGCAATTCGTAATTGAGGAACAGCAAACCGATTTCATGGATTTCATTTTCGGGGAGGTAGAGGATGAACGTCTTATCCCTGCGGGTGGGTTCTATGGTGTGCAGCTTTTCCGTACAGGTATAGATTTTCTGTTTGATCAGGTGCGTGATGAAATGTTCGTGGGCAGGTGAGATCGTATCGGTTTGCCAGAGCAGCCCGAGTTCGTCCAGCAACGGCAGGAAGACCTCCCAGAAAATTTCCCGGAACGACTTTTCCGCCGACAGGCTCGCGTAGGTCCGTTGGAACATGGAGAGGTCAAAATTGATCATCGCGAGTTTAAACGCATTGATCGCATGGCTCTTGACACTCTTCTCGGCTACCAGTTCCCGAACATGCTGCGGGATTTCCTCCTCGGGGATTTCTGCAATCTTCGAAATCTTAAGGCCGTTGTTGTACAGCAGGGTAACGTTCAGGAGTTTTTGGAGGCTCGAAAGGCTGTACGTACGGATATTGGTTGCCGTCCGCTCGGGTTCCAGCAGGTTGTAACGCTTTTCCCAAATGCGAATAGTATGCGCCTTGATCCCGCTGAGGTTTTCAAGGTCCCGGATGCCGAAAGATTGCTTAACGCTGTTCATTTATTTTAAAAGAAACTTAAACAAAAGTATTAAAATTAGGGATACGCTGTACACCCCGGGCGTTAAAATATCGATAAAATCGGTTGTTTCCGGCGCTGGCAATACTTTTTAAAGGTTCAACACTTTATGAAAATCGGCGGTCCGGACTGAAGGATTCCAGGGACAGGGAGGGGCTTTTGCCCGATATCACCTCGGCGATCAGTTTCCCGGTGACCGGTCCGAGGCTCCATCCCATCATGGCGTGTCCGGTGGCAAGGGAGAGGTTTTTCCAACGGGAAGTCCTGCCGATGTAGGGCATGCCATCCGGGGTTACCGGCCGGAGCCCGCAGGCAGCTTGTTGCATCTCTTCATCAGTGACCCGAAGTTCCGGGTAATAGGCAGCGGCAGACTGGGCTATAGCGGCCACCCGGTTGGGCCGGATATCGTGGTTGATGCCCGAGAATTCCATGGTTCCGGCCAGACGCGTAAAACCGCGCATCGGTGTTACGGCTACCTTGGATTCCATCAGGACTGCCGGGTAGCGCACCGGGGTTTCCCGATGCAGGTCTATCCGGTAGCCTTTCCCGGCCTGGAGGGAGAGATTCAGATCCAGGCGGGAGGCGAGTTCCGGGCTCCAGGAGCCTGCGGCCAGGACCACTTCGTCCGCCGGAAATTCCCGTTGGCCCGAAGTGACAGAGAGGATTTGATCGGATTTTGTCGTGAATCCATCCGCAGGTGTTCCCGGTACCAGGCGCACCCCGGATTTTTCCAGGAAAGCCTTCAGTTTTGGCATAATTTCCACGGGCGTGGTGTGGCCGTCGCACAGGTAATGGATGGCACCTTCAATATCCGGGCTCAGTCCGGGTTGCAGGGCGTCCAGTTCTTTTCGCGTAAGCGCGTCGGCTTCCAAACCGAGATCTTTGGCGCGGTCCATTACCCGGCGTTCCGAATGGGCGGCTGCCAGCGTTTTGTAAAGCATCAACAGGCCCGAGCGTTCCAGTTGGAAGTCCCCCAGGTCGCCGCTGTTGCGGAGTTCCTGATAGAGTTCCCGGCTGAGGACGTTGATCTCCGCAATCAGGGGCATCGCCCGGGCCACCCGGCCCGGGGTAGCCGACCGGTAAAAGTACCAGGCCCACCTGAAGAACTCCGGGTCCCACCGGGGTTTCATGTAGAAGGGACTGCTGCTGTTAAACATCCACATCAGGCCTTTGCGGATCATCCCGGGGGCTGCCAGCGGCACGATGTGGCTGGGTGTCAGGAACCCGGCATTTACATACGACGCCCCGGCATCCATGCCGGATTGATCGATTACAGTGACCTCATGGCCGTCGCGGTACAGGTAGTAGGCGCTGCACAGGCCCATAATACCCCCGCCGATAACGACGATTTGTTTTCCCATTGGCATTTCGGATTCAAGGGCCTAAGGTAAGGAATCGGGCGAAATGCGAATATCATTCGGATCGACTGGGGTACCTTCGCTGCGCTCTGCAGCCCCCCACTGGGGTACCTTCGCTGCGCTCTGCAGCCCCCCACTGGGGTACCTTCGCTGCGC
>NZ_CEXZKX010000006.1:244923-247917 GCF_982776155.1 Robiginitalea sp.
TCGGTGCTCCAGAATGCGCTCCCGCCTGAAAATCCTCACCCCCCGCTGGCTATGCCAGCTGGGTTTTTGTTTTTTCCAGACCCCTTACAAGAGCGAGCTCTTGACGGTTTCTGAAAAAAACAAAACCCCACTCTCTTTCGAGAGCGGGGTTCGCGCTTTAAGTGACCACGACTGGAGTCGAACCAGCACGTCCAGAGGACACTACCCCCTCAAGGTAGCGCGTCTACCAATTCCGCCACGTGGCCTGGAATAAGCGGCACAAATATAACCCCCTTTTTCCCTCCTTGCCAAACCTTTTTAAAGGAATTCTGCGAAAGTTGGCGGGTTCGGCCTTTTGGTTGCCAAAAACAGTGCTTTTCGATTCAGGGGGAACCGGGTTATTTGGTAATTTCACCTGCGATAATCACTTGCCACCCCTAATTATTAATTAAAACAGGGAAACTGCCAGGCGGCAGGTTGCCTCAGGCGCATTATGGAAAAACACCCTACCCCGGAAAAACAGCAATCCCGGTACCGCCATCGGGATATCGACTGGTTGCGGTTTAACGAGCGCGTATTACAGGAAGCGGAAGACCCGGATGTACCCGTATTTGAGAGGCTGCGGTTCCTGGCTATTTTTTCGTCCAACCTCGACGAATTCTTTCGTGTCCGCGTCTCCAAGTTGCGCCAGCTGAAGCAAGTGGATAAACACCTGCGCAAACGACTTTCCATGCGCCCCAACAAAACCCTGAAGGCTATCCTTTCCGAGGTGCACCGCCAACAGGAGGCGTTCGGGAGGATCTACCGGGAGTCAATTCTACCGGCCCTGGAGGAGCGTGATGTTTACCTGGTGGACCACCGCGAGCTTTCGCCCGGGGACCGGGAATGGGCGGGGCAATTCTTTTGGGAGGAGATCGCCGGCGATTTCCATATGAAACTCAGTCCGTCGGGCGGGAAGCCTTTCCTCGGGGATGGCGATTCCTACCTGGTCCTGCGCGACCCGGATTCGGCTCAGTGGCTCTATTTCCCTGCTACCACAGCGTTTCCCAAACGCTTTGTGCCGCTGCCGGGCTCAGGCGTATATCGCTTCCAAATCCTGGAAGACCTGTTAAAACTTGTATTATCCGGGCTATCCGGCCTGGAAGCTGATCCCGATGGGATATACAGCATAAAAATATCCCGGGATGCCGAATTGTACCTGGATGAAGATGGGGTGGAGCAATCCCTGGTGGAGGAAATCCAACGGTCCCTGAAAAAACGATCCCGGGGTCAGCCTACCCGATTGCTTTATGACGCGCGCATGCCGGATATACTCGTGAAGTCGCTCCGCCGGGACCTGGGCCTGGGCCGGCTCGATCTGGTTCCCGGGGGCCAATACCACAATTTCAGTGATTTCATGAATTTCCCGAACCCGGCCGGGGATTCCCTGGAGTACAGGCCAATGCCCCCATTGCGGCACCCGCAGTTTGCTCCGGGCAGCAACCTGTTTGAAGTACTAGACCGGGAAGATGTGCTGATCCACTTCCCCTACCAGGACTTTGGACAGATAATCAGCTGGGTGGAGCAGGCCGCGGCAGACCCCCGGGTGCGCAGTATCGATATTTCGCTCTACCGCATCGCTTCGGAATCCCGGTTGGCCAGGGCCTTGATTGAGGCCACCCGACGCGGCGTGGCGGTCAGCATTTTTGTGGAGGCCAAGGCCCGGTTTGACGAGGAGAACAACCTGGAGTGGGGAAAGGCCTTTGAAAAGCACGGGGCCCGGGTAATATATAGTTTTCCCAACCTCAAGGTGCACTCCAAGGTATTGCTGATTTCACGGGAATCGAATGGTTCCCACCGCAGGTATGGCTATTTCGGCACCGGGAATTTCAATGAGAAAACTGCCAGGATCTATGCGGACCACGCCCTGTTGACAGCCCGGGAAGACCTGACATCCGACCTGGAGGCCGTTTTTAATTTCCTCAAGGATACCCGGCGGGAGCCCGTCCTGAAAAAATTGTTGGTTTCCCCCTTCAATACCCGGGCGAAATTTACCGAAATGGTCCGTCGGGAGATCCGGAATGCCGCCGATGGACTGCCAGCCGGCATCACGGCAAAAATGAACAGCCTGGAGGATCGCGGGATGATTGACCTGTTGTACGAGGCCAGCGCAGCCGGCGTGCCGGTTCGATTGCTCGTCCGGGGGTTTTGCTGCTTGTTGCCCGGGGTGCCGGGGCTGAGTGACCAGATCTTCGTGACGAGCGTGGTGGATCGGTTTCTGGAACACGGGCGGATATATCGCTTCGAAAATGGCGGCAACCCCAGGCTCTATATGGGGAGTGCGGATTGGATGACCCGCAACCTGGACCGTCGCGTGGAAGTCCTCGTGCCAGTCCATTCCACCGGGGTATTCGAAGAATTGAACCGGGTACTGGAAATCCAGCTCGCCGATAACGTCAAGGCGCGTATCCAGGATGCCGACGGCAAAAACCCCTATCGGCCCCCCAAGCCCGGGGAGCCGCTGGTCCGCTCACAATACGCCATCTACAACATGCTTGGGGAGCTGTGAAGATCAAGTGAATTTTTTGTATAATTATTCCAAACAGGCTGAAAGCATTCATGGAATTCATCGATTACTACAAAGTCCTCGGGGTGGACAAGAAGGCCAGCGAAAGCGAGATCAAAAAGGCCTACCGGAAACTCGCCCGGAAATACCACCCGGACCTGAACCCCGACGATGCCGGTTCCGAGATCAAATTCAAACAAGTCAACGAGGCGCACGAAGTCCTCAGCGATCCTGAGAAACGCAAGAAATACGATAAGTACGGCAAGGACTGGCAGCACGCCGAGGAGTTTGAAAAGGCCCGGAAGGCGAGGGGGAGCCGGAGCGGCCCGCAAAGCGGCGAACCGTTTGGGGGAGACCCTTTTGGGGGCTATACCTACAGCGGGGGCGACCCCAACGATTTTTCGGATTTTTTCGAGTCCATGTTTGGTGGATTCCGGGGGGAAGGGCCATCCGCCGGGAGGGGTTTCCGG